>NZ_JBVICF010000003.1:112258-694415 GCF_055572995.1 Streptomyces sp. NPDC030245 | reverse complement strand
GTCGCATGACCGCACGCCCGGCGGCGGCACTGGGTCGCATGACCGCATGACCGCATGCCCGGCGGCACTGGGTCGCATGACCGCACGCCCGGCGGCGGCACTGGGTCGCATGACCGCATGACCGCATGCCCGGCGGCACTGGGTCGCATGACCGCACGCCCGGCGGCACTGGTTCGCGTGACCGCACGCCCGGCGGCACTGGGGGCGGGCGCTGGAGGCCATGCCCGGCGGCACTGCATCGCGTGACCGCACGCCCGGCGGCGGTACTGCGTCGCGTGACCGCACACGCCGGCGGCGGCACCGCGTCGCTGGAGGCCATGCCCGGCAGCACCGGGTCGCATGAGGGCCTGCCCCTGCCCAGGGCCCTGCGGAAACGATCCTCCGGGCTCGGCGGCCTCGGCCTCAGCGGCCCTTCGGTTCGCCGAACGTCTCCACCGCGCCCCGCACCGACGCAAGCCCCGCGGCCAGTGCGCTGACGGAGCCGATGGCGCCGGCCACGAGGAGGAGGGAGCGGCGCATCCGGGGGACCTCCGGGGTGCCGTACGCCATCTCCGCCAGCGCCGCCAGCTCGTCCTCGGCGATGCCGCGGTCCGCGAACTCGGCCGGGTGGGCGGCGAGTTCACGGCGCAGCCGGGCGACGGCGGCGCGCAGTTGCGCCACCCGTGGGTCCTCGTCGCTCCCGGTCACCTGAGTCTGCTCCACGCTCCGCAACACAGCTCTCCCCCTCGCACGGCGCTTTTCCGTGCGGCTGTTCTCGTTCGTCTTCACCGGCCCTTGAGGCGCTGGTCAGGCGCCGGGGGCCGCGGGTCAGTAAACCGTCCCCGGTGCGGGATGCGCCACTTCGCGCATGCCGTCGCGGCGTGTATGCAGGAGCCATGACGACAGAACCGATGAACGGGCGGGCCGACGGGGCGGGGGAGGTCGCCGGGCTGCTGCTCGCCGCCGGTGGCGGGCGGCGTCTCGGCGGGCGGCCGAAGGCTCTCCTGGAGCACCGGGGCGCGCCGCTGGTGGAGCACGCGGTGCGGGTGCTGCGCGAAGCCGGGTGCGAGCGGGTGCACGTGGTGCTCGGCGCGTCCGCCGGCGCCGTGCGGGAGCGGGCCTCGCTGCCCGGCTGCGTGCTGGTGGACAACCCGGAGTGGGAGGAGGGCATGGGCTCGTCCCTGCGGGCCGGACTCGCCTCGCTCGCCGGCACCGGCGCGTGTGCCGCGCTGGTCTCGCTCGTCGACCAGCCGGGGATCGGCGCGGCGGCGACGGCCCGGGTGCGTGCCGCGTACCGGTCGCCGACGACGCTCGCGGCGGCCGCGTACGAGGGACTGCGGAGCCATCCCGTCCTGTTCGGCCGTGCGCACTGGGCGGGGATCGGGGCGAGTGCGGTCGGGGACCGCGGGGCACGCGACTATCTGCGGGCGCACTCCGGCGCGCTCACGCTGATCGAGTGCGGGGACGTGGCGCAGGCGTACGACATCGACACGGCCGAGGACCTGATCCACTTGGAGTGACCGTCGTGGCACTCAGCGACACGTTCTGTCGACGAGAAGAATCTCGACATCAACAAACCATTGAACTTCCACCATGAGGAAACTAGTATCCACTGACCAGAAGGCCCGTTATCTCGGACGGGGCCCGCAGCCGTACCTCGGCTCCTGTGGCACCCAGTGCCACCGCGTCTGCCCGGCGGTCCGCCCGGCACCGTCCGTGCAGCTCTCTGAAGGAAGTGACAGCTCATGTCCGCACTAGCGCCGTCGCCGCTGGCCATCGTCGACGCAGAGCCCCTGCCCCGGCAGGAAGAGGTGCTCACCGACGCGGCCCTCGCCTTTGTGGCCGAGCTGCACCGGCTGTTCACGCCGCGGCGTGACGAGCTCCTCGCCCGGCGTGCCGAGCGCCGTGCCGAAATCGCGCGCACCTCCACCCTGGACTTCCTCCCGGAGACCGCCGCGGTCCGCGAGGACGACTCCTGGCGGGTCGCCCCGGCCCCCGCCGCGCTGAACGACCGCCGCGTGGAGATCACCGGCCCGACCGACCGCAAGATGACCATCAACGCCCTCAACTCGGGCGCGAAGGTCTGGCTCGCGGACTTCGAGGACGCCTCCGCTCCCACCTGGGAGAACGTGATCCTCGGCCAGCTCAACCTCACCGACGCCTACGAGCGCCGCATCGACTTCACGGACGAGCGCACCGGCAAGTCGTACGCGCTGAAGGGCGCCGACGAGCTCGCGACCGTCGTGATGCGGCCGCGCGGCTGGCACCTGGACGAGCGTCACCTCCAGGTCGACGGCAAGCCGGTGCCCGGCGCGCTCGTCGACTTCGGCCTGTACTTCTTCCACAACGCCAAGCGCCTCATCGAGCTCGGCAAGGGCCCGTACTTCTACCTCCCGAAGACGGAGTCGTACCTGGAGGCCCGCCTCTGGAACGACATCTTCGTCTTCGCCCAGGACCACGTCGGCATCCCGCAGGGCACGGTCCGCGCGACCGTCCTGATCGAGACGATCACCGCCGCGTACCAGATGGAGGAGATCCTCTACGAGCTGCGCGACCACGCGTCGGGCCTCAACGCGGGCCGCTGGGACTACCTCTTCTCCATCGTCAAGAACTTCCGTGACGGCGGCTCGAAGTTCGTCCTGCCGGACCGCAACCTGGTGACGATGACCGCCCCCTTCATGCGGGCGTACACCGAACTCCTCGTCCGCACCTGCCACAAGCGCGGCGCGCACGCCATCGGCGGCATGGCGGCGTTCATCCCGTCCCGCAAGGACGCCGAGGTCAACAAGGTCGCGTTCGAGAAGGTCAAGAACGACAAGGACCGCGAGGCCGGCGACGGCTTCGACGGCTCGTGGGTGGCGCACCCGGACCTGGTCCCGATCGCCATGAAGTCCTTCGACGCGGTGCTCGGCGACAAGCCGAACCAGAAGGACCGCCTGCGCGAGGACGTGAAGGTCGCGCCCGAGGACCTGATCGCCATCGACTCCCTCGACGCGAAGCCCACGTACGACGGCCTGGTCAACGCCGTCCAGGTCGGCATCCGCTACATCGAGGCGTGGCTGCGCGGCCTCGGCGCCGTCGCCATCTTCAACCTCATGGAGGACGCGGCCACCGCGGAGATCTCGCGCTCGCAGATCTGGCAGTGGATCAACGCGGGCGTCGTCTTCGAGACGGGCGAGACGGCCACCGCCGACCTGGCCCGCAAGGTCGCCGCCGAGGAACTCGCCGCGATCCGCGAGGAGATCGGCGACGAGGCCTTCGCGGCCGGCAAGTGGCAGCAGGCCCACGACCTCCTCCTCCAGGTCTCCCTGGACGCGGACTACGCGGACTTCCTGACCCTTCCGGCGTACGAGCAGCTGCGCTGACCCGCACGGACCCGTTCCGCACCGAGCCCCCGGCACCGCACAGCGCCGGGGGCTCGGTCGCGTACGCGCGCTACCCGACGTGCCGCGACCAGTCCTGTTCCGCCGGCGGCTTTCCGTGCAGGTCCGGGACCTTCTTCAGCCAGGCCGGGCGGCCCGCCTCCGTCGCGGCTGCGCGCCGCGCGTCGGCCGCCGCCAGTTCGCCTCTGCTCGGGAAGTCCGTCGGGAGCCACGTGGCCGAGGAGCGGGCGCGGGACAGGAGGTAACCGACGTAGGCCTCGCGGACCTCGTCGGGTGAGGAGAAGCCCGGCTCGTCGGCCAGCCAGGGGGACGGCACCATGCCGACGATCTCCCGGAGAACCGACTCCGTGACGCGCGGGGCCAGTTCGGTGTCGGCGGCGGCCGTGTCCGGGGCGTAGCCGCCCAGGGCGTGGTGGCGGAAGTCGTAGACCTTGTCGGGCGGCGACGCTCCCCAGCGGTGGTGGAAGACCAGGGCGGCGCCGTGGTCGATGAGCCACAGCTTCGGCTCGTGGACGCCGAAGGTGGGCCAGATCATCAGGTTCGAACTGTGCACCGTGCGGTCGACGTTGGCGGTGAGGGCGTCGAGCCAGACGACCTTGCCGGCCTCCATCGGGTCGACGTCGATCGCCTCCGGGGTGAAGTCCGCGGCGCCGGGCAGCAGGTCCATGCCGAGGTTGAGGCCCGCGCTGGCGTGCAGCAGGTCCTGGACCTCCTGGTGCGGCTCGTCGGCGGCGACCGCCGGGTCGAAGTGCACGAGGACCAGTTCGGGAAAGCGCAGGCCCAGGTGGCGGGCGAGTTCGCCGACGACGATCTCGGCGACGAGCGCCTTGCGGCCCTGGGCGGACCCGGTGAACTTCACGACGTACGTCCCCAGGTCGTCGGCCTCGACGACGCCGGGCACGGAACCGCCGGCCCGCAGCGGCTCGACGTAGCGGGTCGCGACGACCTGCCGCAAGGCCTTCGTCGGTCCCGCTCCCCGGCTCTCTTCGTTCATGGGCCGAGCATAATCACCGCGCGTCAACGATCCGCCAAGCGCCCACCCGAGCGGTTGGTCCTGGCGCGTTCGCGGGCCGGCGCTCCCCCGGCATGCCACCGCTCGGTGCCCGCACGCCCTGCGACACGCCGGGCCGGCTGCCGACATACACAGGCGACACACTCCGCCACCGGCCCGCCCTCCGCGGGCCTTACAGCAACGGACCAGACCCCCGGGACGGTTCCCCACCATTCGCGCACGTCAGCTGATCGCTCTCCTGATCCTCTGCCTCGCCACCCTGGCGGCCACCGTGCCCGCGCCGCCCCAGTGGCCCGGCGGCGCCCAATGCCGTGACACGACGCTCGTCGGGGTGGCGCATCAGGACGACGACCTGCTGTTCATCAATCCGGCGATCGCAGAGGACTTCGACAGGGGGAGCTGCCTCCGCATCGTGTACGTGACCGCGGGTGACGCGCATCTGGCGTGGGCGGGAGGGTATGGCCTGCGCCGCGAAATGGGCGTACAGCAGGCGTACAGCGCTCTCGCCGGCCGGCCGATGCGCCCCGGGGCGCCCAGCCCGTGGAAAGCCTCACCCGTACGGGCCGGAGGTCGGACACTGCACAGCGTCCGCCTGGACAACGGACCGCTGCGGCCGGACATCCGGCTGGTCTTCCTGCGGCTGCCCGACGGCGGCTGGAGCAGGGAGGCGGCGCGGCGCGGGAGCCTGCTGGCTCTCTTCCGGTCGAAGATCCGCTCGCTCGGCGCGGTGGACGGGTCCGCCCGTTACACGGAACCGGCTCTGCTCAGTACGTTGGCGGGCCTCATCGAGCGTTTCCGGCCCTGCGTCGTACGCACGCTGGACTTCGCCAACACCGCGCTGAAGTCGTCCGGCAAGGAGTGGGCCGACCACAGCGATCACGCGGTCACCGGCCGGTACCTCCGCCTGGCGACCCTGCGGGCGCGCCCGGCGGGGACAGCTCCTCGCCTGACGGCGTACGAGGGATACGGGAGCGCGTCGCGCCCGCGCAATCTCGACGCCGTCCGGGCCGCCCGGAAGACGGCCGTCTTCGAGCACTACTACGTTCACGACCGGAGACGGGGGAACGACTGCCCCGGACATTACTGCGCGCCCACCCGCAGAGCGGCGGGGCGGTACGCGCGCTGGCTCGAACGCCGTTACGAGCGCCGGGCCCCCGATCCCCGGCCCGGCACCGTCGTCTCCTGGATCGGCTCCACGGCCACCGGCTTCACGGATTCCGAGCTCTGCCTGACCGGTGTCCGCGGCGAGGTCAGCACCGCGCCCTGCACCGGGGCGGTGCAGCAGCTGTGGCGTCTCGCGGACGGGGAGTTGCGGGCCGGGGACGAAGGCGGGGGCGGCCGTCGTTGTGTGCGCGTGCGGGGCGGGGCGGTCGTGCTTGTTCCCTGCGCCGACGGGGCGGCTCCGTGGGTGCTCACGCGGCGGGGGCAGTTGCGCAGCGGTGGGGACTGCCTGACCCAGGACGACCTGCTGCGGCCGCGTCCCCGGCTGCGGACGGCCGCCTGTACGGCGACGGATCCGGGGCAGCGATGGTTCGTCCACCGTCCTTCATGACGCCGGTTCGGCCCGGCCTTCGTGACGCCGGTTCGCCCGGCCTTCGTGACGCCGGTTCGGGCCGAGCATGCGCTGTGCCCCGGGAGCCCCTTGCGTACCCTGGCCGCATGCGCATGCGTCCCACTCTGACCTGGAGTCCTCCCGCGGACCTGCCACCGGCCACCACGGATCCGGGGCCGGTCGCCGGTGCGCTGGAGGCCGGTGGCGTGCTGGTGCTCAGTGGGGCGGGGATCTCCACGGAGTCGGGCATTCCCGATTACCGGGGCGAGGGCGGCAGCCTGAGCAGGCACACCCCGATGACCTACCAGGAGTTCACCGCGGACCCCCGGGCCCGGCGCCGGTACTGGGCGCGCAGCCACCTCGGCTGGCGGCTCTTCGGGCGCGCCCGTCCCAACGCGGGGCACCGGGCCGTCGCCGCGTTCGGGGAGCACGGCCTCCTGTCCGGTGTGATCACCCAGAACGTCGACGGGCTGCACCAGGGCGCCGGCAGCGCGGACGTCGTGGAGCTGCACGGCAGCCTGGACCGGGTCGTCTGTCTCTCCTGCGGCGCCCTCAGTGCGCGGCGCGATCTCGCCCGGCGGCTGGAGGAGGCCAATCCCGGGTTCGAGCCGGTGGCCGCGGGCCTCAATCCGGACGGGGACGCCGACCTCAGCGACGAGCAGGTCGGGGACTTCCGCGTCGTGCCGTGCGAGGTGTGCGGCGGGGTCCTCAAGCCGGACGTCGTGTTCTTCGGTGAGGCCGTTCCGCCGGAGCGGGTCGAGCACTGCCGCGAGCTGGTCCGGGATGCGACCTCGCTGCTGGTCCTCGGCTCCTCCCTGACGGTGATGTCGGGGCTCCGGTTCGTCCGTCAGGCCGCCCAGGGCGGCAAGCCGGTGCTGATCGTCAACCAGGACCCGACCCGCGGCGACCAGCTCGCCGTCGCCCGGGTCGCGCTGCCCCTCGGCACGGCGCTCACCACCGTGGCCGACCGGCTGGGCGTCTCCGTCCCGGCCCGGTAACCGAACGACACGCCCGGGCGTACACTCGGCCACATGGGTCACATGGGTTCCACGAGGTGCACGAGGGCACCTCGAACCCGCGAGCACGGTTAGCGACTTACGCGCCGACTCGCCGCGGCCGCCGCAGCCATCGCTGCCGCCGCCACCGCGCCCGGCTCTCTCCGGGCGGTCTCCGCCCCGCTCCACGTCACCACCACAGCTTCCCGGCTCCCGCCGGCGCTGCCGCCCGGCCGCGACCGCACGACCGGGTCCGCGCCACTTCGAATGGATCATCGTGAAGCTGAACGAGTTGCTGGCCGGACACGACCACCACGTACTCCGGGGCGAGCCGGGCACCGTCGCGGTCACCACGGGGGTGACCTTCGACGTCGACCGGGTCGGGCCCGGTGCCGTGTTCTTCGCCGTGCCCGGGCACCAGGAAGGCGGGCCGAGCGCGGTGGGCGCCGCGTTCGCCCGTGGAGCCGTGGCCGTCATCGTGGAAGGGGCGGATCCGACGCTGCCGGTGGTGCCCGCGTCCGGGGGCGGGTGTGTCGTGCGGGTGGCGGACACCCGGCGGGCGGCCGCGGTCGTGGCCTCGCGGTACTTCGGGGAGCCGGGGCGGCACATGGACGTGGTGGCGATCACCGGCACCAACGGCAAGACGTCCGTCTCGTACATGGTCGAGTCCGCCCTGCGGCTCTCCTCCGGGGCGAAGGTGGGCGTCATCGGGACGGCAGGCAGCCGGATGGGCGACGAGCAGATACCGATGCCGCGGTCCGTGCTCACCACCCCGGAATCGCCCGACCTGCAATACCTGCTCGGCCACATGCGCGACCGGACGACCAGCAGTGTGGTCTTGGAGGCCACCTCCATGGCGCTGCTGACGCACCGGGTGGACCGCACCTTCATCGACGTCGGCGTCTTCACCAACCTGACGCAGGACCACCTGGACGACCACGGCACGATGGCCGATTACCGGGACGCCAAACTCCGCCTCTTCCAGGGCCTGTGCCGGCACGCGGTGGTCAACGCCGACGACCCCGTGGGCGCGGGGATCGGTGCGATGATGCCGGGCGCGGTGACCACGTACGCGCTCGACGGACCGGCGGACTACCGGGCGACGGACCTGGTCGTGAGCGCGTCGGGCACGCGGTTCACCCTGTGGCACGGGGGCCGTGCCCGTCCCGCGTCGATCCCCTTCCCCGGCCGGTACTCCGTGGCCAACGCCCTCGCGACGCTCGCCTCCTGCCACGTGCTGGGGCACGATCTGGACGCCCTCGTCACCGCGCTGGCCCAACTGCCGCCCGTGCCCGGCAGGTTCGAACGCTTCGAGACGCCGGAGGGGACCTCCGTGATCGTGGACTACGCCCACTCCCCCGACTCCCTGGACAAGGTCCTGACCACCATCCGCGGCTACGCGCGCGGCCGCGTGATCACCGTCTTCGGCTGCGGCGGCGACCGGGACACCACGAAGCGTGCGGACATGGGGAGCATCGCCGGGGCCCACTCCGACCTCTGCGTCGTGACCTCCGACAATCCACGCGACGAGGACCCGGAGGCGATCCTGGACCAGATCGTCCCCGCCCTCACGGCGACCGGGACCTCGTTCGAGCGGCTCGTCGACCGGCGCGAGGCCATCGCCTTCGCCCTCTCGTCGGCGGGCCCCCTGGACACGGTCCTCATCGCCGGCAAGGGAAGCGAACCGCATCAGACGGTCCGCGGGGAGCTGCTTCCGTTCAGCGACATGGCGACCGCGCGGGAACTCGCCGCCGCGCAGACGGCCGCGGGCCGGCCGGGAGTTCAGTCGGTACGTTGAGCGGCTGAGCGGCGGCCGCGCGCCGTCACGCCTCGCGCAGCACCGTCACGCGTCGCGCAGCGCCTTGGCGAGGACCGAGTCGCCGGTGACCTCGATCCGCCCGTCGCGGACGCCCCGCCCGAGGGTGAGTTCGCCGCGGCTCACGGCCACGCAGGTGTCGGCGTCCAGGGTGAGGGCGGTGTCGGCCCCGTCGGGCGCGGGTCCGTCGCCGTACGTCGGTCCTTCGTCGACCAGCTCCACGTGGAAGCAGCCCTCGTCGAGCCGTACCTCCACCACGCCTCCGGCGCCCGCCCCGGTGCCCGCCGCCGCGAGGTGCCTCAGCAGCGGCAGTGCGAACCAGTGCGCGCGCACCGCGTCCGTGGGCCTGCGCTCCTCCAGGGCGGGAGCGCCCCACGCGGCGAGGGCCTCCAGGACGGGCAGCAACTCGCGGCCCCTGCCGGTCAGTTCATAGACGTACGCCGCGGAGGGCGCCGGCAGCCTGCGGCGTGTCGCGAGGCCCCGCTGCTCCATGTCCTTCAGACGCGAGGCCAGCACGTCCGTGCTGACGCCCGGCAGGTCGGCGTGGAGGTCGGTGTAGCGGCGGGGACCGACCAGCAGCTCCCTGACGATCAGCAGGGTCCAGCGGTCGCCCACGGCGTCCAGGGCCCGGGCTGCCGCGCAGTACTGGTCGTAGCTTCGGCGAGGTGGCATGCGACATAGTCTATGCAAGTTGTTGGACTTTCCAAGCGGGGGCTTGGTAAAACCAAGTAACACACGTCACGGGAGGCGCACCGCATGGAGTTCCGGCAGTCGAGCAAGCTCAGCGAGGTCTGTTACGAGATCCGGGGACCCGTCATCGAGCACGCCAACGCGCTGGAGGAGGCGGGCCACAGCGTGCTGCGCCTCAACACCGGCAACCCCGCGCTCTTCGGCTTCGAGGCGCCCGAGGAGATCGTCCAGGACATGATCCGGATGCTTCCCAAGGCGCATGGCTACACGGACTCGCGGGGCGTCCTCTCCGCCCGGCGCGCGGTCGCCCAGCGGTACCAGGCGCTCGGCCTGGACGAGGTCTCCGTGGACGACGTCTTTCTCGGCAACGGCGTGTCCGAGCTGGTCACCATGGCCGTACAGGCCCTCCTTGAGGACGGCGACGAAGTCCTCATCCCGGCACCGGACTTCCCCCTGTGGACCGCCGTGACGACCCTCTCCGGAGGCAAGGCCGTCCACTACGTGTGCGACGAGTCCGCCGACTGGTACCCCGATCTCGACGACATGGCCTCGAAGATCACCGACCGCACCAAGGCCGTCGTGATCATCAACCCCAACAACCCCACGGGCGCGGTCTATCCGAAGGAGATCCTGGAGGGCATCCTCGACCTGGCGCGCCGGCACGGCCTGATGGTCTTCGCCGACGAGATCTACGACCAGATCCTGTACGACGACGCGGTGCACCACAGCGTCGCCGCCCTCGCGCCCGACCTCGTCGTCCTCACCTTCTGCGGCCTGTCCAAGACGTACCGGGTGGCGGGCTTCCGCTCCGGCTGGCTGGTGGTCACGGGGCCGCAGCAGCACGCGAAGAACTACCTGGAGGGCCTGACGATGCTCGCCTCCATGCGGCTGTGTCCCAACGCCCCCGCCCAGTACGCCATCCAGGCCGCGCTCGGCGGCCGCCAGTCCATTCGCGAACTCACCATGCCCGGCGGGCGGTTGCACGAGCAGCGCGACAAGGCGTGGGAGAAGCTGAACGAGATCCCGGGCGTCTCCTGCGTGAAGCCGAAGGGCGCCCTGTACGCGTTTCCGCGCCTGGACCCGAAGGTCCACCCGATCCACGACGACGAGAAGTTCGTCCTCGACCTCCTCCTCCAGGAGAAGATCCAGGTCGTCCAGGGCACCGGCTTCAACTGGCCCCGCCCCGACCACTTCCGCATCCTCACCCTTCCCTACGCTGACGACCTGGACGCGGCAATCAGCCGCATCGGCCGCTTCTTGAGCGGTTACCGCCAGTAGGCCGGCCGGCGGAGCGCCCCGAAGGGGCGCGGGGAACTGCGCGCCCAGCCACAACGGACCGACAGCTTCCGAACCGGCCCGAGTTCGGCCTCGACGCCGTGGGCCACCGGCACCTCTCCGTCGAGGAGATCTGCGCGCTCCTCGGCGAGCCACCTGGTCCTGCTCACCGCGCGCACGGCCGACGGGTGCCTGCACTTCCACAATCCGTCCGGCATCGACGCGGCCACCCGCACGGCGGCGCTCACCCCCGACGAGTTCGAGCCGTTCTTCGCCGGGCGCGGGGTGTCACTGCCCTGACAGGGGGTCAGTGGGGGTGCCAGGATGGCGGGATGATGCGTGGAGGCAGCGTCGCCGTCGTCGGGGGCAGCATCGGTGGGTGCGCCGCGGCGCTGGCCGCGCACCGCGGCGGCGCGGGCGAGATCACCGTGTACGAGCGGGCCGCCGGGGACCTCGCCGACCGTGGTGTGGGGCTCGCCGTGCACGACTCCCGTTATGCAGAGCTGGAGTCGGCCGGGTACCTGGACGCGCGCATGCCGTGGGTGCAGCTCGTGCGGCGGCGCTGGTACGTGCGGGACGGCTCGGCCGCGTCCCCGCTGGGCCGGGAGATCGCCGTGATGCCGTTCCCCTTCCGTACGTACAACTGGGGCCCGCTGTGGAGGGAGTTGCGGGGGCGCCTCCCCCGGAGCGTGGACTTTCGCGCGGGCGCGGCGGTGCGGGCCGTGCGACCCGGCGACGGGGGCGTCGAGGTGACCACCGACGCGGAAAGCGCGGAACACGACCTCGTCATCGGCGCCGACGGTTACCGCTCCGCCGTGCGCGCCGCCGGCTTCGGCGACGTACGTCCCGCGTACGCGGGGTATCTCGCCTGGCGCGGCGCCTTCCCCGAGGCACGGCTGGGCGATCCGGGGCCGTGGGCCGAGGAGGACTGCGTGTACGCCGTCTTCCCCGGCGGGCACGTGATCATCTACCGCATCCCCGACGGCGCGGGCGGCCACCGCGTCAACTGGGTCCTGTACACCGCGCCGCCCCCGGAGCTCGACCTCGGGCTCGGCCTCGACCTGCGGCTCACCGGTCCCACCAGTCTGCCGCCCGGCGGCCTCACGGAGGCGCTCGCCACCCACCTCGGGTACGTGGCGGACGAGCTTCTGCCGCCCTACTGGGGCGCGCTGCTGCGGCAGACGGCGCCCGGCGAGCTCTTCCTCCAGCCCATGTACGACTTCACCGCGCCGCGCTGCACCGCGGGCCGCGTCCTGCTGGTCGGTGACGCGGCGGCGGTGGCCCGGCCGCACACGGGCGCGGGCGCGGTCAAGGCGCTCCAGGACGCCACGGTCCTGGAGGCCGCCCTCACCTCGGCGGACACGTGGGCGGACGCCCTGGCCGCGTACGACGCCGACCGCACCGTCTCCGGCCGTTCGATGGTCGACCTGGGGCGGCGGCTCGGCGGGGCGCTCGTCCAGGCGACACCGGACTGGCGGGCCATGGACCAGGCGGCGATGGAGGCCTGGTGGAAGCAGGCGGACGGGAGCGGGGCGTTCGGCGGCCGGGGGCTCGGGCGCCACCGGCCCGCGGACTGACCCACGGTGCGCCCCGAGGACTGACCCACGGAGTGCCCCGAGGACTGACCCACGGAGTGCCCCGGGGACTGACCCACGGAGTGCCCCGCGCACCGGTTCCGGCGTCGTTTTGGGGATGCGCGCCGAAGATCAATAGTATCCGGCGATGATCACAAGACAACGGCCGGCGGCCTGGGTCATCGCCCTGCTCGCCGCCCTGACCGCCGGGCTCGTCACGGCAGGCCCCGCCGCCGCCGCCGATGACGACGACGAACCGGCACAGCCCGCCCCCAAGGTCGAGCTGGTCCTCGACGTCAGCGGCTCCATGCGGGCCCGCGACATCGACGGCAAGTCCCGGATGGCCGCCGCGAAGCAGGCCTTCAACGAGGTACTGGACGCGACCCCCGACGAGGTCGCGCTCGGCATCCGGACCCTCGGCGCCAACTACCGCGGCGACGACCGCAAGACGGGCTGCAAGGACACCGAGCTGCTCTACCCCGTGGAGCAGCTCGACAAGGCGGGCCGCACCGACGCCAAGACCGCCGTGGCGACGCTCGCGCCGACCGGCTGGACCCCGATCGGCCCGACGCTCCTCAAGGCCGCCGACGACCTGACGAAGGACGACGACGCCGAGCGCAGCCGCCGCATCGTGCTGATCTCCGACGGCGAGGACACGTGCCAGCCGCTCGACCCGTGCGTGGTCGCCCGGGAGATCTCCGCCAAGGGCATCCACCTCACCATCGACACGCTCGGCCTGGTCCCCGACGCCAAGACCCGCGACCAGCTGAGCTGCATCGCGGAGGCCACCGGCGGTACGTACACGTCGATCCGGCACACCGACGAACTCTCCGGCCGCGTCAAGCAGCTGGTGGACCGGGCGGCCGATCCGGTCGTCACGCCCGTGGCGGTGCAGGGCGCCGAGCAGTGCACCGAGGCGCCCGAGCTGAAGTCGGGCCTCTACACCGACCGTGAGAAGTTCGGCGAGCACCGCTGGTACCGCGTGGAGGTCCCGGCGGGCAAGGAGCTGCGCGCCTCCGTGAGCGTGGCCGCCGACCGGGCCGTCAACAAGGACTACGGCGTGCTGCTGCGCGCCGAGACGCCGCGGGGCCGCGAGCTCGTGCGGGGCCAGGAGTCCGGCGACGGGCGCACCGACGTGATCTCGACGGGCCTGCGCCACCCGCGGCCCGAGGCCGCCGACGAGGAGGACGAGGGCGCCGCGGAGACCGTCTGTCTGCGCGTCAGCAACTCGTTCTCCGCGCCGGCCTCCGTGAAGACCACGCCGGGCCTGCCGGTCGAGCTCGCCGTGGACCTGGTGGACTCCCCCGACGAGGCGTCGGACGTCGCCTCCTTCGGGCTCGGCCACGGCTGGTGGCTGCTCGGTGTGCTCGTCCTCGTCGGCTTCCTCGCCGGTCTGGTCTGGGGCTGGCTCTCGCGCTGGCGCTTCGCGGTCTGGAGGACCAACTGATGCGTACGACACGTGCAGCACAGCGCATCGCCGCCCTGACCGGTGCGGCTTCGCTCGTCCTCCTCGGCGCCGCGGGCCTGGCCGCCGCGGACGACGACAAGCCCGCCGAGGTGACGGAGGCGGGCACGTCCTTCCGTACGGCGACCGCGATACGCCCCGACCAGCGGGCCACGGCGGAGGCGTCCACGGGTGACTACCTGTACTGGGCGTTCCCCGTGGACACCGGGCAGCGCGCCACCGTCCACGCGACGGTGAAGCTGCCCGAGGCCGCGGCCCGGCACGCCGCGTCCACCTGGCAGGTCGACGTGTACGACGGGCTGCGGCGCCGCCAGGCCTGCCGGCTCGGCACGCCCACGAAGACGGCCGCCCAGGACGCCGCGTCGGTGTCGCTGTCCTGCACGCTGCGTACCGTCAGGGCCTGGTCGGAGCAGTGGGCGAACGACCCGCTGCCGGGCACCTACTACCTGCGGCTCACGGTCACCGACCTCAAGGCGGACGACCTGGGGCTGCCCGTGCGGGTTGAGGCGAAGGTCACCACGACCGACGCGGGCGGCGCGCAGGCGGTGGACGGGGCGCTCGCGGAACCGCTGGTGCCGGGCGCCGGTGCGGACGGCTCGGACGAGCGGCGGACCGCCGCCGCGGAGCCGGAGGACGGCTGGTCGGGCGGCTGGTGGTCCTCGCGCTGGCTCTGGACGGCGGCCGGCGGTGTCCTCGCGGCGCTCGCGGGCGTCGGCGGTTACGCGCTGACGCGTGGTGCGGGACGGCCCGCCCGGGTGCCGCAGGGCATGTAGTGCCCCGCTTGCCGGGTCCCGCCGGGCGCGGGATCCGGGCGGCGTGGCAGGCTCGGTGGTGGCGGTGCCGGACGGCCCGCCACCACCGGGAGAACAGGAACGGCGCGACCATGGGTGATCTGCTGCTCGTCCGGCACGGCGAGACGGAGTGGTCCCTCTCGGGACAGCACACCAGCTGGACGGACATCCCCCTGACGGACAACGGCAGGGAGCAGGCCCGCTCGCTGGCCCCCCTCATCAGCAGGTTCCGGATCGGGGCGGCGTTCACCAGCCCGCGGCAGCGCTCGCGGGAGACGGCGGAGCTCGCCGGGTTCGGGGACGCGCGGGTGGACCCGGACCTGAGCGAGTGGGAGTACGGCGCGTACGAGGGCGTCACGACCGTCGAGATCCACCGCACCCGGCCGGACTGGTACCTCTTCACGGACGGTGTCGCGCCGGGTCCGCCGGAGCATCCCGGCGAGAGCCCGGAGCAGGTGGGCGAGCGGGCCGACCGCATGCTGGCGAAGGTGGACGCGGCGCTCGCCGACAACGAGGGCAGCGTCGTCCTCTTCGCCCACAGCCACTTCCTGCGCGTCCTCGCGGCCCGCCGCCTGGGCCTGCCCGCGTCCGGCGGTTCGATGTTCCTGCTCGCGACCGGCACCGTGAGCCGGCTGAGCACGGAGCACCGGCGGCATGTGGTGGCGAGCTGGAACCTCCGCCCGCAACTGCTGAAGTGACATCACGTGATCCGCCATCACGTGATCCGCCATCACGTGATCCGCCGTCACGCGCGTCTGCTCCGCGGCATTCGACAGGCCCGATGATGATCATCAAGACTGCGGTCATGCGATACGGCGTGAATCTCCTCAACTTCGGCTCCGGCACCACCCCCGACTCGCTCGTGCGGCAGGCGACCGACGCCCGTGAACTCGGCTTCGAGTTCGCGATGATCTCCGACCACATCGCGGTCACCCCCGACGTGCACGAGGTCTATCCGGCGCCGTTCTACGACCAGTTCGTGCTCGCCGCACACCTCGCGGGGCGTGTGCCGGGGCTGCGGCTCGGCACGACGATCACCGTGATCCCCTACCGGCACCCGCTCCAGACGGCGCGCCTCGCCGCGAACATCGACCGGCTGAACGCCGCGGGCTTCATCCTCGGCGCCGGGGTGGGCTGGTCCGCCACCGAGTACGAGACGCTGGGTGTGTCCTTCCGCGAGCGCGGCGCGATCACCGACGAGTACCTCACCGCGATCCGCGCCGCGTGGCGCGAGGACCCGACGTCCTTCCACGGCACGTACGTGGCGTACGACGGTGTCCGCACCGCGCCCGCCCCCGCGACCAGCCCCTGCCTCCCCGTCTGGGTCGGCGGCAACTCCCCCGCGGCGCAGCGCCGCGCGGCCCGTCTGGGCGAGGGCTGGCACCCGTTCATGCCGACGCTGCCGCTGTTGGCCGAGGCGCTGCCCCGCATCGCGGCGGAGGCGGAGGCCGCGGGCCGCCCCGCGCCGGACCTGGTGCCGCGCCTCCAGATCCGGCTCGGCCATCAGCAGGACATTCCGGAGCGGCCGCTCGGCCACGGCAGCGCCGACCAGATCCGGGGCGACTTGGAGGCGCTGGCGGAGCTGGGCGCGACGGACGTACTTCTGGACACGTACCCCGGCAGCCCGGCGGAACGGGCGGACGCGGCCGACGACCGCCGCGTTCTGGAGCTCCTGATGTCAGTGGCACAGGGCACCATCGACAGCAGGTGATGGTTGACGGGGTCGGCCGGTGAGCGGGGTCCGGCCGGGTGTGGGGAAGGAGTGCGTGCGGTGAAGCCTTTGACAGCCGCTCAGCGACGGATCGTCGAGGCCGCGGATCCGGAGACCGGGCGTCTGTCCGGCACCGAGGCCCAGTTGGCGGCCCTGGTGCGGGCGCGCCTCGCCTTCCGCCATCCCCGGCCGCCGCACGCGTGTTTCCTGACCCCCGCCGGTCATCGCGTACGCGACGGGGGCGCCCCGGACGCCGCCGCTCCGGAGCCGTCGCCGCCCCCCGCGGCCTCGGCGGGGTTCGCCGCCCGCACCGGCGCGGAGACGGCACCGCCCGCCGTCGAGGGTCCCGCCCGCGCGCGCGAGGTGCGCAGCGCGTGGGAGGGCCTGATCGAGCTGCGCCGCATGACGAACCCCGACGGGGCCACGGACCGCCCCTGCGCGTGGGAGCGCACGCACCTCGTGCGCGCGGCGGCGCTGGCCCTGGAGGCGGCGGGCTGCCGCCCCGCGGGCCCCGGCCACGAGGGCTACCGGGTCGACCCGACACCACAGCCGGAGGCGGTCGCCGTGCGGGAACCGACGCAGGAGGGGCTGCGGGCGTGCGCGGCCGCCCTGGAGCGGGCCGGCTGGCAGGTCGGCGAACACGCGGAGCCGCGCGGCGGCGGCCGCTATGCGCTGGCGTCCCCGCGGAGGACGTGACCGGGGACTCCGGGCAGCCCCGGCCCCCGGGTCGGGCACCGCGTCGTCGCGGCCGCTGAGTTCGGTGGCGTCCTCGGCCGGCGCCAGGGCGGCGCGCCCGGCGCCACCGACGGCGCCCGTGCCGTCGCCCCCCGCAGCGTCGACGTCCGCCCCGACGTCGCCCGTACCGACGCCCCCCGCACTGTCGTCACCCGCACCCTCTCCGCCCGCACCCTCGCCACCCGCACCGACAGTCCCGGTGCCCTCAGCCCGCCTTGCCCTCAGCCCGCCTTGCCCGCCTTGCCCGCCGCGGGCCGGTCTCCCGTGGTCAGCAGTCTGGCCAGTTCCAGTCTCTTGATCTTTGTGGTGGCCGTCTGCGGGAGGTCTTCCAGGCGCCACTGCACGGGACGCGCCATCGGGGCGAGTGTCGCCGCGGCCGCGTCCCAGGCGGCGTGGTCCAGCGGCGCGTTGCCCTTCGTGCAGACCACCGGCACCGCCGTGCCGTCCGCGCCCCGCACGATGATGACCTCGGCCAGCTGGTCGAGCCGGCCGATGAGGGTGTCCTCCGCGGCCAGGGTGCTGCCGAACCCCTCGATGAGGTCGACCTCGCGGTCCAGGAGGTGGACGCAGCCCCACGCGGTGCGGTAGCCCACGTCGCCCATGCGCCACCAGCCGTCGTGGGAGACCTGCTGGTCGTAGCGGTCCTGCTCGCCGAGGTAGGTGAGGATGCGGCCGTCGCTGCGTACTTCGATGTGTCCGGGGTTGGTCGCGGAGACCGGGTTCCCGTCGCGGCTGACGACCCGTACGTCCGTCATGCCGGGGAACGGCATGCCGACACAGCGCCCGTCGTCGTCCAGGGTGCGCCGCCTGGTGAAGGCCCGCACCACCGCGGGGCCGACCTCGCTCTGGCCGTAGAGCTGGCCGAAGAGCGGGGCCCTGCGCCGCGTGGCGTGCAGGAGACGGTGCACGGTACGGGGATGGATCGCGTCGAACGTGCTGCTGAACAGCTTGACGTTGGCCAGGGGCCGCCTCGGGTCGTCCGCCAGCTCCTCCCACTCCATGAACGAGTTGGGGTGGGCCTCCAGAATTCCGGGGCGCAGCCGGGCGAAGAGGTCGGCGACCTGCCGCGGGTCGGACTCGGCGAGCACGAGGACGGGGAAGCCGCGCAGCAGTGAGATGGCGAGGGCGGTGAAGAGCCTGGAGTGCACGAACGAGACGTGCAGGGCTGTCGTCTCCCGCTTCGGCACGAGCGGCGCGAGGGCCGCGGCCTGCGGCCGGTAGCGGGCCTGGAGGGTCCGTCCCGTGTGGACGGCCAGCTTCGGGGTGCCTGTCGTCCCCGAGGTGTGGGTGATCAGCGCCGGCTGCCCGGCGGGCATGGTGACCGGGGGGACACGCTCGGCCCCGGCCAACGAGGTGAGCGACAGGGCGGATTCGTGGTCCCCCGAGACGAGCAGCACCCGCTGGGCCGCGTCGAAGACGGCGGCGGGCAGCTCCCTCGCGAGTTTGGCCTCGTCCGTGATCAGGAACGGCCGGCCGGCCCTGGCGACCAGTTCGGCGACGGTCCCGCCGTCCAGCGTCGGCGACAGCAGCACCGGCACCGCGCCGACGCGGGCCACCGCGCAGGCCAGGAGGGTGATGTCGAAGCTGTTCGACTTGTGGACGACGACGCGTTCGCCGGGGCGGACCCGCGCGGCCCACAGCCGGGCGGCGAAGTCGTCCACGAGGTCCGCGATCTCGGCGACGGTGGCCCTGCGGCCGAGGCCGGGCGCGATGTCCAGGTCGTGGTCGAGGATCAGGACGTTCGTGGGGTGCCGGGACGCCGCTCGTTCGAAGAGCGTGCCCAGGCGGATACCTCGGTTGGCGAGGCGTTGGAGCAGCATGTCGTACTCCTCATCAGGAGAGGGAGAGGGGGGCGGGGGTGGCGGCGGGGGTGAGGAGTGCGCCGAGCAGCGCGCCCATGATGCGCGGGCCGTCCTTCGTCAGGACCGATTCGGCGTGGAATTGCAGGGACGCGAAGTGCTCACCGCGCAGGGCGTGGATCTCGCCCGTCACCGGGTCCCTGCTCACCTGGACCCGGCCCGCGCCGCCGCACTCCGCCTCGTCGACCGGGCTCCGCGCGGCGAACGTGTTGTAGAACCCGACCAGTTCGGTGGCGCCGAAGAGATCGATCTCCCGCTGCACGCCCTGGTTCGGGACGCTTCTGCGCCCGAGGTCGAATCCGAGTTCCGCGCTGAGCACCTGGTGGCTCAGGCAGACCGCCAGGAACGGTGTGCGCCGCGCCAGCAGCTGCCGCACCCCGGCCCGCAGGCTGTCGATCTTCGGGTGCCGGATGTCGCGCGGGTCGCCGGGCCCCGGCCCCATCACCACCAGGTCGTAACGGTCGAAGGCGTACGTCTCGTCGAAGCGACGGACCGTCACCTCCAGGCCGAGCGACCGGAGTTGGTGTCCGATCATGGCGGTGAAGGTGTCCTCGGCGTCGACGACCAGGACCCGGCTTCCCATGAGGAGCGCGTCGTCCCTGCGCCGTTCGCTCTCCGCGGCGAGCCAGAAGTCGGCGATGCCGTCGTTGCGCCGCTCCAGTGCCGCGCGGATGCTCGGGTGGGAGCCGAGGTGTCCCGGGCGGCTGCCGCTGAGCGCGTCGATGAGGCCGGCCGCCTTGGCGCGGGTCTCCGCCGCCTCCGCCGCCGGGTCGGAGTGGCGCACGAGGGTGGCTCCCACGCCGATTTCCAGCCTGCCCGTGCTGTCGATGTCGGCCGTGCGGATCAGGATCGCCGAGTCGAGCGTGCGGCCGCCCTGTCCGTCCCTGCCGATGAGTGCGGCGATCCCGCTGTAGAAGCCGCGCCCGGCGGGCTCGTGGCGTCCGATGACGCGGCAGGCGCTCTCCAGCGGGCTGCCGGTGACGGTGGGGGCGAACATCGTCTCGCGCAGGATCTCGCGGGGGTCCCTGGTGCTCTCGCCCTCGATGAAGTACTCGGTGTGGGCGAGCCGTGCCATCTCCTTGAGGAACGGGCCGACCACGCGGCCGCCCCCGTCGCAGATCCGCGCCATCATCTTGAGCTCTTCGTCCACGACCATGTAGAGCTCGTCGGCCTCCTTGCGGTCGGCGAGGAAGGCCATGGCTCCGCTCAGCGTGGGCCCGGATCGGGGGAAGCGGTAGGTGCCGCTGATGGGGTTCATCACCGCGGTGCCGCCCTGGAGGCTGACGTGCCGTTCGGGTGAGGCTCCGACGAAGGCGCGCTCCCCGGTGTGGATGAGGAACGTCCAGTACGCGCCGGACTCCCGCTCCAGGAGGCGCCGGAAGACCGCGAGGGCGCTGTGCGGGCCGTAGTCGGTGATGTCCGCGACGAACGCGCGCTTGATGACGAAGTTGGCGCCCTGTCCGGTGCCGATCTCGTCGGCGACGACGCGGCGCACCGTCTCCGCGTACGCCTCGTCGTCCACGTCGAAGTGCCCGTCGGACAGTTCGACCGAGGTGTCCGGGATCCGGGCGAGCACCTCGGCGACCGGCAGCGTGTGCTGGCCGGTGACGGACAGGGCGATGAGCGGCGAGCCGTCGTCGGCGCAGGTGAACCCGCGTTCGGCGAGCTGCCGGTAGGGCACGACCGTGAGCACTTCGTGGCGGGGCCGGCCGGTTCCCGGCGCTGCCTCGTCCTCGCGGAGGGGGAGGTCGAGCAGCGAGGCGGGGAACGAGACGGTGCCGAAGAGGAGATCGAGCACTTCGGGGCCCGTTCTCTCGGGCCGGTGCAGGAGGGCGAAGGGAGGCGTGCCGGGCGCGAGTACGCGGGTCAGGGGGTCGGTGTCGCTCATGCGAGGGTCTCCTTGGCGGTGGTGACCACGGCGCAGCATCTGGCCGCGTGGGCGAGGGCCTGCCGGTGGAGGTCCTCGGCGAAGTCGGCGACGGCGTCGGCCACCAGGAACGTCTCGATGTCGTGGCTGTACGCCTCGACCGCCGTGGTCAGGACCCCCACGTGCGCGTACACGCCGCAGACGACGAGCTGGTCCCGTCCTTCGGCGCGCATGCGCTCCAGGAGGTCGGTACGGAAGAACGCGCTGTAGCGCCACTTGGTGAGCCGCCAGTCCCCGGCGGCCGGGGCGAGTGGCCCGACGACTTCGCGGTCGGCGGGGTCGACGCGCATGCCGGGCCCCCAGAAGTCCTTGAGCAGGCCTCGCTGCGCGTCCGTCATGCCTCCGGGCTGGGCCGTGTAGGCGACCCGGACGCCCTGTCGGCGGGCCCGCTCGCGCAGCAGCGTCACATTGCGTACGAGTTCCTCGCGCAGTCCCTCGGGCAGGGGGTGAAGGAAGTACCGCTGCATGTCGTGGATGAGCAGGACCGCGCGGTGCGGGGCCACGGTCCACTCGGGGACACCGGCGGGCAGCTCACCTGCCGTCGGCATGGGGTAGGGCGCGATGGGCGGTATGCCGGCCATGGCTCTCCTCGGCTCTCCTGATGGGTGGGGGGCGTCTTGCCGCTGGGTCGTCGTGCCGCTGGGGGGCGCGTCGTCGCCGGGCGCCGTCAGGCGCCGAGCGTCGCGCCGCCGTCGACGGTGAGCTCGTGCAGGGTGATGTGGGCCGCCCGGTCGGACAGCAGGAAGACGACGGCTTCGGCGACGTCGCGCGGCTGCGCGATCCTGCCGAGCGGGATGCCCAGTCGGAACGCCTCGGGCCGGCCTTCGATGGTCGCCCGGGGGCCGGTGTCGTCGTGCCACATCGAGCGGAGCATGGGGGTGTCGGTCGATCCGGGTGCCACGACGTTGCTGCGGATGCCGTGTGCGGAGACTTCGAGGCCCAGCGATTTGGTGAACATCGCGGCGGCGGCCTTCGACGCGGCGTAGGCGGCCATCCCGGCGCGCGGGGTGGAGGCGGCGTTGGAGGCCACGGTGACCAGCGCGCCGCGGCCGCGGGGCGCCATGCGGGCGGTCACGGCCCGGGAGACCTGGAACACGCCGGTCACGTTGACGGCGAAGGTGGCGTGCCAGTCCTCGTCGGTGAGGTCCGCGACCGGTCCCTGCCGCAGGACGCCCGCGGCGTTGACCAGGTGGGCGATGGGCCCCAGGCGGCGCTCGACCCCGTCGACCAGTGCCCGCACGGCCGCGCGGTCCGTGACGTCGGCGGGGAAGGCCTCGACGGCAAGACCGTCCGCCGTCAGTTTCTCCACGGCTTCGTCGAGCCGTCCGGCGTCCCTGTCGACGGCGGCGACGACCACGCCGCGTTCTCCCAGTGCCCGTGCCACGGCGGCGCCGATGCCGCCCGCCGCTCCGGTGACGAGAGCGATGGTGTGCTCCATGGGGGTCTCCTCGCTTCGGTTGGGGTGCGTCAGTGCTGCCAGGCGGCGACCACCGTCAGCGCCTGGGCCGGGTTGAGGCGCGGGTCGCACAGCGTCGTGCAGCGCTCCGCCGCCCGGTCGGTGCGGGTGGGGTCGGCCAGGCACTCGTGCACGTCGTCCGGTGTGGTCTCCAGGTGCAGGCCGCCGGCGACGCCGCCCGCTTCCCGTACCGCGCGCCGGAAGGCCGTGACCTCGCGCGCGGCGGTGGTCACGAACCGGGTCTTGCGCCCGTCGGGGGCGGTGACGGTGTTGCCGTGCATCGGGTCGCAGAGCCAGCTGACCGGGTGTCCCGCCGAGCGGACCGCCGCGACCAGGCCGGGCAGCAGGTCGGGCGCCGCGTCCGCGCCCATGCGGGCGATGAGCGTGAGCCGGCCGGGCTCCCTGCCGGGGTCGAGGCGTTCGCAGAGGGCGAGCAGCCCGTCGGCCGTCATGGTCGGGCCGACCTTGCACGCGACGGGGTTGGCCACCCGGGCCAGCAGGGCGACATGGGCGCCGTCCAGCTGCCGGGTGCGTTCGCCGATCCATGGCCAGTGGGTGGAGGACAGGAACAGCGTGCCCTCTTCGTCGTGGCGCAGCATCGGCACCTCGTAGTCGAGGAGCAGCGCTTCATGGCTGGTCCAGACGACCGGGTCGAGGCGGGCGGTCCGGGCCGCGGCCGCACGCCACCCGAGGTGGTCCGTGACGTCGCTCGCGGCCATGTAGCCGGTGAGGATGCGCAGCGGGTCCGGGCGTCGGCTCTCGGCGTCGGGTTCGGGGCCGTTGACCATGTGCCCGCGGAACACGGGGAGTTCCTCGCCGTCGAGGAACTCGGTCGTGTTCGAGCGGGGCTTGGCGAACTGGCCGGCGATGCGGCCCACGCGCAGGACGGGTTTGTGGGTGGCCAGTTTCAGGGTGCCTGCGAGGATCTCCAGCAGGGCGGCCTTGCGGGCCACGTGGGACGGCGCGCACTCGTCCGGGTCCTCGGCGCAGTCACCCGCCTGAAGCACGTGGGCCTCTCCCGCGGCGACACGGGCCAGTTGGGTGCGCAGCGTGCGGACGTCGTCCGCCCGTACCAGCGCGGGACGGCCCGCCAGTTCCTGCCGCACCCGCAGCACCTGCGAGGGGTCCTCCCACAGTGGCTGCTGGAGCGCTGGTTCCGCGCCCATGACACCGGGCCGTGCGGTGCCGGGCCATGCGGTGCCGGGCAATATGTCGTCGGGCAACGTGCCGTCCATCGAATTCTCCTGTTCCATTCCGGAAAATGGCATGGGGGTGCCGCGGGACGTACGGATGAAGCATCTGCAAATGCGTCAGGCGCGCGCGGATTCGGTGATGCGTTTGATGACCCAGCACATGCACATGACGGCGATCACGAGCACCAGGTCGATCAGCGCGGAACTCGCCATGGCGCGTGTGTAATCCGCCGCGGAGGGCTTCTCGCCGAGCAGCGCGAAGAACGTGGCGCCGACGAGGGCGACGCCCGCCGAACTCGCGAACTGCTGGGTGGTGGTGAGTACTCCGGAGGCCGCGCCGGCCTTCTCCGGCCGCACCTTGACCAGGGCGGCACCGATCAGGGCGGGCAGTACGAGGCCGTTCCCGAAACCGATGAGGCAGAGGCACGCCACGACCGGCGGCACCCCGACGTCCCGCCCGGACGTGTGGAGCAGGACGGCCAGGAGCAGCAGCCCGGTCCCCGTCACCGCGCTCCCGGCGACGAGGACCTTCGTGCCGAACCGGTCCGCGAGCCCGCGGCCCAGCAAGGAGCTGCCCGCGAAGAGCACTCCCATGGGGGCGAAGACGAGGCCGGCGCCGAGCGGGCCGAGGCCGAGCCCGGACTGGAGCAGCATGGTGAGGGTGAACATGAAGCTGCCGAAGTAGAGCTGGAACGCGATGCCAGCGATCATTCCGGAGCTGAAGGACGAGCTGCGGAACAGGGTCAGGTCGAGGACGGGGCTGCCCGATCGGCGGGTCAGCGCGCGCTCCCGCAGCAGAGTGCCGGCCGCCACCGGCACGGCCGCGCCCAGGCAGATCCACGACCAGGCGGGCCAGCCCTCGGTCCTGCCCAGGGAGAGCGGCAGCAGTACGAGGACGAGCGCGAGGGACACACCGGCCGCGCCCGCCGGGTCGAGCCCGACGTCCCGGCGGGGTCCCGGGGCCGGGGCCGGCAGCCGGCGCGCGGCGAGCAGGGCGGCGACCGCGCAGACCGGCACGTTGATCAGGAAGATCAGCCGCCAGCCGGGCACGAAGAGGTGCAGCTCAAGGAGCCCGCCGCCGAGCACCTGCCCCGCGATGGAACCCAGGCCGCTCGCCATTCCGTAGCCGGCGAGCGCCCGCGGCTTGGCGGCGGCCGGGAAGTGGGCGGTGATGACGGCCAGCACCGGCGGGACCATCAGCGCGCCCGCAGCGCCCTGCACGAGGCGTGCGGCGACCAGCTGTCCGGGTGTGGCCGTGATGCCGCACAGCAGGGAGGAGAGGCCGAAGGCGGTCATGCCGATGACGAAGAGGCGGCGGTGTCCGTAGATGTCGCCGAGCCTGCCGCCCGTGATCATTCCGCTGGCGAAGGCGAAGGCGTATCCGCCCACGACGAGTTCCAGCATTCCCGCACTGGCGTGCAGGTCGCTCTCCAGCGAGGGCGCGGCCACATTGACGACGAAAAAGTCGAACTGGACGATGAACATCGCCGAGAGCAGCACTCCGAGGACGAGTCCACCGCTGGGTTCCGACGATTTCCTTCCCGATCCGGTGACGGAGTGTAGGTCAGTCAATGTGGCTCCTTGGAATATCTCCGGTACGCGTTCCCGCATGTCTCCGTCGGCAACTCCCTGCGGCTTGAAACTATCTGCCGCCGGGCGTTCGCGTAACTACTCGACCGAGTAGTCCGGGCGCCCGGACCAGCCACTCGGACGGTCTCGTGGCTCACGTCACACGAGTCGGCGGTGTCCGGCGGTAAACCGTTCCGCCCGGCCGGGCAACCAAGGGGGACCGCCGGACCGGCGGGCGGCCCCCGTCCGTCGGCCCGGTGTCAACCAGCCGACGCTGATGGGTACTTCATGTTCAAGAACGAAACATGGGCCGCCGCACACACCGGTCTCGGTGAACTGTCGGAAGGGGCCCGGCAGTTCGTGCGGGGCGCGGCCCTGGTCGGGGAGACCTTCGTGCTGCACGACGTGGCGCAGGTGCTCTCGGTGACGACCCTTTCGCTCCTGCCCGCGCTCGACGAGGCCGTCGCCGCCTCCCTGATCCGGTTCGCCGGGGACCGGCTGGCCTTCCGGTCGGCCTGCCTGCGCAGACGGCTGAGTGAGGACATCCCGGCCCCGCTGCGGGAGATGCTGCGGCCCGAGCCGCCCCTGGCGCCCTTCCTCCTCCTGGCACAGGAGAGCCCTTCCGGCCCGCTCCCCTCGCCGACGAGGGCTCGCCTGCGGGACGCGCTCGGCGCGGCGCTGCCCTCCCGTCCAGCCGATGCCGACCGGATCCTCGGGCTGTTCCTGGTCGACGAACGGGGGCGGCGGGAGCGGGCGCGGGCCGTCCTCGCCGGGCAGGGCAGCGGCCCCGCGGCCGTCGTCGCGGCGACGGTCCTGTCCCACCTCGAATGGGTGGCGGGCCGCCTGGACGCGGGGTTGCTGTGGGGGCGTATGGCTGTCCGCATGGCCGAAGGCTCACTGCCGGCCGGGCGCTCGCTGCCGGCCGAAGGCTCACTGCCGGCCGAGGGCCCACCGCCGGCCGACGGTTCGCTGCCGGCCGACGGTTCACCGTCGAGCGACGGTTCGCTGCCGGCCGACGGTTCACCGTCGAGCGACGGTTCGCTGCCGGCCGACTGGCGGCCGTATCCACGGCTGGCCCTGTCCGTCAAGCTGATCCAGGCGGGACGTGTCGGCGAGGGGCGGGCGGAGCTGGCACGGCTGCGGGTGGAGGCGGAGCGGGCAGGCAACCGGCAGGCGATCGCCGACTCGACGATCGAGCACGGCCGGCTGCTGCTCGGCACGGGCCGGCTGGCGGAGGCCGAGACGGACCTGGCGCGAGGGGTCGCCCTGGCCGGCCGGCTCGGCGTCGGCACGACGGTCTCGGAAGGCCTCTCGCTCCTTGCCGTGGCGGCGCTGCGGCGCGGGGCGGTGGACGAGGCGAGGGCACACATGCGCCGAGCCCGCGATGAACTGGCCGCCGAGCAGGCCGAGTTCCCCTCCCCTCCCTCACTGCGGCACGTCTGGGCCGACTTCCTCGTGGCGACGGCGGGGGCGGATCCGCGCAGTGCCGGACAGCTGCTGGCCGGACGGCACGACGTACTCGTGAGGCCCTCGCTGTTCCTGCGGGATCCCGGAGCGGCGGCGCGGCTGGTCCGTCTGGCTCGGGCCGCCGGGAACCCGTCCCTCGCCTCCGCCGTCGTGCGCGAGGCGGAAGGCCTCGCGGCACGGAACGCGGCGCAGCCCGCGCTGTCCGCCACGGTCGCGCACGTGCGGGGGCTGTTGCACGGCGACGCGGCGGCACTTGAGCACGCGGCGCGCGAGCACGGCGACCCGTGGGCCGCCGCCCTGGCCAGTGAGGACCTGGGGATGCTGGGGACGGGAGACCCCGTCGAGGCGCGGCGGTGGTTGCGAGCGGCCCGCGAGCGCTACTCCGGCATCGGGGCGTGGGCGGACGCCACACGGGTCGAGAATCACCTGCGCACCCTCGGGGACGCGGGCGACCCGCCCCCCGAGGCGTCGCCCTCCCCCGAACCGGCGCTCACGGAGGCGGAGTTGCGCATCGCGCGCCTGGTGGCCGAAGGGCTGACCAACCAGCAGGTGGCCAAGCAGGTGGCGCGCTCGCCGCACACGGTCAACTACCACCTGCGCCAGATCTACCGGAAGCTCGGCGTGGGCTCACGGGTCGAGCTGGCGCGGACCTTCACCGCGCCGCGGTCGGCCTGAGTGCCCGCCTTTGCGCCCCCGCCTGCGCCCCGAAGCGCGTCACCGGCCGCCGCCCCGCTCCTGGAAGATCACATGCTCGGCCGGGGAGGCACCGGAGAGCGCCCACACGCCGGCCGCGCAGGCGAGGGCGACCAGGACGAGGACGACCGTGACCGTGACGGTCCGGCGCCTCGTCTCCAGACGCCGCCAGTGGCGCTGTGCCCGCTGGTACGCGTCGGGGGCTTCGTCGACCGTCTCCGCGACGTCCGAGAGCGCGGCCCGCAGCCGGTCCTCGGCGGAGGTGTTCACGCCTCGGCCCCTTTCATGACGCGGCCCAGTTTCGCCATCCCCCTGGCGGCGTGGGACTTCACCGCGCCGGTCGAGATACCCATGGTCTCGGCGATCTCGGACTCCTTGAGGTCGAGCCAGTAGCGCAGCACGAGCACCTGATGCTGACGGACGGGCAGCGAGCGCAGCGCCCGTACCACCGAACGGTGTTCGTCGCGCAGGATGGCCTGCTGTTCGGCGGAGGGTTCCACTCTGTCGACGTGGCGCTGCGCGTGCCTTCGCACCACGCGGAGGTGGCGCAGGCGCATGCGGACCAGATTGCAGACCGTGCCTCTGAGATAGCCGAGCGCCCCCTTCGGCGTGTCCAACCGGTGCCACCTGCGGTGCAGTTGGTAGAACGCCTCGGCCACGACGTCCTCCGCGTCCCCGTCGGCGCCCAGCAGGAAGGCGAGCCGCAGCAGGCCCTGGTGGTGCGCGACGAAGAGCCGGGCGATGGCGTCGTCCCGGTCG
The DNA here is from genome assembly GCF_055572995.1 of Streptomyces sp. NPDC030245. Taxonomy (NCBI): domain Bacteria; kingdom Bacillati; phylum Actinomycetota; class Actinomycetes; order Kitasatosporales; family Streptomycetaceae; genus Streptomyces; species Streptomyces sp. NPDC030245. The sequence goes on along the minus strand of NZ_JBVICF010000003.1, from coordinate 666,514 downwards.
GCCCGTCCCGGGCCGGCACCGTCCCGCGCCGCGGCGTTCTCGCCGTCCGCGCCGCACCGCACATCTTTGGTGGTGGTCATGCTCTTCGCCTCCTTCACGCGCCCTTCGTCTCCCGCGGCGATTCCGTGCGGCGGGCCGTCAGTCGACGCGCACGGTGAACCGGGAGCCTCTGCGCGGCACGGGGGCGTGGCCGGCGACGGCGTCGAACCTCCGCCGCGCCCCCGCCCTGTCGAGCAGCACGGTCAGGGAGGCGGCCAGGGCGAGATTCACCGTGAGGGCGGTGACGGCGACGTAGACGGGGAGGTGGAGCGGGCCGAACCCGACGTCGACCACTGAGGAGAATCCTCGGCTCACGGTCAGGACCGTCCCCAGGGCCATGCCCGCCGCCCATCCCACGAGCAGTGCGCGGTGGTGTAGCCACCGTGTGAACGCCGAGAGGCCCACCGCCGGCAAGGTCTGCAATATCCACACGCCGCCCAGCAGGTGCAGGTTGACCGCGTCCTGCGGATGGAGGCCGAGCGCGAAGGCGACCGCTCCCACCGTGGCCGTCACCGCGGCGAACCGCGCCACCCGGACCTCGTGCTTGGGTGTGGCCGTGGGGTTGAAGTACTCGCTGTAGATGTTGCGCGTCACCAGGGCGGCCACGCCGAGGGCGATCACCACCGCGGGCAGCAGCACGGTGACCGCGAGCGCCCCGAGCAGCAGCCCGCCCAGCCAGGGCGCGCCGAGCCGGTGGAGCAGGAGGGGCACGGCCTGCTCGGCGTGTCCCGTCGGCGTCTCGATCCCCAGGGCGAGGGCGACGAAGCCCAGATAGGCGAAGAGGCCGAGAGCGAACGTCCAGAGCGGCAGCGCGACGACGGCGCGTCGCACGACGTCGGGGCCGCGGGCCGCGAGCACGGTGAGGAGCGTCTGCGGATACAGCAGCTGCGCGAGAGCGGAACCGAGGGCGAGCGTGATGTACGCGGAGTACGCCCCGTGGGGCATCGGCAGGGGAAGGTGCTCGACGGCCAGCGCGCGGCCGGCCGCGGCGAAGACCTGCCGGGGGGAGCCCGCGTGCCTGCCCGCCAGGACGAGGGCCGTGGCCAGCAGGGCGACGAGAAACACCGCTTTGTAGCGCGCCAGTTCGGCGCAGGCGCGCAACCCGCCCGGCACCAGCGCGGCGACGAGCACCACGAACACCGCGCACGCTCCGGCCGAGCCGCGCGGGCCGATCCCCATGGCCCCCAAGGCGGCTTCGAGCCCCAGTACTTGCAGGGCGAGGTAGGGCATCGCGGCGAGGATTCCGGTGAGCGCCACGGCGAGGGCGAGCGCGTGCGACCCGTGTCTGGCGTGCGTGAAGTCCGCCGTCGTCACGAGGTCGCGCCGCTCGGCGAGCTCTCGCATCCGGGGCAGGAAGACGAGCGCCACCGGGGTGAGGAGCAGGGTGTACGTCAGGGCGTAGAGCCCGAACCCTCCGGTGGCGTGGGCGAGTCCGGGTGCCGCGGTGACCGCGTACGCGGTGTACGTGGTGCCGCCGAGGAGCACCGCCGCGGTGCCCGTGCCGAGCCCTCGGCCGGCCAGCGCCCAGCCGGCCGGTGCGGGGAGCTCCCGCGGGGCGGAACGCCGCGTGAGGCCCCACGCGGCGGCGGTCGTCGCGGTCACGAGCACGGAGAAGGTCAGGAACGAACCGCTGTCGGCCATCGGCCGCCCCACCCCCGTCTCTCTCGCCACGGCCGGACGTCAGCACGCTAGACGGACTACATGCCTCACGCAACCATTTTCGGAAATAGTTTTCCACACTTCGGAAATGTGTCACCTGTGGAGCCGCTACTGGAATGCCGTACGTCGTGCCCTGGTTGAAGGCACCGAGCACCGGCCGAAGACCACCGAAGGGACCGAACCCCGTGACCGACCCCTACTCCGTGAGCGTCGGCGTCCGTGGATACGAGACGGACACCCAGGGCCACTTGAACCAGGCCGTCTACCTTCAGTACGCCGAGCACGCCCGCTGGTCGCTGCTGCGCGAGGCCGGCATCGAGCAGACCGACCTCCTCGACAAAGGCGTGGGCCCGGTGGTCCTGGAGACCACCGTCCGCTACCGCAGCGAGCTGCGCGCCGGGGACGAGACGGCGGTGACCTGCGCCTTCGTATGGGGCGAGCGGAAGACCTTCGGTGTCGAGCAGACGATCACCAAGGCGGACGGCACGGTCGCCGCGACCGTCTCCTCCGTCGGCGGGCTGCTCGACCTCAAGGAGCGGCGCCTGGTGGCGGATCCGCGCGAGTACTTCAGGGCGTTGGCGACGGACCCGGCGGCGCTCGGGCTCTGACCGCACCCGTGGCGGCGACCACGGGCCGCACCCTCACGCCGTGTGCATGACATCGTTACCGGACCGACCCACGGCGTTCACACAGTCGTACGCACATTCGTGCCACTCTCCCGGTTGTTGATTGGTCAACTCGCGTAGACCCCGCGCCCCTTGGACGGGTGCGTGGCGTGCGAGACCTCCGGGAAAGGACACCCCCCACATGCCCGTCCCGCGTGTACACCGCTGGAAACCCCTCGCCGTGACCGCCGCGGCGCTGCTCGCCGGCCTCACCGTGCCGGCGACCGCCGCCACCCCGGCTCCCGCGTCCCCCGCCGTCGGCGCCTACGACGACACGTACTACAAGGACGCGCTCGGCAAGACGGGCCCCGAGCTCAAGTCCGCGCTGCACACCATCGTCAGCGAGCAGACGAAGCTCTCGTACGACAAGGTCTGGGACGCCCTCAAGGTCACCGACGAGGACCCGGCGAACAGCTCGAACGTGATCCTGCTGTACACCGGCACCTCCCGCAGCAAGAGCAGCAGCGGCGGCGACCAGGGCGACTGGAACCGCGAGCACGTGTGGGCCAAGTCCCACGGCGACTTCGGCACGGCGACCGGCCCCGGTACCGACATCCACCACCTGCGCCCCGAGGACGTCACGGTCAACAGCATCCGTGGCAACAAGGACTTCGACAACGGCGGCGGCGCGGTGGCCGGAGCGCCCGGCAACCTCACCGACGGCGACTCCTTCGAGCCCCGCGACGCCGTCAAGGGCGATGTGGCCCGCATGATCCTCTACATGGCGGTCCGCTACGACGGCGAGAACGGCTTCCCCGACCTGGAGCCCAACGACCGCGTCAACAACGGCAGCGCACCCGCCATCGGCCGCCTGTCGGTGCTGAAGAAGTGGAGCGCCGAGGACCCGCCGGACGCGTTCGAGAAGAACCGCAACCAGGTCATATTCGACAGGTTCCAGCACAACCGGAACCCGTTCATCGACCACCCGGAGTGGGTGGAAGAGGTCTGGTGACCCGGGCGAGTCCGGCCAGGTCGGCCAGGTCTTCGGTGCCGAGCCGGAGCGCGGCCGCCGCCACGTTCTCCGCCAAGTGGTCCGGCGACGACGTCCCCGGGATCGCCAGCATCGTCGGGGAGGTGGCGAGCAGCCACGCCAGGGTGACCTGGGCGGGTGTGGCCCCGTGGCGGTCGGCGACGCGGTGGAGCGCCGACAGGTCGGGGGCTCCGGCGCCGCCGAAGGGGAAGTACGGGACGTACGCGATGTCCCGCGCCGCGCACAGGTCGACCAGCTCGGCGTGTTCGCGCGTCAGCGGGCTGTACCTGTTCTGCACGGCGGCGACGGGCGCGATCTCCTCGGCCTCGGCGAACTGTTCGGGCGTGGCGCTGCTGACGCCGAGGTGGCGGATCAGGCCCTCGTCGCGCAGGGCGGCCAGCGTGGCGAAGCGGTCCTCGCCGGGGCCGTCGGTGCGCAGGAAGCGGAGGTAGACCAGGTCGAGGTGGTCCCGGCCCAGCTCGCGGAGGTTGCGGTGGACGGCCGCGCGCAGCTCCGCCGGGTCGGCGGGGTTCATCCAGCTGCCGTCCGGGAAGCGGCCGGGGCCGACCTTGGTGGCGATGACCAGGTCGTCGGGGTAGGGGTGCAGGGCCTTGCGGATGAGGTCGTTGGCCGCGATGTCCTCGTAGAAGTAGAAGGCCGCCGTGTCGATGTGGTTCACGCCGAGCTCGACCGCGCGGCGCAGCACGGCGATACCGCGGTCGGGGTCGTGCGCCGGGCCGTCCCAGCTCGCGGAGGGCAGCCGCATCGCGCCGAAGCCCAAGCGGTGGACGGGGAGTTCGCCGCCGATGAGGTACTGCCCGGCCGCGGCGGCGCCGTCGGCCGAAGTGCTGTCCGTGATCGTCATGCGCCGCATCTTCTGCCGCCCGCCCGTCGCGCGCGAACAGGTGGCCACTTGCTGCCACCGTTGACCCCTTGCGTATGGCGCCACAGACTGTCGCCACTATGGCAAGCACACAGAGCACAGGCAGCACAGACCAAGTCGTATCTCTGCGGGGGGAACGCGAACTCGTGCGCCGGGCCGGCGACCTGTTCACCGGCGCCCGTGAGGAGTTCCTGTGTGCGGCGGCGGACCTGGTGACCTTCTCGCCGGGGGTGAACGCCGCGTTCGCCGGGGGCAGGCGCCCGCCGCTCGTGCCGGCCGGCCTGGTGATGCGGAAGTTGTACACGCCGCGCGCGCTCGCGGACCCCGAGTCGGAGGCGCGGCTCGTCCGGATCGCCGACTCCGGGGCGCAGGTGCGTATCTCGACGGCGCCGCTCGCCCATGAGGCGATCGTCATCGACCGGCGGGTGGCGATCCTCGCCGGGGCGCCGGTGCAGGGGGTGCGGACGTTCACGGTGATCCGCACGCCGGTCGCCGTCGAGGGGGTCAGGGCGCTGGTGTACGCGGCCTGGGAGACGGCCACCGACCTCGACGAGTTCCGCAGGGCGCGGCCTCCCGTGCTGAGTGAGGAGGCGCGCCGGATCGTGCGGGCGCTGGGCGCGGGGCAGACCGACGAGGTGACGGCGCGCGAGCTGGGCATGTCGCTGCGTACGTACCGCAGGCGGGTGGCGGAGGTCATGGCGACGCTCGGTGCGACGTCCCGATTCCAAGCGGGTCTGCGGGCGCGGGAGTTGGATTTCGGTATCTGGGGCGGGGTGGGCGACGGGGCGTACTCGGGGCGGTCTAGATTGTCGCTTGATCGTTGAACGCTTGATCGTCGGACCGTCCGGTGCGGCGACGGGTGAAGGTACGTTGACGTGGCCAGGAGGCTCCCGTGTCAGATCACGACCCCCAGCTCGGCTCAGCCGCCGACATACGCGCGCGCATCGACACCAGCACGCCGCATTCGGCGCGTTTCTGGAACTACTTCGTGGGTGGCAAGGACAACTACGAGAAGGACCGGGAGCTCGGGGACCACATCAAGGAGATCTTTCCCGGCCTGGTCGACGTGGCGCGCACCAGCCGCCTCTTCCTGGGCCGCGCGGTGCGCCACCTGGCCACGGAGCGTGGTGTGCGGCAGTTCCTGGACATCGGCACGGGGCTGCCGACGGCGGACAACACGCACGAGGTCGCGCAGCGGGCCGCCCCCGACGCGCGCATCGTCTACGTCGACAACGACCCGCTGGTCCTGGCCCACGCGCGGGCCCTGCTGACCAGCACGCCCGAGGGCGAGACGGCGTACATCGACGCGAACCTCTACGAGCCCGAGGCGATCCTGGCGGAGGCCGCGAAGACCCTCGACCTCTCGCAGCCGGTCGCGCTCATCATCCTCAACACGCTGGGCCACGTCGCCGACTACGACCAGGCACGCGACCTGGTGTCCCGCCTCATGTCGGGCCTGTCATCCGGCAGTTACCTGGTCATCAGCGACTCCACGGCGACCAGCGAGGGCATGATCGCGGCGTCGAACGAGTACAACAAGAGCGGCGCGATCCCCTACCACGTCCGCGACGTCAAGGAGATCGCCGGCTTCTTCACCGGCCTCGACCTGCTGGACCCGGGAGTCGCCCAGGTCACGCGGTGGCGCCCGGAGACGGAGGACGCGACGGCGGTCGACGCGTATGGGGCGGTGGGCCGCAAGCCCTGACGGGAGCCCGGGGCGTCGCGCTTCATCCGTCGGCAGCGGCTGAACGCGGCGTCCCTGGCCCATGGCACGCCACGCCGAGGGCGACCCCGTCGTCTTCCCCGACCGCCTCGTGCCACCTCTCGGCCTTGGCAAGATGCGGCCCGCTCACTGCTACGGAACCCGCGACATGGGCGAGCCAACGCAGTTCGTCGCAGGCGAAGAAGGACTCGCCCCAGGTGTCGACCCAGATCCGGGCCGCGCCATCGTCCTCCGAATACGTCAGGTCCCACCACGCCCAGCCCCGGCTCTCGGAGTCGGGGTCGAACTCGTGGAGCCAGGTGTGCAGTTCCCAGGCCCCGCCCCGGATCGCCGCGGCGTACCGCTCCCTGCCCCGCCGTGCGTACCCCGGTGCCTCCGCGAAGCGAGGGCCACTCACGGCGGCGAACCACTCCGGCACGGATTCCGTGGGCAGCTCCTCATCGCCGAAGTCCGCGGAGAGCGCCAGTCCCAGGGCGACGTCGAGTACCGCCCGCAGACGGGCCGCGTACGCGCGGACGGGCACCGTCGGAGTGACGTCGAACCAGCACAGCACCGGGGGCGCGTCCTGGGCGGAGGGCCGCCGCGCGACACGGAGCCTTTCCTGCTCGATGTCCTCGGCCTCGTGCATCATGTCGCCCCCTCGCCCCGGTCAGGCCTCTCGCAATCCACGACGCGCCAGATCGAGGGCGACCGTGCCGAAATCCGTCCCAACGTGTTCGAGTTCGGTCGGGCTGTTGGCGCCCGAGCCCCATACGTACACCGGTGCCTCACCCTCCGGGGTCACGCGGCTCGTGTCGAGGACGAAGTATCCGCCCATCCCGTCGGGGCGGAACGCCACCAGAGGGGAAGGCAGACCTGCGGAATCCCTGAGGTCAAGGGTCTCCGTGACGGCTCCCAGGAGCTGCCCGTCACGGCGAACGATCCCGTAGAACTCGTCACCGGCCACGTCGCAGTCTCCGAGCTCACGCAAGAAGAACTTGTACGACTCGGGAAAGGCCACACCCAGACGCCGCTCCGCCTCCGCGATGTCACCTTCCGAGCAGCCTCCGGCGAAGATCGACTCCTCCGGATGGTCCCGTACGAGCCGCACGAACTGCTCTGCTTCTCTAATTCCCATCACGGCTCTCCACGTAGGCTCTCGCTCGGTCTTTCCAGTACTGCTTGCGCCAGAGGTCGAATTCTTCCCGGTTGATCCCGGAGGGTATCTTCGTCCCTGACTTCCAGTGCAATTGATGATAGTTACCGAAGTGCATGGCCTGCGTCAGCTCTGCCATCGGTCCGTCTTCGGTCTGCAGCATGTGGTGCACATTCATCGGTCTGCCATCAGGGCCCAGAGGTGCGAGACCCTGCTGCATGCGCTTGAGGTTGGATCGCCCGTATCTGTCGCGTGCCTGTATCGCTTCAGGGTTGTTCAGTACGAGGTCATCGCGCTGATAAACGCGCTGGCCGCGATAGTCCACGAGGTTCCAGAACTTGCACGAGGGCGCCAGCCCCAGGTGGTCGGTCCATATGTGCGGGTTGTGGACGTAGGTCGAAGGGTTCGGCGCAGGTGAGAGGCCGAGGGGGTCGAGCGAGGTGTAGCGGCCCGTCTCCGGGTCATAGTGTCGGAAGTAGTTGTAGTTGAGTTCGGTTTCGGGGTCGTAGTACTGGCCCGGGAACCGCAGCGGAGTGCAAGCGGACCCATCCGTCTCCCACGACGTGACACCCCACAGAGTGGTCTGCGCCTGCCACGCGATGTCGCCGTTTTCGTCAAGGAGCTCAGTCGGCGTACCGACCAGGTCGGTGACGATGGCGAAGAACCGGGAGTCGATCTCGTGCTGAGGTGTCTCGGCGGCACAGATGCGTTCCGTTTGCGTGATCGGGCTCAGATCCCGGTGATCCCAGGTGAGGGTGGTCCGGTTCGGGGACTGTCGGGCAGTCGTGGTCTGCTCGCACAGGAGTGTCCCGTCCCAAGTGAACCCGACCCTCTCGACCACGGACTCACCGTCGGCCGAGAGGCGCGCCTTCGCAATGCGCCGACCGAGAGGGTCGTAGGTGTAATGCCACCGAGTACCGTCCGGGGTGATGACCGATGTGAGCCGGTCTTCCGCGTCCCACGCAAACCGCCACGTGTCAGGCTTCTGCGATATCCGAGTCTTCTGCCTGAGCACGAGGCGGCCGGCGGCGTCGTATTGGTACCGGACACGGCCGGCCCGCAGCAAAGTGGTTCCGGCGTACTCACGCCGCCCCTGCGCCTCGTGTCCGACGTGAGCCGCGGGCCATGAGGCAGCCGTCTGTCCGCCTGCCGCGTCGTATGCGTAGGTCTCGCTCCACTCCTCGGCCTGGACACGGTTGACGCGCCCTGCCGGGTCGAGGAGGAACTCCTTGTCGGCCCCTGCACGCTGCTCGATGCCGGTCAGGTAGCCGTCCGCACGGTAGCGGTAGGTACGCTCCTGAACGCGTCGCCCTCCTGCGCCCGTGACGGTCTGAGTCCTCGGGCGGCCCAGTACGTCGAGCGCATGGGCGATGGTCAGGTGATCACCGATGTGGCGGGCGACCTCCAGGCCCCCGGCGTCGTGCTCGAAGCCGAGACGCCTGCCCCCTGCCAGCAGGCCGGAGCGGTTTCCTGCCGCGTCGTATGTCCAGACGCTCACCGCACCGGATGGGGTCCTGCGTTCCGATCGGCGACCCAACTCGTCGTAGGCATAGGAAACTGTGCTGCCATTGACAGTTTCGGAAAGCACCTGGCCGGTCGCGTCGCGCAGGATCTCCACCACTGCGTCCGGGGCGGCGGCACGGATCAATCGGCCTGCCAGGTCATAGGTGAAGTCGGTGATACGTCCGGCCGCATCCTTGCGCCGCACCAAGCCCAGGTCGTCGCGCTCGAAACGGATGACCTCACCCAGCGGTGTCACCCGCTCGATGAGCCGGCCCGCCGCGTCATGGTGATACGTCTGCCGTCGACCGTCAAAATCGACTTCCGCCACCAAACGGCCTGCCGCGTCGAAATCATAGTTCCAGGCCGCACCGAGTGGATTCAGTACCCGGACGAGGCGGAGCTCGCTGTCGTAGGTGAATTCGTGGCGCACGCCGTCCGGACCTGTGCTGGCGGACAGCAGGTCGAAGTGGGTGAACTCGAACAGGGAGGTACGTCGCATGGCATCCGTATGGGACGTGCAGTTGCCCTCGCCGTCATAGGTCCATGTCTCCTCCGAGCCATCGGCAGCAACCCGCCGGGCAAGATGGCCCTCGACGGTCCACTCCAAGAGGGTCTGCGCGCCCGTCGGGTCCCTCAGGAGCACCGGATTCCCCCAAGCGTCACGCTCGTAAGTGGTGACTGCTCCGAGAGCATCGGTCACTCTGATGGGCAGGCCGGCCTTGTCGTTGCGTACCCGGGTGCTGTGACCGAGAGCGTCGGTGATGCACTTCAGACCACCGGTTCTGTCACGGGTGAGGTGCGTGGTGCGGCCGACGGCGTCGGTGACGGCTACTGGATTACCGAAGCTGTCGTATTCCTGGGTCCAGCGCGACCCGTCGGCTTCCACCATCAGGGTCGGCAGGCCGAACTCGTTGTACTGAGCCGTGATTTCGCCGCCATCCGGCCGCACCACTCTCGTGACAAGGCCCCCCTCGTCGTACGTGTACCGAGTCACCCGCCCCAGCCCATCCCTCACCCCCACAAGCCGCAACTCCTCGTCCCACTCCTGCTCCACCACATGCCCCAGCGGATCCGTCTCCCGGATCAGGCGGTACGCGTCGTTGTGCTCGTAGATGCGGGCGTGGCCCAGTGAGTCCGTCACGCGTGTGGTGCGGGTCGCGTCGTCGTAGGTGAGTGTGGAGGCCAGGGCGTTGCCCGTGCCGCCGGTGGTGGTGACTCGGCCGTGGGAGTCGTACGTGTACCAGTACGTCGTGCCGTTGCGGTCGGTCCAGGAGGTGATGCGGCCCTCGGGGTCGTAGGTGTAACGCATCGGGAGGCCGGAGGGGTTGGTTTCCTCGGTGAGGTGGCCGGAGGTGTCGTAGCCGAAGGTGAGGAGTGTCGTGCCGGGGGCGGACGGCTCCGAGGGGTCGAGGAGGCGTAGAGCCGTGATGCGGGAGTCCGCCTCGTCGCGGTCCAGGGCGATGCGGTAGCCGCCGGAGTGGGTCACCGCCACCGGGATGTCGCCCTCGTCGTACTCGATGGTGATCCGGTTGCCGTTGCGGTCCTCGACGTACTGGAGCGGGACATCGACCGCTTCGCCGGCGGCGGCCGGGACCGGGCTGTGGAAGACCTGGACGAGGCCGCTGTCGGGGTCGGTGACGCATATCGCGCCGTCGAATCCGTCGGCCCAGGACAGGGTCAGGCGTGAGCCTGGGGTCTCGGGGCGGACCTCCTCGCCGCTCTCCGGGTCGGGCACGGGGAAGCAGAGCCGGGCACCGTCCGCGGCGGCGTAGACGAAACCGTTCTCGTCGGCCTGCACCCGCTGGTCCAGGGTGGAGGCCCAGGACGGGCCGAACCAGCCGCCGAAGCGGTAGGAGGAGAGGTGCGTGCGCTCCAGGAGGAGGGGCAGGACGCCGGGCAGGCGGACGTCGGTGCGGGTCAGCGCCATGTCGCCGGTCGCCACGTCGATCGGGTCGCGGACGAACTTCTTGAGCGCGTTGCGCACCGAGGCGGGCAGCTTGTCGAAGCCGGGGCGGAGGGAGAGGCGTTCGAAGGAGGCGCAGTTGAGCTTCATGGCGGCGCGCAGCCGGGACAGGTCCTTGGGCTTGAGTTTGCCGAGGCCCTTCCCGAGGAGTGTGCCGAGGCTGCCGACGCCCACGCCGAGTGCCGCGCCCAGCGCGAGCGTCTCCGCCAGCTTTCCGGGGTCCTTGAAGGTGGACGGGTCCTTGAGCAGGGTGTCCAGCGCGGCGAACTTCGCCCCCTCGCCCGCCATTCTGCCGACCCGCGCGATCGTCTTGATGTCCTTGAGGGCCTTCAGTGTCCGGCGCAGGCCGCGGATGACTTCGAGGACCGCGCGGATGGTGCGGGCCATCGCCGAGCCCGCGTGTTCGATGCGGGTGATCAGGGCCATGGCCTTCGCGAACCGCGCGCCCGCCGCGAGGTTGCCGACGACCGCGGAGGCGCCGCCGGTGAGGACGGAGAGCGCCAGGCCCGCCATCTCCACTTCGATGATCTCGACGATGATGACGTTGAGTTCGGTCAGCAGTTCGTGCGCGTCGTCGGCGTACTTGTCGAGGGCGTCGGCGCCGTCGCGCAACGAGTCCGCCATCTTCGTCGCCTGCGAACGGGTCTTCCTGGCCCGCTTGTCGAAGGCGGTGGCGGTCTTGCCCTCCCAGGTCACGTCCCGCAGCGCGGCTTCCGCGTCCTTGACGGAGGCGTCGACGGCCTTGGCGAGGGAGCGCCACTTCTTGGCGATCTCCCGGACCCCGTCCGGGTCCACCGCCGGGTCGGAGATACCCAGGAACTCCATCATGCTGGCCATGCTGTCGCCGGCCATGTGGTTGAACTTGTTGATGTAGTGGAGAGGGTTGAGGTCGACCACGGGCTCAGCCCTGCTTCTTGCCGCGTGCGGCGGCTTCGAGCAGGACGTCGAGGACGTCGAACGCCTCGGAGAGGTCGGTCATCAGCTTCGCCTCGCCGTGCCACTCGTCGACGAGGTCCGCGGCGACCTCCGCGAGCGTCTCCATGCCCTCGCGCACGTCGTCGGTCGCGCTCAGCAGGGCGCCGAGCGCGCCCAGCGCCGACAGGTCGTGCGAGGCCGCCTTGAAATCATGCAGCGGCTTTGCGATGTGATGCGGCGCCTTGCGCAGCAGCGGCGCCGCCTTCGCTATCGACTCCGAGTCCTTGCCCAGGTCTCCCACGGCCGCGCGTCCCCCGATACGTTCTGATCCTGCCCGTTGCAATGTGCACAAGCCAACGACAGACAGTAGCCGTCCCGGGTAAGCGGAATGTATTCACCCCGTCATGGCGCCGCAAAGCCGAGCGCGCACCCGTAGCTGAATTCGGCCTCCAGGAGGTCGGTGAAGATGCCGATGGGGTTCTGCCAGCGGCCCGTTGCCCAGTCGGCGTTGATGTTGACCGCGAGCATGTGTGTGCCGTCGCGGGTGCCGTAGACGTACGTCCAGGAGCCGAAGAGTGCGCCGCCCATGCCCCAGACCGCCGTGCCGGAGGGCAGGAGGAGGCGGGAGACGCCGCAGCCGTAGGTGGAGCGGGGTAACCAGTTCTCCGTTTGGACCATGGTGAGCAGTTCGCGCTGTTGTTCCGGGCGGAGGAGCTGGCCGCCGAGGAGGGCGCCGAAGAAGCGGGTGAGGTCGCCCACCGTGGAGATCATGCCGCCCGCCGCCCAGTACGGGCTCGGCTCCAGCTCCGTGGCGTCGTGGACCGGCGCGTCCGGGTCGGAGGAGAAGAGTTTGGTGTAGTGGCGTGCGTGGGGGGAAGGGAGCGTCGGGTCGGAAGCGAGCGGCAGGGACGTGCCGGTCAGGCGGAGCGGGCGGGCGATGCGGTCGGCGATCTCAGTGGTGAGCGTGCGGCCCGTCACGCGCTCGACGATCATTCCGGCGAGGATGTAGTTCGTGTTGGAGTATGCCCAGCCCGTCCCCGCCGGGAAGTCGGCCGGGTGCGACGTGGCTATCGCTACCAGGTCCTCCGGCGTGTAGCTCTCCTGGCTGCTCAGGGCCGCCTGGTCGTCCGTGTAGCTGAAGACCCCGCTCGTGTGGTCCAGGAGTTGTCGGACGGTGACCGTGGTGCCGTCGTTGCCGTTTGCCGTCAGTACGCCCGGCAGCCATCGCTCTACCGGGTCCTTCAGCGACACGCGGCCCTCCGCCGCCAGTTGCAGGACCACCGTCGCGGTGAAGGTCTTCGTGATGCTGCCGATCCGGAACCGGTCCTCCGGCCCCCGCTCCCGGCCCATCCGTGTGTCGGCGACTCCCGCCGTCCCCGTCCAGTGGCCGCCGCCGTCGCGGACCTGCGCGAGGATGCCCGGCACGCTGCCTTCCCGCACGGCCTCGTCGAGCACACGCTGGGCGGCGCCGTGGTCCCGGCGCCGGTGCGTGACGCGCGCCGTTGTCGCGGCGTCCTTCATCTGTTGTACCCCCTGATTCCCTCGGGTTACCTCTGGTACGTCTTTCGCGATACCTGAAAGCTACGTTGCGCATATGCCCGCGCGAACGGTTCAGATACAGGAACTCCCTGAAAGCCGTGGGTTTTTCGCGTCTTGTAGCGTCAGCTGTGACAGCTAACGCAACGCGCGGGTGCAGGCGCCACGGGTGCGGATATCCAGGACAGGGGGCGACATGGGTGGTGGGCGGCTGAGCGCCGAGGAGCGGAAGCGCATCGAGGCCGGGCTCGCCGAAGGATTGACGTACGCCGCCATCGCCCGCTGCCTCGGGCGGCCGACCTCCACCGTCAGCAGGGAGGTCGCCCGCAACAACGGCCCCTCCGGCTACCGCGCCGAGCACGCCGACCGTGCCGAGGCCTGGCGGCGGCGCAACCGCCCTCCCCGGCCACCCCGCCCCACACCGCCACCGGCCGTCACTCCCCACCCCGACGACGACGCCGAAGTCCCCGCCCCGCACGGGAGCGAAGCCGACGCCGTCCACGCCTATCTGGAACGCTTCACGGCCGTGCTGATCGCCACCGGACTCCCCCGCACCGCCGCCAAGGTGCTCGCCTGCCTGGTCACCACGCCCTCCGGCACGCGGACCGCCGCTGAGCTCGCCCGGCATCTTGGGGTCAGCCCGGCCTCGGTCTCCAAGGCCGTGGGGTACCTCGCCGGGCTCGACGTCCTCACCCGCGAGTACGAGCACGAGCCGGGCCGACGCCGCGAGCGTTACGTCATCGACGACGGCGTCTGGCTGCGTGCCTGGCTGACCAGCGCGGAGCAGAACGCGGTGTGGGCCGAGACCGCCCGGGAGGGCGCCGAGCTGTTCGGCCCCGACACCCCGACGGGTGCGCGGCTGGAGGCGATGCGCCGGTTCTTCGCGCAGGCGCACCGCGACATGACCGGTCCGTCGGCCACCGCGTATCTCGATGATGCGCTGACCGTGGTCGCCGCCCTGCTCCACGCGGACCGGCCCCTCACCACCGGCCAGCTCGCCGCCGCCCTCGGCTGGCCGCAGGCACGTGCCGCGACCGCCTTGGAGGTTGCCGCGCAACAGCCGGACGATGCCTGCCCCTTGAAGCTCCGGCGCACCCCCTCCGGCGCGTACCGGGTCACGCCCCACCCCGACCGGCTCACCCCCGCCCAGCGCGCGGCGCTGCGCCGATAGCGCTCAGGCGCTCAGGAGCACAGGCGCTCAGGCGCTCAGGCGCTCAGGCGCTCAGGCGCTCAGCCTGCGATCCCCCGCTCCTCGTCGTACGCCGCCCTCGACTCCGCGATCGTGACGCGGTGGCGTTCCGCCCAGCCGGTCAGGGAGAGCAGCGTGCCGTGCAGCTCCCGTGCCACCGGCGTCAGTTCGTACTCCACCTTCGGCGGGACCGTCGGGTGCACCGTCCGCTCCAGCAGCCCGTCGCGCTCAAGATTGCGCAGGGTCAGCGTCAGCATGCGGCGGCTGATGCCCTCGATGGCGCGCTCCAGTTCGGTGAAGCGGATCGGGCCGTGGGCGGCCGCGATGATGATCGGGACGCTCCACTTGCCCACGACCCTGTCAATAACCTCGCGGACCGGGCACGCCTCCGCGTTCACCACCTGCGAGGTAACACCGGTGTTCCCCTGGGACATGAAAGTGCCTCCTTCTGCCCGCTCTCGCGGCCGTCCACGATGAGCCCCGTTACAAGTCGTGCACCTTTGCAGCTCAGAGGCGCCCCGTACGGAGGTTGTCACCATGTCCCAAGCCGTGTCCGAGGTCAACATTCCCGCAACTGCCAAGTCCCCATCGGCCTCCCCGTGGGCGTCCCTCGCCGTGCTCTCCTCCGGGCTCCTGATGACCATCATCGACGGCAACATCGTGACCGTCGCGATGCCGTCCATCCAGAGCGATCTCGGCTTCTCCCCCGCCGGTCTCGCCTGGGTGGTCAATGCCTATCTCATCGCCTTCGGCGGGCTGCTGCTCCTCGTCGGACGGCTCGGCGATCTCGTGGGCCGCAAGCGGATGTTCGTGTCCGGGCTCGCGCTCTTCACCGCCGCGTCCGTCCTGTGCGGCGTCGCCACCGGCCAGGGCGTGCTCGTCGCGGCCCGCGCCCTCCAGGGTGTCGGCGGCGCGATGACCTCCGCCGTCGTCCTCGGCATGCTCGTCGCCCTCTTCCCCGAGCCGCGCGAACAGGCCAAGGCCATCGCGGTGTTCAGCGCGGTCGGCGCGGCGGGCGGTGCGCTCGGCACGTTCCTCGGCGGGGCGCTCACCGAGGCCCTGAACTGGCACTGGATCTTCCTGATCAACCTGCCGATCGGCGTCGTCGCCCTCGTCGCGGCCGTACGCGTGCTCGACGACGACAGGGAGAACCACCGCGGCGCGGGGCGCGGCGGCGCCGACTACCCGGGCGCCGCCCTCATCACCGGCGCGCTGATGCTCACCGTCTACACCATCGTCACGACCGCCGAGCACAGCGCCTCCGCGACCCTCTCCCTCGCCGCAGGTTCCCTCCTTCTGTACGTCGCCTTCGCCGTCCGGCAGAGCCGCGCCGCCCGCCCCCTGCTGCGGCTGCGCCTCTTCCGCTCGCGTCTCCTGACCGGCGCCAACGCCGTGCAGATGCTGATGATCGCGGGGATGTACGGCTTCCAGTACATCGGCGCGCTCTACCTTCAGCGGGTCCTCGGCCACGGCGAGCTGCTGACCGGCGTCGCCTTCCTGCCCGCGCCCGTCACCATCGGCGTCCTGATGCTCGGCCTCTCCGCGAAGGTCATCGGCCGCTTCGGCGCCCACCGCACGCTCCTCGCGGGCCTCGCCCTGATCACGGCGGGCCTCGCCCTCCTCGGCCGGCTGCCCTCCGACGGTTCGTACGCCCTCGACGTCCTGCCCGGCATGCTGCTGCTCAGCGCCGGTTTCGCCGCCGCGATGCCCGCGGTGACGGGCCTCGCGATGGGCGGCGCGTCGGAGGAGGACGCGGGCCTCGCCTCCGGCCTCTTCAACACCACGCAGGTCGTGGGCGGTTCGCTCGGCCTCGCGGTCCTGACGACCCTGGCGGCGGGCCGCGCCGAATCCCTCACGGCCGACGGTACGTCCGCCGTCGCCGCCGCGGCCGACGGCTACCGGCTCGCCTTCTGGGTGGCGTCCGGCATCGCGGCAGCAGGCCTCGCCCTGGCCGCGACCGTGCTGCGGCCCGCCTCGGGCAAGGTCAGTTGAGCCCAGACCGTCTTGCCGACCGCCCGGCCCGACACACCCCACTCCGCCGCCAGCGCCGCCACGATCACGAGCCCTCGGCCCGACTCCCCGTCGGGCGCCGGGGGCTCCGGCGTCTGCGGCGGCATACGTTCGGCACGCGTGTCGGCGACCTCGATACGCAACATGTCCCCGTACAGCGTCAGGGCGAGCTCGAAGTCCCGCCCCTCCACCCGCCCGTGGGTCACGGCGTTCGTGGCGAGCTCGGCGACGATCGCCTCGGCCGCGTCCGACAGCTCGGTGTCGTACGCGATGCCCCAGCCGTCCAGGTGGTACCTGGCCAGCCTCCTTGCCAGGCGGGCACCCCGGGGCGTGGCACTGAGGCGCTGCACGAAGGTGTGGAGGACGGGGGCGGTCGCGGGCGACTTGGTTCGGGTCGGCATGCGCCCACCGTGGCCGCACGAAGAGGTCGTCACCAGCCCCGAAACTCGTACGCTGCGTAACTGTACGAGTACGAACTGTGGACAGTACGCGTAACCGAACGTGACCATGGGCGGGTTGACGGGGAACGGTAAGCGAGCGTCAGGGGATACCCGTGATGTCGTCAAGTACGCAGGGCAGTAATGAGCCCGAACCGACCGACGGGCTCAGGGCCTTCGGCGCGGTCCTGAAGAGTTTCCGCAAACGCGCCGGCTACACGCAGGAGGCCCTCGCACACGAGATCGGCTACTCCGTGCACTTCCTCGCCTCCATCGAGCAGGGCAGACGCTTTCCGCCGGCCCGGTTCGTCGACCAGTGCGAGGTCACACTCGACGCGTTCGGCACGTTGCGGCTGGCGGCCAATCAGCTGTCCCGGCAGCGGGGGCTGGCTTCGTGGTTCCGCAGGTGGGCCCAGCTGGAACAGGAGGCAGTGGCCCTCTCGACGTACGAGTGCCGGTTGATCCCGGGCTTGTTGCAGACGGAGGCGTATGCGCGGACGTTGTTCATCAACCAGTTGCCTCCGCAGGGCGATGAACAGATCGAGGCCCTGCTGACGGCACGCGTCGAGCGTCAGCTGCTCCTCACGGAACGGCCGAACACCGCGTACAGCTTCATCCTTGAGGAACATCTGTTCCTGCGCGGCATGGGCGGGCATGAAGTCACCATGGAACTCATCGACCATGTCCTGGGGCTCGCCGAGCGCCGGAACATCGAGTTGCAGATCATGCCGGTGGCGAGGACGAGTCATGCCGGGTTGGACGGCCCCATGCAGTTGTTGGAGACCCCGGAGAACAAGTGGTACGCCTATACGGAGGGACAGGAAAGCGGCCAGCTCCTCTCCGACGCGAAAGTCGTCAGCATGCTCCAGATGCGGTATGCCAGGATGCGCGCACAGGCTCTCTCGTTCGATGACTCGGTGAGCCTGCTGGAGCGGATGCGAGGAGCGTAATGACCACCCCTGAACTGGCCTGGTTTAAGAGCAGCTACAGCAGTGGCGGCTCAGGCGACTGCCTTGAAGTCGCCCTCTCCTGGCGCAAGTCCAGCTACAGCAGTGGCGGCGACGGCGACTGCATAGAGGTCGCCCCCTGCCCCACCACCATCCACGTCCGCGACTCCAAGCGTTCCGAGGGTCCCCAGCTCGCCCTGGAGCCGCGCACATGGGCGGAGTTCGTCGCGTACGCCGCTCGCGGCTGAACCTCAGTCGTCCAGGCTCTTCATGACCTTGCCGAGGTCGACGAACTTGAAGTTCGTGGCGGGGCGGTCACCGTCGCCGGGTGCGTCGTGGCCGTCCTGGACGACCAGCAGGCCGTTCGGGTACTTGGGGCCGAGCGGCTCGTTCAGCGCGGCCGCGCCGTCGCACTCCTCGGAGCCGTCGAGCGTGCCGCCCGCGGGGGTGACGCGGAAGCCTCCCTCGTACTCGTTGTCGTCGCCCAGCTCGCGGTCGTACG
Source organism: Streptomyces sp. NPDC030245 (assembly GCF_055572995.1). Lineage (NCBI taxonomy): Bacteria > Bacillati > Actinomycetota > Actinomycetes > Kitasatosporales > Streptomycetaceae > Streptomyces > Streptomyces sp. NPDC030245. The sequence goes on along the minus strand of NZ_JBVICF010000003.1, from coordinate 648,438 downwards.
CGGCGAAGGTGTTGTCGCCCTGGCTGGAGGCGAGAAGGTAGCCGTCGCCGTCTGCCTCCTTGACGAGGGTGAGGCCCTCGACGTCGGCCGAGATCCGCTCGCCGCCGAAGCCGGGGTCGGTGCCCGGGGTGCACTCCTCGGTCTCCTCGTCGTACACGCCGGGGACGCCGTACTCGCGGACCTTGTCGACCAGCTCGGGCGTGCCGGTCAGGTCGGCGCGCATGCGCCAGATGCCGACGTCCTCCTGGCCCGCGTACAGCGTGCCGTTGGCCGGGTCGACGACCATGCCCTCGACCTGCGGGAGCTCACCGGGCTCGCCGCACGGCGCCCACGAGGCGCCGTTCGGCAGGCGGAACGAGGACGGCAGGTCCAGCGTGCGGACCTTGCGGTACGAGACCTTGCCGCTCTGCGTCGGGGTGAGTTCGAGGAGGGCGACGCTGGTGCGCTCGCGCCGGCTGACCAGGGCGTAGGAGCGGCCGGTGGCCTTGTCCTGCCAGGTGGCGAGGCCGTACGCGGTGCGCTGGTCGTTGATCTCGTCCTGGTCGGCGGAGAAGACGGGCGGCGCCGCGGGGTCCGTGACGTCGGTGAGCGGGCCGCCGGGGCGGTCGCGGTCGATGCGGTAAAAGCGCAGCCGGTCGTGGCCGCGGTCGCTGGTGACGGCGAGGTCGGCGGGGCCGGAGGAGAGCTTCAGGCCGTGCACGAGGTCGACGTTGTTGAAGCGGCCCGGCGCGTCGTCGGGTCCCGCGGGCGGCGGGGCGGCGACCGACTGGAGGGGGCGCGCGTCGAGGTCGTAGGCGCGTAGCCCGCCCTCCTTGGCGGTGGCTATCACGAGGCTGCGGGCCGGGTTGGCGGCGTCGCGCCAGATCGCGGGGTCGTCGGCGTCGGCGTTGCCGCCCGCTTCGTCGTCGTGGAGCACGGGGGTCTCGGCGCGGGGCGTGAGGGCGGGCAGCGGGTCGGCGGCGGTGGCCGTGGTCGCCGTGGCGCCCGTGAGGACGGTGGCGAGGGCGAGGGCGACCGAGCCGATCGTGCGGCGCATGCGGCGCGTTCGAGCGGTCGGACAATGTCTGGTCACGCGGGGTCTCCTCGTTCCGGGAACGGATGGATCTTGCGTGAGACTGGGGCCTCTCCGTGTCGCTCCGGCATACGCCGTGCGTCGGGTAACACCCCGCCCGAATGTACACAGGGTGAACCGGGGCGGGGTGCGTCAACTCGACCGTGTGTCAGCCGCGTTGGGACTCCACGAGCTCCCGCGCCTCCTCGTCCGTCGCCACCGACGGCGGCGAACCCTCCAGCGGCTTGCGGGCGGTCTCCTTCATCGCGGCCACCGCGACGATGCCGACGAGTCCGGCGAGCATCGTGTAGAAGGCGGGCATCAGGTCGTTGCCGGTCGCGCCGATCAGGGCCGCGACGACCAGCGGGGTCGTACCGCCGAAGAGCGAGACCGAGATGTTGAAGCCGATGGACAGGGAGCCGTAGCGGACGTCCGTCGGGAAGAGGGCGGGGAGCGAGGACGACATGGCGCCGAGGTAGCAGACGAGGGCGAGTCCGAGGATGAGCAGGCCCGCGAAGACCGGCAGCGTGCCACCCTGCTTGATGAGGAGGAACGCGGGGAGGGCGAGGACGAAGAAGCCGACCGAGCCCGCCATCAGGACCGGCTTGCGGCCGATGCGGTCGGAGAGGCGGCCGACGGAGTTGATGAGGGCCATCAGGATCAGCATCACGACGACGATGGACATCAGGCCGCCGGTCTCACCGAAGCCGAGCTGGGTGAGGTAGGTCGGCATGTACGACAGCAGCATGTAGTCGGTGACGTTGAACGCCGCGACCAGCGCGATGCAGAGCAGCATCGCGCGCCACTGGCCGAAGAAGGACTCCCTGAGCGACTTCTTCTGGCGCTCGGCGGCGGGCCCGTCGCCCTCCTCCATCTTCTGGAAGGCGGGCGACTCGTCGAGCTTCATCCGCAGGTAGAGGCCGATGAGGCCGAGCGGCGCCGCCACCATGAACGGAACGCGCCAGCCCCACGACTGCATGGCGTCGTCGCTGAGGCACGCGGTCAGCGTGGTGACGAGGACGGCGGCGACCGTGTAGCCGATGAGGGTGCCGAACTCCAGGAAGGACCCCCAGAACCCGCGGCGCTTGTCCGGCGCGTACTCGGCGATGAACGTCGCCGCACCCCCGTACTCGCCGCCCGTGGAGAAGCCCTGCACCATGCGGCAGAGGACGAGGAGGGCCGGCGCCCAGAAGCCGATCGAGGCGTAGCTCGGGATCAGGCCGATCGCCAGCGTCGCCGTCGACATCATGATCATGGTGAGCGCGAGGATCTTCTTGCGGCCGACCCGGTCCCCGAGCGGGCCGAAGAACATGCCGCCGATGGGACGCACCAGGAAGGCGGCGGCGAAGGTCGCCAGGGAGGAGAGGGTCTGCGCGGTCTCGTTCCCCGAGGGGAAGAACTCCTTGCCGATGATGACGGCGAGGTAGGCGTAGACCCCGAAGTCGTACCACTCCATGGCGTTGCCCAGCGCGGTCGCCTTCACCGCCCGCTTGACCTGCGCCTCCTCGGTGACGGTGATGTCCGACTGGCGCAGCCGGGGGTGCTTGCGGCGGTGGATCGCCCGGAAGAGCGCGCGGTGCCGCGCCACCGCCTCGGGAGCGGGCGGTGCCGGTGTTTCGGGGGCTTCGGGCGCGCTCACGGGGCTGTCACTCTCTCTGTCGGCGGGGCGGTCGACGGGTCGACGGTCAACATTGCCCATCGGTGGAGTTTCAGTGCCCTGCGATGGTCCTTGCGCCCACGGTCCGAAGTCCTCCGGAGAAAGGACTTCGGTCCCGTTTGGACGATCTCCGGTCCGCCGGGGCGCACACCCCAGTGGCTCACCTCCTTCCGGGTGAGCCACCGCGCTTCGAGCAGCCGGTCGGCGGACGGAACCACACCGCCGTAGATCATGGCGGGGACCGCCGCGTCCGCTCACCGAGACGCACCACTTGAGCCCGGGGCCGCCGGGGAAAGAGACCCTTCGGCACCCACCGCACCGCGCACCCGCACCCCCGCCCGACCGACGGAGTCCGTATGCCGCTGCCCCTCCACCGCCGCACCTTCCTCGCCGGTCTCGCCGGCACGGCCGGTGTCGCCGCCGTCGCCTGCTCCGGCTCCCCCGCCGGCGGCGCCACCCCCGACGACGCGCGCGGCGCGCGCCGGACCGCCGCCGCCGAGGCCGCCCGGCGCCTGCTCCCCCACCACTGGGACCAGCTCACCTTCGAGTCCGTGCCGAGGAAGGCGGGCGCCGAGGACTCCTTCCAGGTGACCGGGCGACGCGGCCGCATCACCATCACCGGGACCACCCCGGCCACCCAACTGGCCGGGCTGCGGCATTACTTGAAACACGTCACGCACGCCAACATCACCTGGGCGGGCAGCCGGACCGACCACCTCCCGAAGCGGCTCCCCGCCCCCGCCGGACCCCTCACGCGCACCGCCAACGTCCCGCACCGCTTCGTCCTGAACGACACCAACGACGGCTACACGGGCGCGTACCACGACTGGGCGTACTGGGAGCGCGAGATCGACGTGCTCGCGCTGCACGGCTACAACGAAGTCCTCGTGTACGCGGGCGCGGACGCCGTCTACCACCGCGCCTTCCAGGAGTTCGGGTACTCGGACGTCGAGCTGCGCGCCTGGGTGCCCGCCCCCGCCCACCAGCCGTGGTGGCTCCTCCAGAACATGTCGTCGTTCCCGCACCCGGTCTCCCGGCAGCTGATCGACGCGCGCGCCCGCCTGGGCCGCCGCATCTGCGACCGGCTCCGCGACCTCGGCATGACGCCCGTCCTGCCGGGCTACTTCGGCACCGTGCCGCCCGGCTTCGCACAGAAGAACCCGGGCGCGAGAACCGTCCCGCAGGGCGACTGGGTGGGCTTCGCGCGACCGGACTGGCTGGATCCGCGAACCGGCCAGTTCGCGCGTGTCGCCGCCGCGTTCTACCGCGCGCAGGACGAACTGTTCGGCCCGACCACGATGTACAAGATGGACCTCCTCCACGAGGGCGGGAAGCCCGGCGACGTGCCCGTCGGCGACGCCGCCCGGGGTGTCGAGAAGGCCCTGCGGACCGCGCACCCCGGCGCCATCTGGGCGATTCTCGGCTGGCAGCACAACCCGCCGAAGGCCATCCCCGACGCCGTCGACAAAGAGCGCATGCTCGTCGTCGACGGCCTCTCCGACCGCTTCCCCAACATCACCGACCGCGAGGCCGACTGGGGCGACACGCCCTACACCTTCGGCTCCATCTGGAACTTCGGCGGCCACACGACGCTCGGCGCCAACACGCCCGACTGGGCCGAGCTGTACGACAAGTGGCGCACGAGAAAAGGCAGCACCCTGCGCGGCATCTCACTCATGCCGGAGGCCGCCGACAACAACCCCGCCGCGTTCGAGCTCTTCTCGGAACTGGCGTGGCGCGAGGGCGACCTGGACCTGAAGGCGTGGTTCGCCGAGTGGTCGACCGTCCGGTACGGAGCCGCCGACCGGCACGCCGCGGCCGCCTGGGACGTGCTGCGCCGCACCGCCTACGGCACGACGCGCGCCGACCGGTGGGCCGAAGGCGCCGACGGCCTCTTCGGCGCGCGGCCCAGCCTCGCGGCGCGGTCGGCGGCGTCCTGGTCGCCCAAGGCGCTGCGCTACGCGCCGGAGAAGTTCGAGCCCGCCCTCGACGAACTGCTGCGCGTGCGACCCGGGTTGCGGCGGTCCTCCGCGTACCGGTACGACCTCCTCGACGTCGCCCGGCAGGCCCTGTCCAACCGCAGCCGCGTCCTGCTGCCGCGCATCAAGAAGGCGTACGACGCCGGGGACACCCGGCGCTTCGACCGGCTGACGCGCGAGTGGCTCGGCCTGCTGGACCTGCTCGACCGGCTCCTCGCCACCGACTCCCGCCATCTGCTGGGGCGTTGGATCGCCGAGGCCCGCGCGTGGGGTGCCGACGCGGCGGAACGGGACCGGCTCGCGTACGACCAGCTCTCCCTGCTGACCGTGTGGGGCACCCGCTCGGGGGCCGACGCCGGGCTGCGCGACTACGCCAACCGGGAGTGGGCGGGGCTTGTGGGCGGTCTGTACCGGTTGCGCTGGGAACGGTATTTCGCGGAGCTGCGCTCCGCGCTCTCCGAGAACCGGGTTCCCGAGAAGATCGACTGGTTCGCGGTGGAGGAGGGGTGGATTCGCGACCCCGGGCCGCTGAGGGTACGCCCCACGGGGGACGTGTATGAGATCGCTACGCGGGTTCGGGACCGGTTGGGGACGTCTTAGGCCTGCGGCCCACGGGGTGGGGGGCTGGTGTGTTTTGACGGCTCTGCGGGTGGGATGTGGCTGAGCGCGCAGTTCCCCGCGCCCCTTACGGGGCGCTGCCGCAGGCTGGCTCAGGGCTCCACCCCCGGTGGAGGTCGGACTTGCTTGACGGGTATACGTCATGGGGAATCTCTGGTAGGAAACCTTCCTAACAGTACGCGGAACCAAGCAGTCCCCCGTCCGTACGGTGAACTCCCCTGCCTGGAGGCCCTCATGGAGACCCCCCACTCACGCGCCCTCACCTCCCGCCGCACGCTGCTCGCCTTCGCAGGCGCCGCGGCCGTGGCGGGCCCGCTGCTCGCCACCCAGTCGGCGGGCGCGGCCCAGAGCTCCCTCCGGATCACGGCCGGCGGGCTCGACGACCCGGCGAAGAAGGAGATCGCGATGCAGATCGTGTGCAGCGCGGAGAACTCCTCGCTGGAGTGGAAGAAGCAGTACCGCTACATCGAGGACATCGACGACGGCCGCGGCTACACCGCGGGCATCATCGGCTTCTGCTCCGGCACCGGCGACATGCTCGACCTGGTCGAGCTCTACACCCAGCGCAAGCCGGGCAACGTCCTCGCCAAGTACCTGCCCGCCCTGCGCAGGGTCGACGGCACCGACTCGCACGAGGGCCTGGACCCGAACTTCACCCGCGACTGGGAGCGGGCCGCCGACACCGACGCGGCCTTCCGCAAGGCGCAGGACGACGAGCGCGACCGCGTCTACTTCAACCCGTCGGTCAAGCAGGGCAAGGCGGACGGCATCGGCGTCCTCGGCCAGTTCTGTTACTACGACGCGATCGTCATGCACGGCGACGGCAGCGACTCCACCAGCTTCCGCAACATACGCAAGCGCGCCCTGCGTTCGGCCAAGCCGCCGGCCCAGGGCGGCGACGAGGTGACGTACCTGAACGCGTTCCTCGACGCGCGGGTCTGGGCGATGAAGCAGGAGGAGGCCCACGAGGACACCAGCCGGGTCGACACCGCGCAGCGGGTCTTCCTGAAGAAGCGGAACCTCAACCTGGACCCGCCGCTGGACTGGAAGGTCTACGGGGACCCGTACCACATCGGCTGACCCGTGCCCGGCCGGTGGCAGCCGGCCCTCCCCGGCTGCCACCGCGCACGCACACCTCTTGCCTCCGAGTGGTTGAAGTGGGTACGGTCCCGGCCAACTCCCCATCTACGCGCGTCAACCAGCACCGAGGTGAAAGATCCACATGTTCCTCCGTACGACCGTGCTCGCCACCGCGGCCGCCACCGCCGCCACGCTCCTCACGACGGCCGCCGCCCCGGCGCCCGCGGCCCCCGGCGGCTGGCAGCGGGCCGGTGACAGCATCACCTCGGGCGTCAGCGGCCTCGCCCTCACCGGCCGGGCGGACGGCGCGACGCACGCGCTCGTCGTACGCGACAACAAGAAGCCCGGCCAGAACCGCGTCGCCGCCCTCACCTACCACCCCGGCCGCTCCGCCACGGTCGAACCCCTCACCTGGAAGGGCACCGCCGAGCCGATAGACCTGGAAGCGGTCGAGACCGTCCCCGGCACCTCCGACGAGTACGTCGCCCTGGCGAGCCGCGGCCTCGTCTACCACCTGAAGGTGACGGGAGGCGAAGCCGCGGTCCTGGACACCTCCCCGCTCCCCGCCATAGCCGACGGCGACGACTACGAGAGCTTCGCGCTGACCTCGCGGCACGGGAAGCTGGCGGCGGTCTGGGCCGACCGGGGCGCGGGCGAGGACCGCCCGGCGACCCTGCACGCGGCTCCCTTCTCCTTCAACGCGTACGGCGAGGCCGACTTCGGCCCGGTCACCACGGCCCGCCTCCGCGCCCCCTACCCCACCGGCAACGTCCGCCACGCCTCGGACATCTCCGTCACCCCGACGGGCCGCCTCCGGATCAGCTCGGCCTCCGACGCGGGCGACGACGGCCCCTTCGACTCGGCGGTCATGGACGCGGGCGCCCTCACGGTGTCCCGCTCCGGCAAGGTGCACCTCACCGTCGCCAAGCACCCCGACGTACTGCGGAAGTTCAAGGGCCACAAGATCGAGGCGATCGAGTGCGTGCCGGGCTCCGGAGACGCGGTGCTCGGCACGGACGACGAGAACGCGGGCGGGTACGTCAACTCCGCCGCTCTGTGCGGTAAGTAACCGCTCAGCCCAGGATCGGTGTCGTCTGGGAAGAAGTGATCCGCCAGTCGTCGCCCTCCTTCACCAGGACGTGGGTGAGCCGCCCCGACGAGGCGGGCAGCGGTGCCACCGGTTCGCCGTCGGCGCCCGGCTGTCTGCGGTCGGAGACGTGTTTGACGCTCGCGACCATCGCCACGTCGGGACGGAGGAAGCGGATGCTCTCCTCCTCGACCGTGGTGATCACGTCGGCCAGCGGGGACGCCAGCGCCGCACGCATCGCCTCGGCCAGCGCGTCCCGGCCGGCCACCCGGCGCCCGCCGAAGTTCACGACCGTGGCGTCGGCCGTGAAGAGCGGGATGAACCGCTCCACGTCGTTCTGGAACTCGGCGGCGTCCGCGACGACCCGGCGGATGGCGGCGACCTCGGCGGCGACGGCGGCGTCGGTGGTCTCGGCGGTGATCGACTCGGTGCTCATGACGGCTCCCTTACAGGTGGCTGAGTGGTTGGACCCGGGGGCCGGGCCCCTGCCACGATCCTCGAACATCAAGTCCACTTGAGGTCAAGCCGCTTCGGCCCACGCCCGGGCGGAAGGCCTCGCGGACCACGAGGAGTGCCCCCGGGGCTGCCCTTCGGTGCCTGGCCCCGCAGGCCGCCGTCGGACGAGGGTGGGTGGCTCTGTGAACGAGGAGTCTGTCTTGCGCGAACACGACCACACCGGAAAGCACGACGCCGCGGCAGCGCGGACCGCGGCCCGCAGACCCGCGACGGCCGGCGCCGAGGACGCCCCGCTCCAGCGGCTCCTCGCGCTCCAGGGAAGGGCGGGGAACGCCGCCGTCGTGCAGATGCTGCGGCAGTCCGGACACGCCGCGGAGCAGGAGCGGCACCGGCACGGCGCCGGCTGTGGTCATCAGCAGGGTGAGCGGCCCGTGGTGCAGCGGGCGGCCGACCCGGACGCCATGGACGTCGACCGGCTGGACTTCTCCGACGCCGAGGAGCTGTCGGACGGGGGCGCCGACTCGGAGGCGGGCGAGTACGACTTCCCGTCGTTCATGGCGGAGCGCGACAAGTATCCGCGTGCCACGACGCCGACCCCCCAGCCCGCGGCGGGTTTCGGCGAGAGCACGTACGGCGTCGACCCCGGCAAGGTGAAGTCGATGCGCGAGGACAGGAAACAGGGGCGCGCCGTGCCCCCGCTGCGCTACCGCAAGGACAACGAACCCCTGTACCGGTGGGACGGCAGGACGCCCGACCAGATCCTCGGCAAGGGGTTCAAGCCCTGGAACGAGAAGCTGCCCGCGAGCCTCCGGCACTACCAGAAGCTGTTGCAGAAGAGCGGCTTCGTCAGCACCACCCGCTCCCCGGGCGGATATGTGCCGGAGTGGGCGCGGCAGGCGGACGGCAGCGGCTGGCGCTACGTCATCCACGCGCCCGGCGGCATCGACCTGGTGGACACGCTGGGGACCACGGCCTTCGCCCAGCAGCAGGAAGTCATCTTCTGGAAGGGCATCCAGGCCGGGTACGTCGTCCGCGCGGAGCTGTGCGACAAGAACGGCCGCGTCATCAAGGTCGTGACCGACGCCGCGGGCGCCGCGGCGGGTCAGGCGGCGGACCCGAACGCGATGGACCTCAGCTGAGCAGCCGCCCCTCGCGCGGGTCCGACCGCGCGAGGGGCGAGCGAGCCGCCGTGGCGGCGGGTGGACGGAGTGCGTAACCGGTGACTCAGTGCGCCACCGCCTGGCCCGGCACGCGCGACTGGGCGATCTCCCCGCCCGGCTCCATCGGCGCCGTCACGTCGTCCTCGTCGCGGCCCTTGCCGATGTGGTTGAAGACCAGGTTCAGGAGCACGGCCGCCACACAGCCCGTCGAGATGCCCGAGTCCAGGATGATCTTCGCGGTCTCCGGGAACGCGTGGTAGAACTCCGGCGCCGCGATCGGGATGAGGCCGACGGCCAGCGAGACCGCCACGATCAGGACGTTGTTGTCCTTCTCCAGGTTCGCCTTGACCAGCGTCTGGATGCCGCTCGCCGCGACCGAGCCGAAGAGGACCACGCCCGCGCCGCCGAGCACCGGGCGCGGCACGACCGCGATCAGCGAGGCGGCGATGGGGCAGAGACCCATCAGGACGAGGAAGCCGCCGCCCGCGGCGACCACGAACCGGCTGCGGATCTTCGTCATCGCGACCAGGCCGATGTTCTGTGCGAAGGCGCTGCACATGAAGCCGTTGAAGAGCGGGCTGACCGCCGAGCCGAGACAGTCGGCGCGCAGGCCCGCCGCGATGGTCTTCTCGTCGGCGGGGCGCTCCACGATCTCACCGAGGGCGAGCATGTCGGCCGTCGACTCCGTCATGGAGACGACCATGACGACGCAGAGCGAGACGATCGCGGCGGCCGCGAACTGCGGCGCCCCGAAGTGGAACGGCGTCGGGAAGCCCACGATGTCCGCCTCGCCGACCGGCCCGAAGTCCGTGGCGTCGAAGGGGATCGCGACGACCGTGCCGATGACCAGGCCGAGCAGGACCGCGATCTGCTTGACGAAGCCGGTGGTGAAGCGGCGCAGCAGCAGGACGATGACGAGCGTGATGCCGGCCAGGCCCAGGTTCTTCATCGAGCCGTAGTCGTCGGCGCCGGGGACGGGTCCCTGCGCCCAGCCGAAGGCGACCGGCATCAGCGAGATGCCGATGAGGGTGATGACCGTGCCGGTCACGACCGGCGGGAAGAAGCGGATCATCTTCGAGAAGAACGGGGCGGCGATGAAGCCCAGCACGCCCGCGACGATCACCGCGCCGAAGATGATCGGCAGGGCGTCGTCCTTGTCCTTGGTCGAGTCGACGACGGCGAGCATGGGCGCGACACCGGCGAAGGTGACGCCGTTCACGAACGGCAGCCGGGCGCCGATCTTCCAGATGCCGAGGGTCTGGAGGAAGGTCGCGAGGCCCGCGGTGAAGAGGCAGGCGCCGGTGAGGAAGGTGAGTTCCTTGGCGGAGAGGCCGATGGCGGCGCCCACGATCAGCGGCGGTGCGACGACTCCCGCGTACATGGCGGCCACGTGCTGGAGGCCGGTCGTCGCCATCTTGAGCGGGGGGAGCTTCTCGTCGACGGGATGTATGGACCCTTCGCCGGTCTCCGGGTCCGGGGTGGTGCCTTGCTTGGTGAACCTGGGCTGAGTGGCCACTGTGGCTCCTCCGGTTGTTTTCCGGTCCCGGCTGGGCGCCGGCACTTTTCGCTTCTGGGAGGTGGGGGGGTGGTGCGTGGTGCAAGGACTTGCTCGGTATGCGGTTGTGGAAATGCGCCCAGGTAGTACTGACCGCCCCGGGAACGCGAAGCTTTGGGCCGCGTTCCGGGGCGGCATTTGAGCAGCCCGCTCGGCTGCTCAAGTCCGGTCGGGGGCCGTCCCCCCCGACCGGAGTTCTTGGGTTCAGCTCCCGGCGGCGATCCGCGCGAGGCGCTGCGCCTGATCCCGCGTGGAGCGGGCGATGGCGTCCTCGTCGGCGTGGAGCAGACGGCCGTTCTCGACGACCGGCCTGCCGTTGACGAGGGAGAGGGTGACCGGCGCCGCCGCGCCGAAGACGATGGCGGTCACCGGGTCGGCGATCGAGGCGTGCCCGAGGCCGTCGATCTTCCAGAGCACCAGGTCGGCGAGTTTGCCCGCCTCCAGGGAGCCGATCTGCGTGGCGCGGCCGAGGACCTGCGCGCCGCCGTAGGTGCCGAGGCGCAGCGCCTGACGGGCGTTGAGGGCGGCCTCGCGGTGGGCGCCGAGGCGGTTGATGAGGAGGGCGTTGCGCAGCTCGGTGTGGAGCTCGCCGGACTCGTTGGACGCGGTGCCGTCGACGCCGAGGCCGACGGGGACGCCCGCCTTCAGCATGTCGGGGACGCGGGCGATGCCGGCGGCGAGGCGGGCGTTGGAGGACGGGCAGTGCGCGACGCCCGTGCCGGTGCGGGCGAACGCGGCGATGTCGGAGTCGTTCATGTGGACGCAGTGGGCCATCCACACGTCGTCACCGAGCCAGCCGGTCGACTCGAAGTAGTCGGTGGGGCCCATGCCGAAGAGCTCGTGGCAGAACTTCTCCTCCTCGACCGTCTCGCTGCCGTGGGTGTGCAGACGTACGCCGAGGCCACGCGCCAACTCCGCGCCCTGCCGCATGAGTTCGGTCGACACGGAGAACGGCGAGCAGGGCGCGACGGCGACCTGCGTCATCGCGTCGAAGGAGGCGTCGTGGTGCTTCCTGACGGTCTCCTCGGTGGCGGCGAGCGCGCCCTCCAGGGTCTCGACGGCGAAGTCCGGCGGCAGGCCGCCGTCCTTCTCGCTGCGGTCCATGGAGCCGCGGGCCAGGGTGAAGCGGACGCCCATCTCGGAGGCGGCGCGGATGATCGACCCGGAGAGGTCGCCGGAGCCCCGCGGGAAGACGTAGTGGTGGTCCATGGCGGTGGTGACACCGCCGCGGGCCATCATGCCGAGGGAGCCCTGGGCGGCCGCGTACGTCATCTCCTCGTCGATGCGGGCCCACGTCGGGTAGAGCGCCACCAGCCAGTTGAACAGGTTGTGGTCGGTGGCCAGGCCCCTGGTGATCCACTGGTAGAAGTGGTGGTGCGTGTTGACCAGGCCGGGCGTGGCGAGGTGCCCCGTGCCGTCGACGCGGCGCACGACGTTCTCCAGGCCCTCGGGCGCCTTGCCCGCGCCGATGGACTCGATCTTGTTGCCCGCGACGACGATGTACCCCGATGCGTACTCGGTGTCGTTGGCGTCGACCGTCGCGATGGCGACGTTCTCGATGACGATGCGGTCTGCCGAAGAAGGTGCCATGGTGCTTCCTTCACAGGTGAGTGGCGATGTGGGCACGGCATGACCCTAGGGAGATTTGAGTGCCGCGGCGGTGGAGCCACGGGTGCCGAGATGGTGGAAGAACAGATTGAGCGTGACCGCGACGAGCGCGCCGGCGCTGATGCCGGAGCCGAGCACGGTCTGGGCCCAGGCGGGGAACTCCGCATAGAAGGTGGGCGCGGCGAGCGGGATGATGCCCGCTCCGAGCGCGACGGCCACCAGGATGATGTTGGAGCTGTCGTCGAGGCCCGCCTCGGAGAGCGTACGGATGCCGCTGACCGCGATGGAGCCGAAGAGGACGATGCCCGCGCCGCCGAGGACCGGCATGGGGACCACGTTGACGACCGCGCCGAGCACGGGGAAGGCGCCGAGCACGATGAGCGTGGCGCCCGCGACGGCGACGACGTAGCGGCTGCGTACGCGGGTCAGGGAGACCACGCCGACGTTCTGCGCGAAGGCGGAGGTCGGGAAGCCGCCGAAGACGGGGCCCACCAGGGTGGCGATGCCGTCGGTGCGCAGGCCGCGGGTGATGGTCTTCCCGTCGGTCTTGCGCTCGCAGATCTCACCGAGGGCGAGCATCCCGGCGGCGGACTCGGTCATCAGGACTAGCATCACGATGCAGAGCGAGAGGATCGCGGCGGGCTGGAAGATCGGGGCGCCGGCGGCGAAGGGCGTGGGCAGCGCGGCGAGCGGGGCGGTCTGCACCGAGGTGAAGTCGGCGAGGCCGAACGGGATCGCGGCGAGCGTGCCGATGAACATGCCCGCGAGCAGGGCGACTTGCTTGAGGAAGCCGCGGCCGAACCGCTGGAAGCAGAGGATCACGACGAGGGTGAACGCGGCGAGCGCCAGGTACTTCATGTCGCCGAACGTCGGGTCGGTGTCGTCGCCGCCCTGCGCCCACTTCACGGGCACGGGCATCAGCGTGACGCCGATGAGGGTGATGACGACGCCGGTGACCAGCGGCGGGAAGAAGCGGAGCAGCCGGCCGAAGAAGGGTCCGACGGCGAGGCAGAAGACGCCCGCGACCATCACCGCGCCGTAGATGGCGGGGAGTTGGTCGCCCTTGGCGTTGGTCTCGGCGATGGCGAGGATGGGCGCGATGCCCGCCGAGGACGCGGCGTTGACGAAGGGCAGGCGGTTGCCGACGAAGCCCTTGACGCCGAGGGTCTGGAGGATGGTGGCGAGACCGGCGATCAGGAGGCCGGCGGCGATGAGCCGGGTCTGCGCCACGGTGTCCAGGCCGCAGGCCTGGCCGATGATGAGCGGAGGGGTGACCACACCCGCGTACATGGCGGCGATGTGCTGGAGTGCGGCGGGGACGAGCCGCGAGGGGTGGAGCTTCTCATCCACCGGGTGGCAGTCGGGAGTTGACTCACCGACGGCTTTCTCCGATGGGGTGGAACATGGGCCTTCGGCTGCTGCCGGCCCCTTTGCAGGCTGTGCCATTGCGGATGTTCCCTCCGGTGTGGCGCGCCCCCCGCCCACTGCGGGCGGGACGGGGGGCGCGCATCCCGCGTCAGAGGTTGGTCATGTCGACCGGGATCTTCGGCTCGACGCCGTCCCGCAGAATCGTGGCCTCGATGAGGCCGTAGGGGCGGTCGGCGGCGTAGTAGACGGCTCCGTCCTTGGCTTCGTTGTCGAGGCCGAAGGGCGAGAGGTCCTGACGGAAGTGGTGCTTGTTGGGCGCGGAGAAGCGGATCTCGTCGATCTCGCTGCGGTTGTTGATGACCCGCGAACCCATCTGGTAGAGCGTCTGCTGGAGCGACAGCGAGTAGGTCTCCACGAAGGCGTGCAGGATGTGCTTCTTCGCCTGCTCGTAACTCCGCTCCCAGCTCGGCATGCGCTGCTCGTCGCTGGTCCAGTTGTGCCGCCACCAGGTGGACAGGGAGGTGGCGAGGATGCGGTCGTAGTCTTCCTGGAGGGTCGTGTACTTGTCCTTGATGAAGCCCCAGAACTCGGAGTTCGTGGAGTTCATCACGGTCAGGTCCTTCAGACCGCTCAGGACCTCGAACTTCTCGCCGTCGTACGTGATCTGGGCGAGCCGCGTCTCCTGGCCCTTGCGGACGAAGGAGTGGTTGACCTCGTCGGCGCCGATGAACTTGGCGTTGCTGTCGGAGCCGCCGATGCGCTCCCAGGCGTACTCCTCGATCCGGATCCGCGCGCGGTGGATCGAGGGCTGGCTGTCCACGAAGTGCCGGGCGAGGTGGATGCCGTACTGCTCGGCGGACTCGATGCCGTACTCCTTGGCGAACGCGAAGCAGGTGTTCTTCGTCGTGTCCGTCGGCAGGCAGTTGGCGTTCGAGCCGTTGTAGTGGACGTCGTCCAGGTCGCCGGAGAGGGCGACGGAGACGTTCAGGTCCTTGATGTGGTGGGTGTCGCCGTCCCGCGTGATCTTTACGACCCGGTTCTCAGCCTTGCCGTACTGGTTCTGTCCCAGAATGGTGGGCATGTCTGCTAGCTCCCTCGGTAAACGGAGTAGCCGAACGGGTTGAGCAGCAGCGGTACGTGGTAGTGCTCGCCCGGCACGACGGCGAACGTGATCGCCACCTCCGGGAAGAACGCGCCACTCGCACCGCTGTCCCGATTCGCGGGGGCGTCCTGCTGCGCCTCGGCTTGCTGGTTGTTCTTGCTCAGGAAGTACGCCTCGGTCTCGAAGTCGAGACGTACGTGCGTGGTTCCCTCCGGCAGGGCCGGCAGGTCCTTGCAGCGCCCGTCCGCGTCGGTCGCGCTGCCGCCGAGCGCCTGCCACGCCGCGTCCGCGCCGCTGCGGGCGGACAGGGAGATGGCGACGCCCTCGGCGGGGCGTCCGACGCTGGTGTCCAGGATGTGCGTGGACACCGAGGCGGTGGTTTCCGTGCTCATGCGGTCTGCTCCTCCAGGAGGCGGGTCAGGCGGATGCGGTTGATCTTGCCCAGTTCGGTGCGGACGATTTCCCGCTCCTGCTCGGGCGAGTTGCCGATCCGTTCCTTGACCGCGTCCCGCATCTGCTCACCGGTGCGGCCGGTGGCGCAGATCAGGAAGACGTGCCCGAACTTCTCCTGGTAGGCCAGGTTCAGTTCGAGCATCTCGGCCTTGAGTTCCTCGGAGGCGCCCGCCATGCCCCGCTGTTCGCGGGACGAGGTCGGGTCGCCGGGCTTCGGGCGGCCGATCGGCGGGTGCCCCGCCATCGCCTCGGCCAGATCGTCCGCGGTGAGCTCGGCCATGGCGGCGTCGCTCGCGGCGAAGAGGTCTTCGGCGGTGGCGTAGGGGCGCTGGGAGAGCAGCCTGCTCCCCCACGCCGCAGAGGCACAGGCCTCGTGGAGCGCGGCGGTGGCCGCGGCCTCCTCCAAGGCGTTGAACCGGGCAATGTCCGGTGTCGTACTCGAAGTCACGGGAGCCTCCGTGGCCTTGTGCTGGACGGGCTGCGGAACAGCTAAGACCTTGAACAACGCAGCGTCAACACTTTGTTGAAATAACTTGAACAAAGAAGCCGCCACCCGCGGAACGGGTGACGGCTCGGCTGCGTACCGTGAGGGAGGCGCGTACGGTGCGGGAGGTTCACTCGCCTTTCGCGGCGTTCTCCCGGTTCAGGTAGTTGTAGACGGTGAAGCGGCTGACGCCGAGGGCGCCGGCCACGGTCTCCACCCCGTGCCGCACGGAGAACGCGCCGCGCGCCTCAAGGACCCGTACGACCTCCTGCTTGGACTTGCGGTCCAGCTCGGAGAGGGGCTTGCCCTGCTTGCGCTCCAGGGCGAGCAGGATGTGGTCGAGGGAGTCGGCGAGCTGGGGCAGCCGCACGGCCACCACGTCCACGCCCTCCCAGGCGAGGACCACGTCGTCGACGCCCGCCAGGTCGGGTGGCATCATCTCGCCGCCCATGGCGTCCACCAGCGGCTTCACCGCGGTGACGAAGGGGTCGTCCCCGATACCGGTCACTTATCCGCCTCCCCCGGGTCCGCCGGCCCGCCCGGCTCGCCGATCACGTTGACCTGGAGCGACACCCGGGTGGCGCCGGCCCCCAGGGACCTGCGCAGCATCGCGTCGACCGCGGTCAGCACCGCGTCGACACCGCCCTCGGCCGTATTGCCGAACGGACCTACGTCCACGGCGTCCAGCGGGGCCCCCTGAATGACCTCACGGGCCACCAGCGCGTGCGCCGGGGCCTCGTCGAGATCGAAGGGTTCGGTCGTGAACTCCACTCTCAATCGCACGTCCACAACCTAATGCCGCTCTTCGATTTTTCGGCAGCCCCCTCTTGACAGCTTCCGCAGATCGGAGGCAGTCTTCCACCAGACAGAAATGAACTTCCGCAATACGGAAGGAGCGCGGAAGCCCCATGGGATACTCCGACCAGCGCTTCAATGTGAACCTGTCGATCCTCTTCACCGAGCTCCCGCTCCTGGAGCGCCCCGCGGCCGCCGCGAAGGCCGGCTTCAGCGCGGTCGAGCTGTGGTGGCCCTGGGTCGACGCCCCCACCCCCGAGCGGTCCGAGCTCGACGCCCTGAAGAAGGCGATCGAGGACGCGGGCGTGCAGCTGGTGGGCCTGAACTTCTACGCCGGGCAGCTGCCGGGCCCCGACCGGGGCGCCCTGTCGGTCCCCGGCGAGGAGAGCGAGAAGTTCCGCGCGAACCTCGCGGTGGCGGCGGACTTCGCGCAGTCGCTCGGCTGCAAGGCGCTGAACGCCCTGTACGGCAACCGCGTCGACGGCGTGGACCCGGCCGTCCAGGACGAACTCGCCCTGGAGAACCTGGTGCTCGCCGCCCGCGAGGCCGACCGCGTCGGCGCGATCCTGCTGATCGAGGCGCTGAACAAGCCGGAGTCGCCGCTCTGCCCGATCGTGAGCGCGCCCAAGGCGATCGAGATCGTGGACAAGGTGAACGCGGCCACGGGACTCGGCAACGCGAAGTTCCTCATGGACCTGTACCACCTGTCCATGAACGGCGAGGACCTGCCGTACGTCATCGCCGATTACGCGGACAAGACGGGGCACGTCCAGATCGCCGACAACCCGGGCCGCGGCGCCCCCGGGACGGGGTCGCTGCCGCTCGAAGAGCTGCTGGATCAGCTCAAGCAGGCGGGATACGACGGCTGGGTCGGCCTGGAGTACAAGCCGGGCGACCGCCCGAGCGCCGAGGCGTTCGGCTGGCTGCCGAGGGCCTGAACCTCCCATCCGTTCACCGCAGTTGCAGTTGTCAGAAAGGCACCCTCAATGAGCAACCTCCCCAAGATCGCGTGGATCGGCCTCGGCATCATGGGCTCCCCCATGTCCGAGAACCTGATCAAGGCGGGTTACTCCGTCACCGGCTACACCCTGGAGCAGGACAAGCTGGACCGCCTGGCCGCGGCCGGCGGCACCGCCGCGAAGTCCATCGCCGAGGCCGTCAAGGACGCCGACGTCGTCGTGACGATGGTGCCCGCTTCCCCGCAGGTCGAGGCCATCGCGTACGGTCCCGACGGCATCCTGGAGAACGCGAAGTCGGGCGCGCTGATCGTCGACATGTCGTCGATCACCCCGCAGACCTCCGTGGACCTCGCCAAGGCCGCCAAGGAGAAGGGCCTGCGCGTCCTGGACGCCCCGGTCTCCGGCGGCGAGGCGGGCGCCATCGAGGCCGTGCTCTCCATCATGGTCGGCGGCGAGCAGGCCGACTTCGACGAGGCCAAGCCGCTCCTCGAAGCCCTCGGCAAGACCATCGTGCTGTGCGGTCCGCACGGCTCGGGCCAGACCGTGAAGGCCGCCAACCAGCTCATCGTCGCCGTCAACATCCAGGCGTGCGCCGAGGCCGTGGTCTTCCTGGAGAAGTCCGGCGTGGACCTCAAGGCCGCGCTCGACGTCCTCAACGGCGGCCTCGCCGGCTCCACCGTGCTGACCCGCAAGAAGGACAACTTCCTGAACCGGGACTTCAAGCCCGGCTTCCGGATCGACCTGCACCACAAGGACATGGGCATCGTCACCGACGCCGCCCGCAACGTCGGTGCCGCCCTGCCGGTCGGCGCGGTCGTCGCCCAGCTGGTCGCCTCGCTGCGCGCCCAGGGCGACGGCGGCCTGGACCACTCCGCCCTGCTGCGCTCCGTCGAGCGCCTGTCGGGCGCCGAGCTCTAGTCCTTCCAGAGCTCCCTCGAACTTCCGGGCCGCGGTGGCGCTGACACCTGTCCTGTCGCGCCCAGGCGTCGCCGCGGTCCGGAACCTCATCATCAACTTCAACAAACTGTTGACGTAGCAGTTCAGGGGTCCTTACGCTCCGAACACCTCAGCAGTCACAGCACGGAAGGTCACGATGTCGAAGCGCGTGCTTACGACCGAGTCCGGCGCCCCCGTCGCCGACAACCAGAACTCCGCCACCGCCGGCGTCGGTGGCCCGATCCTCCTTCAGGACCAGCACCTGCTGGAGAAGCTCGCCCGCTTCAACCGTGAGCGCATCCCGGAGCGTGTCGTGCACGCCCGCGGCTCGGGTGCGTACGGCTACTTCGAGGTGACCGACGACGTCACCGGCTTCACCCACGCCGACTTCCTGAGCGAGATCGGCAAGCGCACCGAGGTCTTCCTGCGCTTCTCGACCGTGGCCGACAACCTCGGTGGCGCGGACGCGGTCCGTGACCCCCGTGGCTTCGCGCTGAAGTTCTACACCGAAGAGGGCAACTACGACCTCGTCGGCAACAACACGCCGGTCTTCTTCATCAAGGACCCGCTGAAGTTCCCCGACTTCATCCACTCCCAGAAGCGCGACCCCTTCACGGGCAAGCAGGAGCCGGACAACGTCTGGGACTTCTGGGCGCACGCCCCCGAGGCGACGCACCAGATCACCTGGCTGATGGGCGACCGCGGCATCCCCGCCTCGTACCGCCACATGAACGGCTACGGCTCGCACACCTACCAGTGGACGAACGCCAAGGGCGAGGCCTTCTTCGTCAAGTACCACTTCAAGACGAACCAGGGCATCCGCTCCCTCTCCTCCGAGCAGGCCGCCGAGATCGCGGGCAAGGACCCGAACTCGCACCAGACCGACCTGCTCCAGGCCATCGAGCGGGGCGTGAACCCGTCCTGGACGCTGCACGTGCAGATCATGCCCGCGTCCGAGGCGGCGGACTACCGCTTCAACCCGTTCGACCTCACCAAGGTGTGGCCGCACAAGGACTACCCGCTTCAGCGCGTGGGCCGCCTGGTCCTCGACCGCAACCCGGACAACGTCTTCGCCGAGGTCGAGCAGGCCGCCTTCTCCCCGAACAACTTCGTTCCGGGCATCGGCCCCTCCCCCGACAAGATGCTCCAGGGCCGCCTCTTCGCGTACGCGGACGCGCACCGCTACCGCCTGGGCGTCAACCACACCCAGCTCGCGGTGAACGCCCCCAAGGCGACGAAGGCCGACAACTACGGCCGCGACGGCCTGATGGCGTCCAACGCGTACGGCCGCGACCGCAAGAACTACGAGCCCAACTCGTACGACGGCCCGGCCGAGACCGGCCAGCCGCTGTCGGCGCCGCTCGCCATCGCCGGCTACACCGGCACGCACGCCGCCCCGACCCACACCAAGGACGACGACTTCTTCCAGGCGGGCGAGCTCTACCGCCTCATGTCGGAGGACGAGAAGTCCCGTCTGGTGGCGAACATCGCCGGCGGCCTCTCGCAGGTCTCCCGCGACGACGTCATCGAGAAGAACCTCGCCCACTTCCACGCCGCCGACGCCGACTACGGCAAGCGCGTCGAGGAAGCGGTCCGCGCCCTGCGCGAGGACTGAGGTCCGCTGTAACTCCCAGGCTGCGCCGGCGGGTTGACGGGAGGTCGACCCGCCGGCGCTGAGCCCGCGCCGACGTCACGGACCCGGATGAGGGGTGGTACGTGACGCGGCCGGGCAGGCACGGTCCGCGGCGGCTCTGCGAGCCAGTGCGGTGGTCAAGGTCCGGCGGATTCCCTCTCGACCTGAGGGAGGGGAATCCCCGGTCCATCGCAACCGCCGCGGTCCCGTGCGTCCCCTCCGGGGGCCCACGAACTCCGTCCGGCAGCGCGTATGCATGTTCCGCCAGTCGCGCGCCGTCGGACGGGCACAACTCCCCATGTCGCACGGCCGGAGCGCCGGGTACGGACGGTCCCGTACCCGGCGCTTCTCCGTGCCACCGGACCTCCGTGTCACCGGACCTCCGTGCCACCGGACCTCCGTGTCACCGGACCTTCTCGCCCGCCGCCAGGGTCGCGATCATCCGCTCCAGGCGGGCCGCGCGGGTGGCGGGCTTCTTCGCCGTCATCAGGCGGTGCAGGACCGTGTACCGGTCGGACCTGCCGAGCGCCTCGAAGGTCCGCCGCGCCGCCGGACTGGCCGCCAGAGCGGCGCTCAGGTCGTCCGGCACGGTGGCGGTGCGCTGCGACGCGTACGCCGCCTCCCAGCGGCCGTCCGCGCGGGCCGCGGCGACCTCGGCGAGGCCCGGCGCGCGCATCCGGCCCTCGGCGGTGAGCTCAGCGACGCGGTCGATGTTCACCTGCGACCACAGGCTCCGCGGGCGGCGGGGCGTGATCTTCTGGAGATAGTGGACGTCGTCGTACGCCTTCCGGTGGCCGGTGATCCAACCGTGGCAGAGCGCCGCGTCGTTGACCTCCGCGGCCGTCACGGAGGCCACCCCCGTCCCCTTCTTGGCGAGCTTCACCCAGACCCCCGGTGAGTCGCCGTGATGCTGCTCCAGCCAGGCCGCCAACTGCGGTTCGTCGACGCAGAACATGACCTGAAGGCCATCCAGTGAATCCATCCGGCCACGCTACGCGAACGCGTGTGCGCCCGTGGGTGTGCGGGCACGCCGAAGGGGCGGTCCACCCCCCTCGGGTGGACCGCCCCTGTCCGGGTGGCGTCAGACCTTCAGCCGGCCTGCACTCAGACCTTCAGCGGCCGGATCGCCGTGGGCGCGTGGCCCGGTTCCGTCGCGATCTCCTCGAACTCCTTGACCGCGCTGATGTCGGCGGTGGGGCTCATCGAGATGTTCGTGATGCGCTCCAGGATCGCCTCGACGACGACCGGCACCCGGTGCTCCGCCGCGAGCTTCTTGGCCTGCTCGAAGGCGGGCAGGAGCTCGTCGGGCTCGGTGACGCGGATCGCCTTGCAGCCGAGGCCCTCGGCGACCTTGACGTGGTCGACGCCATAGACACCGAGTTCCGGGGAGTTCTGGTTCTCAAACTCCAGATTGACCTGGAAGTTGATGTCCAGGCCGATCTGCGCCTGACGGATCAGGCCGAGGTAGGCGTTGTTCACCAGGACGTGGACGTACGGGATGCGGTGCTGCGCGCCGACCGCCAGCTCCTCGATCATGAACTGGAAGTCGTAGTCGCCGGAGAGGGCGACGACCGGGGTCTCCGGGTCGGCCTTCGAGGCGCCGAGCGCGGCCGGGATGGTCCAGCCGAGCGGGCCCGCCTGGCCGCAGTTGATCCAGTGCCGCGGCTTGTAGACGTGCAGCATCTGGGCGCCCGCGATCTGCGACAGGCCGATGGTGGTGACGTACCGCGTCTCGGGCCCGAAGGCCTTGTTCATCTCCTCGTAGACGCGCTGCGGCTTCATCGGGACGTTGTCGAAGTGCGTGCGGCGCAGCAGCGTCTCCTTGCGCTTGAGGTGGGAGGCGACCCACTCCGAGCGGTCGGGCAGCTCGCCGGCGGCCTTGAGCTCCTTCGCGACCTCGACGAACAGCTCCAGGGCGACCTTGGCGTCCGACGCGATGCCGTAGTCCGGCGCGAAGATCTTGCCGATCTGCGTCGGCTCGATGTCGACGTGCACGAACTTGCGGCCCTGGGTGTAGACGTCCAGCTTGTAGCCCGTGTGGCGGTTGGCCCAGCGGTTGCCGATGCCGAGGACGAAGTCCGACTCCAGGAACGTCGCGTTGCCGTAGCGGTGGCCGGTCTGCTGGCCGACCATGCCCGCGTTCAGGTCGTGGTCGTCGGGGATGGTGCCCCAGCCCATCAGGGTCGGCACGACCGGGGTGTTGGTGAGCTCGGCGAACTCGACCAGGAGGTCACTCGCGTCGGCGTTGATGATGCCGCCGCCCGCGACGATCAGCGGGCGCTCCGACTCGACCAGGAAGCGGATCGCCTTCTCGATCTGGGCGCGGGTCGCGGCCGGCTTGTAGACCGGCAGCGGCTCGTACGTCTCCGGGTCGAACTCGATCTCGGTCTGCTGGACGTCGATGGGCAGGTCGATGAGGACCGGGCCCGGGCGGCCCGAGCGCATCAGGTGGAAGGCCTGCTGGAAGACGCCGGGGACCTGCGCGGCCTCCAGGACCGTCACGGCCATCTTCGTGACCGGCTTGGCGATCGTGGCGATGTCGACAGCCTGGAAGTCCTCCTTGTGCAGGAGGTGCGTCGGGGCCTGGCCGGTGATGCAGAGGATCGGGATGGAGTCACCGATCGCCGAGTACAGGCCGGTGATCATGTCCGTGCCTGCCGGACCCGACGTACCGATGCAGACGCCGATGTTGCCCGGGTTGGCCCGGGTGTAGCCCTCGGCCATGTGCGAGGCGCCCTCGACGTGGCGGGCGAGGGTGTGGTCGATGCCACCGCCCTCCTTGAGCGCCTTGTAGAAGGGGTTGATCGCGGCGCCCGGCACACCGAACGCGTTGACGACGCCTTCGCGCTTGAGGATCTCAACTGCCGCGCGGACAGCGGTCATACGAGCCATGGGGTTCTCCTGCTTCGACAGCTTCGACAGCTCTTCGGCTGCCGGATTCGGCTGGCGGATCCGGCTCCCGTCGCGCCCCGCGGTGAGCTTCTGTTTCCGCATTATGGAAAGATTGTTCTGCTATATGGAAGCAATGTAAGCGGGCGGGCCGGAGACCGTCAAGAGACATCCGCGGAACGTCTCCTCAACTGGCGGCCGCCGGGCATTCCTTGGGTGGAGGATGGGGAGGAGGTCATGGCATGTGCGGCAGGCAGGCGGTGGTGACGATGACGGACGGCGACGTGCCGGTACGGTGCCCGGACTGCCGACGCGAGCATCTGTACGCGCCCCCGTCCTACCCCTGCGCGTGCGGCGCCCCGGTATCCCCGCCCTTGGCACGCGGCACGACCGCCGCCCCCGTGACCGACCGGGCCTGGGCGGACGAGTGGGTCACGGTGCGGTGCGGGTCCTGCGGGGAGGACACCCAGTGGCCCCAGCCGGAGCTGGGGTGCGACTGCGGGGCGGTGCTGCGGGTTCCGGTGGTTGGCGGGGCGGGGGCGGAGCCACGTGAAGGGGTTGCCGGGGATGCGGGGGAGGCCGGGAAGGCCTCATGCGGGTCAGAGACGCGTGAGGTGCCGCGGGGGCGGCGGGCCTTCCGGCCGGTGACCATACGGGACCCGCGGGACGCCGTGACCGTGGTCGCCCTGTACCTGCGGTGGCTCGGCTATCCGCAGACGCGCAGCGCCGCGCGGCGCCCGCCCTCCGGGGCCCGGATCTCCGCGCGCGGCATGCTGGCGCAGGTCGAACCCGCGCTGCGACCCATCACCCTGCGCGACGTCGAGTGTCTGTGGCTGACCGCCATGACCGAGGCCGGTGACACCCCCGAGACCCTCGACACCCCTGTCGCCTGCGCGTTCTTCTCCCTCTCCGGGTATACGGCCGGTGCCAGGGCCGGCGCCGACGCCCTCGGCGTACCGCTGTTCACCATGGACCTCACCGGCACGCCGCAGCCGGTGAACAGCGCGGCGGACGAGCTGGTCGCTACAAGAGCGTGACGGCGTCCCGGTCCGCGCCCGCACGGCCCGCCCCGCGCAGGTACGCCAGGTGGCCGGCGAGCGCCAGGGCCGCGAGGAGCGCCACGAGCCCGCACACTCCCGACCAGCCGAAGGCGCCGTAGGCCTGCACCGCGAGCCAGGAGCCGACGCTGCCGCCCAGGTACGCGCACGTCATGTACGCCGTGTTGAGGCGGGCGCGCGCTTCGTCGCTCAGCCCGAAGATCCGCACCTGGTTGGCGACCGTGCCCGCCTGCATCGCCACGTCGAGCAGCAGCGACCCCACCGCGAGGGCGGCGAGCCCCGGCGCACCGCCGAGGCCACCGGCGAAGAGGACGCCCGACGCCACCAGGACGGCGACGATGCAGACGAGGTTGACCGCGTCGGACCCCCGGCGGTCCACCTGCCGCCCCGCCACCGGCGAGCAGATCATCGTCGCCGCGTTGACCAGGGCGAGCACGCCGACCGCCGACGCGCCGAGCCCGTACTCGGGGCCGGTCAGGAGCAGCGCGACGCCGGTCCACAGGGCCGAGAAGCCGCCGAAGATCATCGCCTGGTAGAAGCCGGAGCACCGCAGGTCCGGCTCGGTGCGCAGGAGACGGAACGTCTCGGCGAGCAGAGCCGGGTAACGCTGCCGGGACGGCGCGGTCGACCTCGGCAGGGCGCGGGCCAGCACGCACGCGATGAGCAGCGCGACGGCGGATGTCATCAGATACGGGGCGCGCCACCCCAGCCACTCCCCCACCGTGCCGCCGAAGACGCGGGACAGCAGCATGCCGCCGATCGACCCGCTCAGGAGTGTGCCCGCGACCGCGCCACGGCGTTCCGCGGGGACCAGGCCGGCCGCCGTCGGCGCGATGACCTGGGCGACGACGGTGGTGACGCCCACGAGGACGCTCGCGCCGACGAGCGGCGAGATCCCCGGCGCGGCGCCCGCGCCGAGCAGGCCGAGCCCGGTGAGCGCGAGGAGCGTGACGATGAGCGTCCGGTACGGGACGCGGTCGCCGAGCGGCACGAGGAGGAAGATGCCGCCCGCGTAACCGAACTGGGTGGCGGTCACGACGAGCGCCGCCGTGTCGGCCGACACGTTGAGTCCGTCGGCGACCAACGGACTGACGGCCTGCGGGAAGTAGACGTTCCCGACGGCGACACCGCAGGTGACGGCGAGCAGCAGCACCATGCCACGGCTCAGCCCGGCCGGCTCCGGCGCACCGGCCGACCCGGGTGCGGCGGATTCCCGCGCCTCCCCGTTCCCGGCTCTTTCGGGGCCACCGGCCTTGGACAGGCGCACACTCACCTCACGGAATCGACGCACGATACACGGGCCGGGACCGGCACACGGACCGGACCAACACACGGGCCGGGACCGGCACACGGACCGGCTTACGATCGCCGGTCCGGCCCCACCGGCACAAGGGGTTTTGGCCAGGGCATACTCGCCGCATGCGCATGCACATGCACATCCGCCCCGTCACCGCCGCCGAGCTGCCCGCCCTCCAGGACATCGAGCGCGCCGCCGGCGAGCCCTTCCGTACGCTCGGCATGGCCGCGATCGCAGACGACGAGCCGCCCACCACCGAGGAGTTGGACCGGTTCCGCCGGGCGGGCCTCGCCTGGGCCGCCGTCGACGAGGGCGACGCCCCGGTCGCGTATCTGATCGCCGAACCGCTCGCCGACGCCGACGCGCTCCACATCGAGCAGGTATCCGTGCACCCGCGCGCCGCCCGCCGCGGCGTCGGCCGCGCCCTCGTCGAGCACGCCGCGGAGCGGGCCCGCGCGGAGGGTGCGGCCGCGCTGACCCTGACCACGTTCGCCGACGTCCCGTGGAACGCCCCGTACTACGCCCGCATCGGCTTCCGGCCGCTCGCGGAGAGCGACCTCACCCCGGGCCTGCGGAAGATCCGCGCGCACGAGGCGGAGCTCGGCCTCGACCGCTGGCCCCGCCTCTGCATGCGCCGTCACCTCACCGCGGACGTCACCGCCCGAACCGCTCCCTGAGCTCGATCTTGCGCACCTTTCCGGAGACCGTCATGGGGAAGGAGTCCAGGACGCGAAGGGCCGCCGGGATCTTGTAGTGGGCCAACTGGCCGCGGCAGTACGCCTGGAGCTCCTCCAGGGTCAGGACGTCCTCGGGGTCCCGCAGGATCACGCAAGCCAGTGGTGTCTCCCCGTACCGCTCGTCCGGCACGCCCACCACCTGCACGTCGGCGATCTTCGGGTGGCGGTACAGGAACTCCTCGATCTCGCGGGGGTAGATGTTCTCGCCACCCCTGATGATCATGTCCTTGATGCGGCCGACGATCTGGACGTAGCCGTCCTCGCGCATCACCGCGAGGTCACCTGTGTGCATCCAGCGCCCGGCGTCGATGACCTCGGCGGTCCGCTCGGGCTCGTCCCAGTAGCCGAGCATGACGCTGTAGCCGCGGGTGCGGAGCTCGCCGGAGGTGCCGCGCGGCACGGTCGCGCCGGTCGCCGGGTCGACGACCTTCACCTCGACGTGCGGCAGCACCCGGCCGACCGTGCCGGTGCGGCGCTCCAGGTCGTCGTCGCGGCGGGTCTGCGTGGAGACGGGCGACGTCTCCGTCATGCCGTAGCAGATGGAGACCTCCGCCATGTGCATCTCGGCGACGACCCGCTTCATCACCTCGACCGGGCAGGGCGAGCCCGCCATGATGCCCGTGCGCAGCGAACCGAGGTCGTACGTCGCGAAGTCGGGGAGGTTCAGCTCCGCGATGAACATCGTCGGCACCCCGTACAACGAGGTGCAGCGCTCGCGCTCGACGGCGCGCAGGGTGGCGGCGGGGTCGAAGGACGGCGCGGGGATGACGATGCACGCGCCGTGCGAGGTCGCGCCGAGGTTGCCCATCACCATGCCGAAGCAGTGGTAGAAGGGGACGGGGAGGCAGACGCGGTCCTGTTCGGTGTAGCCGACCGTACGGCCCACCCAGTAGCCGTTGTTGAGGATGTTGTGGTGGGAGAGCGTGGCCCCCTTGGGGAAGCCGGTGGTGCCCGAGGTGTACTGGATGTTCACGGGGTCGTCACAGCTCAACTCCGCCTCGCGCGCCGCGAGTTCAGCCGCACCCACGGAGGCCGCGCGGTCCAGGAGCGCGTCCCACGAACCGTCCCCGATGTAGTGGACGGCGCGGAGCCCGGGGCAGCGGGGCCGCACCTCGTCGACGAGCGCGCGGTAGTCGCTGCTCTTGTGGGCCTGCGAGGCGACGAGGACGGAGACGCCCGCCTGCTTGAGGACGAACTCCAACTCGTGCGCACGATATGCCGGGTTGATGTTCACCATGATGGCGCCGATGCGGGCGGTTGCATACTGCACGAGCACCCACTCGGCGCAGTTCACCGCCCAGATCCCGACGCGGTCCCCCTTGGCGACGCCCGCCCCGAGGAATCCGCGCGCCAGCTCCGCGACGGCGGCGCCGAACTCCGCGTACGTCCACCGCCTGTCCGCGGCGACGTCCACGAGCGCGTCCCGCTCCGGCCAGGCCGCGACGGCCCGGTCGAGGTTCCGCCCGATGGTGTCACCGAGCAGCGGCGTGCCGCTCGTGCCGTGCGCGTAGGACAGCGCGGGGGACGGCGTGGCGGACGGCTCGCTGAAGGGTGCACTCACCGGAAGTCCTCCTCGCGGTACTCCGCGTCCGAGCCTGCGGCGGTCGCCTCGCGCAGCTCGATGCGGCGGATCTTGCCGGACACCGTCTTGGGCAGCGCGCCGAACTCGATGCGGCGCAGCCGCTTGTAGGGCGCGAGCACCGCGCGGGAGTGCTCGAAGAGCAACTTCGCGGTGTCGGGGCCCGGCTCGAAGCCCTCGGCGAGTACGACGTACGCCTTGGGGACGGCGAGCCGCACCGGGTCGGGCGCCGGTACGACGGCCGCCTCGGCCACCGCCTCGTGCTCCAGGAGCGCGCTCTCCAGCTCGAACGGCGAGATCTTGTAGCCGGAGGCCTTGAAGACGTCGTCGGCCCGGCCGACATAGGTGATGTAGCCGTCGGCGTCGCGGGAGCCGATGTCGCCGGTGCGGTAGTAGCCGCCCGCCATGGCCTCCGCCGTGCGCTCGGGGTCGCCGTGGTAGCCGGCCATCAGGCCGACGGGGTCCGCCCCGAGGTCGAGGGCGATCTCCCCCTCCGCCGCGCCCGGCGCACCCGTCACCGGGTCGAGGAGCTCGACGGCGAAGCCGGGCGTGGGGCGGCCCATGGAGCCGGGCTTCAGCTCCTGGCCGGGCGGGTTGGCGACCTGGACGGCGGTCTCGGTCTGCCCGAAACCGTCGCGGATGGTGACGCCCCAGTCGCGCCGCACCCGCTCGATGACCTCGGGGTTGAGCGGCTCCCCGGCCGCGACGACCTCGCGCGGCGGGGTGCGCAGCTGGGTCAGATCGGCCTGGATGAGCATGCGCCACACGGTGGGCGGCGCGCAGAACGACGTCACGCCGGCCCGGTCCATCTCCGCCATGAGCCGCCCCGCGTCGAAGCGGGCGTAATTGTGGATGAAGACCGTCGCCTCGGCGTTCCAGGGGGCGAAGAGGTTCGACCAGGCGTGCTTGGCCCAGCCGGGCGAGGAGATGTTCAGATGCACGTCGCCGGGCTTGAGCCCGATCCAGTACATCGTCGCCAAGTGGCCGACGGGGTACGACACATGGGTGTGCTCGACGAGCTTCGGGCGGGCGGTGGTGCCCGAGGTGAAGTAGAGCATCAGCGGATCGTCGGCGAGGGTGATGCCTTCGGGCTCGAACGCCTCCGGGGCGCCGTCCGATCCGGCGTACGGCGACCAGCCGGGGCGCTCGCCGCCCACGACGATCCGGGTGTAGTCACCGGGCACGTCGTCGAACTTCGCGGTGTCCTCGGCGCGGACGACGACGTGCCGGGCGCGGCCCCGGTCGATGCGGTCCCGCAGGTCGACGGGGCCGAGCAGCGGCGTCGCCGGGATGACGACGGCGCGCAGCTTCATCGCGGCGAGGGCGATCTCCCACAGCTCGGCCTGGTTGCCGAGCATCACGACGATGCGGTCACCGGCCCGGACGCCCCGCGCGCGCAGCCAGTTGGCGACGCGGTTCGAGCGGGCGGACAGCTGCGCGAAGGAGAACCGGGCCTCAGCACCGTCCTCCTCCACAATGTGCAGGGCGGTCCTGTCATTGCCCTCGGCGATGACGTCGAACCAGTCCAGCGCCCAGTTGAACCGCTCGGGCCGCGGCCACGCGAAGCCCTCGTACGCGGTGGCGTAGTCCTCTCGATGCCGCAGGAGGAAGTCCCGTGCGGTACGGAACTGCTCCGTGGCACTCGTCCCGTCAGTAGTCATATGCACCCCATGCAGCTCTGATCGCGCCGTCCTCATTGCCGGACGCTACGCGACATCGTGTAATTCGGGATGCGGGTTGCACTACCCCCGGACGGGGGTGTCGCGGGACGAGAGGGCGGATGCGTGTCGGTCGACGGCGGCGAGACGGCGGAGATGCGGACCGCCCTGCTGCGGCTGCGCCGCGGCACGGGTCTTCCGGTGGCCTTCGGCGGCCTCCTCGACGGACCGGGACAGGTCCGGATCGGCGAACTGAGCGGCACGGGGACGCACGCCCTGCGCGGTCTCGCCATCTCGTCCGGGAACGGCCTCGGCGGCAAGGCCGTCGCGCTCTCGCGGCCGTGCGCGGTCACCGACTACCACGTGTCGCGGCACATCAGCCACGAGTACGACGCCGCGGTGGCTGCGGAGGGCCTGCGCTCGGTGCTCGCGGTCCCCGTGGTGGTACGCCGCCGGGTACGGGGCGTGCTGTACGGCGCGCTCCGCGCGGCCCAGCCGCTCGGCGACCGCGCGCTGTCGGCGGCGGTGGCCGCGGCCCGCGACGTGGAGCAGGCCCTTCTCGTACGCGACGAAGTGCGGTCGCTGCTCGGGGTGGCCGGGGGGTTGGGGGTGGGGTGGGGGCGGCTCGGGGGTGCGGGGCGGGCGGGGCGGCCGGGGGCATCCGGCGCGACGGCGGGTACGGGGCGGCCGGGGGTGCCCGGCGCCACGGCGGGGTCGGGGGCGCCTGGCGCGGTGGCGGACCCGAGGACGCCCGGTGCGACGGCGGACCCGAGGGCGCACGGCGCGGTGGTGGACCCCGGGGCGTCCGGCGCGGTGGTGGACCCCGGGGCGTGGGAGCGGGTGCGTGAGGCGCACGCGGCGCTGCGGGCCCTCGCCCCGCGCGTCGTGGACGCGGCACTCCGGTCCGAACTGCTCGCGGTCTGCGGCCGGTTGGAGTCGGCGGTGACGGTCCCGGACCGCACCGGAACCCGCCCCGTCGCCCTCGCCCCCCGCGAGGTCGACGTCCTGTCCTGCGTGGCGGCAGGCCTGACGAACGCGGCCGCCGCCGAGCGGCTCGGACTCCGCCCGGAGACGGTGAAGGGCTATCTGCGCTCCGCGATGCGGAAGCTGAGCGCGCACACGCGCCTGGAGGCGGTGGTGGCGGCGCGGCGGGCGGGGTTGCTGCCGTAGACCCTGCCCGGTCGGCACCGAGCGTGGCTTCCCCGCCCGGTCAGGCTCCGACGACGTCCCCGAAGCGGATGTCGTACGACGAGGACGTCTCCGCGATCCGCGTCAGCATGCGCTCCGCCTCCCGCACCAACTCCTCGCGTTGAGCACGGCCGGGCCGCCTGAACGGTTCGATGGTGAGCACGGCGCTCCCACCCCCGGCCCCCCTGCTCCCGCCGCCCTCCTCCAACCGCCACACCCCACCCAGGAACCCGTCGAGAAGAAAGACGCAGTAGGCGTAATTTCCCTTCCACGTACGGCCCTTGTACTCGGCGGGGACGACGCGGGACCGGTCGGCGTGCGAGAGGAGGAGGTTGTCGTACTCGGGCAGGAAGCGGGCCGGGGCGGGGGTGTCGGCGTCGGGACGGGGCGCGTCGGGCAGGTCGAACAGCTCGACGCCGTTCTCGTCGCGGAAGGTACGCAGCCGGGGCCTCAGCCGCTCGAAGACCTCCCGGAGCCGGGTGAGCCTGGCCCACGTCTGCATGTCCTGGACAGAGGCGGGACCGAAGGCGGCGAGATACCGCAGGACGGCGGCGTCGAGCGAGGCGACACCACCCTCGCCGACCCCCGCGCGTCCACCCTCGCCGGCCCCCGCGCGTCCGCCCTCGCCGGAACCGGCACCGTCGAGCCACGAACTCAGCGTGGTGAGCGCGACCTGCCCGCTGCGCCGCCACAGCCCGCGCGGGGTGACCTGGACGAGCGGCAACGTACAGCGGGCGGCGACGGCGAGGGACTGCGGATCGGCGTCGGGCCACCGCACGAGCAGCAGCTCACGGAGCTGCTTCATCGTGCGGGGCGCCACCTCGACGGCCTCGCGGGCCAGCTCGGCGAGCTCGGCCAGGTCGACGCCGGCCAGCCCCGCACGGAAGCCCGACAGCTCACGTTCGCGCGCGTCCTGCACGAGCGGGCGCAGGGTGCGGGCGTCGTCGGCGGTGTGCAGGTGGATGGTGGAGCGGAGGGTGACGATGCGGACGAGCTCGCGCGCTTCGAGGAGCGCGGAGAGCTCGGCGGGATCGAAGGTTTCGAGGCGCGCGGCGAGAGCGTAGTAGGGCGGTTTGACGTTCTGCGCCTGGAGTCCGACGAGGTGGGCCACGGCGTCCTTGACGGACAGGTCACCCGCCCGACGCAGCAGGAGCTGCCGCTCAAGAGTGGCCCGATTGAGATCACGCGCCCCCAGGACGGGTACGGAACCTGCGGGGACCGTTTTCGTCGTCTTCATGGCGGCACGCTAACGCGCACCGAGGACAGATACGGTCCGCATCCGTACGAGACTCCGCGGCCCCCCGAACATCGGAAGCCCCGGCCCGCCGCACCCACCCGCACCTTTTGGCCCGCATATCCTGCTCCGTGACCATATAGGCGAGCGATCGACGAAGGAGGCGGCCAGCATGGCGGAGCGCCGAGCCCGTCCCACACCGACCGCGAACACCAAGAAGCACACATGGCGGCGTGCGACGCGACCACCGGCGGCCCCGCCTCCCCAGAGCACGCCACCGCACCCGGACCCCGCGGAGTCCACCCCCGGCCGCCCAGCCGCGGACAGCGTCGTCGAGGCGGCGCTGTACCGCGACGGCGTCCGCGTGGCGACGCCCGGCTCCCTCGCGGACACCTTCCGCGAGCTGCGCAACGCACCGGACGGCATGGCATGGATCGGGCTGGCACGCCCCACCGAAGCCGAACTCCTCTCCCTGGCGGCCGAGTTCGACCTCCACGAGCTGGCCCTGGAAGACGCGATGGAGGCCCACCAGCGCCCGAAGCTGGAACGCTACGGAGAGACACTCTTCGTCGTCCTGCGCGCGGCCCGCTACCTCGACGCGCCCGAGGAGGTCGAGTTCGGCGAACTCCACGTCTTCGTGGGCCCGGACTTCGTCATCACGGTCCGCCACGGCGCGGCCCCCGACCTCACGGCGGTCCGCCGCCGCATGGAGGACTCCCCCGACCTCCTCCGGCTCGGCCCCGAGGCGGTCCTGTACGCGATCCTCGACGCGGTGGTCGACGGCTACGCCCCGGTCGTCTCCGGCGTCCAGAACGACATCGACGAGATCGAGACGGAGGTCTTCCGCGGCGACCCGGAGGTCTCCCGCCGCATCTACGAACTCGCCCGCGAAATGGTCGAGTTCCAACGCGCCACCCGCCCCCTGGTCAGCATGCTGCACGCCCTGATGGCGGGCTTCGCGAAGTACGGCACGGACGAGGAACTCCAGCGCTACCTGCGCGACGTCGCCGACCACGTCACCCACACCAGCGAACGAGTCGACGGCTTCCGCCAGGCCCTGGCCGACATCCTCACGGTCAACGCCACCCTGGTCACGCAAGAACAGAACGCGGAGATGCGAGCCCTCGCCGAAGCAGGCTTCGAACAGAACGAAGAGATCAAGAAGATCTCATCGTGGGCGGCGATCCTCTTCGCCCCCACCCTCGTCGGCACGATCTACGGCATGAACTTCGACACGATGCCCGAGCTGAAGTGGGCGTTCGGCTACCCCTTCGCCGTCGCCCTGATGGGGGTCGTCTGCGTCACTTTGTACCTTGTGTTCAAGCGTCGCGATTGGCTCTGAGCAACCACCTGAGCCGCCGTGCACCCGGCTCCAGGGCCGTCCCTTCCTCCACCCCGTAGCCGCCGGCCTTCAGCGTCGGCTGCGCAAGAGGGATCCGACCGACTCCTCGCTCACGATGGCCGGGAACCGGCGACCGGCACGGCTGCATCGTCGAGCTATCAGGTGAAACACCCCCCCCCACCGACCGACGTCAGTAGTACCCCTGCGTCCCGTCGAGCAGCTCCCTCACGATGTCCGCATGTCCCGCGTGCCGTCCGGTCTCCTCGACGAGATGGATGAGCATCCAGCGGAGGTTGGCGCTGCCGGAGCGGTAGTCGGGGTGGCGGCCCACGTCGTCCAGGGAGGCCGCGGCCACGATCTCGTTGCTTCGGGCGCACTGGGTCTCGTACTCCGCGAGCAGCTGCTTCAACGGGATACCGTCCGTACGCCAGTCCGCGTCCTCGTCCGTCTCGTCGAAGGACGGGTTCTGTGTCTTGTCGCCGCCCAGGAACAGCACCTCCAGCCAGGTGTGCTCGACCCACCGCATGTGGCTGATGAGGCCGGCCATCGTCATCGCCGGTGAGGTCGGGATGACGGAGCGGTGCGCGTCGGCCTCGCTCAGGCCGTCGCACTTCCATCGCAGGATCTGCCGTTGCAGATCCAGCCAGCCGATGAGCGCGGTGCGTTCGTCGGCCTGCAAGGGGGGACGTTCAAGTGGAGGTGTCATGCCTGCGGACCTTAGGCGCTCGGTCTCCGGCTGTCGCCTGACTTTCGGCCGACCAAGATCCGCCGGACAGGCCCGGCCCCCGAGCCCCCGGGCCAATCCGCGGTGCTCCCGGCCACGAATCAGCAGGGTCGGACGGCTCGGGCTCGTGGGGTGGAGGGGCGGCGCGTGGAAGAAGTCGTGCACATAGGGGGGCGGGCGGTGCCGGGGGCCGACCTGCAAGAGTTGCTCGGCCGGGTCGCCCGGGGTGAGCAGGAGGCGTTCGCCGGCGTCTACGACCTCGTGGCCGGGCCCGTGCTCGGCGTGGTGCGCGGCGTGCTGCGCGATCACGCCCAGTCCGAGGAGGTCGCTCAGGACGTCCTCGTGGAGGTCTGGCGCACCGCGCCCCGCTACCGACCCGACCGGGGCACGGCGATGAGCTGGATCCTCACTCTCGCGCACCGGCGCGCGGTGGACCGCGTGCGTTCCGTCGTGGCCCGCGCCGCGCGGGAGCAGAAGGCCGCCCTGCTGGCGCGGGCCCCGGAGTTCGACGAGGTCAGCGAGCAGGTCGAGAGCCGCCTTGAACGCGAGCAGGTACGCCGGTGCCTGCGCGCGCTGACCGAGTTGCAGCGGCAGTCCGTCACCCTGGCGTACTACCGCGGTCTGACCTACCGGCAGGTCGCCGAGCTCCTCGCCGTCCCCCTCGGCACCGTCAAGACCCGGCTGCGGGACGGCCTCATCCGGCTTCGGGACTGCCTGGGGGTGCACGCATGAGCATCGCCGACGATCCGCACACGCTGACCGGCGCCTATGCCGCGCACGCGCTCGACGACGACGAACGCGCCGCGGTCGAGGAACACTTGGACCACTGCGGCGCCTGCGCCCAGGAGGTGCGCGAGCTGACCGAGACCGCGTCCCGCCTCGGCCTCGCGGTGGCCACCGCGCCCCGCGAGGGCATGCGGGACGACGTCCTGCGCCGTATCGCCACGGTCCGTCAGGACGTGCCGCGCGCCGAGCCGGATGCCGCCCCGGGGCGTGCGGCACACCGGGCCCGGCGGGTCTCCCGGTGGGCGCTCGCCGCGTGCGTGGCCGCGGTCGCGGTCTTCGGCGGCACCGCCCTCTGGCAGCATCAGCAGGTCCGGGACGCCCGCGAGGAAGCCAGGCAGACCCGGGAGCAGGTGCGGCAGCAGTCGCAAGAGCTCGCGGCGGTCCTGGCCGCCCCCGACGTGAAGTCCCGCACCGGCCGGCTCACCGGCGGCGCCAGCGGCACCGTCGCGGTGTCGGACAGCCGCAACCGGGCCGTGTTCATCGCCGCCGGGCTGCCCGAGCCCCCGTCGGGGAAGGTCTACCAGCTGTGGTTCGACGACGGCGGGGCGATGCGCCCGGCCGGGCTCATGGGCGTCGGCCGGGGCACCGAGGCGATGCTGATGGACGGCCCGGTCGACCGGGCCACCGGCATGGGCATCACCCTGGAGCCGGCCGGCGGGTCGGCCCGCCCGACCACCACGCCGGTGACCCTCATGGACTTCCCCTCCTGACCGGGCCCGGAGCGGGCCGCAGTCGCGGATACGGGTCGAGCGTGAGCAGCAGGCCCGCGGCGGCGTGCTCCTCCGTGGTCGGCAGCGATGTCAGGTGGCTGGTCCCGTGGCCGCCCAGGCCGGGCCGTGACGGGGCGGCGTCGCCGTCGGCATGGCGGAGCTTGTGCAGGAACGCCTCGACCGGGTCGCGCCGGGCGTCGTGGAGGTCTTCCGCGCCGGTGACGATGTTCAGGAACGACTCGTGCAGGCGCAGCCCGCTCTGGTCGCGGCGGCTGAGGGTCTGGGCCCGCCGGAAGTAGGCGTCGCGGCCGTCGTGGATGCGGTAGAAGGCGCTGACGAGGACGAGGAGCCGTTCGTAGGCGTTGCGGTAGGCGGTCTCGTAGTAGCGAAGGGCCTGCGTCTCCTCGGTCTCCGCGCGCAGCACGCTGCCGATGGCCGCGGCGGCGAGGAGGCCGCTGTACATCGCCAGGTGCACGCCCGTGGACAGCAGCGGGTCCAGGAAACAGGCGGCGTCGCCGGCGAGGAACCAGCCCGGGCCGCAGAACGCGTCACTGACGTAGGAGTAGTCGCTCTCGACCTTGAGCTGCGACACCTGGCGCGCGTCGGAGAGCATCTCCGCGAGCAGGGGGCACCGGGTGAGGGCCTGGTGGTACACGGCGTCGAGCGAGCCGCCGTGCTCGCGCCTGGCGTCGTTGAACGACTGTTTGTCGGTGACCAGGCCGACGCTGAGGGTGCCGTCGTGGAGCGGGATCGCCCAGAACCAGCCGTGCTCGGGGAGCGAGAAGACGCCGATGGCCCCGCTGGGCGCCTGCCCGATGGGTCGCGCTCCGCGCCAGTACGCCCACGTCGCCACGTTGCGGAACGCCTCGTGGAAGCGTCGCGTGCGCAGCTGCCTGGCCGCCACGAGACCGGTGCGCCCGGAGGCGTCGACGAGGAAGCCGAAGCCGGTCCTGCCGCTGCCTCCGCCGCGCGTCGACCAGTGGACCTCT
Source organism: Streptomyces sp. NPDC030245 (assembly GCF_055572995.1). Lineage (NCBI taxonomy): Bacteria > Bacillati > Actinomycetota > Actinomycetes > Kitasatosporales > Streptomycetaceae > Streptomyces > Streptomyces sp. NPDC030245. The sequence continues at coordinate 612,266 of NZ_JBVICF010000003.1, read as the reverse complement.
CCGGCCCGGCCGGCTGCTCCGCCCTCGAAGGCGACCCGGCTCACCGGGGTCTCCTCCCGTATCTCCGCCCCGTGCCGCCTCGCGTGCTCCAGCAGGAGCTGGTCGAATTCCGAACGGATGACCTGGAAGCTGTACGTGGCCGGTCTGCCGGGCTCGTCGAAGCCCAACGGCCACTCCTGGCCGCCCCAGCCGTAGAAGGCTCCCGTCTTCCGGACGAACCCGTGGTTCTCGACCACGTCCCGCGCGCCCAGCACGTCGAGTACGGGCAGCAGGGAAGGCAGCAGCGACTCCCCTATGTGGTAGCGGGGGAAGCGCGTCCGCTCCAGCAGCTGTACGTCGACGCCCTGTTGGGCGAGCAGTGCCGCCGCCGTGGAACCGGCAGGCCCACCACCGACCACCACGACCTGCCGTTCCTGGCTCATCGGACCCCCACTCGACCCCGCGACGTGGACCGCGCCCCAGCGCCGGACGGTAGCGGCGCGCCGCGTACGGCGACAAGTGCGCAGCAGGACAAGAGCAGAAGGACAAGAAGGGGACCAATCCGTGCGGCTCTCCGCACCGAACAACCCATGTGAGAACCGAGCCAAGAGCACCGCGAGGCCCCGTGGACCGGTGGCGGACGGCGGCAGGTGCCCTCAGCGGGCTGCTGGCCGCCTTCGCCGCCCTCGCGTCGGCCGAGCTGGTGTCCGCCGTGGTGCGCCCGGAGGCGGGTCCCGTGGTCGCGGTCGGCGGGGCGGTGATCGACCGCACGCCCGCACCCGTCAAGGACTGGGCCGTCCAGCAGTTCGGGACGGACGACAAACTCGTCCTGCGACTGGCCATCCTGGTCGTGCTCGCCCTGTCGGCCGTGGCGCTGGGAGTGGCCGCTCTACGACGACGCCTCGTCGCGGCGGCGGGGGTGGCGCTGTTCGGTGTGGTGGGCGCGCTGGCCGCGACCGGCCGCCCCGACTCCACCGGGCCCGTCGACGCCTTGCCGTCGCTGACGGGCGCCGTCATCGCGGCCGCCTTGCTTCACGGGCTCAGCGGCCGCGCGGCCACGACTGCGTCCGCGCACGCCAACGTCCCTCGCGGGCAGGGCAGTTCCGAGGACACCTCACACACCCCGCAGGCACCGCCGCCCTCCAGGAACACCCCACACACCCCGCAGGCACCGCCGCCCTCCAGAGACGCCCCACACACCCCGCAGGCACCGCCGCCCTCCAGAGACGCCCCACACACCCCGCAGGCACCGCCGCCCTCCGAGGACGCCTCGCACGCCCCACGGGCACGGGCGTCTGCGGAGAACGCGCCCCACCCCCCGCAGGCACCGGCGTCCACCGAGGACGCCCCACACGCCGCGCGGACACCGGCGCCCCCCAAAGACGCCCCGCCGGCCGGTCCCACCCGCGAGTGGGACCGGCGTGGTTTCGTCATCGCCGCCGGCGCGGCGGCCGCCGCGTCCGCCGGGGTCTGGGGGCTCGGACGATGGATGCATGCCGCGCGCGGCGAGGACGCCATCGCCTCGCGGGGCAGCGTCGTGCTGCCCGCGCCCGGCTCGGCGGCCCCCGCCGTGCCGAAGGGCGCGCAGCTCCGGGTGGCGGGCATCAGCTCCTTCGTCACGGCCAACAAGGACTTCTACCGGGTGGACACCGCGCTCGTGGTGCCGAAGGTGAACGCGGAGACCTGGCGCCTGCGGATCCACGGCACGGGCGTCGCGCGAGGGAGGAGTCTCTCCTACGCGGATCTGCTGGGGCGTGAACTCATCGAGCGGGACATCACGTTGACGTGTGTGTCGAACGAGGTCGGCGGGCCCTATGTGGGCAACGCCCGCTGGATCGGGGTGCCGTTGGCCGAACTGCTCGACGAGTGCGGGGTCGTGGCCCCTGCCCGCGGAGGCCGCGCGGATCAGCTGGTGTCGCGGTCCGTGGACGGGATGACCCTCGGCACGCCGGTGGACGACGTGCTGGACGGCCGTGACGCGATGCTCGCGCTCGGCATGAACGGCGAACCGTTGCCGTTCGAGCACGGCTTCCCCGTCCGCATGGTGGTGCCGGGGCTGTACGGCTACGTCTCCGCCTGCAAGTGGATCGAGGACATCGAGCTGACGACGTTCGACTCCTACGACGCCTACTGGGTGAGGAGGGGCTGGGCCCGCGAGGCGCCGGTCAAGACCCAGTCCCGTATCGACACGCCCAAGCCGTTCGCCCGGCCGAAGGCGGGCACGGTGCCGGTCGCCGGGGTGGCCTGGGCACAGCACCGGGGCATCGACAAGGTCGAGGTGCGCGTCGACGACGGACCCTGGCGGCCGGCCGACCTGGCCGCCGAGGACAGCCGGGACACCTGGCGTCAGTGGTCCTTCCCCTGGCGGGCCACCCCCGGCGGCCACACCCTCACCGTGCGGGCGACCGACCGTACGGGCGAGGTCCAGACCGGCGAACGGACCCGCCCGAGCCCCGACGGGGCCGCCGGCCGCCATGCGGTGACGGTCACCGTCGCCTGACTCCCCTCCTCAGGTACTAGCCTGACTCCCCTCCTCAGGTACTTGGAAGCGCCGTCCGCAGTCGTTCGTACGTCGGGGCCAGGCGGCGCAGGCGGTCGGCCACGGTGTGGTCGTCGCCGGTGACCAGAGGGTGCTGGAGGCCGCCGATCAGCCGGGACTGCTCGGTCGCGGCCGCCGCCGCGCCGGAGAGGCCCAGCAACGCCAGGCAGTGGGCGGCGTCGGCGGCGCGGCGCGCGCCGAGGCGGACGGCGAAGTGGGCCATGAAGCCGCGCGTCTCCGCGTCGAGTCCGCCTTCCGCGCGGGCGGCCAGGGCCGCCAGCCCCGCCGCCCCGCCGAGCGTGCCCGGCGGCACGGGCAGGTCGTCGCGGCCCGTCAGCCAGCGCCGCGCATCCGGCAGGGCACGCCGCAGCGCCTCCTCCGGCGTGACCTGCCGCTCCCGGACGAAGTCCGTCCGCAGCACATAGGGGGCGTCGATGTAGGGAACCGTCTTCGCCTCCCACGCGGCCAGGAAGTCCGCCGTCGGCAGCGTCGCGTAGGGGTGGCCGTGCGGGTCGTGGAAGAGCACGGTGCCCGCGTCGGCCTCCAGCACGACGACGTAGTGGTCGGCGCCGTCGTCGCCGGTGGGTGTGCCCGGCTGGTGGAGCAGCAGCCCCATGTCGACGGGGCCGACCAGGACGGGTCCGCGGGCGGCCGCCGCGCGCAACCGCTCCCCCGCCTCCTCGGCCGTGCCCCCGGCGGTCCGCTCGCAGCCGACGCCGAGCAGGGACGCGGCCGCGTCCAGGCCCAGGTCGGGGTCCCAGCCGTAGGGGTCGAACAGCGGCAGCCTGTCCGCGATCAGCTGGAAGCCGAACGGCGAACCGGTCAGCACCTCGATGACGGCGGGCGGCGGAGCCGCCGCGCCGAGCACCATGGCCAGGGAGTGGGCGTAGCAGTACGGGCCGGAGCCCATGTAGTACGTCATGGGTGTCCTCTGTAATACGTCATGGGTGTCCTCGCGTCGTCCCGTCGGCGTCAAGGGGCGGTGGTGATCGGCTGCTGGAGCTCCGTGACCCAGGCGTCGGTGTCGTCGGGGCAGTCCAGGGAGACCTCGCGGGTGAGCCCGACGGGCGTGTAGCCGTGCGCGGCGATCCACTGGCCCAGCGCGTGCGCGGTGGACAGGACGCCGTCCATCGGACCGTGGTGGATGATCGTGGCGGCCAGCGGGACGGCGGGCACCTCGACCACCGGCACATCGCCCGCGTCCGTCCCGTCGGCGACCGGTACCGCGGCCCGCACCGTGATCCGGTCCTCGCCGGACGCCTCCTCGCCGGACGCCTCCTCGTAGCGGGCGATGCCGGGGCCCGTCGGGGTGGCTCCGGCGGCGTCGAGCCGACGGCACAGTTCGGCGAAGAGCGGGCCGACGACCGGCCCGATGTCCTGGGGCGCGTAGCTCGCCGCGGTGGCGGTCAGTTCGGCCGCGCGGACCGCGGGAAGGGAGGTGACGACGACATCGTCGGTAGGCATGGTGCCCTCGCTCTCGATCGTCCGGAGCCTCGCCTCGACCCGGGTCATCCGCGCCGCGGCCTCCGCGGCGGCGGTTTCCAGTTCGGCCCGGCGCAGCCGCAGCATGCCGCGGAGCTGCTCGGTGCTGACGTCCTCGTCGAGGATCGACCGGACCTGGTCCAGGGTGAAGCCGAGGTCCTTGAGGGCGATGACGCGGTTGAGCCTGGCGAACTGGGCGGCCCGGTAGTAGCGGTAGCCGCTGGCCGGGTCGACGTGGGCCGGGCGCAGCAGCCCGACGGCGTCGTAGTGGCGCAGCATGCGTACGGACACGCGGCCGTGTCTGGCGAAGTCTCCGATGGTGAACATCACGTCTCCCAGTGCAGGCCCTGACACGGTGGGAGAGTCAAGCACGCGACGACCCGCGCCCCGGGCACGGCGAAGGCCCGGACCGAGTGGTCCGGGCCTCCGTGTGTCCGGCGGAGCGTGTCCGGCGGAGTGTGTCCGGCGGAGTGTGTCCGGCGGAGTGTGTCCGGCGGAGTGTGTCCGGCGGAGTGTGTCCGGCGGACGGCGCGTATCAGATCTCACCGCGCCAGGCGCCCGTCTCCGCACCGTCCCGCCGCTCGATGAACTTCTTGAACCGCCCCAGGTCACCGCTGACCTGCCGCTTGACGAAGCCGAGCTTGTCGCCGACCGTCTCGGCCAGGCCCTCGGGGTCGTAGTGCATCTGGAGCATGACCTTGGTGCGCGAGTCGTCCAGGCGATGGAAGGTGACGACGCCGGCCTGCCGGGCCTGGCCGTCCACCGTGGTCCACGCCACCCGTTCGTCCGGGATCTGCTCGGTGATCTTCGCGTCGAACTCGCGCTCCACACCGTCGATCTTCGTCACCCAGTGGGTGAGCTTGTCGGTGCGCTGCTCGATCTTCTGCACACCTTCCATGAACTCGGGGAACGTCTCGAACTGGGTCCACTGGTTGTACGCCGCTCGGACCGGCACGTTGACTTCCACGGACTCTTCGACCTGCGACACGGATGTCACCTTTCTTCGACGTCGTTCCTCGTTGTTCCTCGTTCCTCGTGCACCGGCCGAGTGCCCACGTCCTGCGGGTTCACTCCCGCCCCGTGCGCGCCGGACCGCCATGGCTATAGTTCGTGAGTGTTTTCACGAATAGACCGCGGGACCGTGTTCGCCGCACTGCGCCGGCCTCGCACGGTCCTGTGGGCCGTGGCGGGAGCGGTGGCCGTCGCGTTCCTCATCGCGCTGGAGATCGCCGCCCGACGCTACGGCGGAGTACCGGGGCCGATCACCAATCAGGCGCGTGAGGTGCTGTTCCCGCCGAAGCCGGGGCCGCTGTACGGCGGTCTCGCGCTGATGATGGTGGTGCTCACCTGGCGGCAGCGGTTCATCGCGGCCGGTGCCGCGATCGGCATCGACCTCGTCTTCATACTCGTGCGCTGGGCGGTCGACGCCGAGGTGCCCGAGGACCAGTTCTTCGGCAACGGCGCGCTGTGGGCGATGCTGGGCTGTGCGGTCTTCGCGCTCACCCGCCGCACCGGGGAGGAACGCGTCCTGCTCCTGAAGGGCGTCGGCCTGGGGCTGCTCCTGGTGGCCGGCCGCAAGACCGGCGACACCTGGCTGCTCATCACGGCGAAGACCCACCCGACCGTGCTCGACCCGTACGTGGCGGCCGCCGACCACGCCCTGGGCAACCCGTCGTGGCTGGCGGGCCGCATCCTGGAGGCCTCGGGGCCGGTCGCCGACGTACTCGACCTCGTCTACGCCCAGCTCGCGGTGGCCGCGGTCGTCGCCGCCCTGTACCAGCTGCGCAACGTGGTGGCCGAGCGCCGCTTCCCGCGCCACCACCTGGTGCGCACCTTCCTGGTGATCGGCCTCCTCGGGCCGGGCATCTACATGATCTTCCCGGTAGTCGGGCCGATCTTCGCCTACGGTCCCGGCACCTCCGGCACGGGCGGCGTGGAGTGGGCGGTCGCCAATCTGTGGCCGCACACGCCGCCGACCCTCACCGTCCCGCACCCGGTGCCGTACGACGGGATCACCCCGCGCAACTGCATGCCGAGCCTGCACACGGCGTGGGCCACGGCGATCTTCATCCACTCCCGCAAGGGGCCGCGCCTGCTGCGGTACGCGGGGACCTTCTGGCTGGTCGCCACGCTCGGCGCGACGCTCGGCTTCGGCTACCACTACGGCGTCGACCTGGTGGCGGGCGTGGTGTTCGCCCTCACGGTCGAGGGGGCCCTGCGCGCGTACGACCGCGGCTGGGACCGGCCCGGGATCCGGCTGGTCGCCCACGGCACGGCGGTCTTCACCGCGCTCCTGGTGTCGTACCGGTACCTGCCGATGGAGATGGCCGAACACGCGTGGCTGGCCGGACCGCTCGTCCTGCTGTCGATGGCCTCGGTGATCCACCGCTACGTACGGACCACCCGGCGGTGGGACGCCGAGCCCGCGCAGGGGCAGCTGCCGCGGCAGGCGAAGCCGCGACAGGCGTCCGGACCGACGCCGGAGGCGACACCTGAACCGGCGCCCGACTCGGCTCCTGAATCGGCGCCCGAACCGGTGTGAGCCGGCCGCCCTGCGGCAGGTTGCTCCGCGTCAGCATCCGGCACGTGGGTACCGGGGCTCTATGAGCAACATCCTTGTGGGCACTTGTTCCTGGACCGATCCGGCGCTGGTGCGCAGCGGCTGGTACCCGCGCGGGCAGCGGGACGCGGCCGGGCGGTTGCGGTACTACGCCGAGCGGTTCCCCGTCGTCGAGGTCGACTCGACCTATTACGCGCTGCCCCGCGAGCGCAACAGCCGGCTCTGGGTGGAGCGGACACCGGACGGCTTCACGTTCGACGTGAAGGCGTTCTCGCTGCTCACCGGGCATCCGACGTCCCGGGTGACGCTGCCCGCCGACTGGCCGGCCGAACTGCCCCCGGACAACCGGAGCGAGGAGGCCCTGGCGGAGGCCTGGGCGCGGTTCAGCGCCGGGATCGAGCCGTTGCGGCAGGCCGGGCGGCTCGGCAGCGTGCTGTTCCAGTTCCCTCCCTGGCTGCGGCCCGGGGAGCGCGCCGAGGAGTTCCTCGCGGCGACGGCGCGCCGGACGCGGGGATGGCCGGTGGCGGTGGAGTTCCGGCATCCCGACTGGTGGCGCGGGGAGCACGCCGAGGCCACCCGCGCGCTCCTGGCGGAGCACGGCATGGCGGCGGTCGCCGTCGACATGAACCAGTCGCTGCCGTCCGCCCTGCCGCCGTACGCGCCGGTCACCCGGTCCCGGCTCGCCGTCGTGCGGTTCCACGGGCGCAGCGCCGCCTGGGGGCGCGGGAGCAAGGAGGACCGCTTCCGGTACGCGTACTCCGACGACGAACTCGCCGAGTGGCTGCCCCGGTTGCACGCCCTCGCCGAGCGGGCCGAAGAGGTCCACGTCCTGTTCAACAACTGCTGTGCGGATGCGGCCGTGCGGGCCGCCGAGGCGATGAAGCGCCTGCTCGGGGCCGACGCGTACGCAGCACCCGCTGTCATGCGATAAGATCAATATCGCCTCCTCGCGCCGGACTTCCGGTCGGGGGACAGGCGTTGGTCGTCCAAGGAAAGACGCCCCGCTTCCTGCGGGGAAATGCAGGTGCAAGGCCTGCCCAGCGCTCCGGTCGAGCCCCGGACTCCGCACGTGGGAGTCCGGGGTTTCTGTTTTCCGCCCCGGGGCGACGCCTCCCCGCGTCACACCGCACCGCGCCGCGTGTCCGAGCAAGCAAAGGAAGGCGGCGCCCGCGCCGCCGAGACGCGAGAAAGAGCGGCCCTCATGGACAGTTCACCGCCCGCCGGTTCCGGCTCCCCCTCCGGCCCGTCGACGGGTGCCCTGCGCCGCACCGCGCTGCGCCGCACGCCGGTGTCGATGTGGAACGACGACGTGTCGGACTGGGCGGCGGCGTTGACGTACTACGCGATACTCGCGGTGCTCCCCACGCTGCTCGTCACCGTCAGCCTCATCAGTCTCGTCAGCCCCGCCACGACCCAGGAGCTGATCGCCGAGGTCACCGACTGGGCACCCGCGGAGTCGGGCCGCTCCCTGCACTCGGCGCTCAGCGAGATGGCGGAGGCACGCTCCGCGGCGCTCACGGTGGTGGTCGCCGGAGCCGTCAGCGCGCTGTGGTCCGCCTCCAGTTACGCGGCCGTGTTCCGCCGGGCGCTGCACGCGATGCACGGCGTCGAGGACTGCCGGCCCACCCTGCGGAAGGCGCACCGGGTGCTCATGACCGCGCTGACGCTGCTCGCCCTGCTGGTCGCCAGCGCGCTGCTGCTCGTCCTCACGGGCTCGCTCGCCGAGGGCGTGGGGCGGCGCATCGGTCTCGGGGGCGCGGGGCAGACGGCGTGGGCCCTCCTGAAGTGGCCCGCGCTGGTCTGCCTGGTGCTGCTGCTCGTCCTCGTCCTCTTCCGCAACGCGCCGCCGGACGCCCGCGGCTGGCGCCACATCATGCCCGGCGGGATGCTGTCCGCCCTGCTCTGGCTGGTCTCCTCCGGCCTGTTCACGCTGTACGCGAACGTCTTCGGCACCTACGGCAAGCTGTACGGGTCCCTCGCGGGCGTCGTCGTCTTCCTCGTGTGGCTGTGGGTGTCCAACCTCGCGCTGCTCGCCGGGGCACAGTTCACGGTGGAGGTGGAACGCGCACGGTCCGCCCGGGGAGACACGTCACTCCCCTTGCGCACACCAGGCATCAGGTTGCCCGCTCCGGGTATCGGAGCCAGAACGGACCAGAGAGGCAGGCAATGATGTCCCCATCTCAGGACGTGGTCGAGCTGATCCTGAAGGACCACCGGATCGCGGGTGATCTGCTCGGCCAGCTGCGCAGCGGCACGGAGACCGACCGCGCCCACGCGCTCCACGAGTTCGCGGACCTGTACGTCGCCCATGTGCGCGCCGAGGAGTCCGAGGTCTACCCCGAACTCACCCGGTTCGAAGGCATCGACCAGGGCGCCATCGAACGCGGCGTGGCCGCGCACGAGGAGGGCGCGGAGGCGTTGCTCGATCTCTTCGAGGCGCATACGGGTGCCCCGCACGCCTGGGACGACAGACTCGACGAACTCGCCACCGCGGTCACCGAGTACACGCGGGAGACGGAGGGAACGCTGCTCGCGGACACCCGGGAGAGCGTCACGCGCGAGTGCCGCGTGCGGCTGGGCGCCGCGTTCGCCGAGGAGCGCTGCCGGCAGCTGCGGGCGCGCTGCGGAGACATCGACAACGTACGCCGCTACGTGAGCGGTTGACCACCGACCCGGCCGAAAGGAGCTCAGCATGGGCATATCCCTGGAAGAGCTGCTGGAGCAGGTGCGGGAGCGAGGCGGTTTCACCAGCCGTCAGCAGGCGGCGGGAGCCGTGGAGAACGTCCTCGCCGTCCTCGGTGCCCACCTGGTGGGGGACGACCGCACCGACCTGGCCCGGCTGCTGCCCGCCGGGTGCGGGACGCTGCTTGCCGACGCGGAGCCGGCCGGTGAGCCGCTGCCGCCCGCCGGGTTCGTCGACGCGGTGGCCACGCGGACGGGCGAGGACACGGCCGGGGCGCGCCGCGCCGTCACCGCCGTGCTCGGCATCGTCGCGGGGGCGGCGGACGACGCGCTGCTGCGCCGCGTCCTCACCCAGCTCCCGCCGGGGCACGCGGGCCTGTTCGGCCGCACCGAACCGATCTGAGAACGGACGGCACGGTCCACCCAGTCCTTCTTTGGAGGCACTGATGGCACGGAGAGAGCGTTCGAGAACAGAGGCGCGGGCCGACGACGCCGGGGACCGGCGCGCACCGCCGCTGCGGCCGCTGGCCCGCGCCGTGACCATGCTGGCGGCCTTCGCCTGCATGGTCGCGTTCGGCGTGGTGCTCGCCCGGCTCACGCTGGAGCCGTCCGCGGGGTCCGAGGCGCTGACGCACAGCAACTTCACGCCGGGTGACTCGATCGACGACTACCTCTCACAGCCCGCGTTCCGCGACACGGTCAAGCAGCTCGGCGGGAACATCCTGCTGGGGGTGCCGTTCGGGATGCTGCTGCCGGTCGTGCTCCCGCGGACGCGGGGGCTGGTGCGGGTGGGGCTCGCCACCGCGGTGACGATGGTGCTCGTCGAGCTGGCGCAGGGCGCGTTCGTGACGGGCCGCACCTTCGACATCGACGACGTCATCCTCAACACCACGGGCGCCCTGCTGGGCTATCTCGTGCTGGGCCGTCGTCTGGGACGGGCCGTGCATCCCCGGCGGCGGCACTGGTGGCACCGCTTCACCAAGCGGGACGCGGCCGACGCCTGATCCGTCGCGGCCCGCCTACTCCGCGAGACGGCCCATGCCCAGGCAGTGCAGCGTGGCCGCGGAGCGGGGGCAGGCGCCCCGCACGGCGAGGGAGCCACCCACCGCCCTGAGGGCCCTGAGCGTCCCGAAGAAGACGCCCGCGCCCTCCCGTGCGAGGTAGGTGACCTCGGACAGGTCGACGGTCAGATGGCGGCAGCCGTCCTGGACCAGGGCGCGCAGCTGCGCGGCGAGCGAGTCGGCTTCGCGTGCGGTGATCTCGCCCCGCAGGGAGACGCGGACGCGGCAGCCGGTGACGGTCACGCACGCTATGCCCGCGCGCCTCAGCTTGCGGGCCGTGCCGGGATACGGGAGCCGGAGTGTCCTGCGGGGGTTCCGCTCTGCCGCCGCGGCCGGAGCGGGGGCGGGAGCGTGTTCGTCAGCATGCACGGGAGAGACCTTCCGGCGGTACGCCGTCCATCGGCCGGAGTCGGCCGAAGAGGTGCTTCTTTCATACGTCTATACCATGCTGTGAAAGCTGCTGCCAAGGGTTCCCATGGGGCGCCCGGGCCGTTGAGCAGGCGTCGGGGGCCCTCCGTCGGCGCTCGCACCATTGGTCTACTCCAATTTGGGGAGCTGGAACGACATGCGCATGGGAGCCGAGTGGGAGAGCCACGCCCGCACCTTCATGGCGTGGCCCGCGCTGCGCTCCGTATGGGGTGAGGAGCTGCGCTCCGTACGCGGGGACGTCGCTCGTGTGGCCCGTGCCGTCGCGGAGTACGAGCACGTCGTGATGCTGGCCGGGCCCGGTCAAGAGGCGGCCGCCCGCAAGGCGTGCGGGCGCGGCGTCGAGGTCGTCCCGCTGCCCGTCGACGACCTGTGGGCCCGCGACACGGTGCCCGTGTTCGTGGAGGACGACGGCGAGGTCATCGGCGTCGACCTCAACTTCGACGGGTGGGGCGGCAAACAGGAGCACAGCCGCGACGCACGGGTGGCCCGCACCCTGCTGTCCGCGTACGGCGTTCCCCGCAGGGAGGCGCCCCTGGTCGCCGAGGGCGGGTCCCTGGAGACGGACGGCGAGGGCACGCTCCTCGTCACCGAGAGCTCGGTCGTCAACGACAACAGGAACCCCGGCAGGAGCCGGGACCGCGTCGAGGCCGAGCTGAAGGAGACCCTGGGCGTCGAGAAGGTCGTCTGGTTCGCCGGTGTGCGCGGGCAGGACATCACCGACGCGCACGTCGACAGCCTCGTACGGTTCACGGCGCCGGGCGTGGTGCTCCTGGACAGGGCGCACCCCGACACGCCCGCCGATGTCTGGTCACGCGCGGCCGACGGGGCGAAGGCCGTGCTGAGCGGGGCGACGGACGCCAGGGGCAGGCCCTTCGAGGTCGTCGACCTGCCGCAGCCCGACCTGGCGCGGATCACGGGCGAGGGCGACGACTTCGTGTCGACGTACATCAATTTCTACGTCGCCAACGGTGCCGTGTTCATGCCCCGGTTCGGGGACCGCGAGGCCGACAGCCGCGCCCGGAGCATCCTGCGGGAGCACTTCCCCGGGCGGGACGTCGTGCCGGTCCGGATCGACACCATCGCCTCCGGCGGCGGGGGCATCCACTGCGCCACGCGCGACCAGCCGGGCCGCCCCACCGGCTGACCGGGTCAGTGGCCCCCGGTGAGCTCGCCGCTGAGCTTCTCGTGGATCTCGGCGCTCGGTGTGTTCAGGCCGATGATCTCGACGGCCTTGCCGCGCTGCGCGTACTTGGTCTCGACCGCGTCGAGCGCGGCGACGGACGAGGCGTCCCAGATGTGGGCGGCCGTCAGGTCGATGACCACCTTCTCGGCCTCGGTGGTGTAGTCGAACTGCCCGACGAGGTCATTGGAGGAGGCGAAGAACAGCTCACCGGTCACCGAGTAGACCAGGGTGCGCGGGTCGGGTCCCGGGACGGCGGTGACGTTCGCGAGGTGGGCGACGCGCCGGGCGAAGATGACCGTGGCGGTGAGGGTGCCGACGACGACGCCGACGGCGAGGTTGTGCGTGGCGACCACGCAGACCACGGTGACGACCATGACGACGATCTCGCCCGTCGGCATCCGCCGGAGCGTCTTCGGGGCGATGGAGTGCCAGTCGAACGTCGCGAAGCACACCATCACCATCACGGCGACCAGCGCGGCCATCGGGATGTCGGAGACGACCGGGCCGAAGACGATGCACAGCACCATCAGGAACGAGCCCGCCAGGAACGTGGAGAGGCGGGTGCGGGCCCCGGACACCTTCACGTTGATCATCGTCTGGCCGATCATGGCGCAGCCGCCCATGCCGCCGAAGAAGCCCGTGACGATGTTGGCGATGCCCTGGCCGATGGCCTCGCGGGTCTTGGACGAGTGCGTGTCGGTGATCTCGTCGACCAGTTTGGCCGTCATCAGGGACTCCATCAGGCCGACCAGCGCCATGGCGAGCGCGTAGGGGGCGACGGTGGTCAGGGTCTCCATGGTGAAGGGCACGTCGGGCAGGCCGGGGACCGGCAGCGCGGAGGGCAGCTCGCCCTTGTCGCCGACCGTCGGCACGGCGATGCCCGCGGCGACCGTGATCGCGGTGAGGACGGCGATCGACACGAGCGGCGCCGGCACCACCCGGGTGACCTTCGGGAAGAACACCATGAGCGCGAGGCCGCCCGCGAGCAGCGGGTAGACGGCCCACGGCACGTCGTGCATCTCGGGGACCTGCGCCATGAAGACCAGGATGGCGAGGGCGTTGACGAAGCCGACCATCACGCTGCGCGGCACGAACCGCATCAGCTTCGCCACCCCGAGCGCGCCGAGGGCGATCTGGAAGACGCCCGCGAGGATGACGGCGGCGATCAGGTAGCCGAAGCCGTGCTCGCGGTTGAGCGGGGCGATCACCAGGGCGACGGCGCCGGTGGCGGCGGAGATCATCGCGCGGCGGCCGCCGACGACCGAGATCGTGACGGCCATGGTGAAGGAGGCGAAGAGGCCGATCGCCGGGTCGACCCCGGCGATGATCGAGAACGAGATCGCCTCGGGGATCAGCGCCAGGGCGACGACGAGACCGCCCAGGACCTCGGTGCGCCACACCTTCGGGTCGGACAGCCAGTCGGGCTTCAGACCGCGCAGCCGGGCGGCCGGGGAGGGTGCGGACGTGGACAAGAAGCATTACCTGTCGTGCTCGGGCGCGCCCGGCGTCGTGAGAGGGGCGAGCGGAGGGCTTCGTACGCCCACAGACATCGGTCTTCACCGGGGGCATTGAGCCGGCCCAGGGCTCACCTACTTTACCCGTACGTGACGGGCCGTCCTCAGCGGCGGCTCCGTACGAGCAGGTAGAGGAAGTACGGCGTGCCGATGACGGCCGTCATGAGTCCGGCGCCGAGCTGGGCCGGGGCGATCGCCGTGCGGCCCACCAGGTCCGCGGTGCACACGAGGACGGCCCCGAGGAGCACCGCGACCGGCACCACCCGGACGTGCCTGCGGCCGACGAGGGCGCGGGCCGCGTGCGGCGCGACGAGTCCGACGAAGCCGATCGTGCCCGCCGCGGCCACGGCGGTGGCGCTCAGCAGGACGCTGAGCAGGAGGAAGCCCAGGCGGCCGCGGCCCAGGTCCAGGCCGAGCAGCCGCGGCGTGTCCTCGTCGAGCGAGACGAGGTCGAGTTCGGTGCGGCGCGCGACCGCGACGGCGAGGCCCACGGCGAGGGCGACGGCGAGCGGCACCACGTCGGGCAGGGACCGCCCGTAGGTGGAGCCCGCGAGCCAGGTCAGCGCCTTCGTGGCGTTGAACGGGTCGGTGAGGATGATGAGGAGGCTGACGACGGCCGCCGACCCGGTGGCGACGCCGAAGCCGACGAGGACGAGCCGGTTCTGCCGGAACCCGCCCTTCGCCGCGAGGCCGAAGACGAGGACCGCGCTGACCGCGGCGCCCGCGAAGGCGCCGGCGGCGACGCTCCACGAGCCGGCCGCGGGCACCGTCGTCACCAGGAGGACCGCGCCGACGGCGGCGCCGTTGGTGACGCCCAGGATGCCGGGGTCGGCGAGGGGGTTGCGGGTCACGGCCTGGATGAGGGTGCCGGCGAGCGCGAGGGCCGATCCCGCGAGGAGGGCGGCGAGGACGCGCGGCACCCGGGTGTCGAGGACGAAGGAGACGGTCTGCCCCGCCCTGCCCTGCGCCCAGTTGACCACATCGCCGAGGAGCAGCTTGCTGTCCCCGACGAGGACGGCGGCGACGGTCAGGCCGACGAGCACGGCCACGAGGACGGCCGTCGTGGCGACGAACGCGGTACGGCTGCGGATGCGCAGCTTGTCGGGTGGCGCGGCGCCCGCCGTGTCCCGGACGCGCGCGGCCATGACGATCAGGAAGAGGGCGCCGACCAGGCTGGTGACGACGCCCGTCGGTACGGCGACCGCGAGGTCCGAGGGGACGACGGCGCGCAGCAGCACGTCGGAGCCGAGCACCAGGGCGGCCCCCACGAGGCCCGCGAGCGGCAGCCGCGCCCGTGACCGGGTGAACGCGCGGAATCTGCGGCCCAGCGGGCGGACGAGGGCGGGGGCGCACAGGCCGACGAAGCCGACGGGCCCGGCGAGGGTGACGGCGGACGTGGAGAGCAGGGCGGCGAGCACGACGGCGGTGACGCGGGTGGCGCGGACGGGCACGCCGACGCCGCGGGCGGCGTCGTCGCCGAGGGCCAGTGCGTCGACCCTGCGGGCGAGGAGTACGAGCCCGAGGAGGCCGATGACGCCGATGGGGGCCGTCTGTAGTACGCCGTCGAAGCCGTTCTGCGCGACGCTGCCCTGGTTCCACTTGTAGAGGCCCTGCGTCTCCTCCGGGAAGAGCAGGAGCAGTCCCTCGGTGACGGCGGTGAGGCCGAGGGTGAGGGCGCTGCCCGCGAGGACGAGCCGGACGGTGCCGGCGCCGAGGCCGGAGAGGCCGAGGACGACGGCCGCCGCGGCGAGGCCGCCGGCGAACGCGATGCCGGAGGAGGCGAGGAGCGGCAGCGAGATGCCGGTGGCGGCGGTGACGCCGAGGGCGAGGTAGGAGCCCGCGTTGACGGCGAGGGTGTCGGGCGAGGCGAGGACGTTGCGGCTGATGGCCTGGAGGGCGGCGCCGGCCGCGCCGAGCACGGCGCCGACGAGCAGCGCGGCGGTCATCCTCGGCAGCCGGGAGGCGATGACGACGGACGCGTCGCCCGGGTCGGCCCGGCCGGTGAGGGCCTTCCACACCTCGGACGGGCCGACGGCGGCCGTGCCCTGGGTGATGTCGACGACCGCGAGGGCGGCGACGAGGAGGAGCAGTGCGGCCGTCACCGCGGCCGCGCCCGTGCGGGACGCGGCTGTCGACGGACGGGTGGTCGGGGTGGTCGCGGTGACGGCCATGGCGTTACTTCTTCAGAGCCTTACTCTCCGGGGCCTTACTTCTTCAGGGCCTCGACGACGGAGTCGACGTACTGGTTCATCGACGCGGGACCGCCGAACATCCAGACGCCGTCGGGGAGCCGGTGGACGTTGCCCTTCTTCACGAACGGCAGGGAGGTCCACACCTCGTCCTTCTTCAGGACGCCGGAGAACGGGTTGCTGCTCTTGTCGCCGTCGTTGCCGATGTAGGCGAACTGCACGTTCTTGTCCAGCTCGGTGAGGCCCTCGACGTCGGTGGTGCCGAGGCCGTAGGCCTTGTCGCCCTTGACGGACCAGTCGTTCTTCAGGCCGAGCTTCTCGTTGACGGCGCCGATGAGCGAGCCGCTGGTGTAGGGCCGGATGGACGTCTGGTTGCCGGTGACGTAGCCGTCGGCGAAGGCGAACCTGGTGCCGGCGTGTCCGGCGGCGGCGAGCTTCTTCTTGCCCTCGGCGAGCTTGGCCCCGAACTCCTTCTTGAGCTGCGCGGACCGCTTCTCGGTGCCGGTGGCCTCGGCGAGGAGGTCGAGGTTCTCGGTCATCTGGCCGATGGGGTCCGCGGCGTCGGCGGGGCGCAGGTTGAGGACCGGGGCGATGCGCCGCATCTGCTTGACGGCGGCGGCTGGCAGGTCGGTGGTGGCGATGATGAGGTCGGGCTTGAGGGCCGCGATGCTGTCCATGCTCGGCTCGCCGCGGGTGCCGACGTCCTTGGGGTCGTTCTTCAGCGGGGCGGCGGTGTCCCAGGTCTTGTAACCCTTGACGTCGGCGACGCCGGTCGGCTCGACGCCCAGGGATATCAGGCTCTCGACGGCGTTCCACTCGGTGCCGACGACGCTCTTGGCGGGCCCGTCCAGCTTCACCTTCGTGCCGGTGCCGTCGGTGAGGGTGATGGCACCCGCGGTCTTCTTCGCGTCGTCGGCGGCGGGCTCGGTGGTGCCGCAGGAGGACAGGGCGAGGGCCGCGGCGGTGGCGGCCGCCGCGGTGAGGAGGAGGCGTCTCATGAGGTGGTGCTGAGCCTTTCGCTTCGCGAGTGGTGGCGGCCGATGGCGCGGGTGCGCAGGCGGCCGGTGAGGGGGTCGGAGTCGACTTCGATACGGATGCCGTACGTGTCGGTGAGCCGCCGCGGTGTCAGTACGTCCCCGGGGTCGCCGTCCGCGACGACGCGTCCCGCGTCGAGCAGGAGGATCCGGTCGGCGACCGCCGCGGCCTGGTCGAGGTCGTGCAGGACGGCGCCGACGGCGATGCCGTGGTCGTCCGCCAGGTCCCGCATCAGGTCGAGGAGTTCGACCTGGTAGCGCAGGTCGAGGTGGTTCGTCGGCTCGTCGAGGAGGAGCACGCCCGTCTCCTGGGCGAGGCAGCCGGCGAGCCAGACGCGCTGGAGCTGCCCGCCGGACAGGTGCTCGGCGCCGCGTTCGGCGAGCTCGGCGACGCCGGTCATGGCGAGCGCCCGGTCGACCGCGGCCCGGCCGCCCGGGTCGGCCCTGCCCCAGCGCCCGCGGTGCGGGTAGCGGCCGAATTCGACCACGTCCCGCACGGTGAGACCGCTGGGTGTGGGGCGGCCCTGGGTGAGCAGGGCGACGTGGCGGGAGAACTCGCGGGCGCTGAGGGCGAGGCCGTCGGTGTCGTCGTCGATGAGGAGGGTGGCGGTGCGGGGCCGCTGGAGCCGCGCGAGCGTGCGCAGCAGCGTCGACTTGCCGCTTCCGTTGGGTCCCACCAGGACGGTCACGTCGCCGGGCCGCAGCGTCATCGAGGCGTCGTGGACGACGTCGACGCCTTCGTACGCCACGGTGACGCCCGTGGCCGACAGTTGATGACCCTGGGGGCGCGTGGCCGTCGCGGTCTCTTCACCTTCATGCACGCGGCAGAGGTTAGCCTAACCTAACCGCTCCGCGAAACGGGCCCCCTGCTGTTGGGCACAAGAGGGTATTCGGCCAGATCTCATCCGCTACGCGAGATACGCCAGCCTGTCCCGCCGTACGGGATGGGCGAAGCCGTCGCCCGCGGCCCAGCGGCGCACCTCGGCCACGGCGAACTCCGCGAGGCGCCGCCACTCGTTGCCCTGGGAGCCCGCGAGGTGCGGGGTGAGCAGGACGTTGTCCGCGTCCCACAGCGGGTGGTCCGGGGGCAGGACTTCGGGGTCGGTGACGTCGAGCACGGCGCGGATGCGGCCCGCCGTGACGGCCTCGGTGAGCGCGTCCTGGTCGACGACGGCGCCGCGCGCGGTGTTGATGAGCACGGTGTCGGGGCGCATGGCGGCAAGCAGTCCGCGACTGACCAGGCCGCGGGTGGCGGGCAGCAGCGGCGTGTGGACGCTCACGGTGTCGCTGCGCGCGAAGAGCACGTCGAGCGGCACGGGTTCGGCGCCGAGCGCGGCGGCGTCGTCCGCCGTGACATATGGGTCGTACAGCAGCACCCGCAGGTCGTAGGGGCGGAGCAGTTCGATGACGCGGCGGCCGATGAGCGAGGCGGAGAGGATGCCCACGGTGCGGCGGTAGTTTCCGGTGTCGCGGGAGGTGTGCCGCCAGTCCACCTCCGCGCGGACGGCGCGGAAGTCGCGGGCGCTCTCCAGGACGCGCTTGCCGGTGAGCAGGATCATCGCGACGGTGTACTCGGCGACGGGCAGCGCGTTGGCCGCGGCGGCGGACGACACCTCGATGCCGCGTTCCCAGCACGCCTCGGTGACGTGGGCGCGGACGGAGCCCGCCGTGTGGACGACGGCGCGCAGGGCGGGGGCGCCCGCGAGCACGTCGGCGGTGAGCGGCGGGCAGCCCCAGCCGGTGACGAGGAGCTCGGTGCCGGCCAGTACGGCCCGCGCGCGGTCCGTGCCGAAGTCGTCGAGCACGGGCGGGGGTTCGAGGGCCACGGTCCGCGCGAGGGCGTCGAGGGCCGACGGCCCGAGGACGGCCTCGGCCGCCTTCCGTGACATGGCGAGAGCGGCCCGGGGCCGATGGGACGGTGACATCTTCCTCCTCGTCGAACGGGCGGTGCGATGTGCTGTCGTGCTCGTCCGGGGGTGCCCGACGGGCGCCACGACCTGGCCGTGAGGCGTTGACCGACCGGCAGGATAGTCCGCCCGGTGCCCGGTTCGCCGGGAGCGCGGGGCCGGGGCGGCGGGCCGTCCTCAGCCCGGCGGACGGGGCGGGCCCTCTTCGGCCGGTCTGCACCGACGGGTGGGTCCGTATGCGCCGAACGGCCGGCGGATTGTCCGGTTCCGGGCGCTCGGCGGCGGCCGGCCGGGCCGGACAATGAGAGGCGGGGGTGATGGCGGTGCCGCGGGGTGAGCGTCCGCTGGACGACGACGGTGGCCTGCTGACCGAATTCGCCGCCGATCTGCGGCGGCTGCGGGAGAAGGCGGGCAGCCCGCCGTACCGCCGCCTGGCCCGCGACGCCCACTACTCCTCGACGACGCTGGCCGACGCGGCGGGCGGCCGCAGACTGCCCAGCCTGCCGGTCACGCTCGCCTATGTGCGGGCCTGCGGCGGGGACGTGGCCGTGTGGGAGGACCGGTGGCGCGCGCTCAGTGCCCGGCTCGCGGCCGCGGACCGCGCGGACGAGGCGCCCGGCGCCGGGGACCGCGACCGGCGCGGCCCCTATGTGGGGCTCGCCGCGTTCCAGCCGGAGGACGCCGACTGGTTCTTCGGGCGGGAGCAGCTGACCGACGACCTCGTCGCACGGGTTCGCTCCGGGCGGTTCCTGGCCGTGTTCGGCGCCTCCGGCTCCGGGAAGTCGTCGCTGCTGCGGGCCGGGCTGCTGCCCCGCATCGGGGCCGGGTCGGAGACCGGGTGGGTCACCGTCCTGTTCGCACCCGGCGCGCACCCTCTGGAGGAGTGCGCCGCCCGGCTCGCCGCCGCCACCGACGGCTCGGCGACCGCCCTGCGCAGGGACCTCGCGACGGACCCGCGGGCCCTGCACCTGACCGCGCTGAAGGCCCTGGCCGACCGTCCGCCCGACGCCGAACTCCTGCTGGTGGTCGACCAGTTCGAGGAGGTCTTCACGCTCTGCTCCGACGCCCGGGAGCGTACGCGGTTCATCACCGCGCTGCTCACGGCGGTCCGGGCGCCCAACAGCCGCACCCGCGTCGTGCTGGGCGTACGCGCCGACTTCTACGCACGCTGCGCGCGCCACCCGGACCTCGTCGAGGCGCTGCGCGACGCCCAGTTCCTGGTCGGGCCGATGACCACCGACGAGCTGCGCCGCGCCATCAGCAGGCCCGCCGCGCGGGCGGGCTGCACCGTCGAGGGGGCGCTCCTCGCCCGCGTGATCGCCGACGCCACCGGCCGCGCCACGGTCCTGCCGCTGGTCTCCCACGCCCTGCGCGAGACCTGGCGCCGCCGCCGCGGCAGCACGCTCTCCCTGTCCGGGTACGAGGCCGCGGGCGGCATCCGGCACGCCCTGGCTCAGACCGCGGAGGCGGTCCACGCCGGGCTCGACGGCGGGCAGCGGCGGCTGGCCAGGGTCCTCCTGCTGCGCCTCGTCGCGATCGGCGAGGGCACCGACGCCACCAGGCGCCGCCTCGCCCGCGCCGACCTGGACTCCCTCGGCGCCGACCCCGCCGACGTGCAGACGGTCCTCGACGCGCTGGCCGGGGCCCGGCTGATCACCCTGGACACGGAGACGGCCGAGCTCACG
Organism: Streptomyces sp. NPDC030245; assembly: GCF_055572995.1. Lineage (NCBI taxonomy): Bacteria > Bacillati > Actinomycetota > Actinomycetes > Kitasatosporales > Streptomycetaceae > Streptomyces > Streptomyces sp. NPDC030245. The sequence continues at coordinate 592,022 of NZ_JBVICF010000003.1, read as the reverse complement.
CACGAGGCCCTGCTTGAGGCGTGGCCGCGGCTGCGGCAGTGGATCGAGGAGGACCGGGCCGAGCTGCTGCTGCGCCAGCGGCTGAGCGACGCGGCGACCGCGTGGGACCGGGAGCGCCGCGACCCGGCGGCGCTCTACCGCGGCACGCGGCTCGACGCGGCCGAGGACTCCTTCGCGGCCCCCGGCAGCCAACTGACCGCGCTGGAACGCGACTTCCTCACGGCGAGCGGCGCGGCACGCGACCGGGAGCGGCTGGCCGCGGCCCGCACCACGCGGCGGCTGCGCAGGCTCACCTTCGCCCTGTCCGTCCTGCTCCTGTTCGCGCTCGTCTCCGGCCTGCTCGCCTGGGACCAGTACCGGACCAGCGAGGGCCACCGGCGCGAGGCCGTCGCCGAGCAGCGCAGCGCGCTCTCCCGGCAGCTCGCGGCGCAGGCGGCGGCGCTGCTCTCCGAGGAGACCGACCTCGCCTCGCTCCTCGCGGTCTACGCCTACCGGGTCCGCCCCACCGCGGAGGCCACCTCCGGCCTCTTCGCCACGGCCTCGCTCCCGCTCCAGCAGCGCATGGCGGGGCACCGGGGCGACGTACAGGCCGTGGCGTTCGGTCCGGACGGCCGCACGGTGGCCAGCGGCGGCAGGGACGGCACCGTACGCCTGTGGAACACGGTGACGGGCGAGTCCTTGAAGGTGCTGAGGGGCCATCAGGGTCCGGTGTCGTCCGTGGCGTTCAGCCCGGACGGGCACGCCGTCGCCAGCGGTGGCGACGACGGGACCGTACGGCTGTGGAACACCGCCACCGGGGCGTCGCGCGCCCTGGACACCGGCAGGCGGGGCGGTGTGGGAGCGGTGGCGTTCAGTCCGGACGGCCGTACGGTGGCGGGTGGCGTGCGGGACGGCAGCGTACATCTGTGGGCGGTGGCCACCGGCGAGGAGCGGCGCGCGCCGGACGGCCGACAGAAGGTGACGAAGCATCAGGGTGCTGTGTCCGCGCTGGCGTTCAGTCCGGACGGGCGGACGGTGGCCAGCGGCGGGCGGGACGGCACGGTACGGCTGCGGAACACACGGACCGGCGGGACGCGCGTCACAAAGACCGGGCGGGACAGCACCGTGGAGTCGGTGGCGTTCAGCCCCGACGGCCGCACGGTGACCGGCGGCGCCCGCGACGGCACGGTACGGGTGTGGGCGGTGGCCACCGGCGAGGAGCGCGGCGCGCTCGCCGAGCGCCGCAGGGACGCCGAGTCGGTGGCGTTCAGCCCCGACCGGCGCACGGTCCTGAGCGGCGGGCACGACGGCACCGTACGCCTGTGGGACGCGGCGACCGGGTCGCTGCGCGCCGTGCTGGCCGGGCACCGCGGGACGGTCTCCGCCGCGGCGTTCAGTCCCGACGGCGGCACGGTGGTCAGCGGGGGCCGGGACGGCACGGTGCGGCTGTGGGCGGTGGCCACCGGCAAGGAGCGCATCGCGGTGCCGGGACGGCAGGGACCCGTCGGGTCGGTGGCGTTCAGCCCGGACGGGCGCACGGTGGCCGGTGGCGCCGACGACGGAACGGTACGGCTGTGGGACGCGGCCAACGGCAGGGCGCGGGAAGTGCTGAGGGGGCACCGGGGGCCGGTGCGTTCGGTGGCGTTCGGCCCCGACGGCCACACCGTCGCCAGTGGGGGCGACGACGGAACCGTACGGCTGTGGGACGCGGCGACCGGTGAGGCGCGGGACGTGCTGACGGGACATCAGGGGCCGGTGCGTTCGGTGGCGTTCAGCCCGGACGGGCGCACGGTGGCCGGTGGCGGTGACGACGGGCACGTACGCCTGTGGAACGCGGTGACCGGGACACCCCGTGGCGTGTCGGACGGGCAGCCGGGCACCGTGTGGTCGGTGGCGTTCGGGGCCGACGGGCACACCCTCGCCATCGGCGGCGACAAAGGGTCCCTGCGGCTGTGGGACGCCGCGACTGGCGAGGCCCGGCCGGTCCGCACCGGCACCGAGTCCCCTGTGCACGCCGTGGCGTTCAGCCCGGACGGGCGCACCGTCGCGGGCGGTGACCAGGACGGCAGGGTACGGCTGTGGGACGCGGCCACGGGTACGGCCCGCGTCACCCTGACGGGCAAGCTGCGCGGAGCGCAGTCGGTGGCGTTCAGCCCTGACGGGCGGACGGTGGCCGGCGGCGGCCGGGACGGCACGGTGCGGCTGTGGGACGCGGCGACCGGGCTCCAGAACTCCGCTCTTGCCGGGCACGAGGGCATGGTGCGGTCCGTGACGTTCAGCCCCGACGGCCACACCGTCGCCAGCGGCGGCGAGGACGGCACGCTGCGCCTGTGGGGCGTGCTCCGCAACGCCGACGAGGCGATCGACAGGATCTGCCGCTCGCTCCGCAGGGACCTGACCCGGCAGGAACGGGCCCGCTACCTCAACGCCCCGGGCGGCGAGTGGCCCCGGAGGGCGTGCGTGCGCTGACGCGGGCGGGGCGGGGCGGGTGCACCGGGGCGATCGCGGTGTCCGTTGCTTGTTGCCGGGTGCTTGCCGTTTGCCGGGTGCTTGTCGGCCGGTGCCCGTTGTCCGGTGCTGTTGTCCGGTGCTTCGTGTCCGAGCTTGTTGTCCGGCGCTTGTTGTCCGGTGCCCGTCGGCCGACCCCGGACAACGGCGCACCGGTAGAAGCATGGCCATGACGTCTCTGACGACGACCGCGACCGGCACCGCCCGACCCGCCCCGGACCCGTCACCACGGAGCCGGCTGCGGTTCTGGCTCTCCCCCGCCGACCAGCCCCGGTGGGCCAGGCCCGCGCTCCTCGGCATCGCCGCGCTCGCCGCGCTGCTCTACACGTGGAACATCACGAGCAGCGGCTTCGCGCCCTACTACTCGGTGGCCGCGCGCAGCATGTCGGTGAGCTGGGAGGCGTTCCTCTTCACCAGCCTCGATCCGTCCGCCACGCTCTCCCTGGACAAGATCGGCGGCTTCCTGTGGCCGCAGGCACTCTCGGCGCGGATCTTCGGCTTCCACGACTGGGCGCTGACCTTGCCCCAGTGCGTCATGGGCGTCATCTCCGTCCTGGTGATGTACCGGATGGTGCGCCGCTGGCAGGGCCCCGCCGCCGGGCTGCTCGCCGCGGGGCTGCTCACGGTGACGCCCGTGCTGGCCTCCATGTTCGGCCACGCGATGCTCGACGGCTCGCTCACCATGTGCCTCGTGCTCGCCGCCGACCAGTACCAGAAGGCGGTGGGCACCGCCCGGCTGCGGTCGCTGCTGCTGAGCGCCCTGTGGGTGGGTCTCGGGTTCCAGGCGAAGATGATGGAGGCCTGGATCATCGTGCCCGCGCTCTTCGTCGGCTATCTCGTGGCGGCGCCGGTCCGGCTGCGGCGCAGGATCGGGCAGCTCGCGGTGGCGGGCGTCGTCATGTTCTCGGTGTCGCTGTCCTGGGTGGCCCTGATGACCTTCACCCCGGAGGACGACCGCCCGTACGCGGACGGCTCCACCGGCAACAGCGCCGCCGCGATGGTCTTCGGCTACAACGGCTTCAACCGGCTGCACGCGGGGCTGGTCGACGGGGCGGCGCCCGTCAGCAACAACGGACTCTGGGGCAGCGGCGGACAGCCCGGCAAGGCCCCCGCGACCGACGGCGGACGTGAGCCGTCCGGCAAGGGCAAGCCCTCCGACGGCGGCAAGGGCAAGCCCTCCGACGGGCGGTCGGCCGGTCCGTCGGGACAGCCTTCGGCCAAAGCGCCCGGCGGACCGGCCAGGGGGACGCCCGACAGGACTCCCGACAGGCCGTCGGGCACGCCGTCGAGCGGAGCCACCGGCGCACCGCCCCGGGACGGCGGCCCGGCCGGGCGGACCGGCGCACCGCCCCGCGACGGTGGCACGGTCGGGCAGGCAGGCGCCAAGCCCGCCGGCGCCCAGGCCGGTCCGGGGGCGCCGTCCAAGACGTCCCTCTGGCTCAAGCTGTTCCGCAGCCCCCGGCTGACACCCCAGATCGCCTGGCTGTACCCGCTCGCGCTGGTCTCCCTGGTGATCGGCCTCGCCCGGCACCGCAAGGCCGCCCGCACCCATCAGGGCCGCGCCGGGTATCTGATGTGGGGCACCTGGCTCGTCACGGCGGCCGCGGTGCTCAGCGCGCTCGGCAACCTGCCCCACACCGCCTACGTGGCCATCCTCGCGCCGCCGCTCGTCGCCCTGTCCGCCGCCGGTACGGTCACGCTGTGGCGCGCCCACCGTGCCGCCGCCGGGGGGCCGCGCGTCTGGGTCCTGCCCGCCGTCGTCGTGGCCGAGGCCGCCTGGACGGTCCATCTGACCGCCAAGCACGCGGACTTCCTGCCCTGGCTCGTCCCGCTGGTCGTGGTGGCCGCGCTCGGCGCTGTCCTCGCCCTCGGCCCGCTGCGGGAGACCACCCGCAGGACCGCGCTCGCCGGACTGCTCGCGGCCGGCGTCGCGATGTTCGCCGCGCCGACGGCGTGGTCGCTGTCCGTGCTGAACGAGCGGTACGGAGGGACGGCCGTCGACGCCCACGCGGGACCGGCCGAGGACATCCGGCTCGCGACGGGGTCCCGCACCGTACGCGCCGCCGACGTCAGCGTCCGCACCACGCCGACGCCCGCCCAGAGCAGGCTGCTCGGATACGTCCAGGAACGCGACGGCGCCGCGGAGTACACCTTGTCCACCGAGACCTGGGAGGCCTCGGCCCCCTACATCTACGCCGAGGGCGCGTCCGTGCTGCCCCTCGCCGGGCTGCACGAGGACTCCGTCACGCTCTCCCGGTACCGGGAGCTCGTCGCCGCCGGTGACATCCGCTTCGCGCTGGTCAGCGACCAGGGCAGGAAGACGTCGAAGATCAGCTCCTGGGTCGCGTCGGCCTGCGCCGAGGTCGATGCGCGGGCGTACGGCGGTACCGGTGACGACGGCACCCGGGACGAAGGCCCCGAGGACGGGGCCGGCCCGACGGCACCCGCGCAGACCCTCTACCGCTGCGCTCCGTCCGACGCCACGAGTTCCTGACCGCGACCGGGCGACCGGGCGCACCACGACCACGCGGCGTGCCGGCCACGGCACGCCCCATCGGGAACGGGGGAGGAGCGGTGGCCGCCCCGGCGAAACCCGCCGGTGCGGTCACCGCACCCCGCGTACCGGGTCCCCCTCCGTTCGATATTCCTGCCCGCCGTGGGCCTTTTGTGGCCGGATCGCCGTGACGGAGCGGGCGATACCCGCCCTGAACGGGACGTCGTCGGAGCCGCGGGAGGGCGGCCCCGCGGACGCGGCGGAGAATGGCAGGAAACGTCTTGCACCGCCCGGCACCTGCCCCCGGTCCTGCGTTTCTGCCTATCTGCCGCGCACATGCCGACGGCATGGTGTCCGAAAAGGGTGGAGCGGCCGTGAAGTTCCCGGTGCCTCCGGTTACGCGTGTGACCACAGGTGATTGACAAACCATCAGATGGTCCGCGCTCCCTTTCGGACAGACCCCGGACTTTCGATTTCTCGTTGAATCCGCACCGCCTACGGTTGTTGCCGTGGGGGCAGGCACCGACCATGCCGGAGAGATGGCCGCTGCGCAGACGCATTCGAGGGGGAATCCGTGCGGCCGGCGCCGAACGCGCGCCGCCGGAAAGGAGTTACCGTCCGGTTTGACCAGCCGGTCGGCAATCCTGTGCGCTGCCGCTCGATGAAAGATCCTGCCCCCTGTCCGGCCGGGCGCGCCGGAACATCCATGTCGGGTTACACGGGGCTTTCCAAGGGGGGACCCTAGTGACGGAATTTCGATCCAGCGATCCCGAAGCGGAACGGAGGGGCTCACTGTCGGACCGGAGCGGCCTGTTGCTGGAAGCCTTTGATCCACAGCAGTTCCGGGAGCATTCGGAGACCGCGCTCGCGAAGCTGGAGAAACATCTGTCGGACCTGTCGATCAGGGGTCTTGAGCTGATCGAGCCCGCGGCGCTGTCCCAGGCGGCGAGAGCTCTCATGACGACCGAGCACGAGAAGATCACCGCCTTCGACGAGGAGCGGCTCGCGGGGATCATCGACCTGTACATCCGGACGGGCATCCAGGTGCACTCCCCCGGCTACATGGGGCGGCAGTTCTCCGGTGTCGTACCGCTCGCCGGTGTCATCGACTTCGTCAGCTCCGTGGTCAACCAGCCGGCCTCGTTCTACGAGGCGGGCCAGCTACCCAGCGCCGTGGAGCGGATCATGGCCGACGAGCTGAACCGCTTCATCGGGTGGGACCCGGACACCTTCACCATGATCACGACGTCGGGCGGCTCCCTGGCCAACCTGACGGCCCTGCTCGCGGCGCGGAACGAGAAACTGCCCGGGTACTGGTCACAGGGGGGTTCCGCGGTGCGCGGGCAGCCGAGGCCGGCCATCGCGGTGGGCGCCGACGTCCACTACAGCGTGGCGCGGGCGGCCGGCGTGCTCGGCATCGGCGACGCCCAGCTCGTACGCCTGCCGCTCAACCGGCAGCAGCAGATCTGCCCGAGCGAGGTGCGCGCCACCCTGGAGGCGGCCGAGCGGCAGAACCTCAAGGTGTTCTGCCTCGTCGCCTCGGCGGGCAGTACGTCGGTGGGCGCCTTCGACCCGCTCGACGAACTCGCCGAGGTGGCCCGCGAGAAGGACCTCTGGCTGCACGTCGACGGCGCGCACGGCGCGAGCCTCCTCGTCTCGGACACCCTCCGCGACCGGCTCCGCGGGATCGAGAAGGCCGACTCCCTGACCTGGGACGCGCACAAGATGATGTTCGTGCCCGCCCCCTGCACGATGCTCTTCTACCGGAACAAGGAGACCGCGCTCTCCGCATTCCGGCAGAAGGCCAGCTACGTCTTCGAGGAGGAGCAGGACATCTACACCGCGTTCGACAGCGGGGGAAAGAACTTCGAGTGCACGAAGCGCCCGATGATCATGACGCTGTGGGCGCTCTGGGCCATTTACGGACGGGCTCTGTTCGCGGAGAAAATCGAGTACCTCTGCCAGTTGACGCGGGAGGCCCACGACGCCGTGCGGGCCGACCCCGACTTCGAGGCCCCGCACCGCCCGGAAGCGAACATCCTCTGCTTCCGCTACCATCCGCCCGGCCTCGCCAAGAAGGACCTGCACCACCTACAGATCGCCATCAGGAACCGCGTCAAATTCGAGGGGAACTTCTTCATCTCGAAGGTGAACGTGGACGGAGTGGCCGCACTGCGCGTGGTCATGATGAACCACCGGATAACCGGCGAGCACTTCCGCATGCTGCTCTCCGAAATCAAAAGGACAGCGGAAGACCTGCTCACCGGAGAAGCAACGGCAGGGATACAGAAAAAGGAAAAGAAAAAGGGACAGAAAAAGGAACGGGCACAGCGTAGAGGGGACGGATGTTGAGTACATCGCACGCTCCACAGGCAACGCATGTTCCACCGCCCGCGCCGGCTCCCGGCGGCGCGCTCGAACTGGCCAACTGGCTCATCCCCGACTGGGAGCTGCAACCGGAATCCGTCGAGGCCGTCACCGTGCTCCCCTCCTTCGCGAGCAAGATGCGCGAGTGCGAGCGGGTCTGCCAGACGCTGTACAGCGAGATCCCGCACGAGATCCAGGACGCGGTCGTGCTGCGCCGTCTCCAGCAGCTGGTCAACACCGCGCTGCTCAACCCGCTGTGGCGGGAGCGGCTGCGGGGCGCCGGCATCACGCACGCCCCGCGGACGTACGAGGAGTGGCAGCGCATACCGCTGTCGGACAAGGACGTCCAGCGCGACTTCTTCATGGACACGCGGCCGGGCATGGTCGTGCCCCTCACCCGCGGCGAGTTCGAGATCGTCGCCAGCGGCGGCACCAGTGGCGGCATGCCGCTCGAAGTCGTGTACTCCTTGCGGGAGTTGAAGGACACGTACGAGATCGCGGGCCGCTTCATGGGGGCCTACCAACTCGCCGGGCACCTCGCGGGCACCGACCCCAAGTGGCTCTTCACCACTCTGGCCGACTACCAGATGTGGAGCAGCGGCACCATGGTCGGCGGCGTGCTCCAGCACGTGCCGGGCGTCAACTACGTCGGCGCGGGACCCGTCACCGCCCCCGTCCTGGAGCACATGTTCTCCTACCGGGGCCCGAAGGCCCTGATGGGCATCTCCGCGGGCATCGCGATCCTCGCGGAGCTCGGCGCGGGCATGCGCCAGGAGTACCGCGACAGCTTCCGCGTCGCCCTGTACGGCAGCGGGGTGCTGCCGCAGCGCAAGCGGGTGGAGCTCCAGGCGCTGTATCCGAACCTCTCGATCCTCAGCTACTTCGCCGCCACCCAGGCGGAGACCATCGGCCTGCAACTCGACGCCGCGTCGCCCTGGCTGTCCGCGGTGCCGGGCCTGCACTTCATCGAGATCGTCGACGCGGAGGGCCGGCAGGTCCCCGAGGGCGAGGAGGGCGAGCTCGTCGTCACCCGCCTGCACGCGCACGAGACGCCGCTGCTGCGGCTGAAGCTCGGCGACCGGATGATCCACCGGCCCCGCACGGACGGACCGGGCCTGAAGACGCGGCAGTTCGAGTTCGCGGGGCGCACCGGGGACGTACTGCATCTCAACGACAGCCAGTACTCGGCGGCGCGGGCCTACGCCGCGCTGCGCGACGAGCTGAAGGCGGCCGACGTGGTGGACCTGGACGCGGTGGCGCACGACGTCCAGTTCGTCAACCACCGCGAGGGCAGGACCATCACGCTCTACGCGGCGGTCGACGACGTGCTCGGGCTGACCTACCGCGCCGACACGGTGCTCGGCCCCTACGGCCTCCAGCAGGTCTTCGTGAACGCGCTGCCGCGCGCCCTGTCGCTGTTCAACCACGGCGAGGCGAACGCCGAGTCGATCGCGAAGACCGGATACACCCTCCAGCTCAAGTTCGTGCCCAGGCTGTCCGCCGAGATCGAGCGGACCGCCGTCGGAAAGGTCCCGCTGGTCCGGGACCGCGGCTAGGCACCCGAGAACAGGGAGTGGAATGAACAGGAGCGGAATGAAGTCGCAGGTGAACATCATCGCCGTCGTCGACGTCATCGGAGCGCTGTCGATCAAGTCGCTGTACGACGGCAACCTCTGCATGGTGGACGACAGCCCGTTCGACAGCAGCCACCAGGGCACGCCGAACCTCGTCACCGTCGTCAAGCCCGGCCAGGTCGTGTCCTGGACCGCGCTCGCCGTGGACCTGCAAACCCCCGTCGAGATCAAGAGCATCTCGTTCGCACCCGCGGGGGGACAGCAGGGGCAACAGGGGCAACAGGGGCAACAGGCCCCGTACGCACAGCAGGGCGGCATCGGGCAGCAGGTGCCCGGCGCGCACAGCGGGCCCGCCACCGTCGGCGGCCCGCCGAGCGCCCCCGGCATGGGCACGGCCGTCCCCGGACCGGGCGCCACCGGTGCCACGGCCGCCCCGGGCCCCGCGGGCACGCAGACCCCGCAGTCCCACCAGGGCTACCGAGCCCCCCAGTTCCAGCCGCCCCACACCTCCCAGGACTCCGACGGCGAGAAGCTCGACCTCGACGTGTGGACCGGAGTGGTGCCGCACTGGATGACGCCGGGCGTGCCCTACCAGTACCGCCTGGAGCTCCAGATGTACGAGGGCGCCAACAGCGTCATGACCATCGATTCACCCGCGCTGATGTGCCAGTAGCCGGTGCCGGGAACGACGACGAAGGCGGAATCATGCCCCAACAGTTGGCGATCATCGTGCTCGTGGACGTCGGCAACGCGCTGGCCACCAGCACGCTCGAAGGCAACACCTACCTGTTCGACAACATGAAGCTGCACGGTTCCGAGAACCAGGGGACCGGCGACCTGGTGACCGCGATCCACGGCTCGTACTGGCGCGACGGCTCGCAGGCCAGCGAGCAGGTCCTGAACTGGCTGCCGTACAGCCTGGGTTCCATCCCGCCGACCGTCCCGCGCGGCTACGAGGCCGAGCGGGCGCGGCAGACCGACGAGCAGGCGCTGGCCGAACTCCAGGAGCTCGCCGCCAAGTCGACGGTGCCGAGCGCGGACGCGGCCGCGGAGCTCAACCGCATCCGGCGGAGCGTGGGCACCCGGGTCAAGACCACCCGGCGCACCCGGGGCCGGCTCTCCGGGCAGAAGATCGTGGACGTCACGGGCCAGGTCGTCACCGAGGACGCCACGGCGGCGGCCAGCCCGCCCGCCCCGGTGATCACCGACATCTACGGCGAGGCCGTGGACGCGAAGATCATGTACCCGGCGGAGTACGGCTCCCCGGACATGGTGACCGACGGCTGGTACTGGTCGGCGACGGTCGACACGTCACGGCCCGGGACGTACTCGTACACGATGCGCATCCAGCTGCACAAGCTGTCGCAGGCCAACGGCGAACTCCGCTGGGAGCCGGTGAATCTGACGTGCTCCTCGGCCCTGAAGATCACCTCCGAGCCGCGGCGCAACGCCTTCACCAAGGCGGGCCTCGGCCAGCTCCCGATCCCGCCCGCGCGCCCGGCCCGCGGCGCCTGACCCCCACCGGACGACGAGGAGGACCCGATGACGACCAAATCGAAGCCGCGGGAGACGCGGGAGGCAGCGGTGAAGCGGCCGATCTCCATCACCGCCGTCGTGGACTGCGTGGGCGCCCTGGCGGCCGGGAACATGGAAGGCCACCTGTACATGTACGACACGAACCGGGCCGGGGGCTCCACCGGGTTCGGCACGGAGGAGTTGCACACCAAGGTCAAGCGCGGTGACCAACTGCTGTGGAACTGTCTGGCGTTGGAGTGCGAGGCGTACGTGTCGATCGAGGACATCGTGATCGACCGGGAGATCTGCGAGCCGGAGCGGAAGGTGTACCCCGGCACCGACGTGTCGTACTGGACCGCCACGGTGAAGAAGACGGACGGCGGACCGCTCACGTATCAGATCAAGTTCAAGCTGGGCACGAGGGACGAGCCGATCACCACCACCCTGTCGTCGTCCCTCGTCGGCTAGAGGCCAGTCATGACGGCGTACGCGAAGGAGGAACGGGTGAGCACCACTACGCGCGGTGGCGTGGAGAAGCAGAACCCCGGCCAGCTGAACTCGGTCCAGCTCAACATCGTGACGCTCATCAACATGGAGCGGGCGACGGCGACGGGTTCGCTGAGCGACTCGATGTACATGATGGACAACAGCATCGGCGGCAAGGGGCAGGGCACCTCGTCGCTGGAGACGGTGTGCAAGCAGGGGCAGGTGATCAACTGGATCGTCCGCCCGATCGACATGGAGAAGCGCCTCGACGGCACCTGGCCGCCCATGCCGAAGATCAACAACATCGTGTTCCTCGACACCGAGGTGGGTGACGAGGAGGACGTGGCGGAGCGGCGGATCTTCAACGAGCTGAAGATCTACGGGGCGCCGGACCGCATGCGGGACAAGTTCACGCCGGTCTACTACTACTGGGCCGGCACGGTCATGAGCACCGCGAAGCCCGGCCTGTACCGGTACCGGCTCGTGCTGGAGCTGGAGCAGGAGAACAAGAAGGAGCGGCTGTACCTGAACACGGCCATCCATCCGTCGATCCGGGTGATCCCCGTCTAAACCCGGCCGGGCGGGACGCACGCGGGCCCACTATGAACAGGGTGTATACGCCCTGTGTATAGTGCTTGCATGCCTGCTGTCACCGTGAACAGACCTTCCGCCTGCAAGACGACGCGCTCGGCCAAGAGGTTGCGTCGCACCGCCCCCGTCCTCGCGGCGGGGGCGGCTCTCGCCCTCGCGCTGACCGGGTGCACCAAGCTCGACACCACGTCGCCCAGCTCCGTGCGCAACGGCGCCGCGGAGGCGAAGGCCGCGGACCGGGGGAAGTTCGGCACCGTCGACTGCCGGAAGGCCAAGTGCGTGGCGCTGACCTTCGACGCGGGCCCCAGCGAGAACACGCCGAGGCTCCTGAGCATCCTCAAGAGGGAGCAGGTCCCCGCCACCTTCTTCACGCTCGGCAGGAACCACATAGAGAAGTACCCCGAGCTGGTGAAGCAGATGGACGCCGAGGGGCACGAGGTGGCCAGCCACACCTGGTCGCACAAGATCCTCACGAAGATCAGCGCGAAGGAGGCGCGCCGCGAGCTGGAGCGCCCCAACGAGGCGATCGAGAAGCTCATCGGCAAGAAGCCGACGCTGATGCGTCCGCCGCAGGGCCGCACCAACGACGACGTCAACAAGATCTCCAAGGAGCTCGGTCTCGCGGAGGTCCTGTGGACCGTCACCGCGAAGGACTACACGACCAATGACTCCAAGCTGATCCAGAAGCGCGTCGTCGACCAGACGAAGCGGGACGGCATCATCCTGCTGCACGACATCTACAAGGGCACGGTCCCGGCCGTCCCCGGTGTCATCACCGAGCTCAAGAAGCGCGGATACGTCTTCGTGACGGTGTCCCAGCTCCTCGCACCGGGCAAGGCCGAGCCGGGCAGGATCTACCGCTAGAGCCTTGTCCCCGGCCGCGTGGCAGGCTCGGAGCGTGGCCATCTTCCAGATCACCCGAGACACGTCCCTGCCCGCCGCCGAGGCGTGGCGCAGGCTGACCGCGTGGGAGCGGCACGCCGACGTCGTCCCGCTCACCCGCATCACGGTCCGCACTCCCCCGCCCACCCACGCCGGCACGGTGTTCGTGGCACGCAGTGCGCTCGGCCCGGCCGGCTTCGACGACGTCATGGAGGTCGTCGAGTGGTGCCCGCCGGACGGCACGGCGCCGGGGCGGTGCCGACTGGAGAAGCGGGGGACGTTCATGACGGGCTGGGCCGAGATCGAGGTCCACCCCACGGCCGGCGGCTCGGCGGTGGTGTGGCGCGAGGACCTGCGCGTCCGGTGGCTGCCCGCGCTCTGCGACGGGGTGCTGTCGTCGGTGTCGCGGCGGGTGTTCGGCCGAGCGGTGGACGGCCTCCTCGCGCCCTGACCGGCGCAGAAATTTTAGGCGACGGAACCGATCCGCCCCGAAGGGCGGCTCGACGTGTCGTGGTGGATGGGGGTGTGGGCGCCGGTCAGTGAGGTGCCCGTGCCGCCCCGGCGGCCCGCGACGATCTCCGAGGCGATCGACAGGGCCGTCTCCTCGGGCGTGCGGGCGCCCAGGTCGAGGCCGATGGGTGAGCGCAGGCGCGCCAGCTCCAGCTCGGTGACGCCGACCTCGCGCAGGCGTGCGTTGCGGTCCTCGTGGGTGCGGCGCGAGCCCATGGCGCCGACGTAGGCGACGGGGAGGCGCAGGGCGAGCTCCAGCAGGGGGACGTCGAACTTGGCGTCGTGGGTCAGCACGCACAGCACGGTGCGGCCGTCGACCTCGGTGCGCTCCAGGTAGCGGTGCGGCCAGTCGACGACGATCTCGTCGGCGTCGGGGAAACGCGCGGCGGTGGCGAAGACGGGCCGCGCGTCGCACACGGTCACGTGGTAGCCGAGGAACTTGCCCATCCGTACCAGCGCCGACGCGAAGTCGATCGCGCCGAACACGATCATGCGGGGCGGCGGGACGCTCGACTCGACGAGGACGACCAGCGGCGCTCCGCACCGGGAGCCGTCCTCGCCGATCTCCACGGTCGCGGTGCGGCCCGCGTCGAGCAGGGCGCGGGCCTCCCCCGCCACCGTGCGGTCCAGCTCGGGGTGTCCGCCGAGCCCGCCCTCGTACTCCCCCGTGGGGCGTACGAGGAGGGCGCGGCCGAGGAGCTCGGCGGGCCCGGACGTGACGCGGGCGACGGCCGCCGCCTCCCCCGCCGAGGCGGCGGCGAGCGCGGCGGCGAGGACCGGCCGCGACGCGGCGTCCGCGCGGACCGGTGTGACGAGGATGTCGATGACGCCGCCGCAGGTCAGGCCCACGGCGAAGGCATCGTCGTCGCTGTAGCCGAACCGTTCGAGGACGGTCTCGCCGTCCTCCAGGGACTGCCGGCACAGTTCGTAGACGGCGCCCTCCACACATCCGCCGGAGACCGAGCCGATCGCCGTGCCCTCGCTGTCGACGGCGAGCGCGGCGCCCGGTTGCCGGGGCGCGCTCCCGCCGACCGCCACCACGGTGGCGACGGCGAAGTCACGTCCTTGCCCGACCCACCGGTTCAGCTCGTCGGCGATGTCCAGCATGTCGGCCTCCTCTGGCTCACGGAGCTCGGAACTCTACGGATGTGCGGAGGGCCCGGCGCCTCAGTGGACGCCCAGCCATCCTTCGATGGGGTTGAGGGCGAAGTAGACGATGAAGATCAGCGTCAGCCCCCACATGAAGGCGCCGATCTCGCGGGCCTTGCCCTGGGCGATCTTGATGGCGACCCAGGAGATGACGCCCGCCGCGACACCGGTGGTGATGGTGTACGTGAAGGGCATGAGCACGACGGTCAGGAAGACCGGGATGGCGGTGGCGCGGTCGGCCCAGTCGACGTGCCGGGCGTTCATCATCATCATCGCTCCGATGACGACGAGCGCGGCGGAGGCGACCTCCTGCGGCACGATCGCGGTCAGCGGTGTGAAGAAGAGGCAGGCCGCGAAGAAGAGGCCGGTGACGACGGAGGCGAGGCCGGTGCGGGCGCCTTCGCCGACGCCGGTCGCGGACTCGACGAAGACGGTCTGTCCCGAGCCGCCCGCCACGCCGCCGATGGCGCCGCCGGCGCCGTCGATGAAGAGCGCCTTGGAGAGGCCGGGCATGCGGCCCTTGTCGTCGGCGAGGTTGGCCTCGGTGCCGACGCCGATGATGGTGGCCATCGCGTCGAAGAAGCCGGCCAGCACGAGCGTGAAGACGATCATGCCGACCGTCATCGCGCCGACCTCGCCCCAACCGCCGAACTCGACCTCGCCGATGAGCGAGAAGTCGGGCGACGAGACCGCGCTGCCGTGCAGTTCGGGGGCGCCGTTCGCCCACTGCTTGGGGTCGATCACGTCGAGCGCGTTGAGGATGACGGCGATCACGGTGCCGGTGACGATGCCGATCAGGATCGCGCCGGGGGTGTTGCGCGCCTGGAGCATGAAGATCAGGAGCAGGGTGCAGGCGAAGAGCAGCACGGGCCAGCCGGAGAGTTCACCGGCGGGGCCGAGGGAGAGCGGGGTGGCCTTGCCGGGGTGCACGAAGCCGCCCTTGACGAGGCCGATGATGGCGATGAACAGGCCGATGCCCATGGTGATGCCGTGCTTGAGGGCGAGCGGGATCGCGTTCATGATCATCTCGCGGAGCCCGGTGACCACCAGGAGCATGATCACCACGCCGTACATCACGCACATGCCCATGGCCTGCGGCCAGGTCATCTCGGGCGCCACCTGCGAGGAGATCACGCCGGACACGGAGAGTCCGGCGGCCAGGGCGAGCGGCACCTTGCCGACGAAGCCCATGAGGAGCGTGGTGACGGCCGCGGCGAGCGCCGTCGCGGTGATCACGGCCTTCTGGCCGAGGGTGTCCCCCGCCGCGTCCTTGCCGGACAGGATCAGGGGGTTGAGCAGGACGATGTACGCCATCGCCATGAAGGTGGTGATTCCGCCGCGCACCTCGCGCGCGACCGTGGATCCTCTCCGGGATATGTGAAAGTACCGGTCGAGCCAAGACCTGCCGGCGGGGACGCGTGAGCCGGAGCCCGCGTCCTCTGCGGTGGTCTTCGGCTCCACTGACGACTGGGTCATGGTGCCTACTCCCAAGGTTCACAGGGGCACCCGCGGAGTTGCGGGATTTGGGATGGTGCGTTGGCTGCACGACCCGGGGGACGGCCCGAGACGAACGACATCTCCCTCATGGAGAGGGGGAGTTGGGGCTCCGAGCGGTGTGGGCGGCGGGAAGTGTGACGTTCCTGGGAGGCACACACCGCTCGGAGGGCTTGCGCTGGTCCCCGAGCGGGGGGATCAGCTCCGGGGAGGGATCACGTTCCGGTGAGGTGTTCGGGCCGCACCGGCGTCTTGTTGAGCTCCAGGCCCGTGGCCGCGCGGATCGCCGCGAGGACCGCCGGGGTCGAGGAGAGGGTGGGGGCCTCACCGATACCGCGTACGCCGTAGGGCGCGTTCGGGTCGGCGAGCTCCAGGTAGTCGACCGGGATGGTCGGGGTGTCGAGGATCGTCGGGAGCAGGTAGTCCGTGAAGGAAGGGTTCTTCACCTTCGCGGTCTTCGGGTCGACGATGATCTCCTCCATCACCGCGACGCCGAGGCCCTGGGTGGTGCCGCCCTGGATCTGGCCGATGACGGAGAGCGGGTTGACCGCCTTGCCGACGTCCTGGGCGCAGGCCAGTTCGATGACCTTGACGAGGCCGAGCTCGGTGTCGACCTCGACGACCGCGCGGTGCGCGGCGAAGGCGTACTGCACGTGGCCGTTGCCCTGGCCGGTGCGCAGGTCGAAGGCCTCGGTGGGGCGGTGCCTGAACACCTCCTCGACCTCGACGGCCTCGTCCTCGAGGACCTCCACGAGGGTGGTGAGGACCTCGCCGCCGTCGGTGACGACCTTGCCGCCCTCCAGGAGGAGTTCGGCGTTGGCCCACGCCGGGTGGTACGAGCCGAACTTGCGCCGGCCGAGCTCCAGGACCTTCTCGCGGACGATCTCGCAGGAGTTCTTGATGGCGCCGCCGGTCATATACGTCTGGCGGCCCGCGGAGGTCGAACCGGCCGAGCCCACCTGGGTGTCGGCGGGGGCGATGGTGACCTGCTGGACGCCGAGCTCGGTGCGGGCGATCTGCGCGTGGATCGTGACACCGCCCTGGCCGACCTCCGCCGCGGCGGTGTGGACCGTGGCGACGGGCTCGCCGTTGATGACCTCGATGCGCACCTTGGCCGTCGAGTAGTCGTCGAAGCCCTCGGAGAAGCCGACGTTCTTGATGCCGACCGCGTAGCCGACACCGCGGATGACGCCTTCGCCGTGCGTGGTGTTGGAGAGGCCGCCGGGCAGCGCGCGGACGTCGGCGCCCTCGCTGGACTCCCACTGGCGCTCGGGCGGCATCGGGCGGGCCTTGACGCGGCGCAGCAGCTCGGCGACGGGGGCGGGCGAGTCGACCGGCTGCCCGGTCGGCATGATCGTGCCCTGCTCCATCGCGTTCTTCTGCCGGAACTCCACCGGGTCCATGCCCAGCTTGGCTGCGACCTTGTCCATCTGCGCCTCGTACGCGAAGCACGCCTGGACCGCGCCGAAGCCGCGCATGGCGCCGCAGGGCGGGTTGTTGGTGTAGAGGCCGATCGCCTCGATCTCCACATTGTCGACGACGTACGGGCCGACCGAGAGGGACGAGGCGTTGCCGACGACCGACGGGGTCGACGACATGTAGGCGCCGCCGTCCAGGACGATCTTGCACTTCATGTGCGTGAGCTTGCCGTCCTTGGTGGCACCGTGCTCGTAGTAGAGCTTCGCCGGGTGCCGGTGGACATGGCCGAAGAAGGACTCGTAGCGGTTGTAGACCATCTTCACGGGCTTGCCCGTGCGCAGGGCGAGCACGGAGGCGAGGATCTGCATCGAGATGTCCTCGCGGCCGCCGAACGCGCCGCCGATGCCCGCCATCGTCATGCGGACCTTCTCCTCGGGCAGGCCGAGGCAGGGGGCGATCTGCTTGAGGTCGGAGTGCAGCCACTGGGTGGCCACGTACAGGTCGACGCCGCCGTCCTCGGCGGGCACGGCGAGGCCGGACTCCGGGCCGAGGAAGGCCTGGTCCTGCATGCCGAAGGTGTACTCGCCCCTGACGATCACGTCGGCCTTCTTGGCGGCCTCGGCGGCGTTGCCGCGGATGATCGGCTGGCGGTGCACGATGTTCGGGTGCGGGACGTGTCCTGCGTGGTGGTCGCCGCGGTTCTCGTGGACCAGGACCGCGTCGGGGGCGGTCGCGGACGCCTCGTCCGTGATGACCGGGAGCTCCCGGTACTCGACCTTGATCTTCGCGGCGGCGCGGCGCGCGGTCTCCGGGTGGTCGGCGGCCACGAGGGCGACCGGCTCACCGTGGTGGCGGACCTTGCCGTAGGCGAGGACGGGGGTGTCCTGGTACTCCATGCCGTAGTTCTTGGCGGCCGGCAGGTCGTCGGCGGTCAGGACGGCGTAGACGCCGGACATGGCCATGGCCTCGGAGGTGTCGATCGACACGATCTCGGCGTGCGCGACCGTGGACCGCAGGGCCTGGCCCCAGATCATCTCCTCGTGCCACATGTCCGAGGAGTAGGCGAATTCGCCGGTGACCTTCAGGGTGCCGTCGGGGCGCAGCGTCGACTCGCCGACGCCGCCCTTGGTCTGCGAGCCCTGGGTGACATTGGCGGGGATGCCGGTGGTGGTGCCAGCCATGGTCAGACCGCCTCTCCCTGACGGGCCGCGGCCAGGCGGACCGCGTCCAGGATCTTCTCGTAACCGGTGCAGCGGCAGAGGTTGCCGGAGAGCGCCTCGCGGATGTCCGCGTCGGACGGCGACTCGTTGCGCTCAAGGAGCTCGTCGGCCGCGACGAGCAGACCGGGGGTGCAGAAGCCGCACTGGACGGCGCCGGCGTCGATGAACGCCTGCTGGATCGGGGAGAGTTCGGCGCCCTCGCCGGTCTGCGAGTCCTGGCCCTTGGCGCTCCAGTTCTGGGCGTCCTGGAGCGACGTGCCGCAGGCGCCGGATGCGCCGGAGACGCAGCCGCCGCCGGGGTGGGCGTCGGCGCGGTGCTTGGCGTAGTCGGCGAGGCCCTCGACGGTGGTGACCTCGCGGCCCTCCACCTGACCGGCCGCGACCAGGCACGAGCAGACCGGCACGCCGTCGAGCCGGACGGTGCAGGAGCCGCACTCGCCCTGCTCGCAGGCGTTCTTGGAGCCCGGCAGGCCCATGCGCTCACGCAGCACGTAGAGCAGGGACTCGCCCTCCCACACGTCGTCCGCTTCCTGCTGACGGCCGTTGACCGTGAAGTTCACGCGCATTATGCGACTCCCTCAGTGCTGCGGCCCTCGCCGCGGTACGACTCCCAGGTCCAGCCCAGCGTGCGGCGGGCCATGATGCCGACGGCGTGCCGGCGGTAGTTCGCCGTGCCGCGGACATCGTCGATCGGGTTGGCGGCTCCGGAGGCGAGCTCCGCGAACTGCTTGGCGATCGAGGGGGTGATGATCTTCTTGCTCTCCCAGAAGCCGCCCTCTTCGAGCGCCGCGTTCAGGAATTCCTCGGCCGCCTTCGCCCGGATGGGGGTGGGGGCGGCGGAGCCGATGCCGGTGCGCACGGTGCGGGTCTCGGGGTGCAGCGCGATACCGAAGGCGCAGACGGCGATGACCATGGCGTTGCGGGTGCCGACCTTGGAGTACTGCTGCGGCCCGTCCGCCTTCTTGATGTGCACGGACTTGATCAGTTCGTCCGGGGCGAGGGCGTTGCGCTTCACGCCGGTGTAGAAGTCGTCGATCGGGATGAGGCGGGAGCCGCGCACCGACTCCACCTCGACCTCGCATCCGGCGGCGAGCAGCGCGGGGTGGGCGTCGCCGGCCGGGGAGGCCGTGCCCAGGTTGCCGCCGACGCCGCCGCGGTTGCGGATCTGCGGGGACGCCACGGTGTGCGAGGCGAGCGCGAGACCGGGGAGCTCGGCACGGAGCTCCTCCATGATCTGCGTGTACGGGACGGAGGCGCCCAGCTGGACCGTCTCCTCGCCCACCTCCCACTCGCGCAGCTCGACGATGCGGTTGAGGTCAAGCAGGTATTCGGGACGACGGTGGTCGAAGTTGATCTCGACCATCACGTCGGTGCCACCCGCAATCGGCACAGCCGTGGGGTGCTCGGCCTTGGCGGCGAGCGCCTCCTCCCAGCTGGCGGGGCGAAGGAAGTCCATGAGGCTCTCTTCTTCGTGTCGAGGGTCTTTCGCTTCGAGGGACCCGGAGATTCCGTGATTCCGTATCAGGGGATTCCGTTCAGGCCACCCGGGCCTTTGGTCCCTCGACTGCTCGTTCATGTGCTGTTAACGCGGAGTGGGGCAAGTACACCGCCCGCTCGTCCGATGGGGTCAGTCACCGAAACCATGAAGGAGTTGGCTGGCCAAGCCGTGCGTCTTGTAGATTCGTATGAAGAACGGGCCCCAGTAACCTCGCGGGTTCCCCCACGAAACGGGGGACGCCCGAGGGCGGCAGGACCCCGGCGCTACGGAGCGCACATGTTTGTACACACCATTCGAGACAGATCGGCGGCGACGACCCCATGCGGCTGCGCGCACTCCTTGACACCGACGCGCTGGGCCTGCGGCTGCTCGGCGGCGAGGACGAGCTGGACCGCACCGTGCGCGGTGTGATGACCACGGACCTGCGGGACCCCAGCCGCTATCTGGCGGGCGGCGAGCTGGTCCTGACCGGCCTCGCCTGGCGCCGCGACGCCTCGGACACCGAACCCTTCGTGCGGATCCTCGCGAGCGCCGGAGTCGCGGCCCTGGCCGCCGGCGAGGCCGAGCTCGGCGACATCCCCGACGACATCGTCGAGGCCTGCGCCCGGCACCGCCTCCCGCTCTTCGCGGTCAACGAGTCCGTGGCCTTCGCGACCATCACCGAGCACGTCGTGCGGCAGGTCTCCGGCGAGCGCGCCGGGGACCTGGCGGCCGTCGTCGACCGGCACCGGCGCCTGATGACGTCGGGCCCGGCGGGCGGCGGCCCCGACGTCGTCCTCGACCTGCTCGGCACCGACCTGGACCTGCGGGCCTGGGTGCTCTCCCCCGCCGGGCGCGTGATCGCCGGGTCCAGCGCGGCGGGGACCGCCCTGCCGGGGCCGCTCTGCGCGCGCCTCGCCGGGGAGCACCTGGCGGCCGTCCGGACGGGCCGGCGCGGCCCGCACCGCGTCACGGTGGACTCCGTGACGTACTCGCTGTTCCCCGTTCGGACCAGTGGGCGCGGCACGGCCGGCGCGTCGCGGGACGTGCGCGAGTCGGTGCTCTCCGACTGGGTCCTCGCGGTGGAGGCCGACGCGGGCGACTGGCCCGAGGAGCGGCTCGACCTGCTCCAGGGCGTGACGCAGCTGATCGCCGTGGAGCGCGACCGGCGCGACGCGGCCCGCACGGTGCGCCGCCGCCTCGCCCAGGAGGTCCTGGAACTGGTGCAGACGGGCGCGGCCCCCGCGGAGATCGCCGCCCGGCTCCGCGTCGCCGCGCCGGTGCTGCTGCCGGGGCTCGGCGCGGCCCCGCACTGGCAGGTCGTGGTGGCCCGGGTGGAGTGGGAGGGCGGGGAGATCGACGGCGGGCCCGTCGCCCAGTCGCTCCTGGAGGAGATCCTCGTCGACCCGTCGGCGTCGGGCCCCGAGCCGTCCGACCGGATCGCGGTCGCGCACACCGGCGACGAGGCGATCGCCCTCGTGCCGCTGCCCGCGGTCCCCGGCGAGCACGACGGCCCGGAGACGGGCCTGCTCGCGGACGCGCTCCTCGCCGCCGTGCACGACCCGCTGTCGGCCGGCCTGGACGGCGACGGCCGCCTCACGCTGGGCGTCAGCGCGTCCGTGCACTCGGCGGAGGGGCTGCGCGGCGCCCTGGAGGAGGCCCGGCACGCCCGCCGGGTGGCGGCGGCCCGCCCCGGCCGGGTCTGCGCGGCCGGGCACCAGGAGCTGGCCTCGCACGTCCTGCTGCTGCCCTTCGTCCCGGACGACGTGCGCCGGGCGTTCACGGCGCGGCTCCTCGACCCGCTGCGGGAGTACGACCAGCGCCACCGCGCCGAGCTCATCCCGACCCTGGAGGCGTTCCTCGACTGCGACGGTTCGTGGACGCGCTGCGCCGCGCGGCTGCACCTCCACGTCAACACGCTGCGCTACCGGGTGGGCCGTATCGAGCAGTTGACGGGCCGTGACCTCTCGCGCCTGGAGGACAAGCTCGATTTCTTCCTCGCCCTGCGGATGAGCTGAGGGAATCCGGCGAGGGCCCGCCCGACGGCGACGAACCGCCGACCGGGCCTCACCCGTCTCCTCACCCACCCTTTGTGAATTCTTTCACCCGACCTCTTGGCCGCGCGCCGCGATCCATGCTGAGATTCGCCCACGACTCAACAGCTCAATGGTGTGCTCGGGGAGGGCAACGTGGCGCATACCGCCATGTCTGGTACCGGAACGACTGCAGAGCACGATCCACTCCAGACCGCGGTATGGCGGCTGCGCTCGCGCGGCTGCTGGACCGACGCCGCGGAGCTGCTCGCCGCACGGGCGGGGGCCGCGGCGGCACTTCAGAGGGCGGCCCTCCTCGTCGAGCGGTGCCTGTTCACGGGGGACGGCTGGGGTGAGGCGGAGGACGTCCTGCGGACCGCGGAGGCCCTCGCCGAGAACGACGACGACCGGGGCGCCGCGGCCTGCGAGCGGGGCCAACTCGCCTACGCCTCCACGGTCCTGGGTGTACGCGACCGGGCCGACGAGGCCCGCACGGCGCTCGGCAGGGCGGCCGCGCTGCTCGCCCCGAACGCCTCGGGGCGGCCACTCCTCGACTTCCGCCGCGGGCTGATCGCGGAGCACATCGCGGACTCGCCGCAGTCCGCGAAGGCGGCCTACCGCAGGGCGCACGCGGGCGCCACCGCCCGCTCCGACTCGCTGCTCCTCTCCTTCACCTGGCGCCACCTCGCCGGACTCGCCCTGCGCGACGGCGAGTTGGCGGAGGCGCGGCACGGTTTCGCGGAGTCGCTGCGCATCCGCGAGGAGCTCGGCTACCTCGTGGGCACGGCCCCCGCGCTCGCCGCGCTCGCCGAGGCGGAGCCAGAACCGGAAGCCACCCGCCTCCGCGCCGAGGCCACCCGCCTCTTCCGCCTCCTGGGCGGCGTCCCCTCCTGGCTGGCCCACCACCTACAGCCGCCCGCACCGGCGGTCTAGCACCCTCCGGGCGCCGGCTCCCACCCACGCCGGCGCCCACGGAACCTCACCCCTCCGGCCCCAGGAAGCACCCCGCCCCCGCCACACGCCGCGCGGCAACCGGACAGCATGCGACAGCCGGCACGCGGTGCCGGACCGCAGCGAGCAGCGGGTGGAGCGTCACCCGGTCACGCCCCGGCCCCGCTGGGCCGCCGGGGTCAGGCGGCAGGCGGCACAGCGGCACCCGGGTCACACAACCGGCGAGCCGCCGGGCCGGGCCCGCAGGCCGCCCAGCACCCACCATCCAGCACCCGGCACCCATCCCCCAAGGCCACCGACGACCCGGGCAACCGACGACAAGCGGCAGGCGGCACCGCGCGTGGGCCGGGCGCCCGGTACGGGTCCGGCGAGTCGGCGGCAAGTGGAGAAGCGCCGCATGCGGGGCGCGGGCGCGGATTTCTCAGGCCGCGCCCGCCCCCGTGAAGTGCTCCCGCACCAGGGACGAGACCACGTGGAAGTCCTGGGCGGTGAGGGCGTCGAGGAGGGCCATGTGTTCGGCGGCGTCGGCTATCAGGTCGGCGCGGCGGCCCGCGACGGGACCGCTCGCCAGGGGCCATTGCGAGCGGCGGTGCAGGTCGTCGGCGACCTGCACCAGCTGCTGGTTGCCGGAGAGGGCGAGTACGGCGCCGTGGAAGGAGCGGTCCGACTCGGCGTAGCGCGCGAGGTCGCCGACCGCCGCGGCCGTCACGGTCGCCTCGGCGAGGGGGCGCAGCTCCGCCCAGCGCGCCGCGGGCACCGTGCGGGCGAGCCGCAGCATCACCGGCACCTCGATCAGCGCCCGCACCTCGGCCAGCTCCGCCAGCTCGCGGGTGCTGCGCTCGGTGACCCGGAAGCCGCGGTTGGGGACGACCTCCACGGCGCCCTCGGTGGCGAGCTGCTGCATCGCCTCGCGGACGGGTGTCGCGGAGACGCCGAAGCGCTCGCCGAGGGCCGGCGCGGAGTACACCTCGCCGGGCGTGAGATCGCCGCCGACGAGGGCGGCCCGCAGCGCGGCGAGGACCTGCCCGCGCACGGAGCTGCGCCGGACCGTGCGGCGCGGCCCATGTGCCCCGGGGCCCGCCTGCTCCGGCACCCGGACGCGCGGCGCCCCGGCGAGGGGAACCCCCTCGCGTGCTCCGGTCTGCTCCACGACGTCCGCCCGCCCCGCTTCCCACTGTTCCGAAAGGTACGAGAGGCACCATAGGCGGACAGCACCCGAGTTGAAACCTCGATCACGTCGGGTAAGGTAAGGCTTACCTGCTATCGATCGCGATTCGGTGGTTCCCCGCATGTCCGTTCCCACCTTGGCCGCCCCCCTCCAGGGCGCCTCCAGCGCCGTAGCGGGCTCGTACGCCCGCCTCAACGAGGTGTACTCCGGACTGCGCATCACCGAGGTCGCCCCCGGCGACCAGCTCCCCCAGGGCGCAGGGTGGGTCACCGCCGCCCGGCTCGCGGCGGGCGGGCCCGACCTCGACGCGTTCCTCGCCTGGGACAACGCGCAGATCCTGAAGGACTACGGCACCCAGGCCCGCCCCGACGTGGTCGCCAGCTTCGGCCTGCACCGCTACGCCTGGCCCGCCACCCTCCTCATCACGGTCCCCTGGTTCCTGCACCGCCGCGTGCCCCGCTTCCCGGTCGCCGACGTCTCCTTCCAGCGCACCCTCGGCCACCTGGCCGTCCGCGCGGGCGCCTTCGCCTGCCTGCCCGACGACCCGGCCGCGGCTCTCCCCGGCGCCCGCGTCGTACCCGACGAGGAAGCGCTGCGCGCCGAGGTGCGGGACTCCGTCGCCGAGCACCTGGGCCCGCTCCTCGACGGCTTCGGCCCCCGGATGCGGCGCCGCTCCCGCGCCCTGTGGAGCCTCGCCACCGACGAGATCGTCGAAGGCCTCTGGTACGTCGCCCACCTCCTCGGCGAGGAGCAGCGCGCGATGGACGAGCTGGAGCGGCTGCTGCCCGGCGCCACCAAGCCGTACGTCGGCACGGCCGGCTTCCGGGAGCTGACGGGGCCGAACGGCGAGAAGCTGCCCACCCGTGACCGGGCGAGCTGCTGCATGTTCTACACGCTGCGCCCCGACGACGCCTGCGTCACCTGCCCGCGCACCTGCGACGCCGAGCGCATCGTGCGGCTGAGCGCGGACGCCGCGGCGAGCTGATCCCCCGCCGCCGCCCGAACCACCCTTTCGTACACGGTTAATCGAACTCAACCACCGGCCGTCCGCCGCGAGTTCGAGCAAAAGCAGGCCGTGCGCCCTCCCTTGCACCCCCATGGCGTCCTCTTGCCCCGAAACCCCTTGAGGCCCGGCCGGGTTGGGTCAATATGGCGCCCGTTACGCCCTACCGCGATGCAAGGGACCCCAGATGAGACTGACCGACATATCGCTGGACTGGCTGCTTCCCGGCGGCGTCCTGCTCCTGGGCATGCTGGTGGCGGTGGCGGTGCTCGCGCGCGGCAAGCGAGGCCACGACAGAGCGGCGAAGGGAACCGCGGGCGACGACTCGTGGGAGCGCAGCGAGGAACGCCGCAGGCGCAAGGAGGCCATCTACGGAACCGCCTCCTATGTGCTGCTGTTCTGCTGCGCCGCCGTCGCCGCCGCGCTCTCCTTCCACGGCCTGGTCGGCTTCGGCCGGCAGAACCTCAGCCTCACCGGCGGCTGGGAGTACCTGGTGCCGTTCGGCCTCGACGGCGCGGCGATGTTCTGTTCGGTGCTCGCCGTGCGCGAGGCCAGCCACGGCGACGCGGCGCTCGGCTCGCGTCTCCTCGTGTGGACGTTCGCGGGCGCGGCCGCCTGGTTCAACTGGGTGCACGCCCCACGGGGCCTGGGACACGCGGGCGCCCCGCAGTTCTTCGCCGGGATGTCGCTGTCGGCGGCGGTGCTCTTCGACCGCGCGCTGAAGCAGACCCGCAGGGCGGCGCTGCGCGAGCAGGGCCTGGTGCCGCGGCCGCTGCCGCAGATCCGCATCGTGCGGTGGCTGCGCGCGCCGCGGGAGACCTTCGGCGCCTGGTCGCTGATGCTCCTCGAAGGCGTCCGCACCCTGGACGAGGCCGTCGAGGAGGTCCGGGAGGACCGTCGCGAGAAGGAGCGCACCCGGCTGCACAGGCGCGACCGGGAGAAGCTGGAACGCGCCCGGCTCAAGGCGATCAGCCGGGGCAACCGGGGTTACGCCCGCGGCGGCGGCCGGCAGGTCGAGGTGCAGGCCGTCGCACCGGCCGCGGGGTCCGCGCAGGTCGGCGCGGACCCTGCCATAGCGGCGCAGGAACCGCTGCCGACACGCTCGCGCCCCTCCCTCCAGGCCGTCAGGAACGGCCCTGAGGACACCGGCCACGCCGCCCCCGTCACCGTCGACCTGACGGCGGAGGACGACACGCAGACCCTGCCCCGGCTCGACTCGCTGGAGCAGAAGCTGAAGGACCTGGAGCAGCAGTTCGGCTGAGCCGGCCGCCCCAAGCCCCGGAGCGTGTCGGTGAGTTGACGGCTCCCGGGGCGTCAGGCCCCGGGAGCGCGGCGGCAGGGTCAGGCCGTGCCGCCGCCGTCCAGCTCGAACCACACCGCCTTTCCGACCCCGTGCGGCCGCACGCCCCACGCGTCCGCGAGGGACTGCACGAGGACCAGGCCCCTGCCGCTCGTACCGTCACCGGGGCTCGGAACCCGCGGTTCGGGGCGGCGCCCCACAAAGTCCCGCACCTCGACGCGCAGGCCGCGCGGGCCCACGGTCGCGGTGACGACGGCGTCGTGATCGGTGTGCACCAGTGCGTTCGTGACCAGCTCGCTGGTGAGCAGTTCGGCGATGTCGGACCTGCCCGGCTTCCCCCAGTGCCGCAGGAACTCCCTCAGGGCCTTCCTGACCTCGGACACCGCGCGCAGATCCGCTCTCCCCAGCCTGCGCGTGAGCTGGCCCCGGTGGGGACCGCCCGGCGCTTCACCGGTCCTCTCGTCGCGTACGTTCGATGAAGAGGCCCCGATCGCCCCGGAGCCGCCCCCTCGTGATTGCCTCCTCATGACCCCCGCCCACAAAGCGATGTGTCAGCCTCCCTGCTCGAACAGCCTCACGGGATGCATGCCCCGGGCCCGTGGCAGCAAGCCTGTCGAATCGTCAACCAAACGCGGGGGGTGCGCCCCGGCATCGGGGGGAAGTGAAGCGGTGGACCCCACCGCCGAACGTTCCGAGGAGCCCCCGAGTGCACGACGACAGACTGCTGGTGGAAGGCCGCCTGGAGCGGGCGCTGCGCCAGTTCATCCGCCCCGCCCAGTACGCGCGACGCACCCCGCTGACCCTCTCCGTCTGGCACGCCCCGGGCGAGCCGGTGCCCGTCGCAACGGCGCTCGAAGCGGAGTACGTGCCCTTCGAGACCGGCACCGCGTGGGGAAACCCCTGGTCGACCAGTTGGTTCCGGCTCCAGGGACAGGTGCCCGAGGAGTGGCGGGGCAGCCGGGTGGAAGTGGTGATCGACCCCGGCTTCACCGGGGAGGGTCCCGGCTTCCAGGCGGAGGGTCTGGTCTACGACGCGGCGGGCGTCCCCCTCAAGGGTGTTCACCCGCGCAACCGGCATATTCCGGTGGCCTCCCCCGCCCGGGGCGGCGAACCGGTGCACCTACTCCTCGAAGCGGCGGCCAATCCCGCCGTTCTGCACGACTTCGTGCCGACACCCCTCGGCGACGTACTGACCGCAGGCACTGGTCCGATCTACCGATTCGCGTCTGCCGATCTCGCCGTACTGGACGAGGACGTCTGGCAGCTGACCCTGGACATCGAGGTCCTCTCCGAGCTGATGCGCGAACTGGACGCCGAACGTCCGCGTCGCCACGAGATTCTGCGGGCTCTTGAGGACATGCTCGACGCGCTCGATCTGCATGACGTGTCCGGCACCGCGGCGGCGGCCCGCGCCGAGCTCGCCGGCGTCCTGGCCCGGCCCGCGCACGCGAGCGCACACCGCGTATCGGCAACCGGACACGCGCATATCGACTCGGCGTGGCTGTGGCCGCTGCGCGAGACGGTGCGCAAGGCTTCGCGGACCTTTGCCAATGTGACGGCGCTCGCCGGGGAGTATCCGGAGCTGGTCTTCGCCTGCTCGCAGGCCCAGCAGTACGCCTGGGTCAAGGAGCACCAGCCGCACATCTGGGAGCGGATCAAGAAGGCGGTGGCGGACGGCAACTGGGCGCCGGTGGGCTCGATGTGGGTGGAGTCGGACGCCAACATGCCGGGCGGTGAGGCGCTGGCGCGGCAGATCACGCACGGCATGCGGTTCTTCCGCGAGGAGCTCGGGGTCGAGACGGAGGAGATCTGGCTGCCGGACTCCTTCGGATACACGGCGGCCTTCCCGCAGCTGGCGAAGCTCGCGGGCGTCCGCTGGTTCCTGACGCAGAAGCTGAGCTGGAACCAGTCCAACAAGATGCCGCACCACACCTTCTGGTGGGAGGGCATCGACGGCACCCGCGTCTTCACCCACTTCCCGCCCGTGGACACGTACAACTCGCAGTTCCACGGCGCCGAACTGGCGCACGCGGAGCGGAACTTCGCCGACAAGGGCCGGGCGAGCCGGTCCCTTGTGCCGTTCGGCTGGGGCGACGGCGGGGGCGGGCCCACCCGCGAGATGATGGAGCGGGCGCGCCGCCTGCGCTCCCTGGAGGGGTCGCCGCGCGTCGAGATCGAGAAGCCGTCGGTGTTCTTCGCGGCGGCCGAGGAGGAGTACGGCGCGCAGGCCCCGGTCTGGTCCGGGGAGCTGTATCTGGAGCTGCACCGCGCCACGTACACCACCCAGGCGGCCACCAAGCGCGGCAACCGCCGCAGTGAACACGCCCTGCGCGAGGCGGAGTTGTGGTGCGCCGCCGCCGCGGTGCGCGATCCGGCGTACGTCTATCCGTACGACACGCTCGACCGGCTGTGGAAGACGGTCCTGCTGCACCAGTTCCACGACATCCTGCCCGGCTCGTCGATCGCCTGGGTGCACCGGGAGGCGCGGGACACGTACGAGCGGGTCCTGGCGGAGCTCGACGAGCTCACGGCGTCGGCCGTGCGGTCGCTGGGCGCGGGCGGGCCCACGGTGCTGAACGCCTCGCCGTACGCCCGCAGTGAGGTCGTCGATCCCGGGGACGGCACGCTGGTGCGCGTCGACGTCCCCGCGCTCGGCGCGCGGAGCCTGGACGCGGCACGGGACGCCGGGGCCGGGGCGGTGGCGCACACGACCGGCGACACGATCCTGCTCACCAACGAGCACCTGAGCGTCACGGTCGACGCCGCCGGGCTGCTCGTCTCCGTGATGGACCTGGACGAGGGCCGCGAAGTCCTCGCCGCGCCGGGCAACCTCCTCCAGCTGCACCCCGACCACCCCACGCACTACGACGCCTGGGACCTCGACAAGCACTACCGGCGGCGGCACACCGACCTCACGGACGCCGAGTCCGTCGAGCTCGTCGAGGACGGGCCGCTGCGGGTCGCCGTGCGGGTGGTGCGGGCCTTCGGGGCGTCGCGGATCACGCAGGAGATCCGGCTCGCGGCGGGCAGCCGCCGCGTCGACGTCGTCACGGACGTCGAGTGGCGGGAGTCGGAGAAGGTCCTCAAGGCCGCTTTCCCGCTGGACGTGCACGCCGAACGGTCCGCCGCCGAGATCCAGTTCGGGCATGTGCACCGGCCGACACACGCCAACACCGGCTGGGACGCGGCGCGTTACGAGATCTGCGCGCACCGCTGGCTGCGGGTCGCCGAGGAGGGGTACGGCGTCGCGGTGCTCAACGACTCGACGTACGGCCACGACGTGACGCGCACCGAGTACGACGGCACGCTCGGCACCACCGTGCGCCTCACGCTGCTGCGGGCCCCGCACAGCCCGGACCCGGAGACCGACCAGGGTGCGCACCGGTTCACGTACGCTCTGCTGCCCGGCGCGAGCACCGGTGACGCGGTCGCGGAGGGGCTCGCGCTCAACCTGCCGCTGCGGGTCGCCGACGCGCCCGCCCTGCCGCCGCTGGTGAGCGTCGACCATCCGGCGGTGACCGTCGAGTCGGTGAAGCTCGCCGACGACCGCAGCGGCGACGTGATCGTGCGGCTCTACGAGTCGCGCGGCGGGCGGGCTGCGGCCACCCTCGGCACGTCGTTCCCGGTGGCGCGGGCCGAGGTGACGGATCTCCTGGAGCGGCCGCTGCACGAGGCCGCGACGGGCGAGGCCGGTCTGGCGCTCGCACTGCGGCCGTTCCAGATCGTCACGCTGCGGCTGCGTCCCGCCTGACGCGGCCGCGTGCCGGGGCCGGGGTCGGGGCACGGGCCCTCACGGCCTCGGCACGTTCCGCAGGTTCGAGCGGGCCATCTGGAGCATGCGGCCCACTCCCCCGTCCAGGACGATCTTGCCGGCGGAGAGGGCGAAGCCGGTCACCATGTCCGAGCTGATCTTGGGCGGCATGGAGAGGGCGTTCGGGTCGGTCACGATGTCGACGAGGGCGGGGCCCCGGTGCGCGAAGGCGTCCTTCAGGGCGCCCGCGAGTTCCTTGGGCTTCTCCACACGCACGCCGTAGGCCCCGGCGGCGCGGGCGACGGCGGCGAAGTCGGGGTTGTGGTTGGCCGTGCCGTAGTTGGGCAGGCCGGCCACCATCATCTCCAGCTCGACCATGCCCAGGGAGGAGTTGTTGAACAGGACGACCTTCACCGGCAGGTCGTGCTGGACGAGGCTGAGGAAGTCGCCCATCAGCATCGAGAAGCCGCCGTCGCCCGACATCGAGACGACCTGGCGGCGCCGGTCGACGAACTGGGCGCCGATCGCCTGCGGCAGGGCGTTCGCCATGGAGCCGTGGCTGAAGGACCCGATGATGCGGCGCCGGCCATTGGGGGTGAGATAGCGGGCCGCCCAGACGTTGCACATGCCGGTGTCGACGGTGAACACGGCGTCGTCGGCGGCGACCTCGTCGAGGACCGACGCGACGTACTCGGGGTGGATCGGGACGTGCTTGTCGACCTTGCGGGTGTACGCCTTCACGACGCCTTCGAGAGCGTCCGCGTGCTTCTTGAGCATCTTGTCGAGGAACTTGCGGTTCGTCTTCGGCGAGACGCGCGGGATCAGACAGCGCAGCGTCTCGCGCACGTCGCCCCAGACGGCGAGGTCCAGCTTGGAGCGGCGGCCGAGGTGCTCCGGGCGCACGTCGACCTGGGCGATCTGCACGTCGTCCGGCAGGAACGCGTTGTACGGGAAGTCCGTGCCGAGCAGGATCAGCAGGTCGCACTCGTGGGTGGCCTCGTACGCGGCGCCGTAGCCGAGCAGCCCGCTCATGCCCACGTCGTACGGGTTGTCGTACTGGATGAACTCCTTGCCGCGCAGGGCGTGCCCCACCGGAGCCTTGATCTTCTCGGCGAACTCCATCACCTCGGCGTGCGCGCCCGCCGTGCCGCTGCCGCAGAACAGGGTGACCTTGCCCGCCTTGTCGATCATTTTGGCGAGCTTGTCGATCTCCTCGTCACCTGGGCGCACGGTTGGCCGCGACGTCACCAGGGCGGTCTCCGCGGCCTTCTCCGGGGCGGCCTCGGAGGCGATGTCGCCGGGCAGCGAGACGACGCTGACACCGCTCTGGCCGACGGCGTGCTGGATGGCGGTCTGCAACAGCCGGGGCATCTGCTTGGGGCTGGAGATCAGCTCGCAGTAATGGCTGCACTCCTGGAACAGGCGGTCGGGGTGGGTCTCCTGGAAGAAGCCGAGGCCGATCTCGCTGGAGGGGATCTGGGAGGCGAGGGCGAGGACCGGCGCCATGGAGCGGTGCGCGTCGTACAGGCCGTTGATCAGGTGGAGGTTGCCCGGACCGCAGGAGCCCGCGCAGGCGGCCAGCCTGCCGGTGATCTGGGCCTCGGCGCCGGCCGCGAAGGCGGCGGTCTCCTCGTGCCGCACCTGGACCCAGTCGATCTCCTTCGTGCGGCGGATGGCGTCCACGACCGGGTTGAGGCTGTCGCCGACGACTCCGTACAGACGCTGCACTCCCGCGCGGACGAGGATGTCGACGAACTGCTCGGCGACGTTCTGCTTGGCCATGCTGTACGCACCTCTTTTGGACCGTATGGGCTGTCTTGGTGTCTCTTGCCCGATGTTTCTCGGTCCATGAATTCACAGGTGCGGCGGTCATGCCTCCCAGACCGCGGCGGCCGTCCGGTCGTCGGCGTACCCCTTGACCCTGACCTGGATGTCGGCCAGGAAGGCGGCGAGGCCCGGCGGACCCGCCTTCTCCCATCGGCGGGTGAGGCGTGCGGCCAGCTCGGGCTCGCCGCGCAGCGGCTCGGCGAGGCCGCCGCTGCACAGGACGAGCGTGTCACCCGGGCGGGCGACCGAGGCGCGGAACCGGAAGGGGTCGCGGGGCGGTTCGGGGGCCGGCTCGTACGGACTGGGGGGTGTGGTGATGCCCAGGTCCATGGTGAGCCGGTCCGCGTCCGGGGGCCGCGGGGGCGGCGAGCCGAAGCCCACCACGGGGTCGCCGGCGGCGTCGGCGACGCGGGGCTCGATGTCCTGCCACTCGCCGTCGCGCAGCCGGAAGAGGCCGCCTGTGCCGACGCCGAAGAAGACGCGCGTACGGCACCGCGGATCGGCCGGAAGGAGGAGGCAGCGCAGGGACGCCGCGTACTCCTCCGGCGCGAGGCCCAGGTCGGCGGCGTGCGCGCGGAGCCTGCCGAGGCTGCGGTCGGTGAGGCGGTGCAGGCCCGACTTGAGGTCGCCGCGCCGGGCGGCCCCGATGTCCTCGGCGAGCCGCCGGTGGCTGCGGCCCACGGCACGGCCGATCCACGCGCAGGCCTCCGCGGCGGCGCGGTGCGCTCCCGGCGTCGCGCGGGCGCCGGTGGCCATGGCGACGAGCACGAGGGCGTCCTCGCCGGCGCCGAAGCGGGCGGTGAGCAGGGCGTCGCGGCGCGGCTCGCCCCGGTACCTGGCGGAGTCGCCGCGCACGGAGGCGGCGCGCAGGGTGCTGCCGCCGTACCGCGCGCCTTCGAGCACGGTGTCGGGGACGAGGTCGGCGAGGTCGTCCGGGTCGGCGGCGGGCAGGACGGTGGGCTCGGCCTCATAGGTGGGCGGCCCGTCCCCCACGTAACCGATGCCCGCGTCGCCCGGTGGCCCCTCTTCGGCACCGTCCGCATCCGCAAAGATCCGGCTCGTCCGAGTGGGCGGGGCGGGCTCCGGGACACGCGACGCGGGCTGTGGGGCGCGTGGGGCGGGGAGGTCCGGCTTCAGGGTGCCCGCCGCCGAGGCGAACCGGTCGTCCAGGGTGTCCGGCGCGGGCGCGGGACCCGTGTCCGGCGCGGAGTCGTCGTACAGCTGCCCCCACCAGTCGTCGTCGCGGCCGGTGGGTGTGTCCCCCTGCTGGCTCATGCCCTTATTTTCCACCGCGGAGGCCGTACGAAAACGGTGCATCCGGAAATTCCGGCCATGACGCGGGGGGTTGGGGACCGCCGGGCGGGCCCACCCCCCACAGGAGGACCGCCCGGCGGAGCCGGTGTGGCCGGCGCGCCTCCTGGGCGCGGACCACGGTCTGTGCGACGGAGGCGCTATAGCCATCCGTCAGTTTCCTTCTGTGCCGGGCTGGTTGCCCGGGAGCACGCGGACGCCGGATTCGCTTCTGTGAGCGAACCGTGCTCGTGACCCGCGTTCCCAGCCGAGTTGAGTTCAATCGTCCTCGTCGACGACCGCGCCGTTCCGGAGCCGCGGAGTGCGGGGATGATGTCCCGGGGAGGGAGGTCAGTGCATGCTGGCAGCGATCGGTCTGGACGAGACGCACGAGTCGGCGTACCGGGCGCTGGTGTCGGTGGGCGCCGCCGACGTCGCGGATCTCGCGCGCAGGCTCACGCTCGGCGAGCCGGAGACCGAGCGGACGCTGCGCCGTCTGGAGCGGCACGGCCTGGCCGCGCAGGCGTCGGGCAGGACGGGCCGCTGGGTGGCGGCGCCGCCCGGCGTCGCGCTCGGCGCGCTCCTCACTCAGCGGCGGCACGAGCTGGAGCGGGCCGAGCTCGCGGCGACGCTGCTCGCCGAGGAGTACCGGGCGCAGGCCGCCGAACCGGCCGTCCACGACCTGGTCGAGGTGGTCACCGGGGCGGCCGCCGTCGCGCAGCGCTTCCTCCAGCTGCAACTGGGCGCGGGCGCCGAGGTGTGCGCGCTGGTCACCGGCAGGCCCGTCGCCGTCACCGGCATGCAGAACAGCGCCGAGGAGCAGGCCGCCGGGCGCGGTGTGCGCTACCGCGTGGTGGTCGAGCGCTCCGTCCTCGACCTGCCGACCGGCCTCGTCGAGCTGTCGACGGCGATCGGCCGCGACGAGCGGGTGCGGGTGGTGGACCGCGTCCCGACCAAGCTGGTGATCGCCGACGGCTCGCTCGCGATGGTCCCGCTGACCTCGCGCACGGCGGAGCCCGCCGCGCTCGTCGTGCACGCCAGCGGGCTGCTCGAATCGCTCACGGGCCTCTTCGAGGCGGTGTGGCGGGAGGCGCTGCCGCTGCGCCTCGGCGAGGACGGCAGCACGCTGACCGAGGACGGTCCCGAGGGCCCGGACGGCACCGACCTGGAGATCCTGTCGCTGCTCCTCGCCGGCCTGACGGACGCGAGCGTCGCCAAACAGCTCGATCTGGGGCTGCGCACGGTCCAGCGCCGGGTGAGGCGCCTGATGGGGCTGGCGGGCGTGACGACGCGGCTGCAACTGGGCTGGCACGCGTACGAGCGCGGCTGGGTGGCGCGGCGCCCGCGGCCGCCCCAGAACCGGGCTCCAGGCCCCCCGGGACAAACCTGACCTGCGGTTTCGCCGGATGTCGGGCACTCTGGGCAGATGGGAGCGTGGGAACTCCTGCTGGTCGGCGTGGTGATGCTGCTCGGCCTGTGCGGAGTGCTGGTGCCCGGCGTACCGGGGTCGTGGCTGGTGTGGGCCGCGGTCCTCTGGTGGACGTTGCAGGACCCGAACGCCCTCGCCTGGGGCATCCTCGTCGGCGCGACGGCCGTGCTGCTCGCGTCGCAGGCCGTGCGCTGGCAGCTGCCGCCCCGGCGACTGCGCGAGAGTGGCGCCACACGCCGCATGGGGGTCTTCGCCGGGGCCGGTGCGCTCATCGGGTTCTGCGTGCTGCCGGTGGTCGGGGCGATCCCCGGCTTCATCGGCGGGATCTACACCGGGGAGCGGCTGCGGCTCGGCGGGCACGGCGAGGCGGTGGCGGCGACACGGGCGGCCATGCGGGGCGGCGGCGGCAGCGTGCTGACCGAACTGTTCGCGTGCCTGCTGATCCTGGGGGCGTGGCTGGGTGCGCTCATCTGGGGCTGAGCCGCTCTCATTCCTGCCGGTAGCGCTCCTCCTCGGCCAGGTCGATGTCGATCTGGTCCCTGATGAGCTGGTGGGTACCGCCCTCTGGGTCGTGCGGCGCGGGAGCCTCTCGTACGACAGCGGGGGACTGCCGGTGCTCTCGGTGCTCCGTGGGAAAGGCCGCTCCTGTCGTACCGGCCAGCACGGCCGCGGCGGCCGCGGCGAGCACGGCTCGGCGGATACGCGTGGACGCCATGGGCACCTCCACCGGTCGGGTGACGATGTCCGCAGTCTTTCTCGCCGGGATGAGAGCCCTTCTTAAGAATCGGCGGGGGCCGACAGGGCCAGGTGGCGCAGGGCGTACGAGCGCCAGGGGCGCCAGGAGTCGAGGGGCGGTTCCGGTGCGCCGGGCAGAGCCACGTCGGGGTCGCCGAGCGCTCGCATCCGGATGACCGCGGCCGTCCTCGCGTCCATACCGGGCAGGGCGCGGAGCGCCGCCTCGGCGTCGTCGCGGTCCGCGCCCGCGTCCAGGCGCAGGGAGCCGTCGGCGAGCGCCGCGGCCAGCGCGCCGAGCGGGCCGGGCTCGGCGGCCAGCTCGGCGGGGGCCGGGAAGACGTGGGTGAGCCGCCCGCACGCCGCGTCCAGCACCTTGCCGTGCCGTGCCACGAGCCGCTCCGCGCCCGCCCGTCCCACCAGCGCGCGCACCGCGAACTCGTCGGGGTCGGCCGCGCCCGGCGACCGCAGGCCCGGCCGGGCGGCGACGAGCGGGGCGAGCCGGGGGTCGGCGGCGAGCCGCTCGTCCACGGCGTACGGGTCGGCGTCCAGGTCGAAGAGGCGGCGCAGGCGCTGGACGGCGGTGGTCAGGTCGCGCAGGTCGGTCAGGTGCAGCCGGGCGTCGAGCCAGCCGCCCCTGTGCAGGGCCTCGGTGCCCGACCCGCCACCGGTTCCTGCCGCGGGGCCGTCGCGCGGCTCCTCGACGGCCACGATGCCCGTGCCGTACGGCAACCGGAGCGTACGCCGGTAGGTGCGGGCGCCGGGCTCGCCGGTGACCTCCTCGATCCCGGTGACCGCCTCGTCGGCGAGCAGGTCGAAGACGGCGTCGGCGCGGTAGGGGCCCCGGTGGGCGAGGCGCAGCGGGATGCCGGCGGCGGGGGTGGCGCGGGCGGCGCCGCGGCGCGGGGCGGCGGCGCGCAGGGCGGTCGGTGTCAGCGCGTACACCGCCTTGACGGTGTCGTTGAACTGCCGGACGCTGGCGAATCCGGCGGCGAACGCGATCTCCGTGATCGGCAGGCCGGTGGTCTGGAGCAGCACGCGGGCGGTGTGCGCGCGCTGCGCCCGCGCCAGGGCGACGGGGCCCGCGCCCAGCTCGGCGGTGAGCTGGCGCTGCACCTGCCGGGCGCTGTAGCCGAGACGCACCGCGAGCCCGGGGACGCCCTCGCGGTCGACGACGCCGTCGCCGATCATGCGCATGGCGCGGCCCACCACGTCGGCGCGCACGTTCCAGTCGGCGGAGCCGGGCACGGCGTCCGGCCTGCAACGACGGCAGGCACGGAAGCCGGAGGTCTGGGCGGCGGCCGCGGTGGTGTAGTAGCGGACGTTCTGCCGCTTCGGGGTGACGGCGGGGCAGCTCGGCCGGCAGTAGATCCCGGTCGTCGCGACGGCGAAGAAGAACTCCCCATCAAACCGCGCATCCCGACTACGCACGGCTTCGTACCTGGTCTCTTCATCGATCACGGGTCCATTGTGGGGCGGGTGGGGTGGGGAGGGCTGGCGGATTTCGGACATGGGCTTGGTGCCGGTCCCGCAGTTGGGCGGAGCCCCAGCGGGTCCGGGGCGCAGCCCCAGGGGCGCGGGGAACTGCGCGCCCAGCCACAACGAACCCGCAGCTCCCCAACGACCCAACAGCCCCCCACACGCCACACCGCTCAAGCTCAGCGCAAGCGCCCCCGCTTGATGTCGACCGCCGCCCTCCCCTCCGCCCCCCGCAACCGCCACTGACGCCGCATCTCCGCGCGGGCCCGCGCGTCCGTCTTGGCGACGATGCGCTGGTTCTCGCGGATCAGCTTGCGGTAGCTGTCGAGGCGGCGTTCGGGAAGGGCACCGTCCTCGACGGCGGCGAGCACCGCGCAGCCGGGCTCGGCCGCGTGCGCACAGTCGTGGAACCGGCAGTCGGCCGCCAGTTCCTCGATCTCGGAGAAGACCTGCCCGACGCCGCTCTCGGCGTCCCACAGGCCCACGCCGCGCAGCCCCGGCGTGTCGATGAGGACCCCGCCGCCGGGCAGCAGGATGAGGTTGCGGGTCGTCGTGGTGTGACGGCCCTTGCCGTCGACGTCACGGATGGCCTGGACCGCCATGATGTCGGCCCCGGCCAGCGCGTTGGCCAACGTCGACTTGCCCGCGCCGGACTGCCCGAGCAGCACCGACGTACCGCCGGAGACGACGGCGGACAGGACGTCGATGCCCTCTCCGGTCTCGGAGCTGACCGGCAGCACCTGCACGCCGGGCGCCGAGGTCTGCACGTCCTCGACGAGATGGCCGAGCGTGACGGCGTCCGGCACGAGGTCGGCCTTGGTGAGCACGACCACCGGCTGCCCGCCCGACTCCCAGCCGAGGGCGAGGAAGCGTTCGATCCGCGCGAGGTCGAGCTCCGCGGCGAGCGGCACCGCGATGATCGAGTGGTCGACGTTGGCCGCGAGGACCTGTCCCTCGGACCGCTTGGAGGAAGTGGACCGTACGAAGGAGGTGCGCCGCGGCAGATACGCCTGTACGTAGCGGGGGTCGGTGCCGTCCGGGTCGACGGCGACCCAGTCGCCGGTGCACACGACCTTCATCGGGTCGCGCGGGGTGACGAACTCGGTGTCGGCCCGGACGGTTCCGTCGGCGGTGACGACGTCGCACTGTCCGCGGTCGACCCGGACGACGCGCCCGGCCACGAGGCCTCGCGCCGCGTACGGTGCGAACTCGGTTTCCCAGTGGGTGTCCCAGCCGTAGGCGGAGAGGGGGTTGAGAGCGGACGAACCCTCAGAAGAGGAAGGAAAGAACGAGGAAGACAAGGGGTGACCCTTCACAGGGTGGCCCCGGCACACACGCGCACGTCGGCGCGGAGAGATTCAGGTCAGCCGGAGGCCACGGAGGTGGACTTGATGAACTTCCGGATGCGGGCAGCGCCCATCGCAACGACAGCCATCGGTCTACACCTCCACTTCCTGCACAGCTTCGACGGACCAGCACGGCCGACCGGCCACCTGGCAACACGCAGAGCCTAGCCACATCCCCTCACGGACCACCACTCTTTTTTCCGCCCCCCGGGGTCCGAGGCGCCGTGCCGGGTGAACGCCCACAGTGCGAGGCCGAGAGCGCTGAACCCGGCGCCCAGAGCACATACGGCGGGCCAGCCGGCGGCCGCGTAGAGGGACGTCGCGGCGAGGGCGCCGGTGGCGCTGCCGAGGGAGTAGAAGACCATGTAGCCACCGATCAGGCGGCTGCCCGCCGCCGGGTGCAGCGCGTGGATCAGGGTCTGGTTGGTGACGTGCACCGCCTGCACGGCGAGGTCGAGGAGGACCACCCCGGCGGCCAGGGCCCAGAGCGAGCTGCGGGTGAAGGCCAGGGGCAGCCAGGAGAGGGTGAGCAGCGCCAGGGCGGTGCCGGTGGTGTGCCGGGACAGGCCGCGGTCGTTCAGGCGGCCCGCCACGCTCGCTGCCAGGGCGCCGGCGACACCGATCAGCCCGAACGCCCCGATCTCGCTGTGGGACAGGAAGTACGGCGCTTCACTGAGCGGCAGCGCGACGCTGCTCCACAGGGTGCTGAACGCGGCGAAGACCAGCAGGCCGAACAGGGCCCGCAGGCGCAGCAGTGGCTCCTGGGCGAACAAGGTGACCGTGGAGCGCAGGAGTTGACCGTAGCGCAGGGTCGTCGGCGGGGCGGCGCGGTGCGGAAGGACGCGGTACAGGACCAGCGCGAGCAGGGCGGTGAGCGACGCCGAGGCGGCGTAGACGGAGCGCCAGCCCGCGAGATCGGCCATGAGGCCGGACGCCGTGCGGGCGAGCAGGATGCCGATGACGACGCCGCTCGTGACGAGGCCGACGACCCGGCCGCGCCCGGCGGCGGGCGCCAGGGACGCCGCGAAGGCCACGAGTGTCTGGGTGACGACCGCGAGGAGCCCGGTCGCGGCCACGCCCACGAGCAGCGCCGCCGCCGTGGGGGCGGCGGCCACCACTGCCAACGCCACCACGAGCAGCAGGAGTTGAGCCACCACGAGCCGTCTGCGGTCGGCCATGTCGCCCAGCGGCACGAGGAGGAAAAGTCCGAAGCCGTAGCCGACGTGCGTGAGGGTGACCACGCTGCCGACGAGTGCCGGGCTCATGGCGAGGTCGTGCCCCATGGTGACCAGGAGCGGCTGGGAGAAGTAGACGTTGGCCACCGCGGCACCGCAGGCGACGGCGAACAGGGCGACGAGGCCACGGGACATGGCGTACGCCGAGTCCTCTTGGTTCTCGGGCATGGGGACTCCCTCTCCGCTCATTCGGTTGCAAGTTGCCACCAGTGGGGGACGGTGGCGACGGTAACCGTCCTGGTAGCATGTTGCAACCACGTCATGAGAGTGAGGGACGCCATGGTGAGCAGGACCCGCTTCGACGACAGCGAGTGCCCCGTCGCCCGGTCGGTGGACGCGATCGGCGACTGGTGGTCCCTGCTGATCGTGCGGGACGCCTTCGACGGGAGCCGGCGCTTCGGGGAGTTCCGGCGCAGCCTCGGCGTGGCGAAGAACATCCTCACCGCGCGCCTGCGGACGCTGGTCGCCGGCGGCATCCTGGAATCCGTCCCCGCCTCGGACGGCAGCGCCTACCGCGAGTACGTACTGACCTCGAAGGGCGAGGCGCTCTTTCCCGTCATCGTGGCCCTGCGGCAGTGGGGCGAGGAGAACTTCTTCGCCCCCGGCGAACCGCACTCGGAGCTGGTCGACCGCCGGCAGGGGCAGCCTCTGCGCACGCTCGACGTCCTGGCCGCGGACGGGCGGCGGCTGCGCCCCGCCGACACCGTCGTGCACAAGCTCGCCCCTGACGACGGGAGTTGAGCCCAGACGCCCGCCCGGCCCCTACGGCAGTCGTCGGTCGCGGTCCTCCCCCGGCCGGTGCGCCACGAACACCAGCTCCCGGCCCGGCCGGTCCGGCGCGTCGCGGACGGCGTCCAATACGTACCCGGCGGCGGCCAGTTGCGTCTCGACCTCCGCGCGGCCACGGAAGCGCAGCGTCGAGTCCGAGGTCAGCACCTCGCCGTCCGCGGCGAAGACGTAGGTCCAACGGAACGACACCAGCGGGCCGTCGACCTCCGTCACCTCCACCCAGCTCTCGACCGCGCCCACTCCGGGAACCTCCGTGACGCCGTACGAGGCCTCGCGGTGCCATTTCTCCCAGGCGCGGCGGGCCGGGTCGCGGGTCTCGAAGACGAGGTGCCCGCCCGGGCGCAGCGCCTCACGGGCGCCCCGCAGGGTCTCGTGCCACGCGTCCGGGTCGGTGATCTGCTGGGCGACGTTCGCGGTCATGGTCGCGAGGTCGACGCGCAGCGGTGGCAGCGCGGTCGCGTCGCCGTGCAGCCAGCGCACCCGTTCGCCGCCCGGCTTGGCGCGGGCCACGTCGAGGGAGGCTCCGGCCGGGTCGACGCCGACCACATCGATGCCGCGCGCGGCCAGCAGCAGCGCGAACACGCCGGTGCCGCAGCCGATGTCGAGGACTTCGCGCGCCTTGAACTCCTCGGCCATGCGGAGATACGGGTCGAGGTCGCCGCGGTCGGGGTCGAGCACGTCGTAGAGCGCCGCGAGACGGGGGTGCCCGTACTCCGTAGCGACGGTGCGGTCGTCGCCGTCGTTGCCGTTGCCGCCGTCAGCCATGTGGTGCCTCCTCAGTTCGTGCTCCTTCCGGAAGACCCACGGCCGGCGCGCGCCGCGCGCCACTCGGGTGCCAGTACCGACCAGATCTCGGTGTCCTGCCGTACGCCCCGATAGGGGTCGTTCTCGCGCTGGAGCCCCTCGCGGCTCATGCCGAGCCGCTTGGCCACGTTGACGCTCGGGGTGTTCTCGGGGGCCACCAGCCACTCCACGCGGTGGATGCCGCGCTCCTCGATCGCCCAGTCGATGACGGTGCGTACCGCGCGGGTGACGAGGCCGCGTCCGGCTGCGTCCGGTTCAAGCCAGCAGCCGGCTTCGCAGGTGCCCGCCGCCGCGTCGAAGGCCCGCAGGAGGACACCGCCGACGAGCCGTCCGTCGAGCCGGATGCCGTACAGGCGGCCGGTGTCGGCCGCGGCCTTGTCGGCGTACACCTGGAGCCAGGAGCGCGCGGAGTCCAGGTCGGCGGTGATGTCGG
Organism: Streptomyces sp. NPDC030245; assembly: GCF_055572995.1. NCBI lineage: Bacteria > Bacillati > Actinomycetota > Actinomycetes > Kitasatosporales > Streptomycetaceae > Streptomyces > Streptomyces sp. NPDC030245. The sequence goes on along the minus strand of NZ_JBVICF010000003.1, from coordinate 550,787 downwards.
GGAGCCCGACGTACCGGCCGATGAAGTCGCGGCCACGGTCCATGTGCGCGAGGAACTCCTCGGCCTGCCAGGGCTCCAGCGGCCGCAGCTCGGCTCTCCCGGCGCCGTCGGCTCCGTCGGCTCCATCGCTCAGGGGTATCGCGAACATCCTCTTCCTCCACAGTGTCCGGGCGGTCGCTCCGGATCTTCGCACGAGGGTGCGCGCACTCGACCGGAATTTGTCCGTCGCCAGCGTCCGACGGCGTCCGACGGCGGCTGACGACGGTCCCGGGCGGTTGCGGGCGATGCCACGGCCGCGGCCCACCGCTCCGCACTCGCCGCCCCGGAGCCATGGACGACACGGACGACACGGACGACACGGACGCAGACAGGTTGAGCGGAGGGGGGTGTTCCGGACAGATCCGGTGCCCCGGCGATCTGGCCGGTCTTGTCGTGGACGAATTAGTTGCCCAAGCCATCCAATGGGGATGGATCAGGGACGAACTGCGCTTGCGAGGTACCGCCATGACGGAGACAACGAAGCCGACCGAATCCATCGTCTTCCCCCAGGACCGCACGTGTCCGTACCACCCTCCCGCCGCCTACGCACCGCTGCGCGAGGACCCGCCGTTCTCCCGCGTCAGCCTGTTCGACGGCCGCTCCGTCTGGCTGGTCAGCGGCCGGGCGGCGGCGCGTGAGCTGCTCGTCGACCCGCGGCTCTCCGCCGACCGCGGGAACACGGCCTTCCCCATCCCGACCGAACGCTTCGCCCGGCAGCGCGACCGCCGCATCGCGCTGCTCGGCGTCGACGACCCGGAGCACAACACGCAGCGCCGGATGCTGATCCCCAGCTTCTCCGTCAAACGCATCGCGGCCCTCCGCCCGCAGATCCAGGCGACGGTCGACCTGCTCCTCGACGACATGGTCGCGGCGGGGCCGCCCGCCGAGCTGGTGAGCGCGTTCGCGCTGCCCGTCCCCTCGATGGTCATCTGCGCCCTGCTGGGCGTGCCCTACGCCGACCACGAGTTCTTCGAGGAGCAGTCGCGGCGGCTGCTGCGCGGCCCCACCGCCGACGACACGCAGCGGGCGCGGGAGGAACTGGACGCCTACTTCTACGAGTTGATCGACCTCAAGCGCGCCGACCCGGGCGACGGACTGCTCGACGAGCTCATCCAGCAGCAGCTCGCGTCGGGCGCGGTGGACCGGGAGGAACTGGTCAGGCTCGCCACCATCCTGCTGATCGCCGGGCACGAGACCACGGCGAACATGATCTCCCTCGGCACGTTCACGCTGCTCCAGCACCCCGAGCGGTTCGCCGAACTGCGGGCCGGGCTGCGCGCGGACCCGCCGCTGATGCCGGCCGCGGTCGAGGAGCTGCTGCGCTTCCTGTCCATCGCGGACGGTCTGCTGCGGGTGGCGAAGGAGGACATCGAGACCCCCGCCGGCACCATCCGGGAGCACGACGGCGTCATCTTCGCCACGTCCCTCATCAACCGTGACGGCACGGTGTACGAGGGCCCGGAGGAGCTGGACTGGCACCGTACCGACCGGCACCACCTCGCCTTCGGGTTCGGCATCCACCAGTGCCTGGGACAGAACCTCGCCCGCGCCGAGATGGAGATCGCGCTGGGGACCCTCTTCGAACGGCTGCCGGGGCTGCGCCTCGCGGCACCTCCGGAGGACATCCCCTTCAAGCCCGGCGACACGATCCAGGGGATGCTCGAACTCCCCGTCACGTGGTAGGGGTTGGCCATGGAGCTGGAGCACATGACGATTCATGTCGAGAAGGACCGGTGCGTGGGCGCGGGCATGTGCGCGCTCACCGCGCCCGGCGTCTTCACCCAGGACGACGACGGCCTCAGCGAGGTGCTGCCCGGCCGCGAGGACGGTGGTGGGGACCCGCTGGTACGGGAGGCCGTGCGGGCGTGCCCGGTACAGGCCATCAGCGTCAAGCCGAGCTGATACGCCGTCACCACCTGCCGCACAGAGCCGCTTTCACCCTTCGAGTACGGCCGTGAAGCTCCTACCGTACGCGTGGTGAGTGTCCACCTCGACACGGGTGCCGCCAGGAGCCCCGCCCACCCGGACCTGCGGGTCCGCGGTCACCTCGCGCAGGGGGCGGCCGCGGAGCAGGAGCGTCACGGTGCTCCGGTCCGTCGTCGGATCGGACACCGCGACGGAGACGGTCTCGCGCCGCCCCTTCGCGGCTCGGCGGCGCACGATGACCGAGGCGGGGCCGTGCACGCGCAGCCCCGCGGTCTCGTGCCACCCGCGGGTGAAGGCGTTGGCGGCCGTGATGCCGAGCCCCGCGTGCGAGACGGCTTGCAGGTGACAGGAGTTGGCGAGGACCTTGAGCGGCCCATGGCGGTGGGCGCGCAGCCGGTCGTCGTCGGCGTTCGGCACCAACGCGTAGGCCAGGCACGCGGGCCGGGCGCCCGCCGCCCCGTCGACGGTGACGCCGAACACCGAACGCGTCACCTGCGTATCGGGGTTGGCGGTGCGCACCACCCTGCGGCTGCGGGTGACCCGGTCCAGGGAGACCCGCACCCGCGGGGTGTCGAGGAGGAGATAGCCGACCGAGGTGCCCTCCGTGACGTTGGCGTAGCGCAGCCAGCGCAGGTCGGCGGTGCCGGGGCCGGTCCAGGGGCGGCCGTCGCGGAGCGCGCCGGTGAGCGTGATCCGGTCGTCGGCGGTCGCGGTGCGGGCGTCGACGGTGGTGGTGACGGCCCTGCCCGCGGGGTCGCCGACGTCGGCGGCGAGCACCACGATCTCCTCGTCGAGCAGGAACCACGACTTCGTCGCCGTCGCGTTCCGGTGCACCACGAAGTCGTCGGGCAGCAGCGCCCGGTCGCGGTACGCCGCGTCGTCGGACTGCACCATCCCCGCCGCGCCGTACGCCCCGAGGACGGCGCCGCCCGAGTACCGGGCGGTGCCGCGCGGGAAGTAGACGTACTTGTTCTGCGACTCGGAGGAGGAGGTGAAGTGGAGGGGGTGGCCGGGGTTGTCGTAGAAGGGCTTGCCGTACAACTCCGGTACCGTGCGTCGCTGTTCGACCGGGGCGGTGACGCCCGCGAGGCCGTACGGCGGGACGGTGGTGTAGTGGTCGACGCCGTACGCCCGGGTCTGGTCCTGCCCGGAGAGGTAGAGGTAGTACGCGCCCTCGCCCTGGAACCACGGCATGAGGTTCTCGCCGTTCATGTACTCGTACTTGCTGATCCGGTCGGAGCTGCGCGCGAGCGCGAAGGCGTAACCCGGTCTGCGGTGCACGGTCTTGTCCATGGCGTTGAACGCGACGCTGCGCGCGGCGGGGTTGAGGTCGGCGGGCGGGACGGCGGTGTCGGCGAGGATGTCGGCGTAGCGGACGACGCTGACCGGTGAGACGAAGCGGGCCGGATCGAGGGGGGCGCGCGAGGTGGCCCTGACGTGCTTGACGTAGCTCTTGAGGGCGGTGGCAGCGGCGCCCGTCGCGAGTGAGGAGAGGTCGACGACGGCCTCGACGACCACCGCCACGTCGGTGTACCCGGAGTCGGGGCGCGACACCGCCCGGCCCTTGACGATCTCCATCATCCAGCCCTCGAAGATCAGCGGGGCGAAGCCGTCGCGGACCCAGCCGTGCACGGTCGGCACGAGCTCCTCGCCGTGCGCGAACCCGGTGCCGTCGAGGATCTTGAGGGTCTGTACGACACGGGTGAGCAGGCCCTTGCCGTACGAGCCGGTGTACGCGACGGACGCGTGCTGGATGAAGGAGCCGTCGGCGTAGTGGCCGTCCGTCACGCCGTGCCGCAGCCGGTAGGGGTCGACGGTGAGGAAGACCGTCAGCTGGTCGGTGAGGGCCTTGCGGATCCGCGCCTCGCCCGGCTCGCCCAGGAGCGCGCCCTGGAGTATCCGGTTGGTGGTGATGTCGGCGAGGTTGGCCCCGGTGTGGAAGCGCGAGTCGAGGTCCACGTCGCCGTCGGTGCCGTTGCGGAGGTAGGCGTCCATCGAGGCGACGTAGGCGGTCAGCAGCCCGGGGCGGTGTGCGGCCACGTCGTCGGCGAGCAGGACGAGTGTCCGGCTGACGTGCTGCGAGATGCCGATCTCCCAGTGGAACCAGTTGCCGTAGTAGCCCTTGGACTGGTCCCCGTAGTGGTGCTCGTGCAGCCAGGCCAGCCCGTCGATCACCCGGCGCCGCACGGCCCGGCTTTCGTACAGGTCGGCGGGGAGGCCGGGCGTGCGGGTGGCGAGTGCGGTCTCGTACAGCCGGCGGAAGGCGGTGTTCAGGTTGGCCTCGTCGGTGCCGAGGACCAGGCCCGCGAAGAGCTCGCCCTCGCCCGCGTCGTCCATCGCCTTCAGGTTGGCGCGCGCGGTCCGCTCGACGGCGGCGAGCTTCGCGGCCGTCTCGGGGCGCGCGTTCGACGCGGCGGTACCGGCGAAGACCGCCACGGTGTTGGCGAGGAGCCGAGCGCGGCCCGCCTCGCTCGCGGCGGCGGTCAGCCGGCCCACGGGGACCACCGCCAGGAGGCCGGCGGCCGACAGGGCGGACAGCAGGCGTCTGCGGGTGATCTCCATGACGGCCTCCAACGACGGCATACGGCGTAGGGCTTACGGCATAGGGCGTAGGGCATACGTGGCGTTCCGGGGGCGTGCGGCGAGCGGAGTCAAGCAGACGTCCCCACGGCCGACAAGGTCCCGGGCCGCGAGGGTGTCGCGGGTGGTTGCCAGCGTCCACCCGATCATGGTGCCGCGCACGGGGGAGGGGTTCCCGGGCGGCGCCCCTCACCCCTGCCGGGTCCCGGCGCGCCCCGCGATGTGCGGCGGCAGTGCGATCCCCGTCCGCAGCAGCGGATCCGGCACCGGGTCGCCCCAGGCGGCCGTCAGCGGCAGGTTTCCGGCCCAGACGTCGAGATCGGCGTCCGGCCCTTCGCCGTCGTCCGGTGGACCTGCCGCCACCTTGACGGAGGCCTCCGCGAGGGAGAGGGCCAGCAGGGTGGTCGCGGCGAGTTCCTTGCGGCTGGGACGGCGGGCGTACTCCCACTGCCCGGGCGTCGCGTGCTCGGTGAGCAGCCGCAGGCCGCGCAGCTTCTCCTCGGGGTCGGTCACCCGGCGCGGGACGCCGTGGATCATGGCGCTGCGGTAGCTGACGCCGTGTTCGAACACCGAACGGGCGAGTACCAGCCCGTCTATGTGCGTGACGGTGACGCAGACCGGCGCCTCGGGGTCCGCCGCGAGGCTGCGGCTGGCGACGGACACGTGCAGGAAGAGGTGGGTGTCGTCACGGCCGTACACGGTGGGCACGACCATCGGGTGGCCGTCGACGACGACACCGAGGTGACAGACGAAACCCGCGTCGAGGATCGCCTCCAGGTCGCCCCGGTCCAGACTGCCCTGCTCGCGCAGGCGGCGGTGGCGGGTGCGGTCGGTCACGGGGAGGGTTGCGGGGAGACTCGCGGGGTGGGCCGGGGCGGCCCCGACCGTTGGTCGGGGCTGGGGCCGGGGCTGGGGTTGCTCATGGGCGTCGTTCACGACGCGACAAGTTACCGAGCGTCGGGGGCGGCCGACGCGGGCAGGGCAGCGGCGGCTGCGGGCGCGATGGCCGCGGGCGCGGCGATCGCCGCCTCGGGCGCGTCGGGTGCGTCGGGCGCGGGCACGGCGACAGGCGTGGCGATCGCGGCGACGATGGCGAGGGTGGCGACGGCACGAAGGGTCCACTTCAGCACGGTGAGGCTCCGATCTCGGGTGTGACGGCACGTCATGGCGTACATGCGCGGCGCGGCATGCGCGACACGGCATGCGCGGCGCGGCGCGGCGCGACATGGCACGCCACGACATGTGATGCGTATGCGTGCGGTTGCACGCGTCTTGATCGTCGCCTCCCGCCCCGTACCCCGGCATCGTCCGCAAGTCCCGCCCGGCTCCGCCCCACGGGGGAGGCCGCGCCTCGTGGCCCTCCTCCGCGCCTCGTGGCCCTCCTGGACCGGCGATGGAGATCACCCGCGGAGTCAGGAAAGGGTGGCGGGTCCATGCCGGAGGTGAAGAATCCAACGACTTCCGGCCCGGGACGATGGCGGCCCCCGGCCCCGCACGGTCTCATGGAGCCCATGGAGCTTCCCCACCACGAGGACGTGTCCCCCGGCACCGGCGCTCTCCCGCCCCGCGCGTGGTACGCGACGTCGGACGCCGCCCGCCTCTCCCTCAACGGCCGCTGGCGTTTCCGCCTCTCCCCCACGGCCGACGCCGAGGACGACTCGTTCGCCGCCGACGGATACGGCCGCGATCTCGCCCCGGACGCCTGGGGCGAGATCGCCGTGCCCGGCCACTGGGTGCTGCAAGGCCACGGCGCGCCCCACTACACCAATCAGCTCTACCCGTTCCCCCTGGACCCGCCCCGCGTACCCACCGAGAACCCGACCGGCGACCATCTGCGCCTCTTCGACCTGCCCGCCGACTGGCCGGCCGACGGCGGCGCCGTCCTCCGCTTCGACGGCGTCGAGTCCTGTGCCCGCGTCTGGCTCAACGGCACGGAGCTCGGCGACTTCAAGGGCTCGCGCCTGCCCCACGAGTTCGCCGTCGGCGAGTTGCTGCGGCCCGTGGGCAACGTCCTCGCGGTCCGCGTCCACCAGTGGTCCGCCGGTTCCTACCTGGAGGACCAGGACCAGTGGTGGCTGCCGGGGATCTTCCGCGACGTGACGCTGCTGCACCGGCCCGAGGGGTGCGCCCGCGACTTCTTCGTCCACGCCGCGTACGACCACCGCGCGGGGGCGGGCACACTGCGGGTCGACTCGGAGGTCCAAGGGCGCGTCACCGTCACCGAGTTGGGGATCGACGTGGCGACCGGTGAGCAGGTCACCGTGGCCGTCGAGCCGTGGACGGCCGAGACGCCGCGCCTGTACGACGCGACGCTGGCCACGCCCGGCGAGCGGATCCCGCTGCGCGTAGGGTTCCGCACGGTCGCCGTCGAGGACGGCGTCGTCAAGGTCAACGGCCGCCCCGTCCTCTTCCGCGGCGTCAACCGCCACGAGTTCCACCCGCGCACGGGCCGCGCCCTCGACCTCGAAACGGCGCGCGCCGACGTCCTCCTGATGAAGCGTCACAACATCAACGCCGTCCGCACCAGCCACTACCCGCCGCACCCCGCCTTCCTCGACCTCTGCGACGAGTTCGGTTTGTGGGTCATCGACGAGTGCGACCTGGAGACCCACGGCTTCCAGGCGGTGGGCTGGCGCGGCAACCCGGTCGACGACGAGCGCTGGACGCCCGCCCTCCTGGACCGCGCCGCCCGCATGGTCGAGCGCGACAAGAACCACGCCTCGGTGATCCTCTGGTCGCTCGGCAACGAGTGCGGGACGGGCCGCGGCCTGACCGCCATGGCCGAGTGGATCCGCGCCAGGGACGGCAGCCGCCTCCTCCACTACGAGGGCGACGCGTCCTGCGCGGACACCGACGTGTACTCGCGGATGTACGCCGACCACGCCGAGGTCGAGCGCATCGGCCGGGACGACGACGAGGGGCCGAAGGAGCGGCGCAAACTTCCGTTCATCCTCTGCGAGTACGCGCACGCCATGGGCAACGGACCCGGTGGACTCAGCGAGTACCAGCGCCTGTTCGAGACGTACGACCGGCTTCAGGGCGGCTTCGTCTGGGAGTGGATCGACCACGGCATCGCGCACCCCGCGTACGAGTACGCGTACGGCGGCGACTTCGGCGAGGAGCTGCACGACGGCAACTTCGTCTGCGACGGCCTGGTCTTCCCCGACCGGACACCGTCCCCCGGGCTCGTCGAGTACAAGAAGGTGGTCGAGCCGGTCCGCATCGAGGGCGACGGGCGCGCCGGCACGGTCACGGTCACCAACCTCCACGACTTCGCGGACCTCTCCCACCTCGCCTTCACCTGGTCGTACGAGAAGGACGGCACGACCGTCGCGGACGGTGCCCTCACCGTGCCGCCGCTCGGCCCCGGCGAGCGCACGGAGGTGAAGCTGCCGCCCCCGCCGCCCCGGAACCCGGACGCCGAGACGCAGTGGACGGTGCGGGCGGCGCTCGCCGAGGACACGGCGTGGGCGCCGAAGGGGCATGTGGTGGCGTGGGCGCAGCTGCCCGTCGAGTACGGCAAGGCCCTGCCCGTGCCCGGCGGCGCGGCACCCGTGCGGGACGCGGCCGGCCGGCGCATCACCCTCGGCGCCGCGGAGTTCGACGCCCGTACCGGCTCGCTCCTCACCTTCCGCGGCCGCGAGATCAGGGAGCTGCGTCTGGACGTGTGGCGGGCCCCCACCGACAACGACAACGGCATGCCGTGGCGGCCCGAGCCGTCCGTGGCCATGCTCTGGCGCACGCACGGCCTGCACCGGATGCGGCACCGCGTCGACTCCGTCGAGCCGGCCGGGGACGGGCTGACCGTGCGCACCCGGGTGGCGCCCGCGGCGAGCGACCTGGCGCTGCGCACGGAGTACCACTGGGCGTCGGACGGCGAGAAGCTGCTGCTGCGGATGTCCGTGACGCCGGAGGGCGACTGGCCCGTGCCGCTGCCGCGCCTCGGGATCCGCTTCGGGCTGCCCGGCGCGTCCGGGCGGGTGCGGTGGTTCGGCGGCGGGCCCGGCGAGGCCTACCCCGACACCGCGGCCGCCTCGCTGATCGGCGTCTGGGAGTCCGACGTCGACGCGATGCAGACGCCGTACGTGCGTCCGCAGGAGAACGGGGCACGCCCCGCCGTCCGCTGGGCCGAGGTCGGCGGGGTGCGCGTGGAGAGCGACGGCGCCCCCGCGTTCACCGTCCGGCGCTGGACGACCGAGCAGCTGGACGCGGCCCGGCACCGCACGGACCTCACGCCCGGCGACACGGTCTGGGTCAACCTCGACATCGCCCGGCACGGCATCGGCACGCAGTCGTGCGGCCCCGGCGTCCTGCCGCAGTACGAACTCCGCGCGACACCCAGGCCGTCCTCCCTGAGTTGCGTCTTCTCACTCCCTTCCGCCACACGTGCCTGATGGGTAAATGGAGTTCATGCCAACAGCACCCATACGCGGAAACACAGACCCGGCCGGGCGGCCCGCGCCGCCCGGGGCACCGCCCGGACCCGCGCCCGGGCGGCTCGTGGCGTGGCTGGGCAGGCTCGGCCCCGTCGCCGTGGGGTACGCCGTCTTCCAGGCCCTGGTGGGCCTGCTGCCCGACGGGCTCTTCGGGGACACGGCCCGCTATTCGCTGGCCGTGGTCAGCGGCCTCGGGACGGGGATCTCCGCCTGGCTGGCCGGCGCGCTGCTGCGGGCGCGGGGGGCGGCGGACGACGGGGCGGACGAGGGGGCGGTCGGCGGCCTGGACGGGGTTCCCGCGCCGCGCCGCCCCGTGGCGGGAGCGGCCGACGGCGCGGCGGACCCCGTGGCGCCTGGACCGCTGCCGGCGCTCTTCGCCGCCACGTACACCACGCTCGCCGACCGTCTGACGGTCTTCGACGACCCGCTGCGCGGCCGCCTCGTGGGCTGGCCGCACGCCCTCGACGAGCAGTCGGAACCAGTACGGCCGACCCCGACCGGCACCGCGTACGGACTGCACATCGTCCTCGAACTCGGCATGCCCGACGGGCGGTTGCGCGCCTCCGAGCTCGTGCGGACGCTGTGGCGGCTGCGGCTGCCCGAGGGCGGCTGGGCCGCCCGCTCGCAGGGCTCGGTGGGCCGCCCCGAGGTGACGGCGCTCGTGCTCGGCGCACTCGCGCGGGCGGGCGCCGACCCGCACCTCCTCGCCACGGAGGCGGAGCGGTGCACCGAGCGGTTCAGCCACGAACTGGAGCCTGCGGGCGCGGAGTTGACGCACGTCGTGACCACGATGCTGCGCGGACTGCTGCGCGCCGCGCCCGACTCGCCCGCCCTGCCGCTGCTGCGGGACGCGCTCGTCGACGGGGCCGTCACCGATCCGGCGCGCGGGCACCGGCGCTGCTGGGGCTCCCGGCTCACCCCGCCGCGCGGCCGGGCGGTGGCGCCGTCGGCCGTGCACACCGCGCAGGCCGTCGTCGCCCTCGACCGGGCGGCGCGGGTGCTCGGCGAGGACGCGAACGCCCGCGCCACCCGCGAAGAGGGCATCCGCTGGCTGCTCTCCTGCCCCGGGCCCGCGCACGACGGCTGCGACGACCTGGAGAGCGGCCACGAGACGGTGCGCCGCCCGCACCCCGTCGACGCCTCGCGCCACGAGGTGCTCTCCGTACGGCACTTCACGGCGGCCTGGGTGGTGCGGGCGCTGCTCACCCCGGGCGTCCCCACGGTCGCCGCCGACGAGGAGAGCCGAGCGGCCCTGCAAGAGATGCTGTCGGGTTCGGCCGCGTCCGTGTGGCGGCGGCAGGAGAACGGGATCTGGACGTGGGACGGGGTCGATCTCGCCCACCCGCTGTGGATGACCTACCAAGGCCTTTCCGCGCTGCGGGCACATGCCGTATGGATGTATCAGCCGGGTGGCTGAGCGCCGGCCGGCGCGTGGACGAGGGGGAGAGTGCATTGGGTGGTCGGCACGTCCACGGCGCCAAGCGGCTCCTCGCACAGGCGCTGGACCGGACGACGGGGGACGAACTGCTGCGGGCCGCCCGCGCGGTCGTCGCCGAACTGGGCGATCCGCGGCGCCTGGTGCCCCTGATCCGTGAGCTGGCGGACGGCACGGGCGACCCCTCGGGGTGCGCGCTCCTCTCGTACCGCCACATCCTCGGCTTCGACAAGCTGCTCCTGATCGACGGCGGCCCGCGCCACATGCTCCGCGCCCACGTGTGGCATCCGGGCCGGGACGCGCGCGAGGACATCCACAACCACCGCTCCCCGCTGGCCTCCTACGTGGCGCGGGGCGCCCTCGGCGTGGAGCTGTACGAGCGGGCGGGACCCGCCACCGGCGAGGGCGTCGCCACGTCCTGGTACCGGGAGTCCCTCGTGGGCGAGGACGGCGACTGGCTCCTGGAGCCGGCGGGCGGGGCGCGGCTGCGCCTGACGCAGACCGCGCTGTACGCGGCCGGGAGCGGCTACGCGCTGCCGCCGCACGTCCTGCACCGGGCGTGGTGCGCCTCACCGGGGCCCGCGGTCTCGCTGTTCCTGGAGACGGGGGCGGGACGGCAGCGGTACACGGACGTGTACGCGGGGCCGGACGTGGGAGGCCGGGCCGTGGCGAAGAAGCCTCTGGAGGTGAACGACTACCTGGCCGAGCTGTCGACGCTGGCCGACATGGTCTGCGACAGGACCGAGGCCTGACGGCTCGCTCAGGCGAAGGCCTGGCGGACGATCTCGCGGTTGTAGTCGTCGATGCGCACCGTGCCGAGGTCGGCGGGGGCGAGCCAGCGGTGGTCCTGGTCGGGCAGGGGCAGGGTCACGTCGAAGGTGAGGGGGCGGACCAGGAAGTTGTCCTGCCAGTTCTTCACCTCGTGCCCGCGGTAGGTGCTGACGAAGGAGGACTCGCCGACCTTGCGGAGGACCCGGCCGAGCAGGCCCGTCTCCTCCTTGAGCTCTCTCAGGACGCCGTCCCGCGGACTCTCGTCGGGCTCCAGCTTCCCGCACGGGACGCCCCACACGCCGGGCAGGAACCGCTCGGTCCGGCTGCGTCTCACGAGCAGCACACGGCGGCGGTGCACCACGACAGCCGCCGCGAGCCGGTTGTCACCGGGATAGTCCATGCCTTCCAACGTAGCGGGGATTCGGGGGCCGTGACAGTCGGGCTGTCCGATTCCTTCAAGACCCGGCGCGCAGCCGCTGCCTACGCTGCCGGGCATGAACAGCACACCGAAGTCACCCACTCCCCGGTTCGACCTGATCGGTCTCGTCGTCTCCGACCTGCCCGCGTCGCTCGCCTTCTACCGCCGGCTCGGCGTCGAGTTCCCCGCCGGGTCGGAGAGCGCGCCGCACGTCGAGGCGGTGCTCCCCGGCGGTCTGCGCCTCGCCCTCGACACGGAGGACACCATCCGCTCCTTCCATCCGGACTGGCGGCCGCCCGCGGGCGCGGGCCGGATCGGGCTCGCCTTCCACTGCGGCACGCCCACCGGGGTCGACGCGGCGTACGAGGACATGACGGGCGCCGGGTACGCGAGCGAGCTCAAGCCGTTCGACGCGCCCTGGGGCCAGCGGTACGCCGTCGTCCTCGACCCGGACGGCAACGGCGTGGACCTCTTCGCGCCCCTGGGCCAGTAGCCGGCTCAACGGCAGCCCGGTGAACTCCTTGACGTCGCGCGCCAGATGGGCCTGGTCGGCGAAGCCCGCGGCGGCCGCCGTCGCCGCGTACGGCAGGCCCTCGCGGGCCAGCGCCAGCGCCCGCTGGAGGCGCAGCACCCGGGCGAGCGTCTTGGGGCCGTAGCCGAACGCGGGCAGCGCGCGGCGGTGCAGCAGCCGGGCGTTGACGCCCGCTTCCGCCGCGGTCCGCGCGACCGAGTGGCCCGCGCTCAGCGACCTGACGACGTGGGCGATGAGCGGGTCCGGGGGCCCGGTGCCCGCGGCGCGGTCCGCCGCGACCGCCTCCAGGGCGGCCACCGGGTCGCGCGCGGCGTCCACGCGCTCGGTGAGGCGGCGCGCCTCGGCGGCGGTCCACAGGTCGGCGAGCTCGACCCGCCGGTCGCGCAGTTCGTGGGCGGGCACGCCCAGGAAGGCCGGGGCGGCGCCGGGGCGGAAGCGGATGCCGACGTACCGTCCCGGCCCGCCCTCGGGGTCGTACGCATGCGTGTCGGGGCCCGCGACGAACAGTCTGCCCTCGGTCCACAGCAGGTCCATGCAGCCGTCGGGCAGCACCGGACGGGAGTCGCCGGGGACGCCCGTGGCGACCCGGGTCCACACGACCGCGCCGGGCAGCGCGGCCGGCCGCTCCCGGTAGGCCCCAGCGTCTTGGGAGCCGGTCTCCTCGGTCACGTGCAGAAGGCTACGCCGCGCGGGTGCGGTGTTCCTGGGGGCTGATTCCGTGGACCCGTTTGAAGGCGCCGGAGAGCGCGAACGCGCTGCCGTACCCGACCCTGCGGGCTATCGCGCCGATGGTCAGCTCGCTGTCGCGCAGCAGGTCGGCGGCGAGCGCGAGCCGCCAGTTCGTCAGGTACGTCATCGGGGGCTCCCCCACGAGCTCCGCGAACCGCCGGGCCAACGCGGCCCGCGAGACGCCCGCCTCCGCCGCGAGGTCCGCGACCGTCCAGGGGCGTGCGGGGTCGTCCTGGAGCAGACGCAGCGCGCGGCCGACGACCGGGTCGCCCAGCGCCGCGTACCAGGCGGGGGCCGCCGCCTCGGGGCGGGAGAACCAGGCGCGCAGCGCGGCGATGAGGAGCAGGTCGAGAAGCCGGTCGAGGACGACGTCCTGGCCCGGTTCGTCCTTGCGGATCTCGTCGGCGAGCAGCGGCGTGAGCGGGCACTCCCACACCTCGGTGGGCAGCACGAGCAGCGGCGGCAGTGCGTCCAGGAGGCGTCCGGTGAGCTCGCCGCGCAGCTGGTAGGTGCCGATCAGCAGCTCCACGGAGCTGTCGTGCGACTCGCCCCAGGCGCGCGGGCCCAGGTGCCGGTAGCGCGCGACGCGGGCGCCGTCGAGCGGCACGCACTGTTCTCCCGGCCGGATCTCGGCGAACGGCGCGGTGGTGGCGTCGCCGGCGCAGGTGTAGTGGCCGGGGCCGCGGGCGATGGCCAGGTCGCCGGGGCCGAGGCGCTGGGCGGGCGCCCCGTCCGCGGGGACGATCCAGGCGGTGCCGCGCACCATGACCATGACGGAGAGGGGCGCCTCGTCCGCGATGCGGACGGACCAGGGCGGGTCGAAGAGCGCGCGAATCATGAAGGCGCCGCGCGCCCGCGGTCCTTCCAGCAGTCCGGCCAAGACGTCCATGACGGCAGCGTAGACGCACGCGCATGGGGGTGAGCTCCTCGCCGATGGTCCGTCGGGCGAGGGGTCGGTTGACTGACGTACATGACGAACACAGCGGATACGACGGGCATGACGGTTCTGGTGACGGGGGCGAGCGGGCGGGTGGGCCGCCGGGTGGTGGAGTCGGCGGGGGCCGCGGGGCTCGCGGTGCGGGCGGCTTCGCGGTCCGGCGCGGTGCGGTTCGACTGGGCGGACCGGTCGACGTGGGCGGACGCGCTGCGGGGCGCGGACGCCGCGCACCTCACGTATCTGCCGGACGTCGGGGCGCCCGGCGCGGCCGACGCGGTCGGGGCGTTCGCCCGGCAGGCGGTCGCCCTCGGCGTACGGCGGCTCACGCTGCTGTCGGCGCGGGGTGAGGAGCAGGCCCACGCGACGGAGCGGGCGGTGCGGGAGTCGGGGGCGGAGTGGACGGTGGTGCGGGCCAGTTGGTTCGCGCAGAACCTCAGCGAGGGCCCGCTGCTCGACGGCATGCGGGGCGGGGAGCTGGTCTTCCCTGCCGGTGAGGTGCTCGAACCCTTCATCGACGCGCGGGACGTCGCGGACGTGGTGGTGGCCGCGCTGACCGGCGGCGACCGGTTCACGGGCCGGACGCTCGACCTGACCGGGCCCCGGCTGCTTTCGTTCCGGCAGGCGGTGGCGGAGGTCGCGGCGGCGGCCGGGCGTGAGATCACGTACGTGCCGGTGTCGGCCCGTGACTACGGGGCCGCCTTGCTGGAGTTCGGCGTTCCGGCACGGGAGGCGGAGTTCCTGGTCGAGCTGTTCGAGACGAACCTCGACGGGCGCAACGCGCGGCTCTCCGAAGGGGTGCGGGAGGTACTGGGCCGGGAGCCCAGGGACTTCGCCGACTTCGCCCGCGAGTGCGCCGGGGTCTGGGTGTCCAGCCCGTCCGGCGTTTGAGGACGAACCCGGCGAAGCCGGTGATGAACGGCGCCCCCTACTCCGGTGGGGAATCCCCGGAACCGGGCCGCTTCGCGTGCTTCCCCTGTTTCGCCGGCGTCCGCAGCCGCGACGTCACGTCGTCCGGCGGCAGGAAGCGCGACCAGCGTTCGGGGAACTCGGACGGCATCTCGGGGTCGTCGGCGTCGTCGGGGTCCCCCGCCGCCTCGCGCGCGGCCGCGCGGGCCACCACCTCGGCGGCCTGCGCCTCCCTTATGCGGTCGTTGGCGGCGCGGGCCACGGCCGTGGCGACGGACGGCCAGACCCGGTCGATCGCCGCGTTGACCGCGGCGCCGACCAGGACCGCGAACGCCGAGACGCCGATCCACAGCAGCACGGCGACCGGGGCCGCGAGCGAGCCGTAGATGGTGGGGCCCTCCACGGTGCTGGTGAGGTAGATGCGGAGCAGGAAGCTGCCGAGCACCCACATGGCGAGCGCGATGAGCGCGCCCGGCATGTCCTCCACCCAGGGCGAACGCACCGGCACGGAGACGTGGTACAGCGTCGTCAGGAAGATCACGGAGAGGATGACGACGACGGGCCAGTAGAGGATCTGGACCACCGTCGTGGAACCGGGCAGAAGTTTCACCACCGCGTCCGGGCCCGCCACCATCAGCGGCAGCGCGACCGAGCCGATGAGCAGCGCCACCAGGAACAGGCCGAAGGCGAGTATCCGGGTCTTGACGATGCCGCGCACGCCGTCGAGGCCGTACATCACGGTGATGGTGTCGATGAAGACGTTCACGGCGCGCGAGCCGGACCACAGGGCGAACAGGAAGCCGATGGAGATGACGTCGGGTCTGCTGACCCGCATGACGTCGTCCAGTATCGGTTCCGCGATCTGGTGGACGCCCCGGTCGGACAGGATCGTGCGGGACGCCTCCAGGATGTTGTTCTGGACGCTGGCGATGGTGTCCGCGCCGGTCCACCGGTCGACGTAGGCGAGCAGGCCGATCAGGCTCAGCAGCAGCGGTGGAACGGAGAGCAGCGTGAAGAACGCAGCCTCGGCCGCGAGCCCCAGGATGCGGTACTCGATGCACGAGTTGACGGTGTCCTTGAGCAGCAGCCAGGCGGTCCTGCGCTTGGAGACGTTCCGGTAGAGAGCGCGGGCCCGGATCCAGCGGCCCGACGGCCGCCCGGGTGTTTCTTTTGCCTGGTGCACCTCCTTACCGTAGCGGCATGGCAGCCAGCACCCACACAGTGACCAACCAGGCTCCGCCCCTGGTGGGATATGACGTATTCGCGTCCGACCGGGCCCTCGTGGAGGGCGTCGAGCGGCATCTGGACCCGGAGCTCCTCGACACCGCCCGCGACGAACTCTCCCTGCTCGGCCGCACCGCGGGTTCCGCCCAGGCACAGAGGTGGGGAGAGCAGGCGAACGCCCATCCTCCCGTTCTGCACACGCATGACCGTTACGGGAACCGGATCGACGAGGTCGAGTTCCATCCGGCCTGGCACCGGCTGCTCGGCAAGGCCGTCTCCGCGGGGCTGACCACCGCCTGGTCACGGCCCGGCGGGCATGTGCGGCGGGCCGCGGGGTTCCTGGTGTGGACGCAGGCCGAAGGGGGGCACGGGTGTCCCGTCTCCATGACGCACGCCGCGGTGCCCGCGCTGCGCGCCGACCCGGCGCTCGCCGCCGAGTGGGAGCCGCGGCTCTCCTCGACCATCTACGACGAGGGGCTGCGCCCGGCGTCGCAGAAGGCCGGTGTCCTCTTCGGGATGGGCATGACGGAGAAGCAGGGCGGCAGTGACGTGCGGGCCAACACCACGCGCGCGCAGGCGCTCGCGGAGGACGGGACGTATGCGCTGACGGGCCACAAGTGGTTCTGCTCGGCGCCCATGTCGGACGGGTTCCTGGTGCTCGCGCAGGCCGAGCAGGGGCTGACGTGCTTCCTGGTGCCGCGGGTCCTGGAGGACGGCACGCGGAACGCGTTCGCCATCCAGCGGCTCAAGGACAAACTGGGCAACAAGTCCAACGCGTCGAGCGAGGTGGAGTTCGACGGGACGTGGGCGCGGCGGGTCGGGGACGAGGGGCGCGGCGTGCGCACCATCATCGAGATGGTGGCGGCGACCCGGCTGGACTGCGTGATCGGTTCGGCGGCGCTGATGCGGCAGGCCGTGGCGCAGGCGGTGCATCACGCCACGTACCGGGAGGCGTTCGGCGGCAAGCTCGTCGACAAGCCGCTCATGCGCAACGTCCTGGCGGATCTGGCGCTGGAGTCCGAGGCGGCCACCACGCTCGCGCTGCGGCTCGCGGCGGCGTACGACGACGGGGGCGAGCAGGAGCAGGCGTTCCTGCGGCTCGCGGTGCCCGCCGCGAAGTACTGGGTGACCAAGCGGTGCACGCCGATGGTCGGCGAGGCCCTCGAATGCCTGGGCGGCAATGGCTACGTGGAGGAGTCCGGCATGCCGCGGCTGCTGCGCGAGGCGCCGCTCAACTCCATCTGGGAGGGCTCGGGGAACGTGCAGGCTCTGGACGTGCTGCGGGCGCTGCAACGCGAGCCGCGGGCGCTCAACGCGTTCCTCCAGGAGGTCGGCGCGGCGCGCGGCGCCGACCACCGCCTCGACGGGGCGATCAAGGACCTGCTGACCGAACTGGCCGACCTGGACGGCATCGAGGGGCGGGCGCGCCGGCTCGTGGAGCGGATGGCGCTGGTGCTCCAGGGGTCGCTGCTGGTGCGGTACGCGCCTGCGGAGGTGGCCGACGCGTTCTGCGCCTCACGGCTCGGCGGGGACTGGGGGGCGGCGTTCGGCACGCTGCCGCACACACTCGATCTGGCCACGGTGGTGGCACGGTCCGCACCGGGGGTGTAGACGGCTGCTCCGTCAGGGGGCGGAGCCTCGGGCGGTCCGCGGACCGACACGGGGGTGGCGCCGCGCCGACACGGCACCACCCCCGCCTTTCAGGCCCCTTGAGGAGCATGAACACCGCACGGGCGGTGCTGTGTCCAGATTCGGGCACCGGCCAGGCCTTGGCCAGAGTTGCAGGAGGTTGCAACTCACGGTGACCCCCGGCGGATTCGCGCCCCGATGCGGCCCCCGAGGGCCCGCGCAGGGGGCACGATGGGGTCCTGCACCTCCACACTGGTCTGGCCGGAAAGGACCCAGTGGTCATGAACGCCCCGTCGACGATCGACCTCGCGCGGATCTCCGCCATGGACCTCGCGCACGCCGCGCACCTGTTGAAGGGGGTGCGCGACGCCACGCTCTCCGGGCAGCGGCCGAGGGTCCTGCCGCGTCCCGTGATCGGCGACTCGTGGGGGCGGATGCTGCTCGGCGGGGTCGACCCCGACCACGACTTCCGGTCCCGGCTGCTGACCGGCGAGGAGCTGGAGGAGCGGCGCCGCACCTCGCCGCTCCTGGAGGTCCTGCCCGTCCTGCGCAACGCCCTGGTCTCCGTGGCGGACGCCGCGCAGCACATCATGGTCGTCTGCGACGCGGAGGGCCGGGTGCTGTGGCGCGAGGGCAGCGCCGCGGTGCTGCGCCAGGCGGACACGCACGGCCTGGCACCGGGCGCGGACTGGGGGGAGGGCGTCGTCGGCACGAACGGCATCGGGACGCCGCTGGTGGTGCGCCGCCCCGTGCAGGTGTTCTCCGCCGAGCACTTCGTGCAGACCCACCACCCGTGGACGTGCTCGGGCGCGCCGGTGACCGACCCGCGGGACGGCAGGCTGCTCGGCGTGGTCGACGTGAGCGGGCCGCTCCAGACCATCCATCCGGCGACCCTCGCGCTGGTCGACTCGGCGGCCAAGCTCGCCGAGGCCCGGCTGCGCGACCGGCACGTGACGGCGCTCGACCGGCTGCGGGCCGTGGCCGCGCCGGTCCTCGCCCGGCTCGACGGGCGGGCGCTGGCGGTGGACGCGCACGGCTGGACCGCCGCGGTCACCGGCATGCCCCCGGCGGACCGCCTCGCGCTCCCCAAGGCCTTCGGCCCCGGCCGCACCTGGCTGCCCTCCCTCGGCTCCTGCCTGGTGGAGCCGCTGGCCGGCGGCTGGCTGCTGCGCGTCGAGGAGCCCGGCGAGGTG
This sequence comes from Streptomyces sp. NPDC030245, assembly GCF_055572995.1. Classification (NCBI taxonomy): domain Bacteria; kingdom Bacillati; phylum Actinomycetota; class Actinomycetes; order Kitasatosporales; family Streptomycetaceae; genus Streptomyces; species Streptomyces sp. NPDC030245. The sequence continues at coordinate 532,032 of NZ_JBVICF010000003.1, read as the reverse complement.
CCAAGGCCCGTCACCGCGACCCGGCTCGTCCTGGACGTGAGCAGCCCGCGCCGCTGGACGCTCTCGGTGCTCGGCGGCGCCCACGACTGGACGCACGAGCTGAGCCCGCGCCACGCCGAGCTCCTCTATCTTCTGTGCACCTACCGCACCGGGCGCACCGCCTCGGGTCTCGCCGAGGACATGTTCGGCGACCCGGCGCGCACGGTGACGGTCCGCGCCGAGCTGTCCCGCGTGCGGCGCTACCTGGGCGGTCTGCTGGCCCACCGGCCCTACCGCTTCCACGAGGACGTCGACGTCGACGTGGTCATGCCGGAGCGTCCGGTGGACCTGCTGCCCCACTCGACGGCGCCGGCGGTCCGCGCGGCGAGACGGGTCGCGGAGCCCTGAGAACCTGTCCTCGGGCGCCCATGATTCTCTGTGCCGTATGAGCATCACAGTCACCACCTGGTCCCTTGAGCAGACCTCTCCCACCGATCTGCTCCCGGCCGCCGCGCCCGACGGCGACGTCCGGATCGTGCGCGCCGAAGTGCCCTCGCCCGAGTTCAGCAGGTTCCTGTACGCGTCCGTCGGCGGGGACATCCACTGGTCCGACCGGCTCTCCCTCACCTACGCGGAGTGGCAGAAGCTGCTGGACCGGCCGGGCGTGGAGACCTGGGTCGCGTACGAGAAGGGGACGCCCGCCGGATATGTGGAGCTGGCGGCGCGCGGGGAGAACGGGGACGCGGCGGAGGGCGTCGTGGAGATCGTCTACTTCGGTCTGCTGCCCGCCTTCCGGGGGCGCCGCATCGGCGGCCACCTCCTGTCGCAGGGCGTCGCGCGCGCCTGGGACCTGGCCGGGCGGTGGCCGGGGCTCGCGCCGACCGAGCGGGTCTGGCTGCACACCTGCTCCAAGGACGGCGAGCACGCCATGGAGAACTACCAGCGGCGCGGCTTCAAGCTCTTCGACACCAAAGTTGAACTGGAGGCGGACGTTCCGACCCCCGGTCCCTGGCCGGGAGCCCACCGCGGCTGAGTCCTACAAGTGATCCACGACACCGTTGTCCACGATGCGGGACAACGGTGTCCGCATTTTGGATAATGCTGGACTGGGCCGAAAGTCCCATGACACGCTTCCGGCATGGATCGCACTGGAAACGCCTTGGTGAGTCGACGTCACGTCGACCTCGGCCGCATGTCCAGCGCCATGTGTCCGGCCTGCTGATCAGTTCAGCACCGCCGCACATCTGATCACCGATCCCTCCTGACTCCCTCCCTGCGCAGCGCCGCGCGCACACGCTTCCGTGTGCCCATCCCCGCAGGTCAGAGCCGCATGTTTCCGCTGCCCGAAGGACGTACTCCGATGCCCACCACGCCAGAGAAGCCCGCCCCAGCCACGCCCCGCCGCAAGGCGAGCCGTCACCGCGGCGAGGGCCAGTGGGCCGCAGGTCACTTCACGCCGCTCAACGGGAACGAGCAGTTCAAGAAGGACGACGACGGTCTCAATGTGCGGACACGTATTGAGACGATCTACTCGAAGCGTGGATTCGACTCCATCGACCCGAACGATCTCCGTGGCCGGATGCGCTGGTGGGGGCTGTACACCCAGCGCAAGCCCGGGATCGACGGCGGCAAGACCGCGATCCTGGAGCCGGAGGAGCTGGACGACGAGTACTTCATGCTCCGGGTGCGCGTCGACGGCGGGCGGCTGACCACCGAGCAGCTGCGCGTCATCGGCGAGATCTCCCAGGAGTTCGCGCGCGGCACCGCCGACCTCACCGACCGGCAGAACATCCAGTACCACTGGATCCGCATCGAGGACGTCCCCGAGATCTGGCGGCGGCTCGAAGCCGTCGGGCTCTCGACCACGGAGGCCTGCGGTGACACGCCCCGCGTGATCCTCGGCTCCCCCGTGGCGGGCGTCGCCGAGAACGAGATCATCGACGGCTCCCCCGCCATCGACGAGATCCAGCGCCGCTTCATCGGCAACCCCGACTTCTCGAACCTGCCCCGCAAGTTCAAGACCGCGATCTCCGGCTCGCCGCAGCTCGACGTGGCGCACGAGATCAACGACGTCGCCTTCGTCGGCGTCCACCACCCCGAGCACGGCCCCGGCTTCGACCTGTGGGTCGGCGGCGGCCTCTCCACCAACCCCAAGCTCGGCGTGCGCCTCGGCGCCTGGGTGCCGCTCGACGAAGTGCCGGACGTGTACGGCGGCGTCATCGGCATCTTCCGCGACTACGGCTACCGCCGGCTGCGCAACCGCGCCCGCCTGAAGTTCCTCGTCGCCGACTGGGGTCCGGAGAAGTTCCGGCAGGTCCTGGAGGACGAGTACCTCCAGCGGAAGCTGGTCGACGGGCCCGCCCCGGAGCAGCCCGCCGGCACCTGGCGCGACCACCTCGGCGTCCACCGGCAGAAGGACGGCCGCTTCTACGTCGGCTTCGCGCCCCGCGTCGGCCGCGTCGACGGCGCCACCCTCACGAAGATCGCCGAGGTCGCCGAGGCGCACGGCTCGGGCCGGCTCCGCACCACCGCCGAACAGAAGATGATCGTGCTCGACGTCGAGCAGGAGCAGGTCGACTCGCTCGTCTCCGCACTCGAAGCGCTCGACCTGCGGGTCAACGCCTCGCCGTTCCGGCGCGGCACGATGGCCTGCACCGGCATCGAGTTCTGCAAGCTCGCCATCGTCGAGACGAAGGCGCGCGGCGCCTCCCTCATCGACGAACTGGAGCGCCGCATCCCGGAGTTCGACGAGCCGATCACCATCAACATCAACGGCTGCCCGAACGCCTGCGCCCGCATCCAGGTCGCCGACATCGGCCTCAAGGGCCAGCTCATGCTCGACGCCGACGGCAACCAGGTCGAGGGCTACCAGGTGCACCTGGGCGGCGCCCTCGGGCTCGACGCCGGCTTCGGCCGCAAGGTCCGCGGCCTGAAGGTCACCGCGGCCGAGCTGCCCGACTACATCGAGCGCGTCCTCGGACACTTCCAGGCGGAGCGCGAGGACGGCGAGCGCTTCGCCGCGTGGACCGCGCGCGCGTCCGAGGAGGCCCTCAAGTGAGCGAGCGTGCCGCCCCGTTCCACTGCCCCTACTGCGGCGACGAGGACCTGCGCCCCCACGAGGCCGGGCACGGCGCGTGGGAATGCGCGGCGTGCAACCGGGCCTTTCAGCTGAAGTTCCTCGGGCTGCTCGCCCGGGGCGTTCAGCACACCAGCAGTGGAGAGAACCAGATATGACGACTGCTCAGGACAAGAAGGCGCGCACCGACGACGAGTTGAAGGCACTCGCCGAGCAGGCCGGGCGCGACCTGGAGGACGCCTCCGCCCTGGAGATCCTCCAATGGGCCGCCGACACCTTCGGGACACGCTTCTGCGTGACCTCCTCGATGGAGGACGCGGTCGTCGCCCACCTCGCCTCGCGGGCCATGCCCGGCGTCGACGTCGTGTTCCTGGACACCGGCTACCACTTCCCGGAGACCATCGGAACCCGTGACGCCGTCGAGGCCGTCATGGACGTCAACGTCATTACGCTGACGCCCCGTCAGTCCGTCGCCGAGCAGGACTCCGTGTACGGCGCGCGGCTGCACGACCGCGACCCGGACCTGTGCTGCAAGCTGCGGAAGGTGCAGCCCTTGGAGGAGGGCCTCGCGAACTACACCGCGTGGGCCACCGGGCTGCGCCGCGACGACTCGCCGAGCCGCGCGAACACCCCGGTCGTCGGCTGGGACGAGAAGCGCCGCAAGGTCAAGATCTCGCCGATCGCCCGCTGGACGCAGGACGACGTCGACGCGTACGTCGCCGAGCACGGCGTCCTCACCAACCCCCTCCTGATGGACGGCTACGGCTCGGTGGGCTGCGCTCCCTGCACCCGCCGCCTCCTGGCGGGCGAGGACGCCCGCGCGGGGCGCTGGGCGGGCAACGCCAAGACCGAGTGCGGGATCCACTGATGACCGCGCCGCAGACGCAGCAGCGGACGCAGACACAGCAGCAACAGACCCGGGAGAACCACGTGACGACCGGAGCCACCGTCTGGCTCACCGGCCTGCCCAGCGCCGGCAAGACCACCATCGCGTACGAACTGGCGGGCCGCCTGCGCGCGGCGGGCCGCCGCGTCGAGGTGCTCGACGGCGACGAGATCCGCGAGTTCCTCTCGGCGGGCCTCGGCTTCAGCCGCGAGGACCGGGACACCAACGTGCAGCGCATCGGCTTCGTCGCCGAACTCCTCGCCCGCAACGGCGTGCTGGCGCTCGTCCCGGTGATCGCGCCGTTCGCGGACAGCCGCGAGGCGGTGCGCAAGCGCCACCAGGCGAACGACACCGCGTACATCGAGGTGCATGTCGCGACGCCCGTCGAGGTGTGCTCCGTACGCGATGTGAAGGGTCTGTACGCCAAGCAGGCGAAGGGCGAGATCTCCGGTCTCACCGGGGTCGACGACCCGTACGAGGCGCCGGACTCGCCCGACCTGCGCATCGAGTCGCAGAACCAGACCGTGCAGGAGTCGGCGGCGGCTCTCCACGCGCTGCTCACCGAGAGGGGTCTGTCATGACCACTGTTGCCACCGTGACCGGCGAGGGCACCGACAGCCCCTACGCGCTCAGCCACCTGGACGCCCTGGAGTCCGAGGCGGTGCACATCTTCCGCGAGGTGGCGGGCGAGTTCGAGCGGCCGGTGATCCTCTTCTCCGGCGGCAAGGACTCCATCGTCATGCTGCATCTGGCGCTGAAGGCGTTCGCCCCCGCGCCGGTCCCCTTCTCGCTGCTGCACGTCGACACGGGACACAACTTCCCCGAGGTCATCGAGTACCGCGACCGCGTGGTCGCCGAGCACGGGCTGCGACTGCACGTCGCCTCGGTGCAGGAGTACATCGACGCGGGCAAGCTGCGCGAGCGGCCCGACGGGACGCGCAACCCGCTCCAGACCGTGCCGCTCACCGAGAAGATCCAGAGCGAGAAGTTCGACGCGGTCTTCGGCGGCGGACGCCGCGACGAGGAGAAGGCGCGCGCCAAGGAGCGGGTGTTCTCGCTGCGCGACGAGTTCTCGCAGTGGGACCCGCGCCGCCAGCGCCCCGAGCTGTGGCAGCTCTACAACGGCCGGCACGCCCCCGGCGAGCACGTCCGCGTCTTCCCGCTCTCCAACTGGACCGAGCTGGACGTGTGGCAGTACATCGCCCGCGAGAAGATCGAGCTCCCGCGGATCTACTTCGCGCACGAGCGGGACGTGTTCCGGCGCTCGGGGATGTGGCTGACCGCCGGCGAGTGGGGCGGCCCCAAGGAGGGCGAGACGGTCGAGAGGCGGCTGATCCGCTACCGCACGGTGGGCGACATGTCCTGCACCGGCGCCGTCGACTCCGACGCCACCACGCTGGACGCCGTCATCACCGAGATCGCCGCGTCGCGGCTGACCGAGCGCGGGGCGACGAGGGCCGACGACAAGCTCTCCGAGGCCGCGATGGAAGACCGCAAGCGCGAGGGGTACTTCTAACCATGAGCAACAACAGCACCACCGAGCCGGTCCTGCCGCTCTCCACCGAGCAGCTGTCGGCCACCACCCTGCTGCGGTTCGCCACCGCCGGCTCCGTCGACGACGGCAAGTCCACCCTGGTCGGGCGCCTTCTGCACGACTCCAAGTCGGTCCTGACCGACCAGCTGGAGGCCGTGGAGCGCGTCTCGGCGAGCCGCGGCGCCGACGCGCCCGACCTGGCGCTGCTCACGGACGGCCTGCGGGCCGAGCGCGAGCAGGGCATCACCATCGACGTCGCCTACCGCTACTTCGCCACCGCCCGGCGCCGGTTCATCCTCGCCGACACCCCCGGGCACGTGCAGTACACCCGGAACATGGTCACCGGCGCGTCCACCGCCGACCTCGCCGTGGTCCTGGTCGACGCCCGCAACGGCGTCATCGAGCAGACCCGCCGGCACGCCGCCGTGGCCGCGCTCCTGCGCGTCCCGCACGTCGTGCTCGCCGTCAACAAGATGGACCTGGTCGCCTACGACGAGACCGTCTTCGCGAAGATCGCCGAGGAGTTCACCGCGTACGCGGGCGAGCTGGGCGTCCCGGAGATCACCGCGATCCCGATCTCGGCGCTGGCCGGTGACAATGTCGTCGAGCCGTCCTCGAACATGGACTGGTACGGCGGCCCCACCGTCCTGGAACACCTGGAGACCGTCCCGGTCAGCCACGACCTGGCCACCTGCCACGCCCGCCTGCCCGTCCAGTACGTGATCCGCCCGCAGACGCCCGAGCACCCCGACTACCGCGGTTACGCGGGACAGATCGCGGCCGGCGCGTTCCGGGTCGGCGAGTCCGTGACGGTGCTGCCCTCCGGGCGGAGCTCGAAGGTCGCCGGGATCGATCTGCTGGGCACCCCGGTGGACGTCGCGTGGACGCCGCAGTCCGTCACCCTCCTCCTGGAGGACGACATCGACATCTCGCGCGGCGATCTGATCGTGCCGAGCGGTGACGCCCCGCCGACCACGCAGGACGTCGAGGCGACGGTCTGCCACGTCGCGGACACCGCGCTCACCGTCGGCCAGCGGGTGCTGCTCAAGCACACCACCCGCACGGTCAAGGCGATCGTGAAGGAGATCCCGTCGCGGCTCACCCTCGACGACCTCTCCCAGCACCCCGAGCCCGGCCGGCTCGTCGCCAACGACATCGGCCGCGTGAAGGTCCGCACCGCCGAGCCGCTCGCCCTCGACTCCTACGCCGACTCGCGCCGCACCGGTTCGTTCCTGCTCATCGACCCGGCGGACGGCACGACGCTCGCGGCGGGCATGGCGGGCGACGCGTTCGCCGCGCCGGCCGACGCCGTGGCGGAGACCGGCTCCGCGGCCGACGACGAGGGCTGGGACTTCTGACCATGACCTGCGTCGACGTGTTCGCGACGTTCGCGAAGGAGGGCGGCCGCATCGGCAGCGGCGCCCTCGGCAGCGGACAGGGCGGGGTCGCGCGATGTGCGTGAAGACGTACGCGCACCGCTCGCGCGCCCACGCACCCTCCTGCGCAAGACGAAGACCTGCCGACCTCCCGGCCACGACCTGACGGCGTGAGACCGGGCCAACGAGAGGACCACCTCCCGTGCCTGCACCACGCACCCGACTCGCCGCCCTCGCGGCACTGCCCCTCCTCGCCCTGGCGCTCGGCGCCTGCGGCTACGGCTCCGAGGCGGCCGACACCGACGAGAAGTCCAAGGTCGCCGAGGGCGCCGAGAAGATCGACGGCCTGGACAGCGTGAAGATCGGCTACTTCCCGAACCTCACCCACGCCACCGCACTCGTCGGCAGCCAGGAGGGCCTGTTCCAGAAGGAGCTCGGCGGCACGGAGGCGAAGTACGCGCAGTTCAACGCGGGCCCCTCCGAGATCGAGGCGCTCAACGCGGGCTCCATCGACATCGGCTGGATCGGCCCGTCGCCCGCCATCAACGGCTACACCAAGTCGCAGGGCAAGAACCTGCGGATCATCGGCGGCTCCGCGTCCGGCGGCGTGAAGCTCGTGGTGAACCCCGAGAAGATCAAGTCCCTGGACGACGTCAAGGGCAAGAAGATAGCGACGCCGCAGCTCGGCAACACCCAGGACGTCGCCTTCCTCAACTGGATCGCCGAGCGGGGCTGGCAGGTCGACGCGGAGAGCGGCAAGGGCGACGTGTCGGTGGTCCGCACCGACAACAAGATCACCCCCGACGCCTACAGGTCCGGCTCCATCGACGGCGCGTGGGTGCCCGAGCCGACCGCGTCCAAGCTGGTCACCGAGGGCGGCAAGGTGCTGCTCGACGAGGCCGACCTGTGGCCGGACAAGAAGTTCGTGATCACGAACATCATCGTGCGGCAGGAGTTCCTCAAGGAGCACCCGAAGGTCGTCGAGGCCGTGCTGCGCGGCGCCGTGAAGACCAACGCGTGGATCGAGAAGAACCCGGAGAAGGCCAAGGCGGCCGCGAACGCACGGCTGAAGGCGGACTCCGGCAAGGCGCTGCCCGCCGAGGTGCTCGACCCGGCGTGGCAGTCGATCGAGACGACCGACGACCCGCTGGCCGCCACCCTCGAAGCGGAGGCGGACCACGCCGTCAAGGCCGGCCTCCTGGAGAAACCCGACCTCAAGGGCATCTACGACCTCCGCCCGCTGAACAAGGTTCTCAAGGCCGCGGGCGAGTCCCCGGTCGACGACGCCGGCCTCGGCGTCAAGTAGCCCAGGACCACGACCCGTTCCCAGGAGGTGACGACCATGGCATCCACCCTCGCCAAGGCCGCGGAGGACACCCGCACCACGGCCGGGCACGCCGCGCGGATCGAGCACGTCTCGAAGTCCTTCGGCGGTCCCGCCGGACCCCAGCTGGTCCTGGACGACATCACGCTCGATGTCGCGCCGGGCGAGTTCGTCACCCTCCTGGGAGCCTCCGGCTGCGGCAAGTCGACGCTGCTCAACCTGGTCGCCGGGCTCGACGAGCCGTCCGCGGGCACCATCGCGACGGACGGCCGCCCGGCCCTGATGTTCCAGGAGCACGCCCTCTTCCCGTGGCTGACCGCGGGCAAGAACATCGAGCTCGCCCTGAAGCTGCGCGGCGTGCCGAAGGCCGAGCGCCGCCCGAAGGCCGAGGAGCTCCTCGAACTCGTCCGGCTCCAGGGCGCGTACGGCAAGCGGGTGCACGAACTGTCCGGCGGCATGCGCCAGCGGGTGGCGCTCGCCCGCGCGCTGGCCCAGGACAGCCGGCTGCTGCTGATGGACGAGCCGTTCGCGGCGCTGGACGCCATCACGCGCGACGTGCTGCACGACGAGCTGACCCGCATCTGGCGCGAGACGAACGTCTCCGTCCTCTTCGTCACGCACAACGTCCGCGAGGCCGTGCGCCTCGCCCAGCGCGTCGTGCTCCTCTCGTCGCGTCCCGGCCGGGTGGCGCACGAGTGGCGGGTCGACATCGAGCACCCGCGCCGTATCGAGGACACCGCCGTGGCGGAACTGTCCGTCGAGATCACCGAACAACTGCGTGGGGAGATCCGCCGCCATGGCCAGCACTGAGACGACAGGACCGGTCAAGGAGGCCGGGGACGGCCAGGACCTCGCCGGCCTGGAGGCGGGCCTCGACGCGCTGGAGACGAAGGCGGGCCCCGCCCGCACACCGGTGCGGCAGGTCCTCGTCCAGAAGGTGGTGCCGCCGCTCACCGCGGTCCTCCTCGTCCTGCTCGTGTGGCAGGCACTGGTCTCCTTCGAGATCGTCGACGATCCGACGAAGCTGCCCTCGCCGTCCGCGGTGTGGGACGAGGTGACCGAGGCGTGGTTGCAGGGCACGCTCCTCGACTACATCTGGACCTCCGTCTCGCGCGGCCTGCTCGGCTTCCTGATGGCCCTCGCGATCGGCACACCGCTCGGCCTGATCGTCGCGCGGGTGCGGTTCATCAGGGCCGCGCTCGGCCCGATCCTCTCCGGACTCCAGTCGCTGCCCTCGGTGGCGTGGGTGCCGCCCGCGGTGCTCTGGCTGGGCCTGGAGAACAAGATGATGTACGCGGTCATCCTGCTCGGCGCGGTCCCCTCCATCGCCAACGGCCTGGTGTCGGGCGTCGACCAGGTGCCGCCGCTGTTCCTGCGCGCGGGCCGCACGCTCGGCGCGACGGGCCTGCGCCACACCTGGCACATCGTGCTCCCTGCCGCGCTGCCCGGCTATCTCGCGGGGCTCAAGCAGGGCTGGGCGTTCTCCTGGCGCTCCCTCATGGCCGCGGAGATCATCGCGTCCTCGCCGGAGCTCGGCGTCGGACTCGGCCAGCTCCTGGAGAACGGCCGCAACGCCAGCTCCATGCCCATGATCTTCCTCGCCATCCTGCTCATCCTGATCGTGGGCATCGCCATCGACCTGCTGATCTTCAGCCCGCTGGAGCGGCGCGTGCTGCGCAGCCGCGGCCTCCTCGTGAGGAGCTGAGTCCCGTGCACCGTCCCGTCCGCCCCGTCCTCCTCGTCGTCGCCCACGGCAGCCGCGACCCGCGGCACGCCGCGACCGTGCACGCGCTGGTGCGCCGGGCGCGGTCGCTGCGCCCCGGGCTGCGGGTGGAGACGGCCTTCCTGGACTTCGACACCCCTTCCGTCCCGGGGGTGTTGGAGCGGCTCGCGGCCGAGGGCGTACGCGACGTCGTGGCGCTGCCCCTCCTCCTGACGCGGGCGTTCCACGCCAAGGCGGACATCCCCGCGGTGCTGCGCGAAGCGCCACCGGCGCTGCGTATCCGGCAGGCGGCGGTGCTCGGCCCGTCCCCGCTGCTCCTGTCCGCCCTGGAGCAGCGGCTGTACGAGGCGGGGCTCGACCCCGCCGACAAGTCCTCGACCGGGGTCGTCCTGGCCTCGGCGGGGTCGTCGGACCCGGAGGCGATCGCAGTGATCGCTGACATCGCGCGGGAGTGGCGGCACACCGGTTGGTGCGCCGTGCGGCCTGCGTTCGCCTCCGCGTCCCTGCCGCGCACGGAGGACGCCGTGCGCGAGCTGCGGGCCGTGGCCGGGGTGCGCCGGGTGGCCGTCGCGCCCTACGTCCTGGCCCCCGGCTTCCTGCCGGACCGCATCACCCGGGGCGCGGCCGGCGCCGACGTCCTCGCGGACGTCCTCGGGCCCGCGCCGGCGCTCGCCCGGCTCCTGGTACGGCGCTACGACGAGGCCTATGCGCCTGGCACCTGCCCCGTTGCTCCCCTGGCGCGGACTCCCGCACTGGCCTAGCTTGTGGGTTCATGACCCCGAGCCGATCCCGCACGCTGTGGCTGCGCACCGAACCCCTGCACGCGGTGGTCTACTTCGAGGACCGTTGCCGCGGCCTCGGCCGGGCCGTGGGCCTCAAGGGCTTCTGGATGGGCTACTTCGCGGTCCGCACCGCGCCGATGGGCCGCGTCGGCCCCGGCGTCGCCGCCGCGGCACTGGGTGTCTTCTCCCCCGGCATGGTCGCGCGGGCCCTGCCGTCCGCGTGGGAGTACGCGTCACCGGACCGCGTCGTCGAGGAGCGCGCCCGCGTCACGGCCGCCGCCCTGCGCGAACTCGTGCCGTCCGTCGGGACCTTGGCGGCCGCGGTCAACGGTCCCTTGATGGCCATGGTGGAGGACGCCCCGTCGCTCGCCCGCCCGCTGTTCGCCGCCAACCGCGACCTGGTGGACCGTGCCGACCCGGTCGAGCGGCTCTGGCAACTGTGCACCTGTGTCCGCGAGTTCCGCGGTGACGCGCATGTCGCCGTCCTCGCCGACCGCGGCCTGGACGCCCGCGAGAGCCTCGTCCTCGCCGCCGCGACCGAGCGGGTGGACGCGGCCGGCATCCGGCAGGACCGGGGCTGGACCGAGGAGGAGTGGGAGGTCTCCGTGGACCGGTTGCGCGGCCTCGGCCTGCTCGACGCGCTGGGCCGGGTCACCGACCACGGCCTCACCGAGCGGGAGCTGATCGAGGACGACACGGACCGCCTCGCGGCACGCATGCTGCGCCCGCTGCACCACAAGGAGACGGAGGCGCTCCTCGCCGCGCTGGAGCCGGCGGCCCGCCACATCCTGGACTCGGACGTCCTGCCGTTCCCGAACCCGATCGGACTGCCGCGGGCGGTCGGCTGAGCGCCGTACGGTAATTGCGTTGGCACCCCCGCACCCCGCCCCCTACCGTCACACGGATGACACCCGAACTGCGGTCCGAACGCCTCGCCCTCTCCCCTTATCTCGCCTCCGACGAGGCCGACTTCGTCGCGCTCTTCCAGGACGAGGCGGTGGGGCGCTGGTTCGGGGACGGGATGCAGAGCGAGGCGGAGGACCGGGCGCTGTTCGGCCGTATCTTCAGCCGTGTCTACGCGGAGGGGCGCTTCCCCGTGTGGGCCGTCCGGTACGAGGGCCGCTACGCCGGCCACGCCGAGGTCAAGCCCTCGCCGGAGAGCTGGCTCGACGGCCACGAGATCGTCTACGGCCTCTCCAGGGAGACCTGGGGGCTCGGGCTCGGCACCGAGCTGGCGCGGCTCCTCACCTCGTACGGGCACGAGACCCTGGGCCTGACCGAGGTGCACGCGACCGTCGACTCGGAGAACGTCCCTTCCCTCTCCGTCCTCGAACGCCTCGGTTACACGCGGCGTCGCGCGGTCCCCGAGGAGGGCGGCTCGCTCACCCTCCAGATGACGTCGCGGCGCGCCGCGGGCTGAGCCCTGCGGCCGGGTCTCAGGAGAAGTCGAGGCCGCCGGTGCGGGTGCGCTTCAACTCGAAGAAGTCCGGGTGGCCCGCGAGGACGCGGAAGCTGTCGAAGAGCCGGGCCGCCTCCTCGCCGCGCGGGATCGCGCGCAGCACGGGCCCGAACCAGACGGTGCCGTCGACGTGGATCGTCGGCGTGCCCACATAGCCGCCGGCCTCGGGGTCCTTGCCCGCGTCGTGGCTGCGGCGCAGCAGGTCGTCGTACGAGGCGTCGTGCGCCGCCGCCGCGAGCCCGGCCGGCAGCCCTAGCTCGGCCAGGGCCTGCGCGGCGACCGCTTCGAAGTCCTCGTTCCCGTCGTCGTGGACGCGGGTCCCGAAGGCGGTGTAGAGGTCGCGAAGGACCTTGTCGCCGTGCCGGTCCGCGGCGGCCGCGGCGATCCTCGTCAGGGTGAGCGAGCGGTCGACCAGGTCCCGGTACCAGTCGGGGAGTTCGTTGCCCTCGTTGTGGAAGAAGAGGCTCATCACGTGGAAGCGGACGTCGAGGGCGCGGTGGGCCTCGACCTCCAGGATCCAGCGCGAGGTGATCCAGGCGAAGGGGCAGGCCGGGTCGAAGTAGAAGTCGACCCGGGTCGGGGCGGAGGGGACGGCGGGAGCGGTGGCGCCGGGTGCGGCGTCGGGGTTCGTCATGCCCCGACACTAACCAGCGAATGGCACAGACTTCTGGGCCATTGCCGCCTCATCCGCGCGGGCCACTTACTCCTCGCTGAACGGTGTCGCCTGGTGGAACCAGAGCCGCCAGGTGCCTTCGGTACGTCGCCACAGTGAACTGCGGTGCGCGCGGCGGCCGTTGGCGTCCGTGTCGAAGGTGAGGTGCACCAGGTCGTCGGCGAGCTGGACGCCCCTCATGCGGGAGGTGGTGAAGGGGCGGGCGCCGGGCGCCGGGCTCGCGGTGAGGACCCGCATGATGGAGGCGCGGTCCCACTGCGTGCCGGAGGCGCCGAACTCGGTGAACTCCGGGTGCAGCAGCGCTCCGAAGAGTTCGGGCGACGCGCGCACCTCGGGGTCGAGGAGGCGCAGCTCGCCCTCGATGGCGGCCTCGACGGCGGCGGTGCGGTCAGCCATGGGTCATCTCCACGAGTCGCGTGACGGTGTTCCAGTTGCGGGTGGTGGCGACGACGCCCTTGGTCGGGGCGGGCCCGGCCAGCTGTTCGGCGAGCTTGGAGCGGCCGAGGCCGTCGGGCGCGTACAGGTAGAGGACGCGGTCGCCGAGGCGGAACTCCTCGGGCAGGAAGTCGGGTTGGCGGATCGCCGCGAAGCGTTCCGGGGTGACCGGCGCGGAGAAGTAGGTGGCGTGCAGCTGCTTGGGCAGCAGGTCGGCGGCGGGGAACGGGCAGGCGTCGGCCACCGCCTTCAGGTAGGCGCCGTCGCGCACGATGACGTCCACGGCGAAGCCGAAGCGCTCCTCGGTCGCCGCCCGCACCTCGGCCGCCAGGGACTCCTCGTCGCCGTGGTCCGCGGTGAAGACGGCGTTGCCGCTCTGTAGATACGTCTGTACGCCGCCGTGGCCGAGCCCCGCAAGGAGCGCCCGCAGGTCGGCCATCGGCACCTTCTTGTGGCCGCCCACGTTGATGCCGCGCAGCAGCGCCGCGTATGTCTTGATCGCCATGCGCACACGATAGAGCGGCCGCCGTGCCCCGTGGGGGTGGGCACGACGGCCGCGGCTCAGCGGGTGGCGAGGGTTACTCGACGACCTTCAGGAGCTTGTTGGGCGTGCCCTCGCTCGGGTTGGAGATCTTGTCGGGGGTGGCGCCGTCGGTCAGCGCCTTGGCGACGTCCGCGGGCTTGGCGTCCGGGTGCGCGGCGAGGTAGACGGCGGCGGCGCCCACGACGTGCGGGGTCGCCATCGACGTACCGGAGATGGTGTTGGTGGCGTCGTCACCGGTGTTCCAGGAGGACGTGATGTCCGAGCCCGGGGCGTAGATGTCCACGGCGGGGCCGTAGTTGGAGAAGTCCGACTGCTCGTCGTCCTTGGTGGAGGAGGCGACCGTGATGGCGTCCTTCACGCGGGCCGGGGAGCCCTGGGAGGCGTCGGTCGACTCGTTGCCCGCGGCCACCGCGTAGGTGACGCCCGCGTCGATGGACTTCTGGACGGCCGCGTCGAGCGCTTCGTCGGCTCCGCCGCCGAGGCTCATGTTGGCGACGGACGGGCCCTGGTGGTTCTTGGTGACCCAGTCGATGCCCGCGACGACCTGCTCGGTGGTGCCGGAGCCCTGGTCGTCGAGGACGCGGACGGCGACGATCTTCGCCTTCTTGGCGACGCCGTGCGCCTCACCGGCGATGGTGCCGGCGACGTGCGTGCCGTGGCCGTTGCCGTCGTCGGCGTTGTCGTCGTTGTCGACGGCGTCGAAGCCGGAGACGGCACGGCCGCCGAAGTCCTTGTGGCTGACGCGGACACCGGTGTCGATGACGTACGCGGTGGCGCCCTCGCCCGCGGCGTCGGGGTAGGTGTACTTCTTGTCGGCCGCGGTGTCGGCCTGGTCGATGCGGTCCAGGCCCCACGACGGCGGGTTGTCCTGGGTCGCGTCGATGGTGAACTTCTTCGACTGGACGACCTTGCCGACGGCCGGGTCGGCGGCCAGGCGCTTGGCCTCGGTCTCGCTGAGGCCCTTGGCGGAGAAGCCGTTGATCGCGGAGGAGTAGTTGCGCTTGAGCTCGCCGCCGTACTCCTCGGCCAGGTCGGACTTGCCGTCCTTGCCGACCTTCTCGTCGAGCATCACGATGTAGCTGCCGGCCACGGCGCCCTTGGCGTTCAGGCCGTACACCTTGCCCTCGGCGGGGGTGGCCGCACCGGCGAAGGAGGTCGCGAAGACGGTGACACCGACCGCGGTGGCGGCGGTGGCTATCGCGGCGGTGAGCTTCATCGTGCGGGCACGCTTGTGAGTTGCCATGAAGAGGGGTCTCCTCAGTGCTGTGTGGGGGGATGTGGGGGGTTTATTCAGCTGTTTCGCCCAGGGCCTGCCGTGGCGACAAGTTCGTCGCGGCATCCCTCTCGGGCCGGAAGATCTCCGGGTGTTGGGACGAAACCCTGTCTGATTGACGCGCGCAGATCAATACCTACATGCAGCTGTGACTTGTTCAACAAGGTTCCGTAATAACAAACCGGAACTGTGCTGCCAGGAGCGGACATCCCGGGCCACAGCACCCCCAACTCCCGGTAACAGAAGGCGTTTCGCGCCACACGCGCGACGACGCCGGACGCACTGGGGGAACCAGCTCGTCCGGCGCCGCAAGGAGGCGTACGGGCACTCGCGCCTCAGGCCGCGGCGGGGACCTTCTGCTCCTCGAAGGAGTCGATCGTCCGCGTGAAGTCACGGGTCGAGAGCAGCAGCTTGTAGATGATGGCGAGCTCGAAGACCAGCAGGAGCGCGCCCGAGACGATCGTCGCGGGAATCACCGCGTCGAAGAGCGGGCCGATCATGAAGACGCCCATCTGGAACTCGATCCCGCTCACCAGGTGCGCGCGGATGCGGTGGCGCAGCAGGAAGGAGCGGGCCCGCAGATACGCGGGGAACTTCCGCCGGAACTCCTGGTGCAGGTCGATCACCTGGGCCTTCGGACGCACCGGCGCCGTCTCCCCCTCGGCGCCGGCGTCCTGGGACGGCTGGGCGTAGGGCGCCTCGCCCGCGGCCCGTTGCAGGTCCTGCTCGATGTCCGCCGACGGGTTGTCCCGCAGCAGGTCCTCCATGAAGGCGAGCTCCGCCTCGTTCTGCGCGCGCCGCGCGGCCCGCATGCGCGACTTGATCTGCTTGCGCATGGTGTGCCGGATCTTGAAGATCTCCAGCGAGTTGATGTAGCGCAGGGTGTCGAGCGCGACGACGGCGAGCGCGAGCCAGATGTAGAGGGTGTCGCCGGTGCGGTCGTACTGGCCCCACATCAGCGCGACGCCGCACACCATGACGCGGATCCGGTCGAAGACGAAGTCCAGCCAGGCGCCGAAGACCGAGCCCTGCCCGGTGAGCCGGGCTACCTTGCCGTCCATGCAGTCGAGGATGAAGCTGAAGTGGTAGATCACCGCACCGAGGGCGAGCCACTTCCAGTCGCCGAACGCGAAACACGCCGCCGAGCCGAGCCCGAGAAGGAACGCGCCCCAGGTGATCTGGTTCGGCGTGATCCGCGTGTACTTGGCGGTGAGCCGCACGAGCGGCGTGGCGACCGGGTCGACAAGCAACACGGTCCACCACGCGTCACGCTTCTTCTCGGTGATGCGGCGCACCTCGGCGAGGGGCGGTATGTCTCGACGCATGGGGGTCAACTTCCTGGCGTTCGGCGAAAGTTCACCCCACGCTAAGAAGTGGTTCGCCCAAGGAACAAGATCTACGCTGTGCAACCTTTGACCGGGGGTAACAGTCAACCTTTCAGGGCGAGTCAATGGGGCTTCCAGCACGGTGACGCGTTATCAGAGCGTTACCGAATATCTGGGCCGCCGAGGGAACCGCGTCACACAGCGTCACGTCGGGGCCGTCAGGGCCGCGCTTTCTCCAACTCCTCCTCGATGAGGTCGGCCGCCCTGCGCGTGCCGCCCTCCGCCGCCATCGACCGCTGGATCTCCCCCAGCCTGCGGGCCACTTCGGGATCGCCCACCAGTGCGAGGACGGCCTCGCGCAGCGTCTCGGCGGTGGCCTCCTCCATCGGCACATGCCGGGCGACGCCGAGGCCCTGGAGCATGTCCGCGTTGCCGAACTGGTCGACGGCCTGCGGCACGGCCACCATCGGGGTCGCGGTGGCCAGCCCCTCCTGGCTGCCGCCCGCGCCGGCGTGGGTGATGAAGGCGTCGGCCTTTTTGAGGACGGCCAGCTGCGGCACCCAGGGGTGCACCTCTACGTTCTCCGGTACGTCCCCGAGATCGCCCGCGTCGACGTGCTTGCCGACCTGGAGCACCACGTGCCAGCCCGGCAGGTCGCCGAAGGCCTTGACGCACTCGCGGTAGAAGCCGGGCTGCTTGGTGAAGGCCGAGCCGAGCGAGACGAGCAGCACCTTCTCGCCGTCCGCGGGCCGCTCCCAGTCGCCCTGCGCCGCCCGGTCGCCCTGGCAGGCGCCGACGAAGGTGTGGACGCCCTCGTCGACCCGGTCGGCGTTCGGCTGAAGCGCCTTCGGGATCAGCACGAGTGAGCGCGGCGGCCTGCCGACGAAGGGGTCGGGGTGCTGGGTGATGCCGTTCTCGGCGAGCCAGCCGATGAAGCGGTCGTAGTACGCCCGGCCGCGCTCGGTCGCCTTCAGCTCCGCGTACATCGGTTCGGCGACCTCCTCCTCGTAACCGTCCCAGGCGACGAGGTTCGGTGAGAGGGAGATCTCCGGGACGCCCCAGCGGCGGGCGAGGACACGCGCCGGATAGGAGGTGATGTCGTACAGGACGAGGTCCGGCTCGTCCCCTTCATAGGCGCGGGCCAGCTCCGGCAGGACGTGGATCGCGTCGGCGAGGAACGGCTCGATGTTGTCGATCAGTTCGGTGCCCCAGGCCTCCGGGTCGTCGTCCGGGGAGGGCAGCGTCGTGGCGTAGGGCCGGGGCTCGGCGCCGGTCTCGGCGACCTTGTCCGCGAAGACGTGCGGGATGGCGTACGTGACGCGGTGGCCCCGCGCGACGAGCTCGCGGATCACTTCGAGGCTCGGGTTGACGTGCCCGTGGGCGGCGATCGAGAACATGGCGATGTGGGCAGGCCCGGATGAGGTCATGCCCAGACCTTAAGCGAGACGATACGTCTCGTGCAAGATCTATGTGATCCGCGCTCGCCCTACGCGGGGTTGTCGTCGGCGGCCGCCGCCTCGTTGTAGCGGAGCAGATACTCGGCGAACCGCGACAGGTCGGCCCCGCTCCACCCCGCGAGCCGCTCCTGGAAGGCGACCCGGCGGGCGGCGCCGACCTGCGCGAGGACCTCGTTGCCCCGGTCGGTCAGGTGCAGCACGTGCACCCGGTGGTCGGCCGGATCGAGCCGCCGCTCGACGAGCCCGGCCTTTTCCAGGGCACCCACCTGCCTGCTGATGGTCGATTTGTCGAGCGTGTAGTGCGCGGCGAGGTCCGTGGCCCGGCAACCCCCCTGATATTCGAGATGGCTGAGCAGCGTGAAGGACACGAGCGAGAGCTCGGGGTGCATCCGGGCGGCGGTGGCGCGCGCCCGGCGGGCGAACGCGGTCATCTCCCGCTGAATGATGTCGATGGACTCGCCCCGGGCGCCGCCCTCGGCCCCGGACCCGTCTCGATCGGTCACGATTTCTCCCTCTCCCGCGAATGGTTGTAGAGTACAACACAACGAGAGTTGTATATGCCAACCATCCCTGCCGTCGATGTCGCCGAGTAACACGGAGTCCCCCCTATGTCCGCCACCCCCGCGGAACCCGCCGCCCGACTGCGTGACGTCCTGCGCCACGTCCTCCTCCACCTGCTCACGCCCCTGCTGATGTGCCTCGGCATGGGCCTCGCCTACATGGGCGCCTTCGTGACGCCCGAGCCGAACGACATGCCGATCGCCGTCGTCGGCTCCGGGCCGCAGACCCAGGCCTTCGCGCAGACCGTCAAGGACAAGGCGGGCGACGCCCTCGACGTACGCACCCTCGGCTCGCGCGCGCAGGCCGTCGACGCGCTCAAGTCACAGGACATAGCGGGTGCCTACGTCCCCGACGCGAAGGCGCCCGAGCTGATCGTGGCGACCGCCGGATCCGACATGAGCGCGACCGCCGCGCAGAAGATCTTCACGCCCGTCGCGGCGGAGCAGGGCAGGCCGCTGAAGGTCACCGACGTGGCCGCCCCGGTCGACGACGACCCCACGGGCCAGGGCCTGTTCTTCCTGCTCGTCGCCGTGAGCATCGGCTCGTACGCGTCGGTGGCAGTGCTCGGCGCGGCGGGCGCGGGGCTGCGGATGCGGGCCCGCGCGGGGCTCGTCGTGGGTGTCTCCTTCGCCGTCAGCCTGATCGGCGCGGCGCTCGCGGGCCCGGTCTTCCACCTGGTGCACCAGGGGCTGTGGGGCGTGTGGGCCATGTGCTGGCTGTACTCGGCGGGCATCCTCTTCATCGGCGTCGGCCTCCACACGTTCCTCAAGCGCTGGACGACGCTGGCGATGATGGTGCTCTTCGTGATGCTCAACTTCACGACGTCCGGCGGGCTCTTCCGCCCCGAGCTTCAGAACGGCTTCTTCGGCTCCCTGCACGCCTTCTGGAACGGCGCGGGCTTCGTCGAGGGCATCCGCAGCCACCTCTACTTCGGCGGCCACGGACTCGGCACCCACGTCTGGACGCTGGCCGGCTGGCTGCTGCTCGGCCTGCTCGTGGTCGCCGTCGCGGCGCTCTGGGAACGGCGCGGGCGCGCCGAGGCGCCCTCGGCGACCGCGCATGCGCGGCACGCACGGGTGGCCCGGGACGCCGAGGAGGAGGAGATGGAGGAGTCGGTGGCGGTGTGACACGGGCTGCTGCGCCCCTTCAGGGGCGCGGGGAACTGCGCGCCCAGCCACGACGCCCCCGCACCCGACATACGACGAACAGGGCCCCGCACCGCCGAAGCGATGCGGGGCCCTCTCGCACGAACCGAGGTCGGACTACCTCCGGCTCGCCTCGTAGGAGTCGGTGTAGTCGGTGTAGCCGGTGTAGTGGCCGGCCGACGATTCGGCCGTCGGCCGGTGGGCGTCGACGGGGTGGTCCGCCGGGGCGTGGCGGCGGCCGTGGGGCCGACCCGACCTGCGGGGCCACCACAGGCTGTGGCCCAAGAGCGCGGCCAGGGCCGGCACCAGGACGAGGGAGAGCACCAGCGAGGAGAGGAGGATACCCAGGCCCGTGGCGAAGCCGATCTCCTGGGTGGCGGGGCTCGCGGCGAGGCTCGCGAAGGACCCCGCGAGCACGATGCCTGCCGTGGCGATGGCGGGCGCGGTGTGCCGTACCGCCTCGGCCACCGCCTGCCGGGCCGGAACCGGCTTCGCCATCTCCTCCCGGATGCGGTCGGTGATCAGGATGTTGTAGTCGGTGCCGAGGGCGACGACGAAGAGGAAGAGGACCAGGGGCAGCGTGAACGAAACCCCCGGCCGGTCGAGGCCGTGCTGGAAGAGCAGCGTGCTGGAGCCGAGCGTGGCCAGGAACCCGAGCCCCACGGCGATCATCAGCACGAGCGGGGCGAGCAGGGAGCGCAGCAGCAGGAAGAGGATGCCCGCGATCAGCAGGGCCGCGACCGGGAAGACGAGGCGCAGGTCCTTCTCGACGGCCGCCGAGATGTCGGCGAAGACGGCGGCCGTTCCCGTGACGTACGCCTCGGTGCCCTGCGGGGCGGTCCGTGCGGCCGTCTCCCTGACGGGTCCCGAGACCAGGTCGCGCGCCTTCTGCGTATCGGACTTGACGCTCAGGAACAGGTCGACCCGCGCGGCCGTGCGGTCCTTGTTGAGGACCGGCTTGCCCACCTCGCCGACACCGTCCGCCTTGGCGAGGGAGCGGGTCATGCCGGTGAGTGAACTCTTGTCGATGGCACCGCCGTCCGTGCTCCGTACGTACACGGTGTGCGGGTCGGACACGCCCGCGGGCAGGCTGCGCGAGATCTGCTCGGCGGTCCTGGTGGCGGCGGTCTCGTGCAGGCCCTGCTGGTCGTAGCTCATCTTGATGCCGAGCGCGCCCGCGCCCAGCGCGCCGAGCAGCACCAGGCTGCCGAGGGCGTACCGCAGCGGCCTGCCGCTCACCGCGTGCCCCAGGCGTGCGGTGAAGCCGTCGGTGCGCTCCTTCTTCCAGGCGCGCGCGGGCCAGAACATGCCGCGCCCGAAGAGGGCGAGGAGCGCCGGCATGAGCGTGAGGCTGGCGAGGAGCATGACGAGTACGGAGAGCGCGATGGCGGGGCCGAGGACGCGGAACTGCCCGAAGCTCGCCAGGCCCAGGGTCGCGAAGGCCGCCACGATCGTCAGCGCCGCGGACGTGATCGCGCTGCCCACCCGCCCGGTCGTCTCCGCCGCGGCCTCCCGGGCGTGCTGCCCGGGGTTGTTCCGCAGCTGTTCCCTGAACCGGAACATCAGGAAGAGGAAGTAGTCGATGCCTATGCCGATGAGGACGACACCGATCAGCGAGGGTGTCGACGCGTCGAGGTCGATGCCGAAGAGCTTCGCCGCGCCGACCACGGTGCCCGAGGCGACCCCGCCGATCAGCGCCACCGCGATCAGCGGCACGAACGCGGCCGCGAGACTGCGGAAGACCAGCACGTTCAGGAGGACGATGAGGCCCATCGTCAGGTTGCCGACGAGCTTCGCCGTGGGCTCCTCGGCCTCCGTGTCGTCCACCGTGGAGGCGATGCCGCCGGTGAAGCCGACCCGCATGTCCGCGTCGGCGAACTCGTCCTTCGCGGTGTCGCGGAACTTCTTGTAGACGTCCTGGAGCCCGGGGTCCTGCGGGTTCCCGTCGAACGACACCGTCAGGAGCCGGAAGGTCTTGTCCGGCGCCACGGCTCCCGGCGAGACGCGCGGGGTCTGGGAGTGGTCCTTCATCAGCGGATCGGGCTTCGGCGCCACGATCCGCTCCCGGCCGAGCTCCGCCGCGGTGTCCGCGATGCGCCGCTGGTCGCCCGCGGTGAGCCTGCCGCCGTCGTCCTTGGCGACGAGCACGGTGAGGGCATTGGGGTCGGGCTTGGTGCCGAACTCGTCCTCCGCGATGCGCAGCGCCACCGCCGAGTCGTACTTCTTGGGCAGGAAGTCCCCGGCCTGGGAGTCGGTGACGTCGTACATCATCGTCTGCCCCACGAACGACAGTGCCGCTCCGAGGACGGTCCAGACGACGATGGTCAGCCATCGGTGCCTGGTGGAGAAAGAGGTCAGCTTGCGGATCATGCCAACAGGTCATCACGCGGAACCCGCCGGGAGCGTCGGCCGCCGGGAGGGGACGCGCCCGTGACCGTGGTCCGGTACGGCGGCGCGGACAGTACTCCAGTACTGGTCCGAAGAACCGCCTCCGCGCGGATCACCGGCCCTCGCGGCCGCGATGTAATGGTGCGGAGAGACGGGACATCGGAGCCCGACGCACTGGTTCGACTGTTCGACTTGGAGGCGCCCGGATGGGCCGCGACTTCTTCCCGCCGGTACCGCCCACGGGCCGGACCCGGCCGACGCCGGGTGATGTGGCGGTCGCCGTCGTCGCGGTGGGGCTCGACGTGCTGGCGTACTGCGCCCCGGGCGAGGAGGGCACGGGGGCGCCCGTCACGGTGGCGGGTCTCCTGCTGGTCGTCGTCTCCCTGGGCCCGCTGCTCTACAGACGCCAGTACCCCGTGCCGGTGCTCGGCGCGGTCCTCGTGGTGCAGCTGGCCGTCAACCTGGGGCTGGTCGTCGACCCGGGCACGCCGATGACGAACAGCTACGGCGGCGCCGTCGCGGTCGGCCTCTACACCGTGGCCAGGTACAGCGGGCGGCGTGCCGTCGCGCTGTCGATCGTGGCCACCGCGCCCGTGCAGATCGCACGGTACTGGCACAACGACGTGCCGTTCCTGGGAGTGGGCCTCACCGACGTACTGGTCACGCCCTGCCTCATCGTCGCCATCAGCCTGGCCGTGCGGCAGTGGAAGCGGCAGCTGGAGATCAACCGGAAGCTGCTCGCCGACCGCGCGGTGACCGAGGAGCGCCGCCGCATCGCGCGGGAGCTCCACGACATCGTGGCCCACCACATCACCACCATGTACCTGATGTCGGGCGGTGCCAGGTCGACCCTGGACCGCGACCCCGAGACGGCCCGCGAGGCGCTGGTGACGCTGGAGGAGTCCGGCCGCACCGCTCTCCAGGAGATGCGGCAGCTCCTCGGGGTGCTGCGCAGCACCGACACGCTGGAGGAGGCGCCGTCGGAGCCCCAGCCCGGGGTGGACGGCATCGAGCGGCTCGTCGCCGATTCGGGCGCCGCGGGCCTGCCGGCCGAACTCCACGTCACCGGGCCGGCCCGCCCGGTGCCGATGACCGTCGGGCTGACCCTCTACCGCGTCGTGCAGGAGGCGTTGACCAACGCCCGCAAGCACGCGGGGCCCGCCCGCGCGACGGTGCGGCTCGCCTACCACCCGGACCGCGTCACCGTGGAGGTGACCGATGACGGCGCCGGGGCCACCGCGGGCAGGGGGCCCGGCGGGGGTGTCACCGGCAGCGGATACGGTCTTCTCGGCATGCGGGAACGCATCGCTCTGCACGACGGTTCCCTGCGCGTCGGCAGCCGGAGGGAAGGCGGGTTCGAGGTGGTCGCGAGCGTGCCGCTGCCCGCCGACGCCCACGCCCACGCGGCCGACAGTGCTCACTCTCCTGTGAGCGCTGGTATCCCTGAGGCCGCTGGTACCTCCGACGCTGCTGGTACCGCCGGCATCTCCGGCACACACGACAAGGACGGGACACGATGACCTCCACCGAGCCCCAAGAGGGTGGCGCGTCCGAGCGGATCACCGTGCTCATCGCGGACGACCAGCCCCTCGTGCGCCGTGGCCTGTCGCTCATCCTGCGCTCCGACCCCGCCGTCGAGGTCGTCGGCGAGGTGGGCGACGGCGAGCAGGCCATCGCGGCGGCGCGCGAACTGCGTCCGGACGTGATCCTGATGGACATCCGCATGCCGGTGCTCGACGGGGTCAGGGCCACCGAGCGCCTGGCCGCCGAGCTGCCCGGGTGCCGGGTCCTCGCGCTCAGCACCTTCGACATGGACGAGCACGTGGTCGGCGCCCTGCGGGCCGGGGCCTCGGGGTTCCTGCCCAAGGACGTCTCCCCGGAGGAGCTGGTCGCCGCGCTGCGCACCGTCCACCGGGGCGAGGCCGTCGTCGCCCCTCGGCTGCTGACCCGGCTGCTGGCCACCTTCGTGACCCCGGCGCCGACCCCGGCCCCGGCCTCGCGCCCGTCGGCCGGGGGCCTCTCCGGGCTGACCCCGCGCGAGGTCGAGGTGCTGCGGCTGATCGCCGCGGGCCTCGACAACGCCGAGATCGCCCGGCAGATGGCGATCGGCGTCCAGACCGTGAAGAACTACGCCACCGGCATCTTCGCCAAGCTGGGCGTCCGCGACCGCGCGCAGGCGGTCATCGTCGCCTACGAGACGGGGCTCGTGCGGGCGGGCCAGGGCAGCGCCTACCGCTGATACCGCCGGGGCAGCGCCTACCGCTGATACCGCGCGAGCACCAGATTGCCGTCCTTCACCAGGCGTTTCCTGAGCTCGTCGAGGTCGATCGCCCCGCTGTAGTACTCCTGGAGCGCGGGCGTCGCGACTTTGTCCTTCCACTCCGGGTAGCCGCGCACCGTCTGCGCGGGGGCCGGGCGCAGGTGCTCGGCGAGGGCGGTGCCCGCGGCCCAGTCGTCCTTCTCGGTGCGCAGGGCGGGGTCCTTCAGCGCCTCCTTGCCGGTCGGCAGCATCCAGTCGCCGCGCGCGAGCTTCACCATGTTGTCCGGCTGGAGGAAGAAGTCGATGAACGCAACCGCCTCCTTCTTGTGCGGGCTGTCCTCGGAGACGGACAGGGTCTGCGGGCTGACGCCCTGCGCGAGCCCCTCCTCGCCCGCCGGCGCGGGCAGCACCTGCCAGTCGAAGCCCTCGGGCGCCTGCTGGACGATCTGCTGGCGGTACGAGAAGCCGAGCGGGACCATCGCGTACTTGCCGCCGAAGAAGCCGGGCAGCGTGTCGGAGCCGCCCATGCCGAGGGTCGTGGCCGACGCGCTCCTGTCCTCGTTGACCTGGTCGTGGACCGTGCGCGGCATGATCGCGTCGGCCGCGCCGAAGCGGACGTCGACCTTGCCGTCCGCGCCCCGGTGGAACATCTTCCCGCCGGTGGACAGCGAGAGGTTGAGCGTCGCGGAGACCGGCTCCTTGAGCGGCCAGGCGACGCCGTACTTCCCGTCCTCGCCGTCGCCGAGCTCCTTGGTGATCCTGCGGAACTCCGGCCAGCTCCACGGCTTCTCGGGCGTCGGGATCCGTACGCCCGAGTTCTTCAGCCACTTCGCGTTGGCGATCAGGACGCGCGGCTCCTGGAGGAACGGCACGCCGTAGACCTTGCCCCGGAAGGTCGTCGTCTCCCAGCTGCGCCGCGGGATGTCGGACTTGAGGCGCTCGGGGAGCAGCTCACCGACGTCCGCGAGATAGCCGCCGTACGCGAAGTCGGCGAGGTCGTCCGACGCGTCATGGATGATGTCCGGCGCCTCGCCGCCCTCGAAGGAGGTGAGCAGCTGGTCGTGGACGCTGTCCCAACTGCCCTGGACGTACTCGACCTCGATGTCCGGATGGGTGGCGTTCCACTCCTCGACGAGCGCCTTGTTGGCGTCGACGGACTCCTTCTGCCAGGCGAGGGACTGGAACTGGAGAGTGATCTTCCCGTCGTCCTCGCCGGAGTCGCCGCTGCACCCGGTGAGCAGCAGCGCGAGCGCGGTCGCGGTGGCCGCGAGGAGCCGTGGTGCCGTACGCATCACGCCTTCACCGCCCCGGCCAGCATGCCGCCCGTGATCCGCTTCTGGATGATCGCGAAGATGACCAGCGAGGGGATGGTCGCGAGGAACGCCGCCGCGGCGAGCGGCCCGAGGTCGGCGACGCCCTCCGAGCCGATGAAGCGGTTGAGGATGACCGGCAAGGTCTGCTTCTCCGGGGTCTTGAGCAGGACGAGTGCGAAGAAGAACTCGTTCCACGCGGTGATGAAGGCGAACATCGCCGTGGCCACGATGCCGGGCGCGAGCAGCGGCGCGACGACCGACACGAACGTCCGCACCCTGCTCGCGCCGTCCACCGCCGCGGCCTCCTCCAGCTCGGCGGGGACCGCGCGGACGTACCCGACGAGCATCCACAGCGCGAACGGCAGCGACCACACCACGTACACCATGATCAGTCCGGTCAGGGAGTTGATCAGGTGCAGGTTCTTCAGGATCAGGAAGAGCGGGATGATGATCAGGACGAACGGGAACGCCTGGCTGACCACCACCCATCCGGTGGCCGCCTTCGCCAGGCGGCTGCGGTGCCTGGCCATGACGTAGGCCATCGGGGTCGCGATGACGACCGCGATCAGGGCCGCGCTGAGCGCCGCGATCAGGGAGTTGCCCGCGGCCCGCAGGAGCGGCTGCTCGTCGAAGGCCTGCCGGAAGTTCTCCAGGGTCGGATCCTTCGGGATCCAGGTGGGGTGCAGGCTGCCGAGCTCCCGGGCGGGCTTGAAGGCCGTGGAGATCAGCCAGAGGAACGGGAAGGCGAGGAAGACCAGATAGGCGGCGAGTGCCACGTACTGCGCGGCGCGCGTCGACTTCTTCGTGCGCATCATGCCTCGTCGCCTCCCTTCAGTCGGCCGACGAGGTAGACGGCGAGGATCACGGAGATCACCGCGACCATCACGCAGCCCATGGCGGCGGCGTAGCCGAACTGGCCGTAGCGGAAGGCCTCTTCGTAGGCGAAGAGCATGGGCAGGCGGGTGCGGCCGCCGGGGCCGCCCTGGGTGAGGACGTAGACCAGGGCGAAGGAGTTGAAGTTCCAGATGAAGTTGAGCGCCGTGATGGCGAGGGCGATCGGCTTGATCGCGGGCCAGGTGACGGTGCGGAACCGGCGCCAGGCGCCCGCACCGTCCATCGCGGCCGCCTCGTGCAGTTCCCGCGGGGTGTTCTGAAGTCCGGCGAGGAGCGCGACGGTGGTCTGCGGCATGCCCGCCCAGATACCGACGACGATCACGGCGAGGAGCGCGGTGGCCGTGCCCGTCAGCCAGTCCTTGCCGTCGCCGAGGCCGAGGTCGGAGAGTGTTTCGTTGAGCACGCCCGCGTCCGGGTGGTAGACGAGCCGCCACATGATGCCGACGACCACCTCGGGCATCGCCCAGGGGATGATCGCGAGCGCCCGCGCCAGCCAGCGCATCCGCAGCGGCTGGTTGAGCAGGAGGGCGAGGCCGAGGGCGAGGAAGAACTGCGGCACCGTGACGCCGAACGCCCAGAGCAGGCCGATCCTGAACGAGTCCCAGAACAGCGTGTCGTGCAGCAGGTCCTGGAAGTTGAGGGCGCCGATCCACTGGGTGGGTTCGGTGCGGCCCGACTGGGAGTCGGTGAAGGCCAGCGCGATGCCGTAGAGGAGCGGGCCGACGCTGAGGACGAGGATCGGGATCAGCGCGGGCAGCACGAGGAACCACGCGCCGTGGTCCGCGACCGTGCGTCCCGGCTTCCCTCTCGCTGACCGCTTCGTCGCGGTCGCCCATGTCACGGAATCGGCTCCTTCGGGCGGCTTGTGCGGGTCCGGCCGCCCCGGCGGCCCCCGTCATCGTGCTGATGTGATCTTGGTACGTCAAGCAGCTGCGCGCCCTCGCACGCCGGTTGGCCTGTGCGAATGCGAGACTGTCGGGCGAACGGGGCAACGGGTGTGGGAGGCACGGAATGGACGAGGCGCGGGCGCGGGACGTACTGGACGCGGCGGAGCTGCCGGTTCCGGTGAGCGGGGCCCGGCTGCTCGCGCTCGGCGAGAACGCGGTGTTCGCCGTCGGCGAGCTGGTCGTCAAGGTCGGCCGCGCCGCCCCCGAACTCCTCGCGCGGGCGCGGCGCGAGCTGGCGGTCGCCGCGTGGCTGGAGAAGGCCGGCGTCCCCGCCGTGCGGGCCGCCGAGACCGAGGCGCGCCTGGTGGACGGCCATCCGGTGACGCTCTGGCACCGGCTCCCGGATGCCGTGCGCCCCGCGGAGCCGCGCGATCTGGCGGCGCTCATCCGTCGCGTGCACGAACTGGACTCCCCCTCCTTCGAGCTCCCGCGCCGCGAACTGCTCGGCGGTGTGGAGCGGTGGCTGCGACTCGCCGGTGACGCGATCGATCCGGCCGACGCGGACTATCTGCGCGAGCGCAGGGACGGGTTCGCCGTCGCCGCGGCGGCGCTGACCCCGCGTCTCACGCCGGGACCCGTCCACGGCGACGCGCTGCCCCGCAACGTCCTGGTCGGCCCCGGCGGGCCGGTGCTCGTGGACCTGGAGACGTTCTCCTCCGATCTGCGGGAGCACGATCTCGTCGTCATGGCGCTCTCCCGCGATCGGTACGGGCTCGCGCCGGAGGCGTACGACGGGTTCGTCTCCGTCTACGGGTGGGACGTGCGGGAGTGGGAGGGCTGCGGGGTGCTGCGTGGCGCCCGGGAGACGGCCAGCTGCGCGTGGGTCGCGCAGCACGCGCCCGCCAATCCGAAGGCGCTCGTCGAGTTCCGTCGGCGCGTGGCGTCGCTCCGGGACGGCGACCCGACCGTCCGCTGGTACCCCTTCTGAAGCCCTATACCTAGGCCTGGCCCTGGTCCTGGTCCTTGACCCGCAAGGGCCACACCCCGTCCACCACCGCGTCCGGATTGCCCTTCTTGCGCAGGAAGTTCTGGAAGTCCGCCGCCCACTCCGCGTACCACTCGATCTGGCGGCGGTGCAGGTCCGCCGGGCCGAGGGACGCGACCTTCGGGTGGCGGTCGGCTATCGCGCAGGCGAGGCGGGCCGCCGCCTGGGCGTCGGCCGCGGCGTCGTGGGCGGCCTCCAGGAGCACGCCGTACTCCGTGCAGACCGCTTCGAGGTTCCGCTTGCCTCTGCGGTAACGGTCCACGGCGCGGTCGATCGTGTACGGATCGATCACCGGGCCCGGGTCGATGCCGCCGAGGCGGTCGCTGAGGGACGGCAGTCCGTACCTCCGGAGTTCGGCGGTCAGGAGGCTCAGGTCGAAGACCGCGTTGTACGCCACGACCGGGACGCCCGATTGCCAGTACGAGGTGAGGACGCCGGCGAGCGCGTCCGCGACCTCGTCGGCGGGCCGGCCCTCGGCCGCCACCCGCTCGTCCGTGATGCCGTGCACGGCCACCGCCCCGGCGGGGATCGGGACCCCCGGGTCCGCGAGCCAGGTGCGACGCCCCAGCGTCTCGCCGGCCTTGACCTCGATGACGGCGCCGGTGACGATGCGCGCCTCGCTCGGGTCCGTCCCCGTCGTCTCCAGGTCGAAACCGATCAGCAGCTCCTGGTGCCAGCCCATGGCCGCCCCCTTCTTCGTGGTGCTTTCCCCCAGTGACCACCACGATCCCATGCGCCACTGACAATCCGAGGATCGCATTCCGCTTCTGCCGGCCGGGCGGCTGCCCCGGCGGTCAGGACACCGGCCGCGAGTCCGCCCAGGCCAGCTCGAACTCCTCGCGGTATGTAGTGAAAAGCCCGCTCTCGCCCGGATCGCCCGACTTCACCACCCGGCTGCCGCCCCGCAGCACCAGGACCGGCGCCTCCATCCCGCGGGTCCTGCGCAGATACGACTGGACGACGGCGATGCCGTCCGCGCCGTCCCCGTCGACCAGGTACGCGGTGAACCGGGGCGTCTCGTCGAAGACCTGGATCTCGAAGGCGCCCGGATCCCGCAGGCGCGCCCTGACCCGGCGCATGTGCAGGATGTTCATCTCGACGGAACGGCTCAACTCGCCCTTCTTTATCCCCAGTTCACGCTCCCGGCGCTTGACCGAGCTGCTCGCCGGGTTGAGGAAGAGCAGCCGCACCCGGCAGCCCGACTCGGCGAGCCGGACCAAGCGGCGCCCGGAGAAGTTCTGCACGAGGAGGTTGAGGCCGATGCCGATCGCGTCGAGGCGGCGGGCGCCGCCGAAGATGTCCTCGGCGGGGAACTGCCGCAGGAGCCGCACCCGGTCCCCGTACACGCCCACCACGTCCGCGTACCGGTCGCCGACCAGGTCCTCGACGGCGTCGACGGGCAGGCGGCGCGCGGAGGGCGTGTCGGTGCCCGAGCCGAGCATGTCCAGGAGCCTGGCCGAGGCGCGCTCCGCCTGGGCGAGGACCGCCTCGGAGAGGGCACGGTTGCGGGAGACGACGTTCCGGGTGACCTCCAGCTCGTCGAGGGCGAGCTCGACGTCACGGCGGTCGTCGAAGTACGGCTCGAAGCAGGGCCAGTGCTGCACCATCAGCTCACGCAGCTGCGGCAGCGTGAGGAAGCTGAGGACGTTGTCGTCGGCCGGGTCCAGCAGGTATCCCTTGCGGCGGCTCACCTCGCGCACGGCGACGGCCCGCTGCACCCACTCCTGCCCGGCGGGGCCCGCCGCGGCGACGACCCAGTCGTCGGCGTGGACGGGTTCGTAGACGGGACGCAGAACAGCGGCCACGACCGCGCGCAGCCGCTGCTCCACCAGATTCAGCCAGATGTAGGCCCGCCCGGCGCGCTGGGCACGCGTACGGACCTCGCGCCAGGCGTCGGCGTCCCAGTCCAGTTCGGGTCCGATCTGGGATCCCATCTCCATCGGCCGGGCCAGCGACACCGCTCCAGCGGGTACGTCCGCGGAGCTCCCCTCGTGACCCTCGTCACCAGGGGGCAGCCCCCGACCACCCGAGCTCACCCGCGCACCGCCTTCCGCTCCCGGACACTCCCCCGGTCAACGATCAAGGAAGGGTACTCCGGGAGCGGCAGGAGGTGCAGCCCGATGGGCAGGGTGGTTCATCAACCGCCCAGCGGGGGCTGGCCGTTCTGGTTCGCCAGATCCTGCGGAGTGAGCGGGCTCATAGCGGTGACGTCGCGTGCGGCCAGCGAGAAGCCCTGCCAGTGGACCGGCATGGGCTGCTGGTCCTCGTCACGCGCGATGTGGTGGTAGCCGATGTGCACCCAGGAGATCGGGTGGTCCATGGTCTGGCCGTTGACCCACTTGTCGACGCTGTCCGGGGTGCCGTTGGGGCAGCCCGGGTTGTTGCTCGCGTACTGCTCGCACTTCTTGTACTGGGTGAAGTACACGTCGTGCTTGGTGAAGGGCCGGCCGGCGTGCTTGCTGCTGGGACCGGGCACGAACTCGTACGACCGCGGGTGGCCGTCCTTGTTCTTGCCGGCCCCGCTGACCACGCGCCACCAGCGCATGTCCTTGCGGTCGCCCGCCAGCTCCTTGGTGACCTCGGTGCGGGTGGTCTTCGTGGTGGGGCTGCCGTCACCGGTGGGCGGGGTGACCTTGGAGTCGTACTGCTCGACCTTGGCCTTCGGGGAGCCGTCCAGGCCGAAGTTGAGCCGCCAGAAGACGTTGTGGGCGTGGCTCTCGGCCTTGGCCTGCTGGCCCTTGCCGATGGGCCAGCCGCGGTCGTCGCCGCCGTCGTAGTCGTACGGCGAGAGGCTGCCGGTGGCGCCCACGTTGGACGTGATGGTGCCGTCCGAGGAGAACCGCCACTCGGTTATGTACTCGTACCAGGAGGCCTTGTTCACGGTGTAGACGAGCAGGTCCTTGCCCTGGGCGGAGTAGACCTTGCCGTTGCCGCCGGTGCTCGCGTCGTCGTTGAGGCGGTACGCGTGCCCACGCGCGCGCGTGGTGGTGCACAGGCCCTTCACGTTGCCGCGGTTCGGGACCTTGACGGTCTTGATGGTGCCGCCGGGGCATTCCCCGGCGTTCAGGTTCTGGAGGGCCTGGCCGAAGTCGGTGCCGGTGACGTCGTCGTACTCGGCCTGGCCGTCGTCGTAGGGGACGTGCACCTGGGCGAGGCGGGCGCTGGTCAGGACGGGGATCGGCTTGGGCTCGCCCTTCGGCTGGTAGCTGATCTTGTCGAGGATCAGGCCGGAGAGCGAGTTGTAGTGCCAGCACATGCGCCAGGTCGTGCCGCCGTCGACGGTCTGCTCGATCTTGTAGGCGTCGCTGCAGTCGGCCGCGACGGCGGGGGCCTTGGCCGGGGCCGCCGACGCGGGGGCGGCGACGGTGACGGCGCCGCCGAGGAGCGCGGAGACCGCGAGGGCCGTCGTGGCCCCCTTGCGGGCGCGCGAAAGTCTGTTGACGTGCATGGTGGAGTGAACTCCCTCGTACGAGGAGAAGTTGGTGTGTGGTGTCGTGCGCGGGCGGCCGGGGTCAGCCGAGGCGGCCCACGGTGCGGGTGCTCAGGTCGACGACGAGGGCCCGGGTGTCGATCCACGGACCGTTCTTGACCTTGGTGACGACCTGGAGGCACCGGTGCTTGCCGCACTCGGTGAGGTCGGACGGCACGCGCTTGACGGTCTCCTTGCGGAAGACCATGCCGCTCAGCTCCAGCTGCTGCGGGCCGGTCAGGGCCTTGCCCGTGGCGTGCTTGAAGTCCTTCTTCAGGCCCTTGCCGAGCTGGTCGGCGATGAGCAGCCGGGCGCCCTCGGCGAGCTCTTCCTGGCTGGGCGGCGGCTGGACGTTCCGCGTGGTGGTCGTCTCTTCGACCTTGCCGTTCTCCACGTTGACCGTCTTGGTGATGACGGTGTCGTTCTTGTAGTCGTAGTAGACGACCTCGGCGCGGCGCGGCGCGGTGCCGGTGTCGGCCGGGTCCGGCTCGCTGAGGTTGGTGGACAGCAGCTGCGGGCCGCGGTCCCCCTCGACGTCCCGGGCGCTGGAGCGCAGCCGGCCGGAGACCGACGCCTTCTCGGCGCGCTCCATCTCCTCGTCGGTCAGCGGGTCGCTGCCGATGCCCTTCGCGCCCTCCTCGGGCGCGGCCTCCACCACGCCGTCCTTGGCGATGGCGTCCTGCTTCGCCGCTGCCGCGTTGGCCTGGCGGTCCCCCGACCCACCCGCCTCCGCGCCCGGCATGTTGACGCCCACCAGCACGGCGGTGGCGGTCGCCGCGACCGCCGCTCCCGCCACCACCTTCCCGAGGTGGCGTCTGACTATCTCTCGCACTACTCCCCCTACTCCCCTGGCGCCCCATTCGTGGGCAAACCGAGTATGTGGTCAGACGGTTAGACGGGTACAACTCCTGGGTGGTTGCCCCACTTTCCGGGCGACTGTGGCCGAAGTGGCCCCCTCCAGCGGGGGCGTGAGTGGAAGAGTCGTATTCATGCAGGTCTGGCCTGGGCAGGCGTATCCCTTAGGTGCCACGTACGACGGAGCCGGCACGAATTTCGCGGTCTTCTCCGAGGCCGCAGAGCGCGTGGAGCTGTGCCTTCTGCACGACGACGGCTCGGAGACAGCCGTCGAGCTGCGCGAGACCGACGCGTTCGTGCGCCACGCGTACCTGCCCGGCGTCATGCCGGGCCAGCGGTACGGCTTCCGGGCGCACGGACCCTACGCACCGGAGCAGGGGCACCGCTGCAACTCCGCGAAGCTGCTGCTCGACCCCTACGCGCGCGCGGTGAGCGGGCGCGTCGAGTGGGGCGAGGAGGTGTACGGCTACCACTTCGACGAACCGGACGAGCGCAACGACCTCGACTCGGCGCCGCACATGATGACGTCGGTCGTGGTGAACCCGTACTTCGACTGGGGCGACGACCGCCCGCCGCGCACGCCGTACCACGAGACGGTGCTCTACGAGGCCCATGTGAAGGGCCTGACGATGCTGCACCCGGACCTTCCGGAGGAGCTGAGGGGGTCGTACGCGGCGCTCGGGCACCCGGCGGTCATCGAGCACCTCACCGGTCTCGGCGTCACCGCCCTGGAGCTGATGCCGGTCCACCAGTTCGTGAACGACCACCGTCTGGTGGACATGGGCCTGAACAACTACTGGGGCTACAACACCATCGGCTTCTTCGCCCCGCACAACGCGTACGCCTCCTGGGGCGACCGCGGCGAGCAGGTGTTGGAGTTCAAGCAGGCCGTGAAGGCGCTGCACGAGGCGGGCATCGAGGTGATCCTCGACGTCGTCTACAACCACACGGCCGAGGGCAACCACCTGGGCCCGACGCTCTCGTACAAGGGGCTCGACAACGCCTCGTACTACCGCCTCACGGACGATCCCCGCTACTACATGGACACCACGGGGACCGGCAACTCCCTCCTGATGCGGTCGCCGCACGTCCTCCAGATGATCATGGATTCGCTGCGGCACTGGGTCCAGGACATGCACGTGGACGGGTTCCGCTTCGATCTCGCGGCGACGCTCGCGCGCCAGTTCCACGAGGTGGACCGGCTCTCGTCCTTCTTCGACCTCGTGCAGCAGGACCCGGTGGTCAGCCAGGTCAAGCTGATCGCCGAGCCCTGGGACGTCGGCGAGGGCGGCTATCAGGTGGGCAACTTCCCGCCCCTGTGGACCGAGTGGAACGGCATGTACCGCGACACGGTGCGCGACCTGTGGCGCGGCGAGCAGCGCACCCTCGCGGAATTCGCATCCCGGCTCACCGGCTCGTCCGACCTCTACCAGGACGACGGCCGGCGCCCGCTCGCCTCCATCAACTTCACCACCTGCCACGACGGCTTCACCCTGCACGACCTCGTCTCGTACAACGAGAAGCACAACCACGCCAACGGCGAGGACAACCAGGACGGCGAGAGCCACAACCGCTCCTGGAACTGCGGCGCCGAGGGCGAGACGGACGACCCGGACGTGCTTGCGCTGCGCGCCCGGCAGATGCGGAACTTCACCGCCACCCTGATGCTCTCCCAGGGCGTGCCGATGCTCAGCCAC
Organism: Streptomyces sp. NPDC030245; assembly: GCF_055572995.1. Taxonomy (NCBI): domain Bacteria; kingdom Bacillati; phylum Actinomycetota; class Actinomycetes; order Kitasatosporales; family Streptomycetaceae; genus Streptomyces; species Streptomyces sp. NPDC030245. The sequence continues at coordinate 497,672 of NZ_JBVICF010000003.1, read as the reverse complement.
GGCGACGAGTTCGCGCGCACGCAGGGCGGCAACAACAACGCGTACTGCCAGGACAACGAAGTGGCGTGGGTGCACTGGCCGGACGGCGAGAACTCGCTGCTCGCCTTCACCCGCACGATGGCGATGCTCCGGCGCGACCACCCGGTCTTCCGCAGGCGCCGGTTCTTCCACGGCCGGCCGGTCCAGGGCACGCACGACGAACTGTCGGACATCGCCTGGTTCACCCCGGAGGGCGAGGAGATGCAGGAGCAGGACTGGGAGGCCTCGCACGCCAGGGCGCTGACCGTCTTCCTGAACGGCAACGCCATCTCGGAGCCGGGGCCGCGCGGCGAGCGGATCTCCGACGACTCGTTCCTGCTGATGTTCAACGCGTCCCCCGGGCCGATCGAGTTCGTGGTGCCGGTCAACCACGGCCGTCAGTGGCAGCTCGTGATCGACACGGCGCACGAGGACGGGGTGCCGCCGGAGCCGGGGCCGAAGGTGCGGGCCGGGGACCGGGTCACGCTGGCCGACCGGAGCCTCACGGTGTTGCAGCGTCCGGCGTGACGGCGGTGGTGCGGGGCGTCTTCTGAGCGTGGAGTGACGGATCGGTGGGGTGGGGGTCGTGGCGGGGCGGGTCGTGGCGGGCGATCAGGGCGGTCACGAACGCCGCCGCGGCGGCCGCGCTGCCGAGGGTGAACGCGGCCCCCGCGCCGTGCGACTCCGCGAGCCGCCCGGCCACCGCGAGCGTCACCGCCTGGCCGCCGACGAAGGCGCTCGCCGCGAAGGTCATGCCCTCGGCGAGCCGCTGCGGCGGCACGGCGCGCTCGGTGAGCGCGAAGCCCGTGATGAGGTTCGGGGCATAGATCGCGCCGAAGAAAGTGACCACTACGTAGAGCCCCGTCAGACTGTCGGTCCACACCAGGGGCAGCGACAGGAGCGCCGCGGCCGCCGTCGCCACGCGCCACCGGGCGATCAGCCCGAACCGCTCGGGCAGCGCGGCCATGGAGAGCCCCACCACGGCGCTCATCACGCCCATCGCCGCGTACACGAGCCCGGCCTGCCCCGGCCGGCCCAGCTCCTCGGTGAGCGCGGTGATCCCCGCGCCGCAGGCGCCGAGCAGCACGCCGAGGAAGAGGAGCCCGACCCGCACCACGTACACGGAGCGCGGCAGCGGCGGGCGCTCGCCACGCGCGCGTGCCGGTCCCCCGGCCGCCTTGGGGGTACGTCCCGTGGGATGCAGCGCGAAGGCCGTGCCGCAGACGGCGACCAGCAGGGCGGCGGCCCCGAAGGCGTACGCCGGGTGGCCCGCCACGGCGGCGAGGCCCACGAAGGCGGGGCCGAGCACGAAGGAGAGCTCGTCCATGGTGCTCTCCAGGGACAGCACGGTGCTCGCCAGCCGGTCGTCGCCGCCCTTGGCGCGCACCAGCGGGACGACGCGGGCCCTGGCCAGCGGGCCGATCCCCGGGATCGTGGCGCCCGCCAGGGCGCCGAGTGCGACGAGGCCCGGCGTCGGCAGGTCCGCGAGTGCGCCGAGGGTGTACGCGGCGATCGCCACGGCGTTGACGAGCGAGAGGACGAGCACCACGGCGCGCTGGCCGTGCCGGTCCGCGAGCCGCCCGACGAACGGCCCCAGGGACACCTGGCCGAGCGCGAGCGCGCAGGCGACGATCCCGCCGGTGGCCAGCGACCCACTGGTCTCCGTCACCAGCAGCACGCTGCCGAACTGGATCATCGCCACGGGGAGCCTGCCGAGGAACGAGACGACGGGGAGCGCCGCCCCCGTCATCCGGATCACCGTGCGGTACGCGTCCCGTGTGTTCTGAGCCATCGTCCGACGCTAACGACGGCGTAGGGCGGACACGCATGAGTCGATGACACGAAAGCCTTCAGACCGGGTACGTACGTTCGCATGACGCGCATGACACCGGAGCGCCCAGGCTCCGCGGTACCACCGCCGCCCACCGCCACCTACCGGCTCCAGCTTCAGCCGGACTTCCCCTTCGCGGCCGCCGAGGCGGCCGTCCCCCATCTGGCCTCGCTCGGTGTCTCGCATCTGCACCTGTCACCGGTCCTTGAGGCGGTCCCCGGTTCGACGCACGGCTACGACGTGGTGGACCACGCGCGCGTGCGGGACGAGCTGGGCGGCGAGGAGGGGCTGCGGTCCCTGTCCCGCACCGTCCGGCAGTCCGGGCTCGGCCTGGTCGTGGACATCGTGCCGAACCACATGGCGGCGGTCCCGCGCCACAACCACGCGCTGTGGGAGGTGCTGCGGGAGGGCCCGGGGTCGCCGTACGCGCGCTGGTTCGACATCGACTGGGACGCGGGCGGCGGGCGCGTCCTGCTGCCCTTCCTCGGCGGCCGGCTCGGCGACGAGCTCGGGCAGTTGCGGGTCGACGGCGCCGTGCTGCGCTATCACGAACACGCGTTCCCCATCAGGGAGGGCACCGAGGAGCTGCCGCTGCCGGAGCTCCTGGACGCGCAGTGGTACCGCCTGTCCTGGTGGCGGCTCGCCCGCACGGAGCTCAACTACCGGCGCTTCTTCACCATCTCCGACCTCATCGGCGTGCGCGTCGAGGACCCGGACGTGTTCGACGCGACGCACGGGAAGATCCTCCAGCTGCTCCACGAGGGCGTCGTCGAAGGCCTGCGGATCGACCACCCGGACGGTCTCGCCGACCCGGGGGCGTACCTCCAGAGGCTGCACGAGGCGACGGGCGGGCGCTGGACGGTCGTCGAGAAGATCCTCGCCGACGGCGAGCGCCTGCCCGCCGCCTGGCCGGTGGCGGGCACCACCGGCTACGACGCGCTGCGGCACGTCGACGGCGTCCTCACCGACCCGGCGGGCGCCGGCGAACTCCTCGGCCAGTACCGCCGCTTCGCCGCGCCGCCCGCCGACCGGGGCGGCGACTGGGACGCGACGGTGCGCAGAGCCGCGTACAAGGTCGTCACACGCGAGCTGGCGGCCGAGGTCGACCGGCTCACGCGCGCGGCGGGCGCCATCTGCGCGGCCGTCCCCGCGCTGCGCGACCACGCGCCGTGGATGCTGCGCACCGCGCTGCGGGAACTGCTGGTGCGGCTGCCCGTCTACCGGCCGTACGCCTCCGGGGGCGACGCGCCCGAGACGGTGCTCACCACCCGCGCCGCCGAGGAGGCCAGGGCGGCCTTCAGCGTGCCCGAGGAGGGCCGGACGGTCGACGTCGTGCGGGACCTGGCGCTGGGGCGGCTGCGGGCGGGCGAGGGGCACTCGGCGGAGCAGGGCCCTGCTCCCGGGGTCCTGTCGGCCGTGGAGGAGTTCCGGGCGCGGTTCGCGCAGACCGCGTCGGCGCTGCGCGCCAAGGCCGTCGAGGACACCGCCTTCTACCGGCACGCGCCGCTCCTCTCGGCGGCGGAGGTGGGCGGGGCGCCCGAGCGTCCGGCGGTGCCGGTGGAGGAGTTCCATGCGTACTGCGCGCGCGTGCAGCGCGACTGGCCCTACTCGGGCACCGTCCTGACGACCCACGACACCAAGCGGAGCGCCGACGTCCGGGCCGGCATCTCCGTCCTGACGCAGTGTCCGGGCCGGTGGGCCGACCTGCTCGTCGAGGTCACCGAGCAGACCTCGCGCGTGGGCGGCACCTGCGCACCCGATCCGCAACTGGCGTGGGCCGCCTGGCAGACGGCGGTCGGTTTCGGCTTCCCCTACGACATGCGGTTGCAGAACGCCCTCCTGAAGCACGTGCGCGAGGCGGGGCTGCACACCAGCTGGACCGAGCCCAACGAGGCGTACGAGAAGGCGGTGGGCGCGTTCGTGGAGGCGGGCCCGTGCGGGCCGCCGCTGTACGCGGTGGCGGCCTTCGCGCGCGACCTCGGCGCCCACGTGCGGGCCAACGTCCTGGGCGCGGCGCTGCTGCATCTGACGATGCCCGGGGTGCCCGACCTCTACCAGGGCACCGAGGGCGAGTACCGCGCCCTGGTCGACCCGGACAACCGGCAGCCCGCCCGCTTCCAGCCGCACGTCCTGGAGCGGCTCGACGCCCAGCGGGAGCGGTGGGACCTCTCGGAGGAGAAGCTGGCCCTCACCGCGACGGCGCTGCGGCTGCGCGGGCGGCGGCCGGAGCTGTTCGGGGGCACGGGCACGTACGAGCCGCTGGCCGCCGAGGGGCCGGGCGCCGCGCACTGCCTGGCGTTCGTCCGCTCCGGAGAGGTCGTGGTGGCGGCGACCCGGCTCTCCCTGCGGCTCGCGGACGCGGGCGGCTGGCGGGAGACGGAGCTGGCGCTGCCTGCGGGCCGGTGGGCCGACCTGCTCGCTCCGGAGCGGGAGTTCGAGGGCCACGCGCGCGTGGCGGAGCTCTTCGCCGTGTCGCCGGTGGCGCTCCTGGAGCGGATCGCCGACGCGGGCGTCACCGAGGACGTGACTGAGGGCGTGGCCGAAGGCGTCACCGAGGGCGTACGAGAAGAGTCCGCGGGCCGCGCGTCAGCAGCCCCCGGGGCTCCGGCCTGAACCCCGGCGCCCAGCGCAGCCCCGGCAGGGCGTCCAGCAGGGCGTGCAGGCCGTACCCGGCGGTGCGGGCCGCGAGCTCGGCGCCCGGGCAGGCGTGGCGGCCCGCGCCGAACGCGAGGCGGCCCGGGTCGGCGCGGCGGATGTCGTAGCGGTCGGGGTCGGCGAACCGCGCGGGGTCCCGGTTGGCGGCGCCGACCAGGCACGCCACGACGGCTCCGGCGGGCAGCGTGGTGCCGGCCACGGCGACCGGGCGGACCGCACGGCGCAGCACGACGGGGGCGGGCGGGTCGCGGCGCAGGGACTCCGCCCAGGCGGCGGGGATCAGCTCGGGCCGCTCACGGACCAGGGCCGCCTGTGCCGGGTCGTCGAGGAGGTTGGCGAGGAACGAGGCGAGCGCGAGGGCGGTCGCCTCGCCTCCGCCGCCGAGGAGCGAGCCGACGAGACCGGCCACGGTTCCGTCCGAGAGGGGCCGCCCGTCGACCTCGGCGGCGCAGAGCACGGAGAGCAGGTCGTCGCCGGGCCTGGACCGGCGCCGCGCCAGGTGGGGGCGGAGCCGGGCGTCCAGTTCGTGGTGGCCGCCGCCGAGGTGGCCGAGGCCGTCCCGGCACCACCGCTGGACGCGTGCGGTGTCCTCGGGAGGCAGGCCCAGCGCGGCCACGACCGCGGCGGTCGGGAGCCACCGGCAGAACTCGGTGACGAGGTCGGTCTCCGGGCGTGCGGCGATCCGGCGGGCCAGTACGTGGGCGGTGCGCGAGGCGCCCGCGGCCAGGGCGGCGACGGCGCGCCCGCGCAGCGCCGGTTCGACCAAGGCGCGGTGCGCGTGGTGCGTGGCGCCCTCCATGTGCGCGAGGGTCCGCCCCGGCGGCAGCGCGACGAGCTCGTCCCGCGCGAGGGCCGCGCACACGTCCGCGTACCGGCTCACCAGCCACGCGCCCATGAACTCGTCGCGGGCCAGCGGATATCTCTCCCGCAGCACGCGGAACACGGGGTACGGGTCACGCGCGACCGCGGGCGACAGGAGACCGGGCGGCGGCGGGACGTCCGGTGGGACGCGGAGGCAGCGCACCTCGGGGCTCCCCCTGTGCGTCGGCGCGGCGAGCGGCCGCGCGGGTGTCTCCAGGGCACCACCGCGGGGCGGCCACCGCAGCCCGCGTACGACCGTGCGGGTGACGTGGGTGAGCCGTCAGTTCACCGTGAGCCTTCAGTGCACCGCGAACCGTCAGTTCACCGCGAGCCGGAACGCCATCCGGCCGAAGCTCACCGAGTCGCCGTCCCGGACGATGGCCGCCCCGGTCACCCTGCGTCCGTTCACCGAGGTGCCGTTGGTCGAGCCGAGGTCGCGCAGCACCCACATGCCGCCCTGCCACCGGAGCTCGGCGTGGACCCGGGAGACCGTGTCGTGGCTGAGCCGCAGGCCGTTGGCCGGGTCGCGGCCGATCCGCAGCGGGTGGTGGCTGTCGGGTGACGGCAGCAGCAGCTTCGGCAGACGCTCGGCCTCCCAGGCCCTGCGCAGCTTCATCGTGAACCCGGAGACGGCTTCCACGCCGCCGAGCACCATGCGCGACCAGCGGCCCTCGGTCCGCAGGTCGTCGGTGAGTGCGGCCAGTTCGTCGGGCCTGCGGGCGGCGAGCACGAGCTCCATGCGCCGCAGGAACGTGTCGTGCGAGAGCCTGCCGACGGCCGCGCCCTCCTTGAGTGCGTCCAGCGCCCGGTCGCGCTCGGCGTCCGTCACCCGCGCGGGGGGCGCCGGGTACGTGGAGAACTCGAAAGAGGATGTCACCGGGCAATTGTCGGGCACCCGCGCCCCAGGTGTCCAGAACGGGCGGACCGAGGACCGATCGACCGCTTCCTCCCACGGCGCGACGGCTTCTGACGCACCATGGGACGCACGGTGTGACGGACAGCGGACGAGGGAGAACCGTCGGTGAGGTTCGAAGTGTGGGCGCCGGAGGCCGAGCGGGTCGTACTGGAGTGTGCGGGCACCACGCGCGCGATGGAGCGCGACGCGGACCGCGAGGGGTGGTGGACGGCACAGGCGGCGGCCGACGACGGCACGCGGTACGGCTTCTCAGTGGACGGGGGCCCTGTCCTGCCCGACCCGCGCTCGCGGCGCCAGCCGGACGGACCGGACGGACCGAGCGCCGTCGTCGACCACGACCGGTACGCGTGGCGCACGCCCTGGGCGGGGCGCGGCGTGCGGGACGCCGTCCTCTACGAGCTGCACGTCGGGACGTACACTCCCGAGGGCACGCTGGACGCGGCGGCGGGCCGGCTGGAGCACCTGGCGGGGCTCGGCGTCACCCACGTGGAGCTCATGCCGCTCTGCCCCTTCCCCGGGCGGCACGGCTGGGGGTACGAGGGCGTGTCGCTGTGGGCGGTCCACGAGCCGTACGGCGGCCCGGAGGCGCTGAAACGGTTCGTCGACGCGGCGCACGCGCACGGCCTCGGCGTCGTCCTCGACGTCGTCCACAACCACCTCGGCCCGTCCGGCAACTACCTGCCCGCGTTCGGGCCCTACTTCACGGAGACGCACCAGACTCCCTGGGGCGCCGCGGTCAACCTGGACGCGCCCGGCTCGGACGAGGTGCGCGCGTATCTGATCGGCAGCGCCCTCGCCTGGCTGCGCGACTACCGGATCGACGGGCTGCGGCTCGACGCCGTGCACGCGCTGCGGGACACGCGCGCGTGCCACTTCCTGGAGGAGCTCTCCGCGGCCGTCGACTCCCTGGCCGCCGAGCTCGGCAGGCCGCTGTCCCTGATCGCCGAGTCCGACCTGAACGATCCGCGTGTCGTCACCCCACGCGCGAGCGGCGGCCTCGGCCTGCACGCGCAGTGGAACGACGACTTCCATCACGCGCTGCACACCGCGCTCACCGGTGAGGCGCAGGGCTACTACGAAGACTTCGCGCGGGCCCCGCTGGCCGCGCTCGGCAAGACGCTGACGCGCGGGTTCTTCCACGACGGCACGTACTCGACGTTCCGTGGCCGCGCCCACGGCCGCCCCGTGGACCGCACGCGGACGCCCGCGTACCGCTTCCTGGCGTACGCGCAGACCCACGACCAGATCGGCAACCGCGCGCAGGGGGACCGCCTCTCGGCCTCCCTCTCCCCCGGCCTGCTCGCCTGCGCGGCCGCGATCACCCTGACGAGCCCGTTCACCCCGATGCTGTTCATGGGCGAGGAGTGGGGCGCCACGACGCCCTGGCAGTTCTTCACCGACCACACGGACCCCGAGCTCGCCGAGGCCGTGCGCCGGGGCAGGCGCCGGGAGTTCGCGGCGCACGGCTGGGCCGCGGAGGACATCCCGGACCCGCAGGACCACGGGACCCGCGACCGGTCCTGTCTCGACTGGTCGGAGCCCGCGCAGGGCGACCACGCCCGGCTGCTCGCCTGGCACCGGGAGCTGATCGCCCTGCGGCGCTCCCGGGGCGATCTGACCGACCCCGATCTGGCTGCGGTGCGGGTCGCGTACGACGAGGAGGCCCACTGGTTCGCGTTCCGCCGCGGTGATCTGCGGATCGCCGTGAACCTCGGCGCGGAGCCCGTCGTCGTGCCGCTGGACGGGCGCCACGCGCGCGTGGTCACCGCGTGGGAGCCGGTCGAGGCGCCGGGGCCGGACGGGATGGTGCGGCTGCCCGCCGAGTCGTGCGTGATCCTGGCCACCGCGTGACGCGCCGCGCGGTCGCCCCGGCGTGCGGCGCCTCGCCTATCTTGGGGGGCCTCACCAGGGGAGGCGAACCATGAAGCAACGTTTTCTGGGCCGGACCGGGCTGCGCGTCAGCGAGGTGTGCCTGGGCACGATGATGTTCGGCAGCGCCGCGGACGAGGCGACGTCGCACCGCATGCTGGACGCGTTCGTGGAGGCCGGCGGCACGTTCATCGACACGGCCGACATGTACGGGCGCGGGGTGTCGGAGGAGATCCTCGGCCGCTGGCTCAAGGGCCGCCGCAGGGACGAACTCGTCGTCGCCACCAAGGTGTTCGCGACGATGAGCGACGCGCCGAACGCCGGCGGGCTGAGCCGCAAGCACATCCTGTCGGCGGTCGACGCGAGCCTGCGGCGCCTCGGCACCGACTACATCGACCTCTACCAGACCCACGTCTGGGACGCGACGACGCCCGTCGAGGAGACCCTCTCCACCCTGGACACCCTCGTGAAGGCGGGCAAGGTCCGCTACCTGGGAGCGAGCAACCACTCCGGGGCGCAGCTTCAGAAGGCCCTCGACGTGGCGCGGGCGCACGGCTGGGAGCCGTACTCCTGTCTCCAGCCCTTCTACAACCTCCTCGGGCGCGAGGTCGAGTGGGAGCTGCTGCCCCTCAGCGCGGCGGAGGGCGTCGGTGTCATCCCGTACAGCCCGCTGCACGGCGGCTGGCTCTCGGGGAAGTTCCGGCGCGGCATGGCGGCACCGCCCGAGGGCACACGGGGAGCGGCGTCCTGGAAGGAGCGCGCCACCGAGGAGACCTGGCGGGTCGTCGACGCCGTCCTCGAGGTCGCCGAGGAGGCCGGGCGCACTCCGGCCCAGGTGGCGCTGTGCTGGCTCCTCCAGCAGCCCGGGGTGACCGCGCCGATCGTCGGGGCGCGGTCCGTGGAGCAGCTGGCCGACAACCTCGGCTGCGTGGGCTGGGAGTTGACGCCCGATCAGCACGAGCGGCTCACGACGGCGAGCGCGCGGCCGCTGCCCCATCCGTACGACGTCCTCGCGTACTACCCGGGCCGCGAGCCGCGCACGGGCCCCCGCACGGACTTCGGCTGACAGCCCTCGGCTGGCGTCCCTCAGTTGACGATCGCCATCTCGCGGGCGGTGGCGTTCAGCCGCCGCCCGCCCTCCTCGGTGACCGTCACGATGTCCTCGATACGGACTCCGAAGCGGCCCGGCAGATAGATTCCGGGCTCTACGGAGAAGCACATCCCCGGCACCAGCGGCTGCTCCTCGCCCTCGATCATGTAGGGCGGTTCGTGGGTGGTGACGCCGATGCCGTGTCCCGTGCGGTGGATGAAGTACTCGCCGTAGCCGAACTCGGTGATCACGTCGCGGGCCGCGCGGTCGATGTCCTGGCAGGCGGCGCCGGGCCGCACCGCCGCGCAGCCCGCCGCCTGCGCCTCGCGCACCACGTCGTGGACGCGCTGCTCCTCGGGGGTGGGCTCGCCGACGTGGACCGTGCGGGAGGTGTCGGAGCCGTAGCCGTCCAGCAGGCCGCCGAAGTCGAGGACGACCATGTCGCCGTGTTCGATGACGCGGTCGCCCGCCTCGTGGTGGGGGTTGGCGCCGTTGGGGCCCGAGCCGACGACGGTGAAGTCCACCTGGGAGTGGCCGAACCGCCGCAGCAGCTCCGCCAGGTCGGCGGCGACGTCCGTCTCCCTGCGGCCCGCGAAGGGCACCTTCTGGATCTCCTCGTACGCCGCGTCGGCCGCCGCGCCCGCCGCCGCGAGGCGCTCCAGCTCCGCGGCGTCCTTGACGGCGCGGAGCATCGGGAGCGCCTGGGTGAGCGAGACGTAGGACGTGCCGGGCAGCGCCTGCTGGAAGCCGAGGAGGTGCATCGCCCAGGCGTTGTCGCTCACGCCGAAGCGGCCCGACACGTCCAGGAGGGGCGCGGTGACGGCGTACGGGTCCTTGCCGTCGGTCCAGTCGCGCAGGGTGAGGGCGGGCGCGCCCGCGGCCCGTGCGGCGTCGGGGGCCTCCAGCGTCGGCACGACGAGGACGGGGTCCTGTCCGGCGGCGAGCACGAGGAGCGTCAGGCGTTCGGTGGCCGCGGTCGGGCGGTAGCCGGTGAGCCACACGAGATCGGGGCCCGGGGCGACGAGGACGCCCGCGAGGCCCGCGGCCGCGGCCGCCGCGGCGGCGCGGTCCATGCGTGCTCGGTAGTCGTCGGCGGTGAAGGGCGCGGGCGCGCTGCTCATGAGGACCTCCTGTTGTCTACGTCAGGAATCCTGCCCCCGGCGGCGCACGACCGCGAACCCGGGGCCCGGTTCGGGCACATGTCTTCCCCACGGGCTCCGGGCTCGTCCCACCGCGGCTCACGTCACGACGCCCGGCCTGACCGACAGGACCTGCCGGCCGCCGCCCGCGTGGCGCACCGTCAAGGTGACCTGCCTGCCGGGGTGTGCGGCGCCGACGACCGCGGCGAGCCCGGCCGCCGAGTCGATACGGGTCCTGCCGAACGCCAGCAAGGTGTCGCCGCGCACCAGCCCGGCCGTGTGGCCGGGTCCCGGGATGTGGACGCCGACCAGCAGGGCGCCGGGGCCGCGCAGGGCGTCGACGGCCTCGATGCCGAGGGTGGCGGGCGGGCGGGTGATGTGCTGCGGGGAGACGGGGAGCTTCGCGGAGGCGGCGGCCGAACCGGGGGCGGCCCCGGCGCCGGGGCCGGCACTGGCGCCGGGAGCGGCGGGCCCGGGTGGCGTCGACCCGGGTGGCGTCTTTCCGCTCTCGCTCCGCAGCTCCGCGAGCTTGCTCATGCCGACGACGGTGGCGCCCACCGTGCCGAGGCCGATGCCCGTGAGCACCAGGACCGCCGCGCACAGCGGCCCGAACAGCAGGGCCGTCAGACGCCCGCCGCGGCGCCTCGCGGCGTGCGGCCGGTGGCTGTTCCCGGGCCGGGACAGTTTCCCGAAGCGCCTCCCGGGTGCCGGGGCGGGGCCCTGGCTGGGGCCGGGGTGCCGGCCCGGCATCGGCTTGGGCCGCAACGTGGTCTGATCCATGGCTCGCCTCCGGCCACAGCTCTACCCGGCGCGCCCCCATGGTGACGCCTCACGAACGAGTGATGTCCGGCGCGGCCCCGATCGGCTGGGCGGTCAGTTGGGCGGCCAGTGCCGCCGCGGGCCCGCGCAGGGTGCCCGCGTGGAGCAGCTCCGTGCGGTGGACGACACGGGGCGCCGTCAGCGGCACGGCGACCGTGCCCGGCGCCTCGTCGGCCACCGGCCGCGGCAGCAGGGCGAGGCCGTGGCCCGCGGCGACCAGCTCGGCGAGGGTGCGCAGGTCCGTGCCGTCGTAACGCAGCGCGGGCCGGAAGCCCGACGTGCCGCAGGCGTCGCGGAGCCGGGCCAGCGGCAGGCCGGTGCCGGGGGCGTCGAGCCAGCGGGCGTCGACGAGGTCGGCGAGGCGCAGCCCGGCGCGGTGGGCCAGCGGATGTCCCTCGGGGAGCAGCACGGCGACGGGCTCCTGGGCGATGCCGCGCGCGGTCAGTGGCGCCACGTCCGGGAGGCGCAGGGGGTCGTTCGGGGCGGCAAGCCCGTCGACGAGGCCGAGGTCGGCGGCGCCGGTCGCGACGGCCGCGGGTATCTCTTCGCGGGGCAGTACGGACAGGGTGACCCCCGCGAGGGGCAGGGCCCGCACGGTACGCCGGGTCAGCGCGGTCGACGTGGCCGCGAGCGCCAGACCCTGCTCGGGGGCGGCCGCCATGCGGACCACCTCGGCGCGGGCCGCGTCCAGCCGCAGCAGCAGCGGGTCGGCGTGCTCCAGGAGGCGGGCGCCCGCCGGGGTGGGGGCCACCGGGCGGCGGGTCAACAGGGCCGCGCCGAGGTCCTGCTCCAGGGCGGCGATGTGCTGGGAGACGGCGGACTGCGTATAGCCGAGCAAACGGGCCGCCTCGGAGAACGAGGCGAGCCGGGCCACTGTCACGTAGGTGCGCAGGAGGTGCGGATCCATGCCCCAAGGATCGTGCAGGGCACCTCGTGCGAAGGCATCAGTAACGCTTATGGCGCGTGCAGATTTCGTCGTTGGACGTGGGGTGCGGGGCGCGCCCAGGATGCTGGGCATGACCACAGCAACGTACGCCTCAGCTCTCGGCGTCCCCGCGTCCCGGGCCGCCCGCATCGCGCTCGTCGGTGACCGCTCGCCCCATGTCACCGCCCACACCCGGGTCCCGCTCCTCCTTGACTCCCTCGCGGCCACGGACCGCCTCGCGCTCGACCCGTACTGGATACCGACCGAGGACGCCGAGGACCCGGACGCCGTGCGCGGCTTCGACGCGGTGTGGGTGCTGCCGGGCAGCCCCTACCGCAGCGAGGCGGGCGCGCTCACCGCGATCCGCACGGCGCGCGAGAGCGGCATCCCCTTCCTCGGCACCTGCGGCGGCTTCCAGCACGCGCTCCTCGAATACGCGCGGAACGTGTGCGGCCTGACCGGCGTCGCGCACGCCGAGAACGACCCCGAGGCGGACGACTTCCTCATCGCCCCGCTCGCCTGCTCACTGGTCGGCCACGAGGGCACGGTGACGATCGCCCCCGGCTCGCTCGCCGAGTCCGTCGTCGGTGCCCGCACGTCGATCGAGCGCTACCACTGCTCCTACGGCCCCGCGGCCCACCTCGACACGCTCCGCGAGCACGGGCTGCGCTTCACGGGCGAGGACGAGGAGGGCCGGCCCCGGATCGCCGAACTCCCCGGCCACCCCTTCTTCCTCATCACCCTCTTCCAGCCGGAACTCGGCGGCGACGGCTCGCGGCCGCACCCGATCGTGCGAGCGCTGGCGCGAGCCGCCGTCCGGCACGCGGGGGTGCCCGCCTAGCCGGAGTGGCCTCCGTGGCCGCCGCCGTGACCGGTGCCGTGGTCGAACTTCAGGGCCTCCTTCGGCATGACGACGAAGGGCCGCATCATGCCCATGTCCTCGTGCTCCAGGAAGTGGCAGTGGTACATGAACCGGCCGTACGCCCCGTCGAACTTGCCCATGACGCGCAGCATCTGCCCGCCGGGGACCCGGAAGACGTCCTTCCAGCCGCGCTCGTTCGGCGCCAGGGGGATCGGCCGCGCCGGGTCGGCGGCGACCGGGGTGCGGGTGCCGCCGATGGTGACGTCGAAGCCCGAGACGTCGTACGTGTCACGGCCGAGGAGCTGGAAGTCCGCCAGGTGTATGTGCATCGGGTGGAGCACCGGCGGGTTCGCGGCGAGGTTCAGGAAGCTCCACTGCTCGTGGCTGCCCTCGGCGATGGTGATGCCGAGGCCGTCGTTGAACGTGCGGGCGATGCGGCGGTACGTCTTGACCTTGCCGTCCTCGCCGCGCACCTGGATGATCCCCTCGGTCGGGACCTGGATGTCGCCCGGCTCCTTGACCTCGACCATCTCCCAGATCTCGGGGTGGCCGCCGCCGCCCTTGGTGGCGGGCGGGGTCAGCACGATCAGCCGGTGGCCGTGCTGGATGTCGTGCGTGAGCGGGCGGAACGAGCCCGAGAGGACCTCCGGCAGCTCGAAGGTGTCCGGCTCCGCGCACTCGCCGACGCGGAACTCCATGACCTGCGGATAGCGCACGTCGTTCGCCACGTCGGGCACGCCGGGCGCCTGGCCGCGCCCCTTGTTGACCAGGCGCAGCCGCTGTCCGGCCAGTCCCCTGAAGTCGACGAGGAGGTCCATGCGCTCGGCCGGCGCGACGGTGAGCGTGGGCAGCGCCCCTTCGAAGTCGACCGGCACGGGGCGCGGCAGGAGCCCGCCGTCGCTGCCGATCTGGTGGAGGACGCCCTGCACGGGGTTGTCGTCCTCGTCTATCAGGACCAGGTCGTAGATACGGGCGTTCGACGCGTTGACCAGGCGGAAGCGGTACCAGGCCGCTTCCACGTCCGCGTAGGGCCAGATGCGGCCGTTGACCGTGGTGTACGGGCCGGTGAAGGGCAGGGAGACCGGCTTGCCCGTCTCCGCGTTCTTCGGGTCGACGATGGTGGTCTTGTGCAGGAGGCGGCCGTTCAGCCGGTTGTCGCCCTCGTCCGTGTCGAGGTTCCTGTCGGCGATGAGGAGGGGGATCTCCCGCTCTCCGCGCGGGAGTTGGAGCGCGTCCTCCTCGTCGTCCCGGACGAGATAGGTGCCGTACAGGCCCGCCATGACGTTCCACCGGGTGATGTTCATGGCGTGGTCGTGGTACCACCACTGGACCGCCTGGTGGTCGTTCGGATATTCGGAGAGCTGGGCGTCGCCGTAACCCACGGCGTTGTCCGCCCAGCCGTCGTTGCCGCCGCCCGTCTGGGCGCCGTGCAGGTGCGTCACCGACCAGGCGGGCAGCGCCGCCACGTCCTTGTTCGGCTCGACGCCCGCGCGGCCGGGCAGCGTGCTGGGCGGCGGGTCGGCGCGCGGGACCTCGACGGCCGTGACGGGATACTCGCCCTGCGGAATGCGGTTGGTCCAGGCGATGCGGATCCGCTGCCCGCGCCGCACCTCGATGGTGGGGCCCGGCACCGAGCCGTCATACCCCCACATCAGGGTCGGCGGCAGCTGCGGGTGCAGGCGAACCCAGGTCGGCCGCAGCGCGATCTCGGTCTCCTCCCGCACGTCCACCGAGTCGGGCCGCAGGACCGGCGGGACGGTCAACGGCGCGACGAACGGCGCCAGTTCGCCGTCGACGGGCGCCTTGGTCGCCGCTTCGGCCTCGGTCTGTGCACGGTCCCCCGTCAGCCGGTCCGTGATGGGCTCGTGGTGCGTGTTGCTCTCGTCGTCCGTGACGCGCTCGATGATGTCGGTCATGGTGGAACACCCCCGTGTTCATCCCCCGTTGCGCGGCCGCTCGAAGGCCGCCTTCACTTCAGAAGACTCCCGGCGTCCCAGTGAAGTTCCAAGAACCCTCCATTCCGGATGAAACCATTCGAAGGGGACCGCTCGGCGCCCGGTCGGGCACGAAGCCGTGCGCGCGCCTGGCCAGGTCCTCCGCGCCGTAGCGCCGGCAGTCGCGGTGCCAGTTCACGATGCCCGCGAGCCAGTTCCGCAGATCCGCCACATAGCCGTCCATGGCCGCCCGCGCCGTCCGCGACAGCGCGAAGTCGTCGTACAGGACGGGGAACTCGTGCGCGGCGACGTGCTCGAACTGCCGCATGCGCTGGGTCGTCAGATCGTGGACGACGCGCAGCGCGGTCGGGTAGTCGCAGCCGAAGAAGTTCTGCACGACCAGGATGCCGTTGTGGATCTCACCCTCGTACTCGATCTCCTTCTGGTACGAGAAGATGTCGTTCACCAACATGGCGTAGTCCATGGCGGCGTTCTCCAGGGAGCGGACGGGGCCGCTCCGGTAGATCTCCGGCGGCACGGACGGGCCGTGGCCCATGCGGCACAGGTTCATGGTGAGCTCGGAGCCGAAGGTGGCGCGGCGCATCTCCAGGTAGTCGACGGGGTCGGGGATGCGGTCGTACAGCTGGTTGAAGACCTCCCACACCCAGCTCTCGGTCATCACTCCCACGGCGTCCCGCAGCCCCTTGCGCTGCGCGCCGTTCATGTCGCGGGTCGTGCGCCGCCACAGGTCGGCGAGGCCGCGCTCCATGGCGTTCGCGGGCGCCGGCGCGGGGTCGCCCGCGAGGGGCATGCAGGCGGTGAGGCGCTCCGTGCAGAGCTTGGCGGCGGCGAGGTCGCGGCGGTGGCCGAAGACCAGGGGGTAGTAGTCGTCTCCGTAGGTGCCCCAGGCCAGCCACTGCGAGCTGAGGTCGAGGGCCTCCGGTGAGCCGTCGGGGTCGAGCCCCGCGGCGCACAGCGGCAGGTCGTACGCGTCGAGCTTGTCCTCGTCCCAGACGCCCTCCGCCAGGATGCCCGTCGCGTGCGCCCACCCCGTGAGCCGCTGCCGCGCGGTGGCCAGGCCGGGGTTGAGCCGCAGCGGGAACGGCATGTAGAGGTCGGGCACTTGGGAGGGGCCCACCTTCTGGAAGGGAACGTGGGTGAAGGACCGAAGCCGTTCCGCCCCGGCGGCCGCGAGCAGTGCGCCCACGTCGGTGGCCGAGGTCCCGAGGCCGGTGGGACGGGTAAGTGCGGTCGGTCCGGTGAGCGCGGTCGGTCCGGTGCGACCGGTGAGCCGTGCGCCGTCGAGCGCACCCTCGTTCATGTACCGGCTGGAGCGCAGGTGCCATTCGTGGCCGCCCGACTGCCAGTCCTGGAGTCCGCGCGTGTAGGCGGCGACCGCGGCGAGTTCGGGCGGGGTGAGGCCCTTCTCCAGGGCGAGGGCGGGCACTTCGGTGACGGCCGTGTGCTCGAACTGGTGCAGCCGTGAGGTGAGGATGTCGTTGACGATGTCGGCGGCTTCCTGGGTGGTGCAGTCGAAGAAGGTCTCCAGGACCAGCACTCCGTTGCTGAGCTCGCCCTCGTCCTGGACCTCCCGCTGGTACGAGAAGAGGTCGTTCCGCAGGTGGACGCCGTCGCTGAAGGTCTCCATGAGCACACGCAGCGGCCTCGACCGGGCGACCGCGGCGGGCACTTCGGCGGTCGCGTACTCGATGAGGCCCGCCGACCAGGGGGCGCCGCCCACCTTGCGGCGCATCTCGATGTACTCGACGGGGTTGGCGACGCGCCCTTCGTTGATGTTGGAAAGCTCCCACATCGACTCGTTCAGGAGGTGTTCCGTCGATTCCGCGAAGCGGCGGCGCCAGTCCTTGGACATCGCGGGCACCGTGCGCGCCCACAGGTCGGCCAGGCCCGCCTCGACGGGGTTCTTCGGCTCGGGCACCGGGATCGACAGGTCCATCGGCATGAAGAGGGGCAGCCGGTCCAGGTGGGCCTTGCCGGCCGTGCGGTCCTGGGTGCGTTTGTACATGTCCAGGAAGTGGTCGTCGAAGAAGAAGACCCACACGTACCAGTCGGTGATCAGCGAGAGTGCGGGCCCGTCGCACTCCGGGTGGGTGTAGGCGCACAACAGGCCGTAGTCGTGCGCGTCGAGGTCGCTCTGCTCCCAGATGCCGGAACCTTCCAGCATGCCCATCTCTCGCGCCCACTCCGTGGAGTGCGCGCGCGCCTCCTCCAGGTGGGGGTTGAGCCGTGCGGTGTACGGCATGTAGAAGTGCGGCAGTTCGAACGGCTGCGTCATGGCCCCCGCCCTACCCGAGCTCTCTGGCCGACATCCGCGTGAGGGCAGATGATCGCACCATCGCGTGAATCGGGGGCGCCGGGGGGCGTGTTGGGGGCGCGCGGAGGTGTGAGGGGGTGGGGGGTGGCGATGGCGTGCGGCGGGAACGCCCCGGGGGCGGGGCTTACTGAATCATCGGTTTCGCCGCGTGCGGACGGCTCACGCCTCTAGGCTGCCGTCCACGCCCCCGGAAGGAATCACCTCCATGACTGATGCGCCGCCGCGAGCGGAGCTGCTCCTGGACCGTGAGGTCCCCGACGACCTGCGCCAGGAGCTGGTCGCCGCGTTCGACCGGCTCGGCGTCCCTCCGGCCCGGGTGCGGCGCACCCTCGACCATCGCGGGGCCGCCGACATCCCGTGGCTCGTCCTGGCGTCGCTGCCCCTCCAGGCGTTCCTCAGCGGCCTCGGCGCCGAGGCGGTCAAGGACGCGTACGAGGCGTTCAAGGGTGTCGTACGGCGGACGGCGCGTCCCGCGTCACCCGCCCCCGGCACCTCTGACGCCCTGGGCGACGCCCGCGAGGCGCGGCCGATGGTGCTGCGGGACGCGGTCACCGGGCTCGACGTCGTCCTGGAGCCCGATCTTCCCGCCGAGGCGTACGAGACGCTCACCGCGCTGGACCTGACGGAGTTCGCGGTCGGGCCGCTGCACTACGACCGCGCCCAGGGTCGCTGGCGTTCGGTCCTTGACGAGGCCGCCGGCTGACCCGCCGGCCGGAGGACGCGGCGGTCCGGCCGCCGCGGATCGGGGGCTGACTGTGACTGCGCGGATCGCGTGTACGGACCTGACCCGGGCCGAACAGGCCTGCGTCGACGGCGAGTCGGCGCTGGCGGAGGGCGACACGACGGCCGCCGAACACCACTTCCGGAGCGCGCTGACGCTGGTGCTGGCCGGGGCGGAGGCGGCGGGCGACGCGTATGGAGAGGGTGGCGCGGACGGGGGGTGCGTTCACGGAGACGGCGCCGGCGGGGGGTACGCCTACGGAGGCGGTGCCGTTGGGGTCGGCGCCCCTGGGGGCAGCGCCACCGAGGTCAGCGCCACCGGGGGTGACGCGGTCGGGGGTGACGCGGTCGGGCGTGAGGCGGTTTGGGATGACGCCGTTGGGGGTGACGACAACAGGGGTGACACCGCCGGAGGTGCAGCCCCTGGAGGTGCCGCCGCCAAGGGTGAGGCCGGCGGGGACGTCGCCGTCAGAGGTGACGGGGCCGGGGGTGCAGTCGCCAGAGGTGACACCGCTGCCGAGAACACCGTCGGGGACGTCGCCGCCAGGGATGGCGCCGCCAGCGGCGACAGGGCCGGAGGCTCAGCCGCCAGACGTGAGGCCACTGCCGCGGACACCGTCGGGGACGAGGCCGCCAGGGGTCCCGCCAGCGGCGACAGGGCCGCAGGTACAGCCGCCGCAGGTGACGCCACTGCCGAGGACACCGTCGGGGACGGCGCCGCCAGGGATGGTGCCGTCCGAGGTGGCAGGGTCGGAGGTGACGCCGCCGAAGGTGACGTCGTCGGGCGTGCTCGGCTTGCTGCGCGGGCGTGGACCGGGGCGGGGCGGGTGCGGCTCGCGCGTGGGGAGGTCGAGGGCGCGGAGGCGGAGTTCGAGCGGGCGCACGGCCTGCGCCCCGCGGCCGCGGGGCCGCTGCACTGGCTGGGCTGCGCGGCCGCGCACCGCGGGGACCTCGTCGCGGCGGAGCGCCACCTCACCGCGTCCCTCGCCTGCGCCGTCCCGCACAGCCGCAGCCTCGTCCAGCGCGCCTACGTCCACGCCCGCGCGGGCCGCCCGGACGCCGCGCTGAGCGACCTGCGTACCGCCGCCCTGGCCGGGCCGCTCGACGACGAGGCCCGCTGGGTCATGGCGGCCCTCTCCGGCCGCTCCGCCCGCGAGGTCTCGCTGCGGCTGCGCAGGGCAGCCCTCACCTCGCTGGCGGGGCCCGACGACGGAGACCCCGGGGATGGAGACGGGCAGCGACAGGCGGGGCGGGACGGAGCGGGGTGGCGGCGGGACCCGGAGCGGTGGCGGCGGGCCGGTGCGCTCATCGATGCCGCGCGCGTGATTGACCCGGGGCCCTGGCCCTTCGCCCCGCTGTACGCCGTGACCTTGGTGCGGGGCGGGCGGCGCGCCTCCGCCGTCGCGCTGCTCGGTGACGCGGTGCGGCACGATCCGGCCGATCACCGGGTCACCCATACGCTGGCCGTGGCCCTGCTCAACTCGCCCCCTGGCGAGGGCACTTCCGTCTGGGAGCGGTGCGTCGCCGCCTGGGCCGCCCTGCTGCACGACGCCGGGTTCTGGGAGCACGTCCGGACCGCGGCCGCCCGCCGGTACGGCGTTCCGGTCGAGCCCGCCCTCGTGCCCGCCCTGCGCGCCGGGCTGCGCGAGGTGCTCGAACAGCGCGTGCCCGACGACGACACCGCCGCCCGTATCGCGCCCGGCCCGCTGCTCCAGCGCGAGGCCGACGCCGCGAAGCTGCTCGCGGCCGTCGGCGGCTTTCCTCCCGCGGGCGGCGGGGCTCCACTGGTCTGCGGGCCCCTGCGGATCGCCGAGCTCGGCATGTCGGCGGAGTTCGGCGCGTTCGCCGCGGCGCGGGAGGCGATGGTCGGGGGCACCGGGGCGCCCGGGGGGTCCGCCTCGCCGCTCGGGGCACCTGCGGCTCCCTTGCCGCCCGGAGCGCCGGGGACGGCCGCAGCACCTCCACCGTCCGGTACGGCCACGAAGCCCTCGCCCGCCGCGGCACGGGAGGCGACGGCCCCGGGCGCCGGGGGGCCCGCGGGATCCGCCCCATCCCTCACCTACGCCTTCTCCGAACTCGGATTCGCCCAGCTCCTGCTGGGGCAGGGCAAGGCCCCCGACGCCCTGGCCGCGCTGGCGGAGTTGCGTTGTTCCGGATGTCGGGCGGCGCGGGGCGGGACCACAGCCGCCGCCGTGTGTGAGCCGGGGTGTGCGCGGTTCGACGAGTTGAATCCCGGTTACGCGGGGCTTCCGGACAAGCACCGCAGGCTCGCCCTCGACGCACGCGGGCTGGCTCTGGAGGCGCGGTTGAGCATGGGGAGAAATGAACTGCGCCTCGCCAGGCCCGACTTCGGGGCCGTCGCCGCTTCCTGGCGGCGGGCGCTGGTGCACAGCCGGGAGCTGGACCGGTACCGCGAGACGCAGACCGCCATCGTCGACATGGCGCTCGGCGCGGCGCGCGAGGCACACCGCGCGGGGCGGCTGAGCCTCGCCGTGGACACGCTCGACGTGACGCGGTCGGTGATCGGGGCGAACGAGCGGGCCCGCCTTGAGGGGCAGTTGGCGCGTGTGCTGGCCGACCGGGGGATCTCCATGGCCAACGACGAGGAGGCGCTGCTCGACCAGCCCGCCGCCGACCTGCGCCGCTCCGTCGCCTTCAACCCGCACCTGCTGCGGGCGCAGGTCAGCCTCGGTGTCGTGCTGCGCGGGCTGGCCCTGGCCCGCTGGAGCTCGGGCAGCCTGTCGGGCGCGCGGGCGACCCTGCGCGAGGCCATCGACCAACTCACCGCCGCTCTCGCGTACTTCCCGGACGACCCCTACCTCGAAGAGCAGCGGGAAGCCGCGGTCGCCGACCTCAACCACGTCATGTGGCAGTCCGACGAGAGTGAGCAGTGACGGCCGTGCTCACCTACGAGGAACTCCGCATCCGGGTCCGTCGCGTCGGCGCGGCCCGCTATCTCGTGACCGCCAACGGACCGGCGTGCGCCGCCGAGGTCATCGCGGTCGGCGGGGAACCCGCGGCGTTCCGTGAGCAGTGGGACCGGCTGATCTCGGCGGAGCTCGGCCTCGCGCCGATGGGCGAGCAGCACACCGTGGCCCAGCTGCGGGCGCTCGGCCGGGGCGTCTACCGGCTGCTGTTCGGCGACGCGGGCCCGGCGGAGGAGGAGGACGCGGACGAGGCCTGTGAAGGGGTTGGGGCGCATGTCGGGGTGTGCGTCGTCGCGGCGCTCGACCGCGCCCAGCGGATGCGTCCGGCGCGCGGCCTTCGCCTCCGCTTCGATCTGCCGCCCGAGCTGCGCGACCTCCCCCTGGAGTCGCTCTGCGCGCCGCCCGGCAGCCCCCAGCAGTCGCTCGCCCTCAGCCACGGCTACTCGTTGGTGCGTTCGCTGGCGGGCGGCCCGCTGGGGCAGCGGCTGCCCGAACCCGCGGACGAGCCGAGCCTGATCCGGCTCCTGGTCGCCTGCGCCTCGCCCCGCGGGCTCGCCCCGCTGCGGGCCGCCGCGGAGGTGGCCGCGCTCCGCCAGGACCTGCCCGAAGTGGCCGTACAGACCACGGTGTTGGAACGGGCGACGCGCGCGAACCTGGAGTCGGCCCTGGGTGCGCACCCCGAACTCCCCACGGCCGTCCTGCTGATCGCGCACGGCTCGTACGACCAGGAGATCGGTCAGGGCGTGGTGGCCCTGGAGACGGAGACCGGTGGCGTCGACCGGGTGCCCGCGGACCTGCTCAGCGCGATGCTGCTCAAGGCGCGGCGGCTCAGGCTCGTCGCCCTCAATCTCTGTTCCGGGGCGGACAGTTCGCACCTCGAACCGTTCTCCGGGCTCGCCCAGGCCCTGATCGGCGGGGGCGTGCCCGCCGTGGTGGCGATGCGGGGGCGGGTCAGCGACGTGTCGGCGGGCGTGTTCAGCCCCGAGCTGCTGAAGGGCATCGCGGCCAACAAGACCGTCGACGAGGCCGTGGCCGCCGCACGGCTGCGCATCTCCCACCAGCCGGAGCACACGGCGGTGGAGTGGGCGACGCCCGCGCTGTTCCTGCACGAGGGGTGCCGGCAGGGCTGGCTGTTCAAGGCGCGCGAGGTGCGGGACGACGAGTTCGGTGCCGGGGCGGCCGCGGATCCGCTGCGCGAGGGCGAGGACGCGCTGCGGACCTTCCAGAGCCCCGTCGGCCACGTCGGCTCGGCGGTCCTGATCGGTGCCGCCCGCTTCCAGCGCGACCTCGGGCACTGGGGGCAGGTCCTCGGCATCCTGCGGACGGCGACGCGGAGTTACGCCGACGAGCAGCGCCGGATGCGGGCCGAGGCCGCCTTCGAGCTGGCCTGGCCCGAGTTGGAGAAGCTGTGCGCGCTGCTCGCCGGGGAGCGGGACGCGGCGGCCGCGGAGGCGCAGCTCGACGTGGTGCGCGAGCTGCTGCCGGGGCCGGTGCCGGGCGCGCTCGCCGCGGAGGTCGCCGGGCTGCGGCGGCTCACCTCCCTCGTCGACGAGGCGCGCGCCGCGGAGCGGGCCGGGGACTGGACCACGGCGATCGAACGGTACGAGGAGGTGCTCGCCGCGCGGCCCGGCGGGCTGCGGGACGTGCCGGAGCGGCTCGCGGCGGCACGGGACGAGTTGCACGTGGTCCGTACCTGCGAGGCCGCCGAGCGGGCACGGCAGGCGGGCGACTGGGCCGCCGCGGCCCACGGCTACGCGGCCGTCCTCGCGCTCCGCCCGGCGCACGACGTCGCCACGGCGTGGTCCTCCTACGTGGCCGGCCGCGCCGCCGAGGAACGCGCCGACTGGCGTACGGCCGAGTCCGCGTACGCGGTGTGCGCGGGGGTCGACGACGCGGCGCCGCGGGCGGCGTACGCGCGGGGGCGGGCGGCGGCGGAGTCCGGGGACTGGTCCGCGGCGCGGGAGGCGTTCGCGCAGGCGGGGCCCGGCCGCGGCCCGTGGGAGGCCTATTGCGCGGGCAGGGCGGCGGAGGTGACCGGCTCGTGGGCGGCGGCGGCCGAGAGCTTCGCGGCCGCGGACGGTTTCCTGGACGGTGGCGTGCGGCTGCTGTATGCGCGCGGCTGCGACGCGGCGGAACGGGGCCGGTTCGCCGCGGCCCTGGCGGACCTGGAGGCGGCGGCCGCGCAGGGGTGGCGTGCCGCGGAGCCGTTCCTCGGGGATCTGCGCGCGCATGTGTACGAGGCGGCTTTGGCCTGCGTGGACGCCGCGGACTGGCCGGGCGTGCTCTCCCACCTCGTCGTCCTGCCGGATGACTTCCGCGCCACCCGCCCGCTGCGGCAGTACGCGCAGGGCAGGTCGGCGGCGGCCGCGAGCGACTGGGCCGCCGCGGCGGAGGCCTTCGCGGAGTGTGTGGGCGCCGGGGCGGCGGAACACATCCCTCCCGACGCTCAGGATCTCTGTGCCTACGCCCGGGGGCGCCTCCGTCAGGCGGAGGGGCGGTGGGACGAGGCGCTCGCTCTGTTCGGCGGGCTGCCGTCCGAGATGGGGGACGTACCGGACCGGCTGTTGTACGCGCGGGGGCGGGCCGCCGACGCGCGGGGAGAGTGGAACGGCGTCATCGACGGGTTCGGGCGGCTGCCCGACGGTTACGCGGACGGCGAGGTGGGTGTCCGGCGGCTCTACGCACGCGCGCGCGTGGCCGCCGACCTGCGCGGCGACTGGACGGCCGTGCTCAGCCTCCTCACCGGCGTACCGGACGCGGCGCGGGAGGGCGCGGTGGGCGCCCTGCGCCGGAAAGCCGAGGGCCGCCGGGCGGAGGAGAACGGTGACTGGGCGTCGGCCTGCGAGATCCACGGCCGAGCGTTCCCGGACGGCGCCCCGAAACCCCGGGGCGGGACACACAGCCCGCCACCCGCAGCAGGGACCGGCTCCACACCCGGGCAGAGCACCCGCCCCACACCCGGAGACGGGACCGACTCCACCCTCGGGCGGAAGGTCGGCCCGCCCCCCGGAGACGAGACCAACCCCACGCCCGGGAGAGAAGCCGACCGCACACCCCGCTCCGGGGCGGGGGTCGCGGCCAGCGCCGAGGCCGGGGTCGGGGTCGCGGCCGGGGCCGAGGTCGGGGCCGAAGCCTGGACCGCAACCGAGACCGGGACCGGGACCGGCGTTACCCCCGACCCCGAAGCCCTCCACCTCTACCTCTACGCCCTCGCCCGTACCCACGAGCTGGGCGAGCGGTGGCAGGAAGCGCTTGATGTCTATCGGGAGATGGATGAGGGGTGGGCCGATGTCGGGGTGCGGCGGCGGTATGTGTGGGTGCGGGGGGAGGAGGCGGGGGCCGAAGGGGGCGAGGACTGGCGGCGGGTCGTCGAGGCGTACGCGGCGTTGGAGCGGGAGGGCGTGCGGGGCGTGGACGTCGCCGCGCGGGGACGGTACGCGCGCGTGCGGGCCGCCGAGGCCGAGGGGGACTGGGCCGGTGTGGCCGCCGAGGCCGACGCGCTGGGGACCCACCGGGACGCGCCCGCCGTCGCCGCCTACGCCCGCGGCCGCCTCGCCGACGCGCACCAGGAGTGGCAGCGGGCCGCCGACGCCTTCCGGCAGTGCCGGGGGTACCGGGACGCCGACGCCCATCTGGCGTACGCGGAGGGCCGGTTGCTGGAGGCGGCGGGGCGGTGGAGCGCCGCCGTCGCCGCGTACGAGCGGGCGGGCGGCGCCCTGGACCGGGCGGATGTGCGGTGCCGCAGGCTGCGGCGGCTCGTCGGGCTGCTGCCCTGGGCGGACGGGCTGACCGGCGCTCCCCTGGTCGCCGACCCGTTCGCGGTGCGGGACCAGGCGTTCCCGTACCTGGCGCTGCGCGACGCGGGCGTCGACCCCGGCGCCTCCATGGACGTCGTCAAGAACGCCTCGTACGCCCTCCTGGAGCGCGGCTCCATGTCGTGGCACGAGCGGGTGGCCCTGGAGCGGCTGCGGCTCCCTGGCCGGCGTCTGCAACTCGACGCGCTGCTCTACCGGTGGCACTCCCCCGCCGCCCTGCGGGACGCGCTGGCGGGGCTCTCGCCGGACGACGGGCCCGGCCTCCTCGACGCGCTGTGCGAGCGGTCCCCGCAGGACGCCCCGCTGCTGCTCCTGCTGGCGCGGGACCGGGAGGCGGCCGTCGCCGAGTGGGAGCGGCGGCTGACGGCGGCGCCCGGCGACATGGCCGTACTGCACGGGCTGGCCGCCGCCCGGCTGTGGCAGGCGCAGGAGCTGGAGCAGAGCGGGGCGTGGGAGCACGCGGTGCGGGCCTGGGAGTCGGCGCTGGCGTACTGGGCGACGCTGCTCAGCGACGACGAGTACTGGGACGGCTGGCGCGCCGAGCGTGCCGCCGCCTACGAACGCGACGTGACGCACGACGACATGGCGTCGCTGCGCTGGGAGCTCAGCCAGCACCTCTTCGGGCAGCTGTCGGCGTACGAACAGCGGCACAGCGAGCAGGATCGTCCCCAACAGGCGGACTCCTATAGGGCCTTGGCCGCCCTCTTGGAGTCCGAGCTGGGTGGTGCGCGCGTCCTCAAGGACGTGGGGGGTCTGCCGTCCGTGCCGGGCGCGGGCGCCACGCTGGCCTGCGGGCCGCGCTATCTGCGGCTGCTGCGTCTCCAGGAGCCGCTCGCGGAGCTCGCCGCGGGCCTCGACGCGGCCGCCCAGCAGGGCAAGGACCCCGGCGAGTACGCGGTCCGTGAACTGCGTTGGGCCTTCTCGGAGTTGGCGCCGGGCTTCGCGCTGTCGGAGGTGCGGAAGTTCGAGGCGGCGCTGCGCTCGCTGCCCGCCTTCCGCACCCTGACCACTCTGCCCGAGGACTGCGCCGGCCCCGCGTCGCAGGCGGCGCACACCGACGCGTGCGAACACTGCCAGGACTTCCTGCGGCGCAACCCCGCGTACGTACGGCTGCCGCGCCGGCACGCCCGGCTCCTCCAGGACGGCGTCGAACTCGCCGTGCACGTCCGGCTCGCCCTCGCGATCACGGCCCTGACGCGCGGCGACGGCGGTCTCGACGAGGCGTTGGCGCACTGGGCCGAGCTGGTGAAGGTGTCCCGCAACGCGGGCATGCAGGCCCGCTCCAAGAAGGCCGTGATCCGTACGGTGCTCGGCCGCGTCGAGGCGCTCACCGACGAGGACGGCGTGCAGCTCGGCAGCTGCCTCGACGAGGCCGTCACGCTCGTCGAGTCGGCCCTCACCGTCCTGCACCCGCTCGACCGGGAGCTGCTCAGCCAACTGCACGCGAAACTCTCCGCGTTGCTGTCCATGCGCGGCGTGTGGCGCGGCTACACCCGCACCAAGCACGGCATGCGCTCCGACATGCACGGCGCGGAGGCCGATCTGCGCCGCGCGCTCGCCCTCAACCCGGAGTCGAGCCACGCCCGCGACAACCTCGCGCGGGCCTTCGTCTTCACCCTCGACGAGCGGACGTACGAGGTGCCCTCCCGTCTGAAGCTGCTGCACGAGGCGCTCGGCCTCCTCGACGTGGGCCTCGGCCAGGCGCTGACGCACCGGTACCGCGAGACGCTCGGCGAGGCCCTCGACGAGCTGGAGAAGCTGCTCACCCGGCACCTCGGCGTCGCCGGCATGGGCGCCCTGATCCGCAGCGACGGCCAGGAGGCGCCGCCCGACGACAACGACCTGGCGTCGTGGGCGGCCGAGCTGACCGACCGGGCGGAGCGGGCGCTGCGCCGCGGCGACATCCTGTGGGCCCTGCACCATCTGATCCGCGCCACGCGCGCGGAGCCCACCGACAGCCGGATCAGACGGGCCCTGCTCGACGCCGTGCACCGCTGGCTCGCCGAACTCGTCCCGGACACCAAGCCACTCGATGACGGAGAAGGAGGCAGCGTCGCGTGATCGAGGACCCTTCCGCCGACGGGGGCGGACCCTCGCCCTACGAAGTGCTCGCCCCGGTGGGTGTGACTCCCTGGACGTCCCACAAGGACATGCAGGACGTCTCCTTCGAGCTGCTGGCCCGGCATCTGATGACGCCGGTCACCCAGCAGGCGTGGGACGAGCTGCGCGGTGTACGCCGCAGACTGCTCGTCGACCTGTTCCTGTACGACGTGGACCCGGCCGCCGAAGTCCCCCTGGCGGTGGCCGGGATCGACCGGGCGATCGCCGCCGGGCCGGAACCGGCCCCGCAGGGCGCGGCGCACGCCACGGACGACCTGAGCGAGCTGTTCGACCTGATCCGGTTCGATGTCTGACCCCACGGCCCGGCTCGCCTACGAGCACGCCCGCGACCTGGCCGCCCGTGACGCCGCGCACCGCGCGCTCACCGAGCGGCTGCTGCTGCGCTGCGCCGACGCCCTCGACTCCTTCGACCGGCTCCTCGCCGACGGCGCGGCGAGCGATGTGGAGACGTACCGCGGAAGCCTGGCGCTGATCGCCGGACAGCTGGAGAGGGACCTGGCGGAGGAGGGGTTCGAACGCGTCGGGCACGTCGGTGAGCCGGCCGAACCGGCCACGCACCACATCGTCGAGGTGCGCGCCGCGCCGCCCGGAGCGGCCGGCGACGAGGTCCTGGAAGTGGTGCGGCGCGGATACCGGTACCGGGGGCAAGTGCTGCGCGCCGCCCGGGTGGTGGTCGCCGCCGACGGCGGCACGGAGCAAGGGACGGAGCGGGAATGAAAGCCATCGGTATCGATCTCGGCACCACGAACAGCGCGGTCGCCGCCCACGATCCGCACCGCGCGGACATCGCGGTGCTCACCAACAGCAAGGGCGAGCGGCTCACGCCGTCCGTGGTCGGCGTCATGCACCGTGACGGCAAGGACCAGCCGCTGGTCGGCGAGGACGCGCTGAACTGGGCGGTCAGGCAGCCCAAGGAGACCATCGTCTCCGTCAAGCGCCTGATGGGCAGGGACTTCGCCGACGCGTCGGTGGCGCGGGCGCGCGACCGGATGAGCTACGAGATCGTGGAGGGCCCCGACGACGACCCGCGGGCGTACGTGCTGCTCGGCGGGCGCGCCCGCACCCCCGCGGAGATCTCCAGCGTGATCCTGGACAAGCTGGTCAGGGACGCCTCGCGGGTCCTCGGCGAGCCCGTGACGCACGCCGTGATCACGGTGCCCGCCTACTTCCGGGACGCGCAGCGGGCCGCGACGCGCGAGGCCGCCGAGAAGGCGGGCCTGGTGGTGAAGAAGATTGTCGACGAGCCGACGGCGGCCGCGGTCGCCTTCGGCCTGCACAAGCCGGGCGGGGCGCGCAGCCGGGTCCTCGTCTACGACCTGGGCGGCGGCACCTTCGACATCTCGATCCTCAACACGGTCAAGGACCAGGAGGGCCACAGCCAGTTCCAGGTCCTGCGGGCGGCCGGTGACATCTGGCTGGGCGGCGACGACTTCGACCTGGCGATCGTGGAGCGGATCATCGCGTGGATGCGGGAGGAGCACCACGTGGACCCGGCCGGGGACAAGGGCTTCCTGTTCCAGGCGAAGAAGGCCGCCGAGCGCGCCAAGCGGGAGCTGAACGACATGCCCGAGGCGTACATCGTGATCCCGGCGGCGTACCGCAGCGAGAACGGTGTCCTCGACGTCGAGATGAAGCTGACGCGCGGCGAGTTCCAGGGGATGATCGCGCCGCTGGTGGCCCGCACCATGGATCTGGTCCAGGAGTCCCTGGCCCGCTACGAACTCTCCACCGACGACATCTCCGACGTCCTCCTCGTGGGCGGCGGCACGCTCACCCGCCCGGTGTACGAGGCGGTCGAGGCGTTCTTCGGCGCCGACAAGGTCCGCAGGAACATCAACCCCATGGAGTGCGTCGCCTTCGGCGCGGGCGTGCTCGCCGAGACGCTGCGCGGCGTCGAGTGCTCGGACGCGGAGTGCGCCAAGGTCAACGAGTACGGGGCGGACGCGTGCGGGGCCTGCGGCCGCAGCCTCGCCGACGGGCGCTCCAAGGGCGACACGGGGCTGTACGAGTCGACGCCGATGGCGATGGGCATCGCCGCGATCAAGGGCAGTCAGCGCGACGTGTTCGTCGAGATCATCGAGGCCGGCTCGCCCTATCCGCTCTCCGAGC
Organism: Streptomyces sp. NPDC030245; assembly: GCF_055572995.1. NCBI lineage: Bacteria > Bacillati > Actinomycetota > Actinomycetes > Kitasatosporales > Streptomycetaceae > Streptomyces > Streptomyces sp. NPDC030245. Next base: position 468,726 of record NZ_JBVICF010000003.1, on the reverse strand, counting down.
CGCGCCGGCGCACCTTCCACGCCACCGACAGCCGCCGCATCCGCGTGCCGGTCTACGAGGGCGACAGCAAGGTGGCCAGCGAGAACCACGAGCAGGGCGTCGTCGAGTTCGAGCTGCCGCAGGAGATCGAGGTCAACCGGCAGGTGGACGTCTCCTTCAACTACTCGGCGGACCGCATCATCACGGTGCGGATCTCGGTGCGCGGCACGGACATGGTCCACGAGGCCACTCCGAGCAGGGAGAAGCCGCGCACCCCGCCGCCCGAGCCCGTCGAGGAGCTGGACAGCGCGGTGCTGCGCGAGCAGCTGGGCTTCGCCGAGCGGGAGGCCGACCACTTCCTGAAGCGGTACGGGCCCTACATCGAGCCGGTGCAGGCGATGAAGGTGCGCCGCGACATCGAGCAGGCGCAGCGGGCGGTCGCGATGGGCGACAGCGGCGAGTACAAGCGCCTCACCGAGCTGCTGCTCGACGACATGTACCGGCAGTGCGGTCTGGCCAGCCAGTTCCGGCAGGCCGAGCTCGCCTCCGAGGGCGCGCCTCCGGAGACGGTCCGGCAGATCAACGAAGCGGTCGAGTACGTCAAACAGGCCCACCGCCAGGGCAACAGCGTGGGGACCGCCCAGCAGGCCCGCAACCTCGTGAACCTGGTCGCGCTCGCCCAGTCCGAGCGTGCCGTGCCGACCCTGCCCGACAAGCCGGACTACGAGGGCATCCTGCGGTTCGCCGAAGAGACGGCGGGCGGATGACACAGGCGCGGCCCGCGGCGGGCACGGCGGCGCCCGTCAGCCTCGGCATCGACTTCGGCGCCACGGGCATCCGCGCGCTGTACGCCCTGCCGAACGGGCCGGGGCGGCGGCTCGACGCGGAGTGGGGCGACGGGCCGTGGCTGCTGTGCGAGCCGGCCGACATGGGCGAACTCCCGGTGACCTTCCCGAGCCTCAAGAGCCGCCTGGGCAGCGGGCGTCCGGTGCACATCGGGGGCAAGCCGGTCGACGCGGACCGGGTCGTGGTGCGGCTGCTGCGGTCCGTACGGGAGCGCGTGGAGGCGGCGGCGCCGGGGCGCGTGGCACAGACCGTGATCAGTGTGCCCGCGCGGTTCGGCTCGGCGCAGCGGGCGGCGCTGCGGGACGCGGCGCGCGAGGCGGGCCTCGACCCGGCGCGGCTCGTCAGCGACTCCATGGCCGCGGTGATCGGCCGCATGACGGACCGGGACAGCGGGACGTGCCTGGTCTACGGCATGGGGTACGAGGGGTACGAGCTCGGTCTGATCCGCAGTGTCCGCGGCCACTTCCGCTCCCTCGGCTACGAGGGCGGTGCGACGTCGGGCGGGCGCGCCTTCGACGCGGAGACGCTGTCGTCGGCGGTGCGGCTGCTGCGCAGGCACCGTGGCGCGGCCTCGGTCACCGGGGTCGACGCGGCCGTCTGGCAGGGGCTTCGCGCGCGCGGGCAGGAGGCGCGGGAGGCGCTCGGCGCACCGGGCGGCCCCGAGGCGGCCGTGCTCGACCTGGAGCTCGGCCACGGGCCCGCGCTCTGGGTGCGGTTCGCGCGGCCGGACCTCGACGCGTATCTGGACCGGCACGTGGGGCGCACCCTCGACCGGGCCCAGGCGCTGCTCGACCAGTCAGGGATGACGTCGTCGGACGTGGACACGCTGCTGCTCGTGGGCGGAAACACCCGGATGGAACAGGTGCGTTCACGGGTCGCGGGGCTCGGCGGACAGAGCGTGCAGGCGCCGCCGGAACTCCTCGCGCTGGGCGCCCTGAAGCACGCGGTGCGCCTCGCGGGCGGCGCGGCGTCGACCGGCCCCGCCGCCCTGGAGGAGGGCCCCCTGGAACCCTCCGGCTCCACCCACGACACCCTCTCCGACGCACCACCCCTCACGGCGACGCTGGTGGGGCTGGAGGGGCGGGGGCCGGAGTCGGGGGGTGCGCGCGGGGGTGCCGCTTCGGCTGACGCGCGGGGCGGGGGCGGGAGTGGGGTGGGTGACGCGGGGGGTGTGGGTGCCGGAGGGGGTGCGGGTGCCGGGCGGAGTGTGGATGGCGGGCGGGAGCCGGATGTCGTACAGGTCGCGGACACCGCCGGGCGTGAGGAGCGCGCCGGGCGGGAGCTGCGGCAGGCGCGGATGCTGGTCCGGCAGGGGCGGGAGGGGGATGCGGCCGCGCTGCTGCGGGAGATCATCGCGGAGGCGCGGGAGCTGCTCGACGAGCTGGACCGCCGTCCCCCGCCGTCAGCCGCACCCGGACCACCCGCACATGAACCCCGCGTACACGAACCACCCTCACACGCACCACCTGTACACGAACCGCCCGCCCCCGACACCGCCCCGCCCCCCATGACGGCCGAGGCCGCGCCGCCGCCCGCCGGGCCCGCCTCCGGTTCCGTCTCCGGGGCGGCCCTCGACCAGGGCTCCCGGCGTCGGCTCGCCCGCGCGCGGGCCCTCCTGTCGCTCGGCCGGTACGACCACGCCGTACAGGCCGCGCACCTCGCGTGGCAGGACGCGGCGACGCGGCCGACCGGCGCCGACATGCTGGACGCGATGATCGACGTGCACTGCGCGGCCGCGATGGCGGACATGGCGCCCGAGCACTTCGCCGACGCCGAGCGGTGGCTCAACTGCGCGTACAACCACGATCCGACGAACGTGCGCGTACGCGGCCTGCTCGCCGAGCGCACCTTCCGGCACGCCGTGGAACTGGACCGGCGCGGTGCGCGGGATGAGGCGATAGAGGCCCTGGGGAAGTGTCTTACATGGGACCCTGAACACGCCGAGGCGGACGCGCTGTTGCGGCGGTTGAACCGTGACGGCAGGAACCGGCGGGGCAGGGGGGACGTCCTCGGGCAGAGGCCCCTCGATCCGCCCACGTGAGGCACTTCGCAGCAAACCGTAGGCAGAGCACCAGCACGCCGTAAGCCAGGGAGGGTTCCGTTTGACGCCCGCACAACTGCTCGACAAAGCCTTGATCGTCAAGGAGTTGCGGCGGCTGGCGGGCCTGCCAGCGCTCACGCCGCGATCGGCCGAACTGGCCGTGCTGCACGAGGACTTGAGCTCCGACAACCGGCTCGACCGGTGGGCTGAGATCGACCTCGTCCAGACGTACGTACGTCCGGAGAGCGTCCGCGTCGCCCCCGACCTGCGGCCGGGGCGGCACGACCGCCTCCTGGAGGCGGCCCTCGGAGTCCTCGTCTTCGTACCGCTGCTGATCACCTGGTTCGGCCTGCGGGAGGCCGTGCGCGCGTACGGGGAACTCGCCGACGAGGACTCCGAGCAGTCCACGCGCCCCTTCCTCCAGCTGTGGCAGTCCGGCTTCGGCGGGCACCTCTCGTCGCTCGGCCGCTTCGAGAACGTGGCGCTGATGGCGGTCCTCCTGATCGCCCTGCTCGTGGGGCTCTCCGTGTGGCACGCGCGCGTGCGGGTGCGCTCCGAGCGCGCCGACGACGCGCGGGAGGCGGAGCAGGACCGGCTGCTCGCGGAGCTGGCGTCGGTGCTCACGCGCACGCAGATGCTGCTCGCGTCGCACCGCAGCGCGTCGCCCCAGCAGTTCACCGCGGAGCTCACGAAGGCCGCCCTGAAGATGCAGCAGCTGACGAACAGGGCGGAGCGGAGCCACAACGCGCTCACCGGCGCCACGACCTCGGTCGGCCAGGCCACCGACGCGCTCAAGCAGGCGGCGCAGTCCCTCACGAAGGAGGTGCCGAAGCTCGGCGACGCGGCGGACCGCATCAACACCACGCTGCGCACCGGCACGGAGGAGACCGCCAAGGCGGGGCGCGCCAACGCGCTCGCGGCCCGCGGGATCGCCGACCACGTCAAGGCGGCGGGCGACACGGTCGAGGCGTCCCTCAAGGCCCTCGTCGCGGCCCAGCAGTCGCTCGTCGCGAAGTCCGAGTCGGTGGCGAAGGCGACCGAGCTGGCCTCGCGGGCCCTGGTGACGAGCACCGGGCGCACGGGCGACGCGGTGGACGGCATGCGTGAGGCCACGGAGCGCTGGGACGCGGCGGCGGCCCACTGGCAGGACGCGGCCGCCCGCCTCGACGCCCGTATCGACACGCTGGCGGGCGCACTGCCCGCGCTGTCGCCGCGGGGCGGGGCGTACGGAGGGGGCGACGGGGCGTACGGCAGCAATGGCGGATCCGTGAACGGCGGCAGTCGCTCGCCCGACGCGGCGTACGGCAACCACAGCCCCGCTCCCGGGAGTTCCGTGCCCGTGCAGAGCCCGCCCCTCGACACGCCACTGGATCCGTCGCCGGACGTACCGCTCGACGCGCCGCTCGATCCCCCGACCACGCGCCTGCCGCCGCCGGGCCCGCGGGACGGAGGCGCCGCGTGAGCCGAGGCGGCCGCACCCCGCGGCGGCGCGGTGGCCGGCCCGGGGTCGTCGTGCTCGCGGGGTGGCTCTTCGCCGACCTGCTGCTCGTGCTCGCGCTGGTGTCGATGGCCGACCGGCCCGACCCGCAGGCCGACGACCGGCCCGAGCCCCGCCCGTCGAAGAGCGGTTCGGCCACACCCACGCCGACGGGGCCGCGCGCCGTGGACCGGCGTCCGCGGGAGTTCGAGGTGGCGGGCCGGGACAAGGGCGACCTCGTCGAGCAGATCAGGAAGGACACCCGCACGTGGGCGGGGCGCGAGGCCGCGCTCGTCCTCACCTTCGGCGGCAGTTCGAACGGTACGGCCTACGCCCACCGCGTCAACGGCCTGCTGGGCAAGGCCCGTCCGGAGATGTTCACCGGGAAGACGGCGACGGACGACTACCACAGCCTCGGCAAACGCGCGGAGACCGCGGTGGTCCGCGTCTACTTCTACACGGCGCCGGGCGGCTGAGCCATGGCGGTCCTGCGTCCCGGCGAGCACCCGAAGGCGAGCGGCGCGCGCCCGCCGCTGCCCGTCCTGCCCCGCTGCCCCGGCCTGCGCGGCTACGTGCAACTCCGCGACGCCATGCTCCAGTTGAACTTCCGGCACGCGGCGGACGCCCTGCGCGCACCCACCCCCGCCCCCGCGCACGACACCGTGTTCGGCACGCTCCCCAAGGCCCGTACGGACGACGGCTTCCGCGTCCTCGACGGGCTCTGGTTCCCGGGCCGCGGCGGCCTCTGGCACCGCGTCGACCTGCCCTTCGTCCGGCGGGCGCGCGGCCGGTGGCTCTCCTCGTCGGATCCGCGGGCCGACACCGCCGCGGCCGTGGTGGACACGCTGGAGACCCTGGTGCGGGACGACGCGATGGGGCTGCGGCGCCTGGTCCTGTGGGAGCTGTGCTGCCTTCTCAGGGACGGCGGCGAGCGGCCCGGCGAGGCCGACGCCGTCGCCCTCGGTGTGCACCGCAGCGAGGCGGGGGCGCTCGCCGCGGCCGTCGCCGCCGGGTTTCCCGCGACCGGCCCCGCCCGGCATGCCGCCGAGACCCTCAACGACGTGTGGCCCGGCGTGCGGCTGCGCGCGGCGGAGCGGCTCGTGGCGCGGCTTCCGCGCGCGTCCGAGTACCCCGACGGGCCGGCCGACCACCGCCTCGCCGCACTCGTCGACGGGGTCCGCGCGCGGGCCGACGAGGTCGGGCGGCTCGCGGCGGACGCCGCGGCGGCGGAGGCCGGCGGCGCGTTGCGCACGGCCGCGGACGCCTGGCTCGGCGCGCTGCGCCTGGCCCGGGACGACCCGGAGGCCCAGGTGGGGCTGCTGCGCGTGGCCGCGCTCCTCGCCGACGACGCCTTCGCCCCGGCGGGCACGCGGGTGACGGCCGTGCCCGACGACCGCGCCGTACGCCTGTCCTGGTGCGCGCCCGAGCGCGGCGGCCGACTCGACGACGTCTCGTACCGCGTCCTGCGTTTCCCCGACGGCGCCCCGCACCTGGCCGTCGAGACGGCGGCGGGCGAGAGGGGCCTCGGCTCCGTCGACGCGGACGCGCCCGTCGGCAGGACCCTCCGGTACGCCGTCGTCCCGCTGCGCGGGGACCGCCTCGCCGGTGTGCCGCGCGTGACCGCCCCGGTGCTGCTCACCCCGGTGGTGACGGAGCCGCGCGCCGCCGTCGTGCCGGGCGGGCTGCTCCTGCGGTGGCGGCCCGACCCGGCGGCGGCCGAGGTGCGGGTGACGCGGTCGGGGGCCGGGGCGGACACCGGCGGCTGGGGAGCGGCGTCCCTGGTGCGGGTGCCGTGCGAGCACGACCGGGTGCTCGACGTGCCGCTCGCCCCGGGGACGTACACGTACGAAGTGCGCTGCGGCTACCGCGATCCGGACGGCGACCTCGTCTGGTCCCGCGGTGTGACCGTCACCGCCCGCGCCGAGCAGTGGCCCTCGCCGGTGGAGGAGCTCACCGTGCGGCGGCATCCGGACGGCGAGCGGGTGACCATCGCCTGGCGGCCGCCCGCCCTCGGCGACGGCCTGCTCCTGCCGTGGTCGGCGGGGCCCGTCGAGCCGGGCACGGACGTCTCCGACGTCGTGGGCCTCGTGGACCGGATCCCGGCGACGGCGGTGGGCGCCGAGTCGTACGTCGAGCTGACGCCGGCGCCCGAGCAGCGGGTCAGGGTCACGGCGGTGAGCGTCCTGGGCGAGCGGGCGGTGTCGGGTCCCAGCGTCGTCATCGAATACCCGGCCCAGGTACGGCAGTTGACGGCCCGCCGCATCGCCGCCGACCGCGCCGAGCTGCACTTCGACTGGCCGGAGCCCGCGGTCCTCGTGCGCGCGGCGTGGACCGACGGGCAGCGGGGCGGAGAGCGGCGCGTCGCGCGCAGCACGCACCGCGCCGGACATCCCGTCGTCGTCCCCGTCCCGGCGACGGAGTGCACCATCACGGTGACCCCGCTCCCCCGCCCCGACGCGGTGGCGATCCCTACTGCCCCGACCAGCACCGTCCTGCCCTCGGCGCCCCCGCCCCCGCCGCCACCCCCACCACCGCCCGCCCTGTCCCGCTGGACGACGTGGTGGCGTCGGCACTGGCGCCGCCGACGCCGGCCGGCAGGCCCTTGAGAGGGCCGGGCGTGTGCGCCGGGACAGCGGCAGCGCTTCAGAGTGCGGGGCCCTCGGCGGCGGCCAGCATGTCCTCGATGAGGTAGGCGGCGCGCGGGGTGCCGCCCTCGGCCCGTGCGGCGGCCTGCAACTCCTTGGAACGGTCGGCGCGTTCCGGGTCGGTGAGCAGGTCGTGCAGCGCCGCGCGCAGGGTCTCGGCGGTGGCGTCAGCGGTGTCCACGCGGCGGGCGACGCCGAGTTCCACGAGGCGGTCGGCGTTCATGAACTGCTCGGCTCCCTGCGGCACGGCGATCATGGGAACGCCGGCGAGGAGCCCTTCGCCGCAGCCACCCATGCCGGCGTGGGTGACGAAGGCGTCGGCCTGCGCCAGGATCGCCCGTTGCGGGACCCAGGAGTGCACTTCGACGCCGGGCGGGATGGTGCCGAGCTCCTCGGGGTCGGTGTACTTGCCGATCTGGAGTACGACGTGCCAGCCGGGCAGGTCACCGAAGGCCGCGATGCACTGGCGGTAGAACGCGGGCTGACGCGTGTATGCCGAGCCGAGCGAGATCAGCAGCACGTTGTCCGCGGTCGCCGGGCGGGTCCAGCCGTCCGGGTCCGCCCGGGTGTCGAAGCAGGGGCCGACGAAGGTCACCGTCTCGGTGTCGACTCGATCGGCGTGCGGCTGCATCGCTCGCGGGATCAGGGCGAGGGCCCGGGCGGGCGGCCCGGAGAACGTGTCCACGTCCGTGGTGGTCGCCCCGCAGTCGGCGAGCCACCGTGCGAACCTGTCCCGGTACGCGTCGGCGCCGGGCAGCTTCCGCAGGTGCGCCGCCACTTCCTCCTGGTAGCCGTCCCAGCCGACGAACGTCGGGGACAGCTGCACGAGGGACGGCCCTGCGCTTCGGCGAGGGCGCGCGCGGCATAGGCACCGATGTCGTAGAGGTACAGGTCGGCGGGATCGTCGTCGTAGGCGGCGTGCAGTTGCGGGAGCGCCTGGACGGCGTCGTCGAGGAAGAGGCTCGCCGCGGCGATGGGATCGGCGGGCCAGGCGTTGTCCTCGACGGGCAGCGTGGAGGTGCAGGGCACCAGCTCCGCCCCGGCGGACTCGATCCGGTCGGCCACGAACGGGTCGTTGGCGTAGGTGACCCGGTGCCCGCGGGCCACCAGCTCACGGATGAGCGCGAGGCTGGGCAGGACGTGGCTGACGACGGGGACGCCGACCATCGCGACATGGGCGCGGCGACGGGACATGGTCGATCACTCGTTTCTGGCGCGGGACGGAGCGGACGGTGTGCGGGACGGGAGCGGGTGGTGTGGCGCGGCCACGCCGTCAGTCCTTGTCGATCTGCGCGGCGGCCTCCTCCAGGTCGTCGACGCTGCCCGACATGATCGTCCGTACGTGCCTGGTGATGTGCCGCACGGGCCAGTCCCACCACGCCACGGCGAGGAGCCGGTCGACGTCGGCGGCGTCGTAGCGGGTGCGGATGAGCCGGGCGGGGTTGCCGCCGACGATGCCGTAGTCCGGGACGTCGCCGGTGACCACGGCGCCGGCGGCGATGACCGCGCCGTGGCCGATGCGTACGCCGGGCATGACCGTGGCGCCGTGGCCGAACCACACGTCGTTGCCGACGACCGTGTCGCCCCGGCCGGGCAGGTCGGTGATCAGGTCGAAGTGGTCCGCCCAGGAGCCCCCCATGGTGGGGAACGGGAAGGTGGAAGGGCCGTCCATGCGGTGGTTGGCGCCGTTCATGATGAACCGGGTGCCCGTCCCCAGCGCGCAGTACTTGCCGATGACGAGCCGCTCGGGGCCGTAGTGGTACAGGACGTTGCGCGTCTCGAACGCGGTCGGGGCGTCCGGATCGTCGTAGTAGGTGAAGTCACCGACCTCGATCAGCGGTGACGTCACCAGCGGCTTGAGCAGGACCACGCGTGGATGCTCGGGCATCGGGTGGAGCACGGTGGGGTCGGCGGGAACGGTTGGCATCGCGGAGGCAGCCCCTCTCTCACGGAGACAAAGCGACATCTGTCGCGTTAAGATGCTGACACAGCCCTGCCGCCTTGATCAACCGGATACTGATTGCCGATGACAGACCCACTGGACACGACGCCGGACCGCCGTCCGGGCGGTCGCACCGCCCGCGTCCGCGCCCAGGTGCTCGACGCGGTGCGCGCCGAGCTCGCCGAAGGCGGTCACGAAGGGCTCACGATGGAGGGCGTCGCGACGCGCGCCGGAGTGCACCGCGCCACGGTCTACCGGCGGTGGCGCGATGTCGGCGGCCTGCTCGCCGACGTCATCGACGCCGCCGGCGAAATCGACTGGCAGCCACCGGACACCGGCTCCCTCCGCACCGACCTGACGGCCCTCAACCAGGAGATCCAGGAATCCCTGCTCGTACGGCCCTCGCTCGCCGTCGCCCTGATGGCCGCCTCGTTCCACTCCGAACAGGCCGCGAGCGCCCAGACGCAGCTGTGGGCGGACCGGTACGCCCAGTGCGAGATCCTCGTCGAGCGCGCCATCGCCCGTGGCGAACTCCCCGCACAGCCCACGGACGCCCGGAGCCTCCTGATCGCCGCCACGGCACCGCTCTACCACCATCTGGTACTCCTGCGCGCCGCCCCGGACCCGCAACTCCCGCAACGGGCCGCGGAGACGGCGGTGCTGGCGGCTGCTGCGGGGGCCTTCTCCGTCGGTCGGGGAGAGAGCGTCTGATCGAGGGGGCATCGGGCCTTGAGGACTGGCTTCGCCCGAGCCCCCGGAGGCATGCTGATCCGATGCGTCGGCCCGACACGCGGGCACGACGACAGGGCGGGGAGGTCGTGTTGCTCGTCTGGGTGAACGGTGCGTTCGGCAGCGGGAAGACCACACTGGTGGACGAGTTGCGCGGGCGCTGGCCCGAGGCGCTGGTCTATGACCCGGAGATGGTCGGCTTCGTGCTGCGGGGGATCGTGGAGGTGCCGACCGGCGACTTCCAGGACCTCAAGCTGTGGCGACGGCAGGTCGCCGACCTGGCGGTGGGCCTGGTCCAGGAGTACCGCCGCCCTGTTCTGGTGCCCATGACCTTGGTGAACTCCGGGTACGTCCGGGAGATCTTCGACGCGTTGAAGGACGCGGGCATCCCCCTCCACCACTTCTTCCTCAAGGTCTCCCGAGAGGTCCTGGAGCAGCGGATCGACGGCCGGAGCTTCACGCCGGACGACCCCGAACAGGACGAGCGGACTCGACGCTGGTGCAAGGGCAGGATCGAGGCGTGCATGGCCGCCGCCGACACCCTGCCCGGCGACACGGTGTTCCTGGACGGTGAGCTGAGTCCGCAGAGGCTGGCTGACCAGGTGTTGTCCCGTATCAGCCAGCCCTCACCCGGGAGGCGGTGACAAGGCCCCAGCCGGGGAACGGCGTCGTCTCACTCCTTCACCACCGCCTCCGTCCCGCCGCCGAACTCGATGAGGAGGCCCGAGCGGAGGGCGATGGTTTTGCCGGGGTCGACGTCGCGTACCGTGCCGTCGTCCTTGCGGGCCGTCCAGACGGTCTTTGTGCGGTTGGTGAGGCCGAAGCGGCCGCGCTGCTGGGGGTGTTCGGTGACCTCGCCGACCACGGCGGAGAAGTCGTGGCGGTCGGGGTCGTCGCGCAGGTGGTGGGCGTAGACGCGGGCGCTCGGCGCGAGGCGGATGCCGCGCCTGGTGCGGAGCGAACCCGTGCCGGTGACCAGTTCGAGGCGGGGCGGCAGCGTCAGGGTGGTGCGGCACTTCCAGCAGTTGGGGGGCGCGCCGTCGGGCTGGGTGAGGTTCTGCTTGCCGCAGGCGCCGCACTGCGTGATGGCGTCGAGGACCTGGCTGAGCGCGTCGCGCCACACCGTCTCGCGCACCCGCTGCGTGGGGTTGCTCAGACCCGTGGTGAACGTGTGGACGAACAGGTCGCGCAGGATCTTCGGCAGCGCGCCCCACGTCGCCACGACGGTCGGCTGCTCGCCGGGCACCGGGCGGTTGCGGGTGTCGTTCGGGTCGTAGACGAAGACCGGGTCGGTGCCGTACAGCCGGCGTTTGGCGGCCTCGTCCATGCAGCGGATGTTCAGGGCGAGGGCGCCGTTGAACGGGTGGTCGTTCATCAGGAGCAGGAAGAGCAGCACGGCCAGGGAGTGCAGGTCGGTCTGGGTGCCGGGCTCCTTGCCCTTGTCGCCGCGGACCAGCTCGGGCGCCATGAAGTCCATGGTGCCCGCGACGGCGGCCTCGGCGCCCTCCACGACGGCGTTGTCGTTGTCGCAGATCAGGACGTCACCGGTGCGCGGGTCGAAGAAGATGTTGCCCCAGTTGATGTCGCGGTAGGCGATGCCGCGGGAGTGCAGGGCGCGGTAGGCCTCGACGGTGTGCAGCGCCACCGTGACCAGGGTGCGCATCGTCGCGGACGCCACCGACGGGTCGCGGCGGAACAGTGCGGGCAGGTCGCAGAAGCGTGCGGGGCGTACGTCCATGAGGTAGCCGAAGCCCGGCTGCTTGCCCTCGGGGTCCATGACGATGGAGCGGGGCCACAGGAAGCGCGGGTCGTCCCAGCCCTTGGCGATGAGCCCTTCGAGGATCTCCCGCTGGCGGGCGTCCGCCAGCTGGGGGTAGTACCACTTGACCGCCCGGTCCCCGGTGGCCGTCTGGACGCGGTAGACCTCGCCCTGGCCGCCCGAGCCGAAGAGGTCGGCGACCTTGAGCTTCTCCCCCGACTCGGCCACCAGGGTCTTTCCGGCGGCGAGCATGCCGTTCACCATGCTGTTTCTGTTCCTCTCTGCCGAAGGTGCCGCTGCCTTCAAGGCTGCTGCCCTTGCGGTTCGTCGGTGCGCTGTGGGGGCACCGCTATGGCGCCCACGAGGGTCGTGTCGTCCCCGGAGTACTTGGCGGCCCGCCCGAGCCAGGCCGGGAGCTGGGCCTGCACCGCCGCCACGCCCTGGCCGGCGGCGCGGTCGCCGAGGCCGGTGGCGAAGTCCAGGAACCCCTGGTGGTCGGCGAAGCTCTTGGAGAGCCCGTCGGTGGAGAGCAGCACGCACGGCGGCGCGCCGCCCGTGAAGGGCTGCCAGTGCGACCGCATCTTGCGCCAGGGCTCCGGCTCGCAGAGCGAGTCGGTCTCGTCGCCCATGTCGGGTCCGGTGGAGAGCGGGGTGTGCGGGACACCGCGGTCGTCGACGAGCACGATGTCACCATCGCCCAACTGCCAGCAGAACAAGGTGTGTTCGGTCAGTACGGCACCGATGAGGGTGCTGCCGTACACGGCGAGGTCCGGGGTCCGCGGTCGCTCGCCGCGGCCGGCCAGGGCCCTCGCCGCGAGCGGCCGCGCGCCGTGGGCGGGCGAGTTGCTGTCGTACAGGGCGGCGCGCTCGCGCCAGCGGTGCCCGACCTGCTGCGGCAGCCGCCTCGCCTCCTCGCGCAGCGCGGGCCACCCCGCCGCGTCACCGCCGACGCGTGCGGCCTCGCGCGCGAAGGGCTCCGCGCACCGGGTGAACTCCTCGACCGCCCAGGAGGCGCCGAGGTCGCTGCGGAAGTGCGCGGCGCTGCCGTGCCCGTCGGCGACCGCGAGGACGGCCGCGCGGCCCCCGGCCACGGGCAGGGCGGCGCCGCGGTCCTGGCTGTACTTCTTCGCCACTCCCTTGACCGCGCCGCTGAGCAGCGCCCAGGGCCCGGCCGCCGCGGGCCCCGGGCCCGGCCCCGTCCCCGGCTCGGTCGTCGTCTCCGCTCCGGTCACCAGATGTCGTCTTCGCCCTTGGTCATCGACGGCACGTCGAGTGGCGTCGCGGGCTTCGCGCCGTCGTCGACCTTGGGGGTGGAGGCGTCCTTGACGACCGCGGTGGACATCCAGCGGATGGCGGCGGCGAGCTGGCGCGGGTTCTTCGCCTGGAGGGGCTCCAGCTCGGGGTTGCCGAGGAACTCCTTGAGCATGCTCTTGTCGGCGTCGTCACCGATGGCCACCGCGACGCGGACGGCCCGCTTGCCCCACGGTGTGGCGTCGATGGCGCGCAGCCCGGCGCGCCAGTCGTCGGTGGGCTGCCCGTCGGAGGCGAGCGCGAGCACGGGTGGCAGGGCGCGCTGGGGCATCGGCGGGGTCTGGAGCGCGCCGGCCGCCAGCTTGAACGCGGCGCCCATGTCCGTGCCGCCGTAGATGTGCACGTCCTCCCAGGTGAAGCGGTCGACGGGGGTGGCGTCACCGACGTGCCAGCTGGCGCCGCTGGCGAAGGTGATGGCGCGGACGAGGAGGGACGCGGCGGGGTTGGACTGGGCGGCCTGCTGCATTTCGGGGATGGCCTCACGGATGGCGAAGTTCAGCTCGCCGATCTTGCCGTTCACCCCCATGGAGCCCGAGCAGTCGAGCATCCAGATGAAGTGCACGGGGCGGCTCGCCATGCTGCCGCCGGGGAAGTTGTCGACGACGGTCTCGCTGGTGTCGCTCACACTGGTCCTTTCGTGGGGTGTCGGTACTCGATCGATCGGCTCTGTTTCTCGAGCGACGGTCAGCTCTGCCGCCGGCGAGGGTCAGCTCTGCTTCTGGGCGACCCGGTGACGCCATGCCGTCCATTCCTGTACGTCCTGCCCCTCCCGCTGGAGGACGGTGGCCACCTGCCCGAGGTGGTGGTGGTCGAGGTGCGCGAGGACGGGTGCGAGGGCCCGGTCGAGCAGTTCGGCGGCGACCTCGCGCCAGTCCGCGCTGACGCCGTGCCGCCGCCGGGGCCGCCAGAGGTGGTAGTACGCCGCCAACTCCGCGGGCCTGCCGGGCAGTTCGCGTACGAGACGGTCGCGGTTCCGCTCGTCGAGGAAGTGCGCGCGGTAGGACCGCAGCAGGTCGGGCCCGGCGGCGACGAGGATCGTCAGTCCGTGCTCGCACACGTCGAGCGGGTTGGCGCCGGCGAGGGCGCGGCCCACCCGCTCGTCGACCCCCTGCCGCAGGACCGTGCCGAGCGGCGGCACCTTCCGGCCGAGCTCGCGCAGGCGTCCGACAGAGCTCCTGGTCACGGCGAGCCGCCCGTCGGCGAGGTCCTGGGCGGTCACGAGCAGGTCGGCGGTGTCGCGGTCCTGGGCGCCCAGCTTGCCGTCGTGGCGCATCTCCCGCGCGAACTCCACCAGTTCGAGGTCGCAGCGGTCGGGTTCCTTGAGCCAGCCCATGACGCGGCGGCCGAGGTCCGCCTCGATGATCAGCCGGGGGGTGCAGACGCGGGCCACCCGGGGCTGTTCGGCGCGGTCCGGCGGGTCGTTGCGCCACACGATGCGCCAGAGCAGGCGCAGGGTCCTGATGTCCTCGACCCGCTGCCCCGCGAGGAGTTCGGTGAGCCGCTCGAAGAGTTCGGCGCCGCGCAGCCGGTCCGGAGGGCCGCTCCAGTGGGCGGCGGCCGCGGCGAGGCGGACGGTGAGCGGCGCGTCGTCGATGTTGCGCCGCAGCCAGTCGCCCTGGGGGGAGTCGGCGAGGGCCCGCAGGCGGTCCAGTTTGCGCTCGGTGAAGTCGGCGATGAGCAGCCGCAGCACGCGGCGGGTGAAGGCGACGCTGTCGAGTTCGGTCAGGACCTGGACGGCCTGTGCGCAGTCGCGCCGCTCGGGGTGGAGCAGGGCGTCGGCGAGGCGCTCCATGGCCCTGGCGAGTCCGGCGCCGCCGTCGGCCCCCACGGCGAGGGCGAGCCGCAGCGGCTCCGTCCAGGTGGAGATGGGGTCGCGGAGCCTGGCGCGCAGGGCGTCGTCGGCGCGGTCGCCGTACGCCTCGCGCAGTTCCCGCCAGGCCTCCTGGCCGAGCGGCAGCCCTTCGAAGGCGGCCAGATCGGGCAGGGTGCCGCGGCCGCGGGACGCGTCGAGGCGGTGTCTGACGAGGGCGAGGGCGAGGGGCCGGGCGGCGAGGGCGTGGTCGCCGTCGAGTCCCCGGCAGAGCCTGTCGAGTTCGTCGAGGGTGCGGGGGCCGGCCTCTCCCCTGGTCACGCTCTGAGTGAGGGCGTCGATGACGGCGCGCAGCGAGTCGCCGCCGAGCCCGGCGAGTTCGGCGCCGGAGAGGGTGCCGCAGGAGGTGTCCGTCCCGTCGGCGCCCGTCGCCGCGGCGTTCCCTCCGGAGATCAGCGGGATGAGCGCGAAGGGGCCCTCCGGCCGTGCGGCCGCTCCGGGGGCGGGGCGCGGCGGGTTGCCCGCGAGCCAGCGCTCGGCGGTCAGGCGGGCCCAGGCGTCGGGTTCGGCGGGCGGGCTCTGCGGTCCGCCCGTGCCGTCGTGCACGCGGTAGAGGTAGGTGACCGTGGCGTCGTCGGAGCGGTCGAACGCCGTGTCGGGTCCGGTGCCGATGATCTGCTGCGGGGCCCGGCGCGGGTCGGTGGTCCAGGTGGTGAACGTGAGCGCGGCGACGTACTCCTCGGGCAGTGACGCGCAGGCCAGCGCGATCCAGCGGGCGACGGTCTCGGAGTCCTCCTCCACGAGGACGATCTGCCGTCCTGCGGGGTCCTCGAAGAGCCGGCGCACGTCGGTGAGGAAGGGCGCGACGCGGTCGGCGCGCTCACGGGCGAAGGCGACGAGCAGCTCCCGGTCGAAGTGCGCCTCGGGAACGGGCAGTTCGGACTCGACGAACCCGGCGCCGAGGGTGTCGCCGGCGTCCGTCTCCCAGCCCGCGGAGCGCCAGGTGTCGATCGGCCACACGGGCCCGGGCCCGGGGGTGTCGGCGCTCAGGTGCAGCGCTTCCACGCGGCGGCCGGGGAGCGCGGCGCACAGCAGCCGGCCGCCGTCCGGGAGCAGGCTGTAGCTCAGCTCGGTCCCGGCGCCCATGACGCGCGTGACGACGGCACGCAACGCGCTCGCGTCGTCGTGCCTGTCCTCCTGGGCGTCCCCGCCCGAAGACGCGTACGACGTGTCCCGCGCCTCCGCGTGCGGTCGCAGCCCACGCCCGTCGGGGTCCGCGGGGACCAGGAGGAGGGTTCCGGTGTCCGGCTCGTGACCGAGCCGGTAGCTGAGGCGACGGATGGCCATGCCACATTCTGACCAACCGCGGCACCGGCCCGCAGGCCGTCCGCCAAGTTCACCCCCGCCCCACGGACGGGCTCCTCGCGCCCGCTCGAACACCGGCGCACCCGGCGCGTGCCCTTGCGCGGCATCGCGGTTGGGGACACCGTGGTCACGGTCCCGCACCGACCGGTGCCGCCCGGGACCTCCCCGGCGATCGGAGTCGCTGTGCCTCCTTTCCTGCTCCCCCACACCCTGCTCGGCGAAGGCCCGCACAAGGTGATCGCGGTCCACGGCTGGTTCGCCGACCGCTCGGCGTACGGGCCGGTGCTCGCGGACCTGGACGGCGCGGCGTTCCAGTACGCGGTGGTGGATCTGCGCGGGTACGGTGAGGCGAAGGACGCCGTCGGCGCGTACACCACGAGCGAGGGCGCCGCCGATGTCCTCGACCTGGCCGACGGGCTCGGCTGGGAGCGGTTCTCGCTGATCGGGCACTCCATGGGCGGCAGCGTCGCCCAGCGCGTCCTGGCCGCGGCCCCGCACCGGGTGCGCCGCCTCGTCGGGGTGTCGCCCGTGCCCGCGCACGGGCTGCAACTCCCACCCGAGCAGTGGGAGTTGTTCGCCTCCGCCGCGCACACCCCGGAGCACCGCCGCGCCATCCTCGACATCACCACGGGTGGCGTACGTCCGCGGGCCTGGCTCGACCGGATGGTGCGGCGCTCCCTGGAGGTCAGCGACGCGAAGGCGTTCCGCGCCTGGCTGGACTCGTGGGCGAACGACGACTTCCACAGCGAGGTCGAGGGTTCACCCGTGGCCGCGCTCGCCGTCACCGGGGCGCTCGACCCCGCCCTGTCGGCGGAGCTCATGCGCCGCACGTGGCTGCGCTCGTACCCGCACGGCGAGCTCGCGGAGCTGCCGGGCGCCGGGCACTACGCGATGGACGAGGTGCCCCTCGAACTGATCCGCACGGTGGAGGACTTCCTGCGCGCGGAGGGCGACACCGGCGCGGACTACGACGCCGGTGCGGGCGGTAGCGCGGGCCTGGGCGGCTCCCGGGGCGGCGGCGACGGCAGCAGCGCCGACGGCGTCGGCGCGTGAGCGTGCGCGACGCTCCCGCGACGACGCCGCCCGTGCCCGACGTCTTCGACCCCCGCCTGTACGCGGAAGGTGTCCCCCACGACCGCTACCGCATCCTGCGCGACCACCATCCCGTGGCCCGGCAGGCGGAGCCCGCGGTGCTCGGCTGGCCCGCGGGCCCGGGGTTCTGGGCGGTCACCCGGCACGCGGACGTGGTACGCGTCCTGAAGGACCCGGCGACGTACTCCTCGTATCTGGGCGCCACCCAGATCCGCGACCCGGCCCCGGACGACCTGCCGTTCATCCGGCGCATGATGCTCAACCAGGATCCCGCCGCGCCGGGCGGCGCGGGCCCGGGCGACCACGGGCGGCTGCGGCGGCTGGTCAGCCGCGCGTTCACCCCGCGCCGCGTCGAGCGCTTCGAGGCGCGGGTGCGCGAGCGGGCCGGGACGCTCCTCGCGGCCGCCGTCGCCGAGGCCCGCGCCGGTGACGGCACCTTCGACGTCGTCACCGCCGTCACCGACGAGTTCGCCCTGCTCAACCTCGCCGACCTGCTCGGCGTCCCGGCGTCCGACCGCGGCCTGCTGCTGCGCTGGACCCAGCGCGTCATCGGCTACCAGGACCCGGACGAGGCGGCGCCGCCCGTGCCCGGCCCGGACGGCGAGCCGGTCAATCCCCGCTCGCCCGCGATGCTGCGCGACATGTTCGCGTACGCCGGGACGCTGGCAGCGCACAAGCGCGCACACCCCGGCGACGACGTGCTGACGACGCTCGCCCACGACCCCGAACTCACCGCTGCCGAGCTGGAGATGTTCTTCTTCCTCCTCACCGTCGCGGGCAACGACACCGTGCGCAGCGCGGCGCCCGGCGGTCTCCTGGCGCTCGCAGAGAGCCCCGGCGAGTACGCGCGTCTGCGGGCCGGCACGGTCGCCACCGCCACCGCCGTGGACGAACTGCTGCGCAGGCACCCGCCGGTGCTGAGCTTCCGGCGGACGGCGGCCCGCGACACCGAGCTGGCGGGCACGCGCATCGCGGCCGGGGACAAGGTCGTCGTCTTCCACGCGTCCGCCCACCACGACGAGCGCGTCTTCACCGACCCGCACCGCCTGGACCTGTCGCGCGCGCCCAACCCGCACGTGGCCTTCGGTGACGGCCCGCACGTCTGTCTGGGCGCGCACTTCGCGCGGCTGCAACTGCGCGTGTTCTACGAGGAGTTGGCGCGCACCCTGCCGTCCCTGCGGCTCGCGGCACCGCCGCGCCGGCTGGTCTCGCACTTCATCAACGGCCTGAAGTCGCTGCGTCTGGCGGCGCCCGCGTAAGGTTCAAGATCGCAGAACCAGCGCAGCGCCGAGCGGAGAAGCACGCCCATGCACGACGACGAGCTCCACGACGAGGTCTTCCCCGACTTCCCCGCACCGGAGGACGGCAGCCTCTGGCAGGCGCCCGCCGATCTGGAGCAGCACCTGTACGAGTTGTGCCAGGAGGACGACGCGTACGGCTACTTGCGGGCGATAGCCGTCGAGGGCCTGTACCGCCCGGTGTCGGCCACCGGCACGGAACGGGGCGCCACCGAGAGCCCGTTGCTCACCGTCGACCTGCCGGACGGCAGGAAGGTCGCGCAGGTGTACACGGCGGGTGTGCTGCCCCGCCCGCACCCCGCGGTCGTCTACGAGTACGTCACGCTGGACTCGCTCGCCGCCGGCTGCCCGGACGATGTCGACTTCCTCGTCGTGAACGCGGCGACGCCGTGCCAGCAGTTCTATCCGACCACCGACGACGAGCGGGACGTCTGGTCGGACCTGCACGACAGGCACCACCGCTCCGACGGCCTCGCCAACCGCATCGACACCCGCCGCACGAGGACGCCCGAGCCCGGCAGCGCACTCCTGCACGGCCTCGCGTGCGGCGCGCACCTCTGCTTCACCAACGGCGACGCGTGGAACACCGTCGACTGGCACGGCGCGGGGTACCACAACGAACTCGACCGGCTGGCGGAGTGGTGGGGCGTCCACGACCGCGACGACTGGCTGTCCCTCCAGGAGCGGCTGCTCACCCGTGACGTCAGCCCCTGGTACTGGGACTTCGTCCTCGACGCCCGCACCGCCCTGATCCGGCGGCACGGGCCCCGCGTCGACCCGGAGCTCTGGCGCGACGGGGTGGAGGCGGCGCTGCGCCACCGCGTGGTGGAGACCGGCGGCCCCGAGGAACCGCACCGCCCCGGCGAGGACGCCGAACTGGACCAGTTCGTCGCGCACTTGCGCGGCCTGGTCGGCAAGGTGCTCCGCTACGAGGCCCGCTTCCGCGCCGACGGACTCCTGCCGCCCGACGGGCACGTCGCCACCGTCGCGGCCTGGGACGTCGGCCGCGCCTCGAAGATGGCGCGCTGGGGCCGCGGCGCCCGGTACGCCACCCACGCGGAGCTGATCAGGGCCCTGGAACGGGCCTCGGACGCCGCGCGCGCCGCGTACCCCTCCTGGGAGACGTTCTCCGCGGGCTACGTCCTGGGCCGCTGCCTCCACTTCGACGAGGAGTCGTTCGGCTCCTGGTACACGGACGTGCTGCGCGCCCACCGCGCCCTGACGACGGACCCGGACAGCCCGTGGCTCACGGTGCCGTTCCGGCGGGCCTGAACCACAGCGCCCGGCCTCGCCCCGCGCCGCGGCCGCCGCGTCAGAAGCCGCAGTGCACGTTGCTGCCGAAGTCACTCATGGTGTCCGTACGCAGCCAGCCCTGGACGCCCGTACGGGTGTTGCGCGCGTACGTCCACGCGGTCCGTGTGTCGCCGATCCAGGGGCCCCAGGTGTAGCAGTGGTAGTCCAGCTTGTCGCCGCGCGCGGCCAGGCCGTTGGACCGGCACCCCGTGCTGGAGCCCGAGCGCATGTTGGCTCCGTTGGCGGTGGCGCGCCAGGTGCTGTTGTCCCGGTCGGGGGCCGTCTTGCCGCACGGAGCGGTGGCGTGGGCGGGCGCCGCGGTGACGACGGGCGTGAGCACGGCCGCCGCGACGGCGAGTGTGGTGGCGAACGTGGTGGCACATATGCGTGGCCTGGAAACGCGCATGACTGATTCCCCCGGTTCATGGACTCGTCGACGGCCCGGCACGGCAGACCGCCGACGAGCCGTCGATTCGACTGGGCAGGACTCTACGGACGCCTCGTCGGGCGTACGTCAACCCAGCGGTGCAAGTCCGCGTAAACCTCTGCGGTACGCAGGCACACCCCCGGCAACCATCACGATCAGGTCTCGCCGCCCTCCAGCCCCTTGTCACGGCCTCGTGTAATCGTTTCCAATCCTCCGTGTAATCGATTCCACAAGGAGGTGGACCGACGATGACCCCGAGTTCGGTGAGCATCAAGGACGTCGCGGCCGAGGCCGGCGTGTCCGTCGCCACCGTGTCGCGCGTCCTGAACAGTCACCCCTCCGTCAGCCCCGCGTCCCGCGCCCGGGTGGTCGCCGCCGTCGAGGCGCTCGGATACCGGCCGAACGCCGTCGCCCGGTCCCTGCGCACCGACCAGACCAGCACCCTCGGGCTTGTCATCAGCGACGTGCTCAACCCGTACTTCACCGAGCTGGCCCGGTCCGTCGAGGAGGCCGCCCGCGCGCTCGGCTACAGCGTGATCATCGGCAACGCCGACGAACGGCCCGAGCTCCAGGACCACCACGTGCGGACCCTGCTCGACCGGCGCATCGACGGGCTGCTCGTGTCGCCCACCGACGGCGGCTCGCCGCTGATGCTCGACGCGGTGCGGGCCGGCACCCCGATGGTCTTCGTGGACCGGTGGATCCCCGGCGTGGGCGCCGACGTGCCCGTCGTCCGCTCCGACGGGCGGCAGGCCGTCCGCGACCTCGTCGCCCACCTGCACGGGCTCGGCCACCGCAGGCTCGCCATCATCGCGGGCCCGGCCGCCACCACCACCGGCAGCGAGCGCGTCGAGGCCTTCCGGGACGCGCTGCGCGAGCACGGCACCGCGCTGCCCGACGCGTACATCGGGCAGGGCGACTTCCAGGCCGACAGCGGGCGGCGTGCCACCGAGCGCTTCCTCGCCCTGCCCGAGCCGCCCGACGTCGTCTTCGCTGCCGACAACCTGATGGCGCTCGGCGCCCTCGACGCGATCCGCGCGCACGGCCTGCGGGTCCCGCACGACATCGGGCTAGCGGCCTTCGACGACATCCCGTGGTTCGTGCACACCGACCCGCCGGTCACCGCGATCGCCCAGCCGACCGCCGACCTCGGCCGGGCCGCCGTGCGCGCGCTGGTCGACCGGATCGAGGGCAGGAGCCCGCAGTCCGTGACCCTGCCCGCCCGCCTCGTCGTCCGCCGGTCCTGCGGTGAGGCCACCGGCGCGGAGGCCGCTGCCGGTGAGGACACTTCCGTACGAATCCGAAGGAGCAACCCGTGAGTGACCAGAGCGAGTTGCTGCGCATCGAAGGCATCCGCAAGACGTTCCCCGGCGTCGTCGCCCTGGACTCCGTCGACTTCGATCTGCGCCGCGGCGAGGTGCACGTCCTGCTCGGCGAGAACGGCGCGGGCAAGAGCACCCTCATCAAGATGCTCTCCGGCGCCTACCGGCCCGACAGCGGACGCGTCTTCGTCGAGGGGCGCGAGGTGCGCATCAACGGCGCGCAGGACGCCGAACGGCTCGGCATCGCCACCATCTACCAGGAGTTCAACCTCGTCCCCGACCTGACCGTCGCCGAGAACATCTTCCTCGGGCGGCAGCCGCGCCGCTTCGGCCTCGTCGACCGGAAGAAGATGGAGTCCGACGCCGAGGAGCTGCTGCGGCGGGTCGGTGTGCAGGTGTCGCCGCGCGCCAAGGTGCGCGAACTGGGCATCGCCCGGCTCCAGATGGTCGAGATCGCCAAGGCGCTGAGCCTGGACGCGCGGGTGCTCATCATGGACGAGCCGACCGCCGTCCTCACCTCCGAGGAGGTCGACAAGCTCTTCCGGATCGTGCGCACGCTGCGCGAGGACGGTGTCGGCATCGTCTTCATCACCCACCACCTGGAGGAGATCGCGGCGCTCGGCGACCGCGTCACCGTCCTGCGCGACGGCCGCAGCGTCGACCAGGTGCCCGCGTCGACCGACGAGGACGAGCTCGTACGCCTCATGGTGGGCCGCAGCATCGAGCAGCAGTATCCGCGCGAACGCCCGGACCGGGGCGAGCCGTTGCTGCGCGTGGAGGGTCTCACCCGGGACGGCGTCTTCCACGACGTCGGCTTCGAGGTGCGGGCCGGTGAGGTCGTCGGCCTCGCGGGTCTGGTGGGCGCGGGCCGCACCGAGGTGGCACGGGCCGTGTTCGGCGCCGATCCGTACGACGCGGGGACCGTCGACGTGTGCGGCGAGCGGCTGCCCCGGCACGACGTGAACGCGGCGATGGGCGCGGGCGTCGGCCTGGTCCCCGAGGACCGCAAGGGGCAGGGGCTGCTCCTCGACGCGTCGGTGCGGGAGAACCTCGGTCTGGTGACGCTGCGCTCGGCGACGCGCACCGGGCTCGTGGACCTCAAGGGGCAGCAGCGGGCGGCCGCGCGGATCGCCGAGCAGCTGGGGGTGCGCATGGCCGGGCTCGGCCAGCACGTCCGCACGCTGTCCGGCGGCAACCAGCAGAAGGTCGTCATCGGCAAGTGGCTGCTCGCCGACATCAAGGTGCTCATCCTCGACGAGCCGACGCGCGGCATCGACGTCGGCGCGAAGGTCGAGATCTACCAGCTCATCAACGAACTCACGGCCGCCGGGCACGCGGTGCTGATGATCTCCAGCGATCTGCCCGAGGTGCTCGGCATGAGCGACCGGGTCCTCGTCATGGCGCAGGGCCGGGTCGCGGGTGAGCTCACGGCCGAAGAGGCCACCCAGGACGCGGTGATGGCGCTCGCCGTCACCGCCCCGGCGGTACGGAACGAAGAAGAAGCGGAGGGCTCCCGTGGCCACTGAAACCCTGAAGCGCGACACGGGTGGCGCGGCCTCGCTCCGCCGTGTCCTGCTCGACAACGGCGCGCTGAGCGCACTGATCGTCCTGGTCGTGGCGATGTCGCTGCTGTCCGGCGACTTCCTCACCACCCAGAACCTGCTGAACGTGGGCGTGCAGGCCGCGGTGACCGCGATCCTCGCGTTCGGCGTCACGTTCGTGATCGTCTCGGCGGGCATCGACCTGTCGGTCGGCTCGGTGGCCGCGCTGTCGGCCACCGTCCTCGCCTGGACGGCGACCTCGGAGGGGCTGCCGGTCTGGCTCGCGGTGGTCTTCGCCGTGGCGACCGGCATGGCCTGCGGCTTCGTCAACGGCCTGCTCGTCTCGTACGGGAAACTCCCGCCGTTCATCGCGACGCTCGCGATGCTGTCGGTGGCCCGCGGCCTCTCCCTGGTGATCTCGCAGGGCAGCCCGATCGCGTTCCCCGACTCGGTCTCGCACCTCGGGGACACGGTGGGCGGCCGGCTGCCGGTCCCGGTGATCGTGATGGTCGTGATGGGGCTCGTGACGGCCGTCGTCCTCGGGCGTACGTTCATCGGCCGCTCCATGTACGCGATCGGCGGCAACGAAGAGGCGGCCCGCCTGTCCGGCCTGCGCGTCAAGCGGCAGAAGCTCGTCATCTACGCGCTCTCCGGCCTGTTCGCGGCCGTCGCGGGCATCGTCCTCGCGTCCCGCCTCGTCTCCGCGCAGCCGCAGGCCGCGCAGGGTTACGAGCTCGACGCCATCGCCGCCGTCGTCATCGGCGGCGCGAGTCTCGCGGGCGGCGTCGGCAAGGCGTCCGGGACGCTCATCGGCGCGCTGATCCTCGCGGTGCTGCGCAACGGCCTCAACCTCCTCTCCGTGTCGGCCTTCTGGCAGCAGGTCGTGATCGGTGTCGTCATCGCGCTGGCGGTCCTCCTGGACACGCTGCGGCGGCGGGCCGGGGCGACGCCGGGCGCCTCGTCGGGTGCGTCCGGAGGGGTACGGGGCAAGGGGCCGCAGGCGGTGAAGTACGCGGTCGCCGCCGTGGTCGTGGCCGCCGTCGTCGGCGCGGTCTCCCTCTTCAATTCGGGCTCCTCGGGCACGAGCACGAAGATCGGCATGTCGCTCTCCACCCTCAACAACCCCTTCTTCGTCCAGATGAAGGAGGGCGCGCAGGCCGAGGCCGAGAAGGCGGGCGTCGAC
Source organism: Streptomyces sp. NPDC030245 (assembly GCF_055572995.1). Taxonomy (NCBI): domain Bacteria; kingdom Bacillati; phylum Actinomycetota; class Actinomycetes; order Kitasatosporales; family Streptomycetaceae; genus Streptomyces; species Streptomyces sp. NPDC030245. The sequence continues at coordinate 444,666 of NZ_JBVICF010000003.1, read as the reverse complement.
CTGACGGTCACCGACGCGCAGAACGACGCCTCCCAGCAGACCAACCAGTTGCAGAACTTCACCGGCGAGGGCGTGAAGTCGATCATCGTCAACCCGGTGGACTCCGACGCTGCGGGCCCCGCCGTGCGCGGCGCCAACAAGCAGGACATCCCGGTGGTCGCGGCCGACCGCGGCGTGAACAAGGCCAAGACCGCGACGCTGGTCGCCTCCGACAACGTCGCGGGCGGCAGGCTCGCGGCGAAGACGCTCGCCGAGAAGCTGGGCGGCAAGGGCAAGGTCGTCGTCCTCCAGGGCACGCCCGGAACCTCCGCCAGCCGCGAGCGCGGGCAGGGCTTCGCCGAGGGCATCAAGGCGTACCCCGGCATCGACGTCGTCGCCAAGCAGCCCGCGGACTTCGATCGCACCAAGGGCCTGGACGTCATGACGAACCTCATGCAGTCCAACAAGGGCGTGAGCGGCGTCTTCGCCGAGAACGACGAGATGGCGCTCGGCGCGGTCAAGGCGCTCGGCGACAAGGCGGGCAAGTCCGTCCCCGTCGTCGGCTTCGACGGCACGCCGGACGGGCTCAAGGCGGTCGAGGCGGGCACGCTGTACGCGTCCGTGGCGCAGCAGCCCAAGGAGCTCGGGAAGATCGCGGTGCGCAACGCGGTGCGGGCCTCGCAGGGCAAGAAGGTGCGGGGGACGGTGAAGGTTCCGGTGAAGGTCGTCACGGCGAGGAACGTGAAGGACTTCTCCTGACCGACGGCCGCCGACCACGCACCGGCGGCCGCACCGAGTACCGTCAGATCTGCACCTCATCGTACGAAAGCAGGAACAAGCACCCATGAACGACGACTACGAGCTGCTGGTCGTGGGCTCCGCCAACGCCGATCTGGTGATCGGCGTGGAGCGCCGCCCCGCGCCCGGTGAGACGGTCCTCGGCTCCGACCTGGCCGTGCACCCCGGCGGCAAGGGCGGCAACCAGGCGGTCGCCGCGGCCCGCCTCGGCGCCCGCACCGCCCTGCTCGCCCGGGTCGGCGACGACGCCCACGGCACGCTCCTCCTGGACGCGCAGCGGGCGGCCGGCGTGGACACCGTCGGCGTCCTGGTCGGCGGCGCGCCCACCGGCGTCGCGCTGATCACGGTCGACCCGTCGGGCGACAACAGCATCGTGGTCTCCCCCGGCGCCAACGGCCGCCTCACCCCCGAGGACATCCGCGCGGCGGGCAGCCTGGTGTCCGCGGCGCGGGTGGTCTCCAGCCAGCTGGAGATCCCGCTGGAGACGGTCGCCGAGGTGGTGCGCGCCCTGCGCCCCGGCTCCCGCTTCGTCCTCAACCCGTCGCCGCCCGCCCCGCTGCCCGACGAGGTCCTCGCGGCCTGCGACCCGCTGGTGGTGAACGAGCACGAGGCCCGCGTCATCCTCGGCGACGACGCGGGCGACTCGCCCGAGGAATGGGCGCGCGGGCTGCTCGCGCTCGGCCCCCGCTCGGTCGTGATCACTCTGGGCGCCGAGGGCGCGCTCACGGCGGAGGGCTCCGCCGAAAGCCCCGTGCGGGTGCCGAGCCCGAAGGTCGACGCGGTGGACACGACCGGCGCGGGCGACGCCTTCACGGCGGCGCTCGGCTGGCGCCTCGGCCTCGGTGAGGATCTGCCGACGGCGGCCGCGTACGCGGTGCGGGTGGGTTCGGCGGCGGTCACGCGCAAGGGTGCGCAGGACTCCTACCCGACGGCGGCGGAGCTCGCCGAGACCGTTCCGGAGGAGGAGGTCCCGTCCCCGTGAAGAGGTCGGGCATCCTGAACCGTCATCTCGCGGGCGCGCTGGCCGAGTTGGGCCACGGTGACACCGTGCTCGTCTGCGACGCGGGCATGCCGATCCCGGCGGGCCCGCGCGTGGTGGACCTGGCCTTTCGCGCCGGGGTGCCGTCGTTCGCGGAGGTCCTCGACGGGCTCCTCGACGAGCTGGTGGTGGAGGGCGGGACGGCGGCGGACGAGGTGCGGGCGGCGAATCCGGCGGCGGCGCGGCTGCTGCGGGAGTGCCTGCCGGCGCTCGACCTCGTCCCGCACGAGGAACTCAAGCTTCGCTCGGCCGCGGCTCGCCTGGTGGTCCGCACCGGTGAGGCGCGGCCGTACGCGAATGTACTGCTGAGGTGCGGGGTGTTCTTCTGACGGCTCCGGCCGACGAAGGCGAGCTGTCCGGTATCCGAACGCGGCTGACCGTAATGTGACCGGTTTCCGCTCTTGACGGTAGGTCGTCCCACCCTCAACATCAGGCAACGCACAGCTCCAAAGGCGCCCCGCGGCACCCGCGTCGCAGGGCGCCTCGCACGTTCCGTCCCTCTCGCTGTTCGGAATACGGAGCCCCACATGAACCTCTTCAGACGTGCGGCCGTCGGTGCCGCCGCCCTGGCCATCGGCGGCCTGCTCGCCACCGCCGCCCCCGCCGTCGCCGCCCCCGCGGCCCCTTCGCCCACGCTCGCGGCGCCCGACATACCGCTCGCCAACGTCAAGGCGCACCTCTCCCAGTTCCAGTCCATAGCCTCGGCCAACGGCGGCAACCGCGCCCACGGACGCCCCGGCTACAAGGCCTCCCTCGACTACGTGAAGGCGAAGCTGGACGCGGCCGGATTCACCACCCGCATCCAGCAGTTCACCGCAAGCGGCGGCACCGGCTACAACCTGATCGCCGACTGGCCGGGCGGCGACGCGAACCAGGTCCTGATGGCGGGCGCGCACCTCGACAGCGTCTCGTCGGGCCCCGGCGTCAACGACAACGGCTCCGGCTCGGCCGGCGTCCTGGAGACCGCGCTCGCCGTCTCCCGCGCGCAGCTCAAACCGGCGAAGCACCTGCGGTTCGCCTGGTGGGGCGCCGAGGAGCTGGGCATGGTCGGCTCGCGGTACTACGTCAACAACCTGCCCGCCACGGACCGTTCGAAGGTCAGCGGCTATCTGAACTTCGACATGATCGGTTCGCCGAACCCGGGCTACTTCGTCTACGACGACGACCCCACGATCGAGAAGACGTTCAAGGACTTCTACGCGGGCCTGAACGTCCCCACGGAGATCGAGACCGACGGCGACGGCCGCTCCGACCACGCCCCGTTCAAGAACGTCGGCATCCCGGTCGGCGGTCTCTTCACCGGCGCCGAACGCGCCAAGTCCAGCGCGCAGGCGCAGAAGTGGGGCGGCACGGCGGGCCAGGCCTTCGACCGCTGCTACCACTCGTCCTGCGACACCACGTCGAACATCAGCGACACCGCCCTGGACCGCAACAGCGACGCCATCGCCCACGCGGTCTGGGCACTCGGCGCCGGCACGACGGTCCCGCCCGGTGACGCGTACGAGAACACCACGGACGTCGCCGTCCCGGACAACGGACCCGCGGTGACGTCCACGGTGGACGTGACCGGCCGCACCGGCAACGCCCCCGCCACGCTCAAGGTCGACGTCGACATCCGGCACACCTGGCGCGGCGACGTGGTCGTCGACCTGCTCGCACCCGACGGGACGGCGTACCGCCTGAAGAACTCCAGCGGCAACGACTCGGCGGACAACGTCATCGCGACGTACACGGTCGACGCGTCCAGCGAGCCGGCCAACGGCGCGTGGAAACTGCGCGTCCAGGACGTCGCCGCGCAGGACACGGGCTACATCAACAGCTGGAAGCTGACGTTCTGAGGCCCTGACCGCCCCTGTCTGCAAGGATCCCGCAAGCGTCGCGCAAGCTTTCCGCCCGCGCTCCGGGGCACCCCCGACCCGAAGCGTCCTGTCCATCAGGAGAACACCACACCGGGGGGCACCATGACGGTTGAGAGCAGAGCCATCGCGACGAAGCCGTTACCCGGATCCGGGGTCCGCCCCGGATCCGGGCACGACACGCAGTGGCTCACCCTGACCGACTGCAAGCGCGTCCTGTTCGTCGTGCACACCGAGGTGTACGGCGGCCGGCTGCGGGACCTGCTCCCGCTCCTGGAGTCGGACCTGCGGATCCAGACCCACTTCACGATCGCGCCCCACGCCTTCAACGCGGGGGCGGAGCGCGTGCTGCGCGCCCTGGGCGGCACGGTGCTGCCGTGGGAGGCGGCGCTGCGCACGGAGTTCGACCTCGTCCTCGCGGCCGGCTCCCAGGACGTCCACCGGCTGCGGGGCCCGCTGCTGCGGTTGCCGCACGGCGCGGGACACATCAAGCTCTCCCGCCTCACGGACGACCGCGACCCGGGCGCGCCCCGGACCGTCGGCGAGCTGGGGCGGCAGTATCTGACGCGGCACGGGAAGGTGGTGCCGAGGGCGCTGGCGCTCGCCCACCGCGAGGAGCTGGAAACCCTCGCCCGCACCTGCCCGGAGGCCCTGCCCGTCAGCGAGGTCGTGGGGGACGCCTGCCACGACCGGCTGGTGGCGAGCCTGCCGCTGCGCAGGCGGTACCGGGCGGCACTGGGGCTGCGCCGCGGACAGCGCCTGGTCCTCGTCTCCTCGACCTGGGGCCTCGGGTCGTCGTTCAACCGCCTGGACGCCCTGCTGCCCCGGCTCCTCACCGAGCTCGACCCCGCCCGCCACCTGGTCGCGGTCCTGGTGCACCCCAACGTCTGGTCGGGGCACGGCGACTGGCAGGTGCGGTCCTGGCTGGCCGCCGCCCGGCGCCGGGGCATCGTCGTCCTGCCGCCGGACACCGACTGGCGCGTGCCGCTGATCGCCGCCGACTGGGTGATCGGCGACCACGGCTCCGTCACGCTGTACGCCACGCTCACCCGCGCGGCCGTCCTGCTGGCCCGCTTCCCCGCCGCGGACGTCAACCCCGACTCACCCGCGGCCGAACTCGCCCGGGTCGCGCCCGCCCTCTCGCCCGCGCACCCGCTCGGCGAGCAGCTCGCCTACGCGCGGGCCGAGTACCCCGCCGCGGAGTACGCGCGGATCGGGCGGCGCATCTCGTCCGAGCCGGGCCGGTTCGCCCGCAACACACGGAAGTTGATGTACCGGCTCCTCGGGCTCGGCGAGCCCGCCTACGAGGCGTCGCTCCCGCCGCTGCCGGTCCCGGCGCCGCCCGGCGAGCTCCCGTCGTGACCGCGCTCACCGACCCCTACGACCCGGACGCACCGGACGGTCCGGTGGTCGTCTGCCTGGATTGCCGGGACAGCTGTGGTTGCTGCCGCGGGCGCTGCTGCCGCTGCCGTACGGGCGAGACGTGGCGGCAGTGCGCCGACGTGCTGTACGCGAGCCGTCCGCGTCCGTGCCGGGCGGCGGCGGCACTGGCCTCGCGCGCCCTGCGGCGCTACCCGGGGTGCGCGCTGGTGGTGGTGTGCCGGACGGAGGGCGGCTGGAGCCGTCACGCCCGCCGCCCGTTCCGCCCACCCGTAATCCGCCTGCATACACCGCCCATGACACACCGTGAGGTCACGCGGCTGCTGTGCGAGTGGTACGCGGAACTCATCACCCCGAGCCGGGACCTTGCAGCCGCTCCCGCACCCTCCGCACGTCAGGAGCGCTGACGGATGCGTAGCGGGCCAGGGACTGCTCGTACCAGTGCCTGGCCCGCTCCGGTTCTCCTCGCTCCTCGGCCGCCTCACCGAGCATCTCCAGTGCGCGCGCCTGCCAGTGCACGGAGCCCGTCGCCTCGAACTCGCCAACTGCCTGCGACAGTTGGGCCTCGGCCGACTCGACGGCGGACGCGTCGTCGCCCGCGCACCGCAGGGCGGCCTGCCCGAGGAAGGCCAGGGCGCGGGCGGCGTCGTACGGATCGTCCTCGGCCAGCAACTCCGCCCGCGCGGCGGCCAGCTGGGGCAGCGCCTCCTGGGGGCGCCCGTCGGCCAGTGCCACGTCTCCCAGGCAGATCCTGGTCAGGGCGGCACCGCGCCGGTAGCCGATCTCCTCGCGCAACGGCAGAGCGAGCCGGAAGTACCGGGTGGCCTCGGCGAGCCGTCCGGCCAGCCGGTGCGACTGCCCGAGGCCGTGCAGAGCCTGGGCCTCGGCCCGCCGGGCGGCCGTCCACGCGTCCTGGCGCGCGGGGTCCGCGCCCGGTGTCCGGGCACCCTCCAGTACGGCCAGCCTCTCCCGCGCCACCTCCAGCGCCCGGCCGAACCAGGCCACCGCTTCGTCGTGCCGGCCCGCGTTGCGCAGGCCGGTGCCGCCGGAGGTGAGCATCTGGCTCTCGGCCGCCCTGTCGCCGGCGCGGCGGGCCGCCGCGAGGCCGATCTCGTGGGCCTCGATCCACAGGTCGTACGGCCGCAAACGCAGGAAGAGCGGGAACATGGCGTCGGCGAGCATCCAGGCCGTGTCGTCCCAGCCGCGCTCCGCCGCGGTGCGCAGCGCCGCCATGAGGTGGGTGCGTTCGGCGTCGAGCCAGCGCAGGGCGCCGGGCGGGTCAGTGAACGGCGGTGGCTGCGCCGGGCATTGTGCGTAGCGGCGGGGCAGGATGCGGTGGCTGGGGGTCAGGAGGGATTCGGCCCCGGTCGCGGCGTACAGGTAGAAGTCGACGACGCGCCGCACCGCCGCGTCCGCATCGGCGGGCTCGTCGTGGTCGGCGGCCAGCTGGCCCGCGTGGGTCCTCACCAGGTCGTGGAAGCGGTACCGTCCGGCGCCGGTGCGCGGGTCGGGGCCGAGGTCCTCCAGGAGGTTCACCTCGGCCAGCTCGTCGAGGAGGTGGTCCGCCTCGTCGACGCGCAGGGCGCAGGCCGCCGCCGCGACCTCGGCGCTGAGCAGCGGCACGGGGGCGAGGCCCAGCGTGCGGTAGCCGCGGGCCTGTTCGGGCGGCAGGAGGCGGTACGACGTGTCGAGGGCGCCGCGCACCGCGTACTCCCCTTCCACGCGCAGCGCGTCGAGGGCGCCGCCTTGCCTGCCGTCCAGCGCTCCCGCCATCGCGGCCAGCGGCTGCCGGGGCCGGGCCGCCACGCGTGCCGCCGCGACACACACGGCGAGGGGCAGTCCCGCGCAGGCCCGGGCGACGGACAGCGCGGCCTCGGGCTCGCGGGAGACGCGGTCCGCGCCGATCCGGCGCCGGAGCAGCTCCACCGCCTCGTGGGTGGCGAGGACGTCCAGCGGATGGAAGGCGGCGCCGTCCATGCCGAGGCCGCTCAGGCGCCCGCGGCTCGTCACCGCCGTCAGCGCCAGCGCGCCGCCGGGCAGCAGGGGGCGGACCTGGGCCGCGCTCACCGCGTTGTCAAGCAGCACGGCGATGCGCGCCCCGGCGGTGGCCGACCGCCACAGCGCGGACTGCTCCCCGAGGTCCGCGGGGACCCGGTCCTCGCCGACGGCCCGCAGGAGCTGCCCGAGGAGTTCGCCGGGGCGCGCGGGGTCGCCGTCGGAGTGGCCGCGCAGGTCGGCGTAGAACTGTCCGTCAGGGAAGGCGTCGGTGAGGCCGAGCAGCCAGCGGCGTGCCAGCGTGGTCTTGCCGACGCCCGCGGGGCCGCTGATGACCGCGAGCACCGGCCCGTCCGGTGACGTCGCGGCCGTCCTGTCGAGCGCGGCCAGCTCCCGCTCGCGGTTGGTGAAGTGGGCGGGTACGGCGGGGATCTGGCGGGGCACGGCACGCGCCCGTGCCGTGTCGGGGGCCGCCGCGGAGTGGATGTGGACTCCGCCGTGGACGCCGTGGGCCTGGACGACCGTTCCGTGCACGCGGGCGTCCCCGCCTACGGTGTTGGCGACGTCCGTCGGGGCGTTGGTGACGTGCGTCGGGGCGGTGGCGGCGTCCGTCGGGGTGGCGGCCAGTGCGGCGCCGAGCCAGGACCGGAGCTCCCCGGCCAGTCCGGGCCGGTGCGCGGCCTGTTCGGCCAGGGCGAGAGCGAGGGCCCGGATCAGCTCTCCGCTGTCGGCGCCGGCCCGCGGGGACGCCCACGCGCGGGCGAGTTCGGCCGTCGCGGCGTCCGCCCGGGCGCGCACGGTGTCCAGGAGGGCGCGGGCCACGGCGGGCCGGGCGGCAGCCAGCGCCAGGGCGGCCCGCACTTCCGAGGCCGTCACTGGATCCATCGCCCGCCCTTTCCCCGTATCTCTCCCGTCGCGCCTGCGTCCTACCCGTCCGCCGTTCCCGTCAGACCGAACTCCGCGCATAGAAGAGTGTTTGGGGAGTGTTCACGTCAAAACAAGCCAATGAAGTGAACCATCTAGCGCCACTATTTGAACGATATTGACATCATGCGATTCTTTGACGCCTATTCAGAACACAGGCCGACCGGCGGACGGAGGCACTGGTGGAGATCGGAATTCGCGTCCTCGGAAACGTCGCGCTGGAACACGACGGCCGTCTCGATCTTCTCGGCTCCGCGAAAGAACGCCTGGTCCTCGCGGCCCTCGCCCTCGACGCGGGCCGGCCGGTCCCCCTGGACACCCTGATCCACCGCCTGTGGGAGGACACCCCGCCCGCCAAGCCACGAGCGGGCCTGCACACCTACGCCGCCCGGATCCGCCGCCGCCTCCGCGCCACCGGCGGCGACGGACCGCTCGTGCAGCGGGCCCACACATATCTGCTCGACATCCGCCCCGAGCAGGTCGACTGCCACCGCTTCGAGCAGCTCGCCGCCCGTGCCCGCACCCTGGCCGACGACGCCGACGACGGCGCCGCCCTCGACCTGCTGCGGGAAGCGGCCGCCCTCTGGCACGGCGAGCCGCTGGCCGGGCTGAGCGGCCTCTGGGCGGAGAGCGTCCGCGCGACCCTGGTGCAGAAGCAGCTGGCCGCCCACCTGACCCGGTTCGGGATCGAACTCCGCAGGGGCCGTTTCGCCGAGCTCGTGCCCGACGTGGCCGCGCTCCTCGACCGGCACCCCGGCGACGAGACACTGGCCGCCCAGCTCATGACCGCGACGTACGGCTGCGGCCGGCAGGCCGACGCCCTCCAGGTGTACGAGACCGTCCGCCGCCACCTCCGCGAACACCTCGGCGCCGACCCCGGCGAAGCGCTCGTACGCCTGCACCGCGCCGTCCTGACCAGGGCCCCACTGAGTGAGCTGCTCCCCCGTGAGGAACCGCGCGTCGCCACCCCGCACACCCTGCCGCGACACGCCGAACTCGTCGGCCGGCAGGCGGAGCTGACGGCCATCACCCGGGCGGCGGGCAGGGCGGCGGACCGCTCGTCCGGCACCGTGATCGCCTTGCAGGCCATCTCCGGCATGGCCGGCGTCGGCAAGACGCTGCTGGCCCTGCACGCGGCCCGCGGCCTCGAACCGCTCTTCCCCGACGGCCAGCTCCACCTCGACCTGCGCGCCCACTCACCCGGCCAGGAACCCCTCTCCACCCGGGCCGCCCTCACGGCGCTGCTGCGGATGCTGGGCATCGCGCCCGGCGACCTGCCCGACGACCTCGACGACCTCGGCGGCCTGTGGCGCACCCTGCTCAGCCGCCGCCGCGCCGTCATCGTCCTGGACGACGTGGCCGACCCCGACCACCTGCGGCCGCTGCTGCCCGGCCCTTCGCCCTCACTGATGATCGTCACCAGCCGGCGCAGGCTCTCCGGGCTCCCCGGTGTCCGCCCTGTCCTGCTCGACGTACTCCCCGAGGACGACGCCGTCGCCCTGTTCCGCGAGCTGGCCGACGACCCCCGCGCCACCCCGGACCGCGAGGTCACCGCCATCGTGCGGCTCTGCGGGCGCCTGCCCCTCGCGATCGAGCTCGCCGCCCGGCGCCTGGCCTCCCGCCCCTCCTGGACGGCCGGCCATCTGCTGCACCGGCTCACCCACGGCCACGGCAGACTGCGGGAAATCCGGGACGGTACGCAGGAGATGGCGCGCGCATTCGAGGTCTCGTACCACACACTCGGCGCCGAAGAGAGAGCGGTTTTCCGCATTCTCGGCCTGCAACTCGGCCCGGATTATGACGCATTCACGACGGCCGCCCTTGCGGATCTCCCGCTCGACCGTACGGAGCGTGTTCTCGAAGGCCTCCTCGACGCCCACCTCATCCAGGAACCGGTGCCCGAGCGATACACGACTCACGATCTTCTCGGCGAATACTCGCGCATGCTGGCGTCCTCCGAACTGGCAGCCGTCGAACGGGAACAGGCACTCCACCGACTGATCGATTTCTACGTACAGGCATCCGACGCGGCGGACCGGCTGATCGCCCCGCGCCGCCCGCGCCCCACCCTTTCCCGGCACGCTTCCGCCCACCGGAAACCCGTGTGGCACAGCCCGGCCGACGCCCGGCGCTGGCTGGCGGCGGAGTGCTCGGCGCTCATCGCGGCCGAGCGCCACTGCCGGGCCAACGGCCGGCCGCACGAGGCGGCGCTGCTCGCCGACTCGCTGGCGGGCTTCCTCCACGAGGAGAGGTACTCGGCCCGCACCCAGGACATGCACCTGGCGGCCGCGGCCCACTGGCGCGCCGCGGGCGAGCCGGCGGCCGAGGTGTACGCGCTGATCAACCAGGCCGCCGCGCTGTCCCGCAGCGGCCACTACGACCGGGCCCTCGTCGCCCTCGGGCGGGCCCTCGGCACGGCCCGGGGCATCGACGACACCACGGTGGCCGAGGTGCGGCACGCCCGGGGCGTCCTGCGGTGGAACCTCGGCCGCCTGCCGGAGGCGCTCGCCGACCAGCAGGAGGCCCTGGCGCTGCGCACCCGCGCGGGCGACCCCTGGCAGATCGCCCGCTCGGAGAACAACCTCGGCATCACCCACCTCTACCTCGGCGATTTCAAGGTCGCCGACGAGCACTTCCACTCCGCGCTCATGAGATTCCGTTCGGTGGGCGACACCCACGAAGAGGCACACGTACTCAACAATTTGTCGGATCTCAGCCTCCGCATCGGAAAGAGAGAATCCGCACGGCACCTTCTGCAACAGGCCCGCAATATACTCGCGACATCGGGGACGACCGCGGAACACGCCATGGCACAGGTCAATCTGGCGAACACCATGGATGCGTCGGAAGAACTCGATGAAATGCTCAGCCTCTACCAGGATTCATTGACCTCGTTCCGCCGCCTCGGCGACCGGCGCAATGCGTCGATAACGCTGCACGGAATGGGCGACGCACTGTATTCGGCGGGCCGCTTCCGCGAGGCGGCCGAGCAGCACACGCGCGCCCTCGAACTGGCCAGGTCCATCGGCGCCACCCACGAGGAGGCCCAGGCCCTGCACGGGCTGGGAGCGGCGGAGCACCGCCTTGGCCGGGCGGCTTCGGCGGCCGCCCACCTCGCCGCGGCCGTGGCCGCCGCGGAGCGCTCGGGCGCGGCGGCGGAGGCGGCCCAGGCGCGGGCCGCTCTCGCCGAGGTCGAGGCGGAATTCTCCGTTCCGGATTAACCCCGGAAAAGCGGATGGGAAAGTTCAACATTTGCCTTGCGCCACGCGCCGCCGCTGCGGAAAGATCCCGGCGGGGCAGCGAAATTCTCCTGCCCCGTCCTACCCTTCAGTAATGGAGAACGTCGACGCATGGCACGAAAGCACTTCGCGGGACGCGTGACGACCCCGCGTTCCCGGGCGGTTCCGGTTATCACCCTAGCCGTGGGAGCACTAATCTGCATGCCCTCTGCATTTAAACTCGCCGGGGAAGCCGCCAAGGGCCCCGCCCAGACCGCGACCGCGACTCCCCACCCGGGAGACCTTCGCGCCTGACGGCGATCCGGCACGGCGACGGAGACCCCGCCGCCGTGCCCCCTCCCGAAGAGAGGCTCAGCTCTCGTCCGGCGTCAGCCGGAGCGAGATGCTGTTGATGCAGTACCGCTGGTCCGTCGGGGTCGGATACCCCTCACCCTCGAACACGTGCCCGAGATGCGACCCGCACCGGGCGCACCGCACCTCCGTGCGGACCATCCCGTGCGAGGTGTCCTGGAGCAGTTCGACCGCGTCCGTGTCCTTGGGGTCGAAGAAACTCGGCCAGCCGCAGTGCGACTCGAACTTCTCCGACGAGGTGAACAGCTCCGCGCCGCAGGCGCGACAGGAGTAGACGCCCTTCGTCTTGGTGTCCGTGTACTCACCGACGAAGGCGGGTTCCGTGCCGGCCTGGCGCAGCACCGCGTACTCCGACGGGGTCAGCTCCGCCCGCCACTGCTCGTCCGGCTTCTCGACGTCGTACGCCATGGGTGGCTTCCCCTTACTTCGACAGCTCGGCCAGGATCTGCGGGCCGAGGTCCGTGACGTCGCCCGCTCCCATGGTGAGAACGAGATCACCGGGCTTCGCCATTCCCGCGATCATCCGCACGGCCTCCGCCTTGTCCGGCGCGGCCACGACCTCGGCGCCCGCCTCACGGGCGGCGTCGATGATCAGGGCGCTGGTGACGCCGGGGATCGGGTCCTCGCGCGCCGGGTAGATGTCGAGGACCACCGAGGAGTCGGCGAGGGCGAGGGCCTGGCCCATCTCCGTGCCCAGCTCCTGGGTGCGGGAGAAGAGGTGGGGCTGGAAGAGGACGAGGATGCGGGAGTCGCCCGCGGCGGAGCGCATCGCCTCCAGGTCGGCCGTCATCTCCGTCGGGTGGTGTGCGTAGGAGTCGATGACCTGGACGCCCGCCGCCTCGCCCTTGAGCTGGAGGCGGCGCTTGACGCCGGTGTACGACTTCAGGGCGCCCGCGAGGTTCCGGGACGGGATGCCGAGCGCGATGCCCGCCGCGAGGGCGGCGACCGCGTTGTTCGCGTAGTGACGGCCGGGCACCGAGACCGTGAAGGTCAGCAGCTTGCCGTCGAGGAGGACGGTGACCTCGCTGGTCAGGCCGCGCGCGGTGATCTTGTGGATGCGCAGGTCGGCGCCCTCGGACTCGCCGTACGTGACGACCTTGAGCTGTCCGAGGTCCCGGACGCGCTGGGTCAGCTCCACCGCGCCCGGCTGATCCGCCGAGATCACCAGCGTGCCGCCGGGGACGATCCGGCCGGCGAAGATCTCGAAGGATTCGTAGATCTCGTCCATCGACGCGTAGTTGGCGTGGTGGTCGAGCTCCACGTTGAGGACGATGGCGACCTCGGGCGCGTACTTGTGGAAGCTGCGGTCGCTTTCGTCGGCCTCGGCGACGAAGATGTCGCCCTCGCCGTGCAGCGCGTTCGACCCCGGCACGTCCAGGTCGCCGCCGATCGCGTACGACGGGGCGAGGCCGAGGGTGGCGAGGGTGACGGCCAGCATCGACGTCGTGGTCGTCTTGCCGTGCGTACCCGCCACCGCGATCGGGCGGCGGCCGTCCATCAGCGCCGCCAGGGCGTCCGAGCGGTGCACGACCGGGATGTCCAGCTCGGCGGCGCGGGCCAGCTCGGGGTTGTCCGCGCGGATGGCGGAGGAGACGACGACGCAGGTCGCGTCGGACGCGAGGTGCGCGGCGTCGTGCCCGATGTGGACGGTGACGCCGAGCGCGCGCAGGGCCTCGGCGGTGGCGGACTCGCGGGCGTCGCTGCCCGCGACCTTGGCGCCGCGCTGGGCCAGGATCTTCGCGATGCCCGACATGCCGGCGCCGCCGATGCCGATGAAGTGCGGTCGGTCCATGTCGGCCATGGACTGGGGCAGGCCGGGTGCCATGCGTGTGTCTCCCCTGGTGTTACGACGACTGAGCAGGCCCCAGCCTATGGCCTCGCGCGGCCAGCGACGCCCGAGGCACCCGGCTGCCGGCTACGCCTCGTCGGCCGGGCTGTGCGAGAACAGCTTCAGGACCGGCACGCCCACCTTGTGGCGCGCCCGTGAGGCCCAGTCACGGTGGAAGAACTCCTCCACGTAGTGCGGGTCGGTCAGGACGATCACCTCGTCGGCGTCGGCGTCCTCGACCAGGGTCTTGAGCGCGTCCAGCGGGTGGTCCTCGATGAGCCGCCCCTGGGCCGCGCAGCCCGCCGCGCGCAGCGCGGTCAGCGAGACCCGCAGCGCCTGCTCGCCGGGGCCCGTCGCGTCCTCGCCCTCCGGGGTCTCGCCCTCGCGCGCCGCCTCGTCCAGCTCGCCGAGGGCGACGTCGTCGATGGCCCGCAGCAGACGGTCCGCCTGATCGCCCCTGGGCTGGAGCAGTACGTGGAAGGCGACCGGCTCGTCCCCGTGCAGGGTGGTGACGAACTCCACGTCGGCGGAGGTCAGGGCCTTCTCGATCATCAATACGCTTGTGAACACGCCAGGCGCCCTTCTCATCCGTGGGCCTCGCACCGTGAGGCCCTTGCGGAAACCATCCTGCCCCGTGGCCGCACGGGGTCTGCGAGATCTAGTGTGCCCAGCCGAAGCCAAACGGAACGGCTGATTCCGCTGATTGTCAGGTTCGACGGTATCGAGTGAAGAGGAACCCGGCCTCCTCCAGCACGGACGCCAGCGCGAAGCGCGCCGGCACCTGGAGAGCGGACCCGCCGGCGATCCGCTGGGCGTCCCCCGCCGTGAGCATCGGGGACACCGTCAGACAGAGCTCGTCCAGCACCCCGGCGGCCACGAACTGCCCGAGGAGGCGGGGCCCGCCCTCCGTGAGCAGCCTGGTCAGCCCCCGCTCGGCCAGCGCGGGCGCCACCCGCTCCGGCTCCACGGTCGCGCCCGCACCGGCGATCACCACGACGGCGCCCGCCTTCTCCGCCGCGGCGATCCGGTCGGCGGGCGCGGAGGCGCCGGTCAGCAGGAGCGTGGGCGTCACCGGGGCGGTGAAGAGCGGAAGCGAGAAGTCCAGGTCGAGACCGGCGCTGACGACCGCGATGGCGGGCGCCGCCGACTGCCCGGCCGCCGCCCTGTGCCGCTCGAAGACCGCACGTGCTTTCGCCGGGCGATATCCCTCCTTGCGGACGGTCTCGGCGCCGACGACCACGGCGTCGGCGAGGCTGCGCAGGGTGCCGAAGATCCGCATGTCGGTGGCGCCGGAGATGGGGTGGGCGCGGCCGTCGTGGTGGGCCGCGCCGTCGAGGGTGGACACCATGTTGGCGCGCAGCCAGGTCGTCTCCCCCTCGGGGTAGGCGTAGGCGTCGGCCAGCTCGTCGAGGCTCCACTCCCGGTCGGCCGTCTCGTCGGCCGCGGTGGACCCCCGGCCCGCCGTCCGGTCTGCCGTCTGGTCTGCTGTCTGGTCGGTCACAGGGAACAGGCGTCGCATGTCCGCAGTCTTGCACGCCCCTTAAGCTGGGGAACCGTGTCGTCCTCCTCCGCCGCCTCCGGGCACCGCCCCATGGCCGAAGTGGCTCCGCTGTCCCTGTGCGCCCGTGAGCCCCACGTCCCGGCAGACCGTCTGGTCGCCGAGATGGTGCCGCCGCCGCGCTTCGACTCGGTCCGCTTCGATACGTACATTCCGGACCCGAACCAGCCGAGCCAGACCGAGGCCGTCCGCGTCCTCAGCGGCTTCGCGGCGGGGCTCGGCGGGGCGCACGCCTCCGGCTCCGGCCGCAGGCGCTGGTTCCAGAAGAAGGCCGCCGCCCCCGCGGGCCCGCGCGGCATCTACCTCGACGGTGGCTACGGCGTCGGCAAGACCCACCTCCTCGCCTCCCTCTGGCACGCGGCGCCCGCCGCGCCCGAGCAGAAGGCGTTCGGCACCTTCGTCGAGCTCACGAACCTGGTCGGCGCGCTCGGCTTCCAGCAGACCGTGCGCACCCTCAGCGGTCACCGGCTGCTCTGCATCGACGAGTTCGAGCTCGACGACCCGGGCGACACGGTCCTGGTCTCCTCGCTGCTCTCCAAGCTCGTCGAGCAGGGCGTGGCGCTCGCCGCGACCTCGAACACGCTGCCGGGCAAGCTCGGCGAGGGCCGGTTCGCGGCCACGGACTTCATGCGGGAGATCCAGGGCCTGTCGTCCCACTTCAAGGCGTTGCGGATCGACGGCGAGGACTACCGCCACCGGGGCCTTCCGGAGGCCCCCGCTCCGTACTCGGAGGAGGAGGTCACCAAGGCGGCGTACGCGACCGACGGTGCCTCGCTCGACGACTTCCCGCACCTGCTCGCGCACCTGGCCAAGGTCCACCCGAGCCGGTACGGCGCGCTGACGGACGGCCTCGCCGCCGTCTGCCTCACCGACGTGACGCCGGTGCCGGACCAGTCGACCGCGCTGCGTCTTGTGGTGCTCGCCGACCGGCTGTACGACCGAGAGGTACCGGTGCTCGCCTCCGGTGTGCCCTTCGACCGGCTCTTCAGCGAGGACATGCTGAACGGCGGATACCGGAAGAAGTACTTCCGGGCCATCTCGCGGCTCACGGCGCTCGCACGGGACGCGAAGGGACTCGTGGGCGAGTAGCCCCTCCCCCGGTCTCTCCGGCGGGGACGCGGGACGGCGCGCGCAGTCGGCACGTGAAACGGAAGCTACGCGCGTGGTTCCCGTGCACCAGGGCGCGTGGTACACACATCCGGTCATATTCCTGTCCGCCAGCAGGAGGTCGCCCAGCATGTCTGCCACTCGACGTCAGGTTCTCGCCCGTACCGGTGCCCTGGGCGCCGGGATCGCCTTCACCGGCGCTCTGTCGGAACTCTTCGCGGGCACCGCGGCCGCGCACGGGAAGACCGGCTACGGCCCGCTCGTCCCCGACCCCAAGGGTCTGCTCGATCTGCCGAAAGGTTTCCGCTACCAGGTCCTCTCGCGCGAGGGCGAGCCCCTGCGGTCGGGTGAGGGCAGAGTGCCCAGCAACCACGACGGCATGGCCGCCTTCCGGGGCAGGAATGGCGGCGTCCATCTCGTGCGCAACCACGAGAACCGCGTCACCGGCAGGATCGGCGTGCCGACCGTCGAGGGGCTGACCTACGACCCGGCGGCCAAGGGCGGCTGTACGGCGCTCGCGCTCGACCGGAGGGACAAGGTCCTGGACGAGCGCGTCGCGATCGCCGGGACCGCCGTCAACTGCGCGGGCGGGCCCACCCCTTGGGGCACCTGGCTCACCTGCGAGGAGACCGAGGACAAGGCCGGCACGAACGGCTACACCAAGGACCACGGCTTCGTCTTCGAGGTCGACCCGGTGGACCCGCGGCGCACCGGCGCGGTGCCGCTGACCGCGATGGGCCGCTTCCAGCACGAGGCCGTCGCCGTCGACCCGAAGCGCGGCGTCATCTATGAGACCGAGGACGCCTTCGAGAAGCCCTTCGGCCTGTTCTACCGCTTCCTGCCCGAGAAGCCGGGGGGCGGCCGCGGTTCGCTGCGCGCGGGCGGCAGGCTCCAGGCCATGCGGGTGCCCGGCGTGGCCGACCTGTCCTCGATCCAGGAGACGGGCGCGGCCTTCCACGGCATCGAGTGGGTCGACGTGCCGGACCCGCTGGCCGCCCGGACCCCCATCCGCCACCAGGACTTCGGCAAGAAGGGCATCACCCACGCGCAGAAGCTGGAGGGCTGCTACTGGGGCGGCTCGTCCGTCTACTTCGTGTCGTCCTTCGCGCGCAGCGGCGACGGCTCGGCGGCCGACCACTTCGGGCAGATCTGGCGGTACGACCCGTCAGGCCGACGCCTCACCCTCGTCGTCGTCTTCGGCCCGCGCACCGACATCCAGCTGCCGGGCGAGTCACCCGACAACATCTGCCTCGCGCCCAGCGGCGGCCTGTTGGTGTGCGAGGACGGCGACGGCGCCCAGCACGTGTACGGCGTCACCCGGAGCGGCGAGGTCTACGCGGTGGCCCGCAACCGCCAGACCATCGGCACGCCCGAGGAGCCCGCGTGGGGCGAGTTCGCGGGCGTCACCTTCTCCCCCGACCACCAGACGATGTACGTGAACTGCTACACGCCCGGCACGACGTTCGCGGTGAGGGGCCCCTGGCACAAGTGACGGGCCCCTGGCGCAAGTAGCGGGCCCTTTCCCTTAGTACGCCGTCACGGGGTAGTGGTCCGACAGGTTCGTGTACGTGTACTCCTTGCCCCAGCTGGTGACCTTCCAGGGCGCGCTCTGCTCCTTGATCACCTCGTTGTGCCACGTGGCGGGCCGGGCGTGGCCCTTGCGGTGGAGGACGTGATCCAGGTCCTCGCGCGGGTCGGTGGGGTAACGCTCGGCGGCGATCGAGTTGTCGCGGGTGTCGAAGGAGTACGGGTGGCCGGTGCGGTCGTCGGCGGGGGCGAGGCCCCCGTCGGCGAGCATCGAGGCGTACTCGGAGCTGTGCGAGTCGACGTTGAAGTCGCCCGCCACGATGACCTGTTCGCCGGCGGGGATGTTCTTGGCGTCCAGGAAGGCGTCCATCTCCTTGAACTGCTTCGCGCGGGTGGCCGCCGCCTCGCCGCTGCCGCAGCCGGGGTCGGTGGACTGGGCGTGCGTGCCGACGACGTGCGCCTTGGTGCCGTTCACGTCCAGTACGGCGTAGACGAAGCCCTTGTTGGAGTAGGAGTCGGAGCCGCACGCGTCCTTGTAGACGTACTGCTCCTTGCGTACGACGGGCCACTTGCTCAGGACCGTCACTCCGCCGTCCTCCGGCGTCACCGAGGAGTAGGCACCTCCGGTGGCGTCCCAGCCGCTCCTGCTCCGGCCCATCACGGGGGTCTGGTGCGGATAGCGGGCGGCCGCGTTGGCCTTCAGCGCGTCGGACGACGAGTTGTCGAACGCCTCTTGCAGCACGACGACGTCCTGGCCCCGGAAGAACTCGGCGGCGGGTATCGCCTTGGCGCGGTGGTCCTGGCCCCAGTTCGGGTAGAGCGACTTGCTGAACAGGAAGGCGTTGTACGTGAGCACCTTGAGCGAGGGAGGAGCGGCGGAGGCGTCGGCGGCGGTCGCGGACGGGGCGACGGCGGCGAGCGTGGTGGCGGCGAGCACGGAGGTGATTGCGGCGGCCCGGGTCCTGCGCGGCGCTGTGTGCGGCACGGTGACTCCTGTGAGTGTGGGGGTGGTTGCCGGGGTGACGGGTGGTGCGGGTGCTGCCCTTGTTCGGGAGCTCGAACATCCAAGCAGCTGGGATTACTTCTGGGGATACGTCGCGTGAACAAGTGACCCCGCCGTGGCGCCGAAAGGCCCCTGGAGGACCTCCCGAGGGTGCGCGGACGCCTTTTGGGACGCCGGGCGGGGGACGCGCCAACCATCCGCGCACCGACTCCGCAAACCCCCGCGCACGCCCGCCGCGAGACACCTTCCACTCCCCACTGACCTGCGGTTTCGTCAGGCCGACGCCTACAATTGCCCTCTCGGGAAGGGGACTTGATGGACCGCGGCATCCGCACGATCGACGACGTGATGAGACTCCTGGACGGCCTGTTCGAGCCGGCGGCCGACCGCTGGACGGCCGACGGGGCGAGCTGGTGGGACGGCTTCTACGCGGACCGCGCCAAGCCGGTGCCGTTCTTCGCGGCCGAGCCGGACGAAAACCTCGTCTCGTACGCCGAGCGGGGCCTCATCGCCCCGGGCCGCGCCCTCGACCTGGGCTGCGGCCCCGGGCGCAACGCGCTGCGCCTCGCCGCCCTCGGCCACGAGGTGGACGCCGTCGACCTGTCGCCCGCCGCGCTCGACTGGGCCGCGGAGCGGGCCCGCGAGGCGGGCGCCGACATCCGCTTCCACCGCGGTGACGCCTTCGCGCTCGCGGAGACCGAACTGGCGGGCCCGTACGACCTGATCTACGACTCGGGGTGCTTCCACCACCTGCCGCCGCACCGCCGCGTCAGCTACCTCGCCCTCCTGGACCGCGCCCTGGCGCCCGGCGGCCACTTCGCCCTCACCTGCTTCGCGGCCGGCGCCGGGGGCATGGGGTCCGAGCTGTCCGACGCGGACTTCTACCGGCAGGCCCGGCTGCACGGCGGCCTCGCGTACACACCGGATTCGCTCCGCGCGATCTTCTCCGGCCTGACGGAGGTCGAGCTGCGCAGGATGCGGGACGAGCCGTCGGATTCGGGGCTCTTCGGTGAGCCCTTCCTCTGGACGGCCCTGTTCCGGCGCGAGGGCTAGTCCTGGCGTCCCGGCCGGACGAGCCGCACCTTGTCGACGCCGAGCAGCCCCGCGAGCGGCACCTTGGCGGTGGTCTGCCGGGGGTCGACCGTCGCCCCGTCGGCGCGCAGGACGTCGAGCAGCATCCCGGCCAGCGGCATCACCATGTGCCGCCCCCAGCAGCGTTCGGAGGCGTGGCCGAAGGGCAGGTAGCCGGGGTGGTCGTCGGGGTCGAGGGCGGCCCAGCGCTCGGGGCGGAACTCCTCCGGGTCGTCCCAGAGCTCCGGGTCCCGGTGGCTGAGCAGCGGCAGCAGCAGGACGTCGTCGCCGGCGCCGATGCGGTCGTCGAGGGCGGGGTACTCGGGGGACGCGTTCCGCAGGATGTTCCAGGACGGCGGGAGCAGCCGCATGGACTCGTACAGGATGTGCTCGTTCGGCGTCTCGTCGTCGAAGGGCGCCCCCAGCCAGTACGCGTTGGCGACGAGCGTGGAGACGGTGAAGCAGACGGGCGCGGCGGCACGCCGGTACAGGCCCATGGCGTAGCGGCGGTCGCCGTAGGTGGTGGCGTCCGCGGTCAGGCCCGCGATGCTCGTGACGGGTGCGCCCGGCCGGAGGCGGCGCGGCAGGGCGGCGCCGGTGGCGATGACCGTCCAGGTCAGCTTGGGCGTCAGCTCCAGGGTGCGGTCCATGAGGATGCGCAGCCGGTACGGGTCGGCGCCGAGTATCAGCTCGCGCAGGTGGACGTGGCCGACGTGCGGCCACTCCCCGGTGAGGTCGATGGTGCCCGGCAGCGGCTTCTTCAGCGCCGCCCGCACGTCGCGGCCGATGGCCCGCATGACGGTGGACGCCTCGGTGCGCGGGATGGAGCGCCCGTGGAGCGGCTTGAAGGTGGGGCGTTCGCGTTCGGTGGCGGGTCGCGCGGCGAGGATCTGGTCGGTGAGTGCGGCCCCGGCGACGCCGACCGTGTCGGCGTCGAGGCGGAACACGTCCTGGCCGAGGTGGTCGCGCAGCAGGGCGTGGAGTCGCGGGGTGAAGACGGTGGTCCGCGCGAGCCGGTCGGTACCGGATGTGGACATCGGAGATCTCCAGGAGCGGGAGGCCCGCGCCCGGTGGCCGCGTCGGGGTGCGGCACACCGGGCACGGGTCTCAACGGCGCATTACGTCCCTACGGGATGCGCATCCGCGCGGGATGCGCGCGGGTGACCGGCTCGGTCTAGTACCAGTGGTACCAGGCGTAGGCCTTGAGGCTCTTCTCGCCGGTGATCTTCTTCTTGAGGGAGCGGACAACCTTCATGTGCGTACCTCCGGTCGATTCCGTCGGGCGCAGGCCCGAACAGGGGCGACATGGACTCGTGGAGCGTCGCCGCACCCGATCAACATCCGGTAAACGGACGGGTGGTGCGCGTGAGCGGGACGTGAGTGCGCCGCGAGATCACCTGCCGTGAGGTCGTCTGCCGCGGAGTCGCCCGCCGTGCGGTCAGAGGTCGGCCAGCGCCCCGTCCACCGTGGCGAGCAGCGTCTCGCGGTCGTCCTGCACGCGGCTGAGGACGCGCAGGCCGTAGTACGTGCTCTGCACGCGGCGCGCCACGGTCCTCGCGTCGCCGGTGGACCGGATCTCGCCCGCGCGCCGCCCCTCCTCCACGACGGCGCACAGCTCGTCCTCGACCCGGTCGAAGCTGCGCCGCACCGCCTCCCTGACCTCCGGGTCGAGCCCGGCGGCCTCGACGGCCGCGTTGATGGCGAAGCAGCCGCGCGCGCCCGCCTCGTCGAGGTCGGCGTCGACGGCGTGGACCATCATGGCGCGCAGCCGCGCCTTGGCCGGACCTGCCCCGCGCAGGATCTCGACCTGCTCGGCGGTGGCGGTGTCGTGGTAGCGCCGGAGGGCGCGGAGATAGAGCTGCCGCTTGCCGCCGAAGGTGTTGTAGAGGCTCGAAGGGCCCAGACCCGTGCTGTCGCACAGATCGCGCGTCGAGGTGCCCTCGTACCCGTGGCGCCAGAACGTCTCCATGGCCGCGGTGACGACCCGGTCCTCGTTGAACTCTCGTGGTCTGGCCATGCGCCCACGGTAGACGTTTTGGAACGTGCTTACAAAACAGGGGCTATGTCACTTGCCGTCGGTGCCCACGACACCCACGGCCTCGATCTCGATCAGCCACGCGGGGTCGGCGAGCGCGGCGACCTGCACGAAGCTCTCCGCGGGAGGCGGCGTGCCGTAGAACTCCGCGCGGAGCGGGGCGAAGGCGTCCTGGTGCGCGACGTCCGTGACGAAGACCGTCACCTTGACCATGCGGTCGGGGCCGGAGCCCGCGTGGGCCAGGACGGTGGACAGGTTGGCGAGCGCGCGCCGCGCCTGCGCCTCGAAGTCGCCGGCGCCCACGGTGCGTCCGTGCTCGTCCACGGGGGCCTGCCCCGAGGTGAAGACGAGGTCGCCGACGCGGACGCCGAGCGAGATGCCCGCCGACTCGTACCAGTCGGGGTCCGCGGTGACGCGGATGCGGGCGGGGGCGTGCGGGGTGTGGTCCTGGTGTTCGGTGGTGGTCATGCCTCTGCCTTCGCGGTGTCGTGAGCGGTCGTGGTCGTACGGTGTCCCGGCGGCGGCAGCTCTGCCCGCGCCGCCCTCTGCGGGTGCGCGGCCCTCTGGAGGCGCGCCGCCCACAGCACGCCCGCCGCCCCCATGGCGGCCAGCGCGGCGCCGACCCAGGCCACCGAGGCGTAGCCGTGCCCAGCGTCGATGGCCAGGCCGCCGAGCAGCGGGGCGACGGTGTTGCCGACGTTGAACGCGGCCGTGTTGGTGGCGCCGACCAGCGTCGGCGCGCCCGGCGCGAGGGTGAACACCCGTGACTGCAAGGCCGGGTTGGTGACGTAGCCGACGAGGCCGAGCAGGAAGACCAGGGCGATCACCATGGCCGTCACGTGCGCCGTCAGCGCGAGCAGCGCGGAGAAGACGGCGAGCGCGCCGAGCCCGAGGCCGAGCGTGCCGAGGGGACGCGCCTGGCCGGTGCGTCCGCCGATCGCGATGCCCGCCATGCCGCCGACGCCGAACAGCGCGAGGACCACGGGCACCCACCCCTCGGAGACCCCGCTCACCTCGGTGAGCAGCGCCCCCAGATAGCTGAAGGTGACGATGACCGCGCCGAAGGCGAAGGCGGTGACGGCGTACGAGAGCCACAGCTGCGGCCGCGCCATGGCCCGCAGTTCGGCGCGGACCGAGGGGCGGGCGTCCGTGCCGCGGCCGCCGGGGACGGCGAGCAGCGTGCCGACCAGGCTCACCACGGTGGCCGCGGCCACCGCCCAGAACGCGGCGCGCCAGCCGGCGAACTGGCTCAGGACCGTGCCCGCGGGCACACCCACGACGGTGGCGAGCGTGAGTCCGCCCGCGAGAACGGCGACTGCCCGCGCCTTGGCGTCCGCGGGCACGAGCGCCACCGCGGTGGCCACGGCGACGCCCCAGTACCCGGCGTAGGCGAGGGCGCTGACCACGCGTGTCACGAACAGGACGGCGTAGCCGGGCGCGAGGGCGCCGACGACGTGGGCCACGACGAAGGCCGCCTGGAGGCAGACGAGAGCCGTGCGGCGCGGCCAGTGGAGCGTGGCGACGGCGAGCAGGGGCGCGCCGACGACCATGCCGACCGCGAAGGCCGAGATGAGCAGCCCGGCGTCGGGGACGGAGACGCCCAGGTCCTCGGCCATGCCCGGCAGCAGGCCGGAGAGCATGAACTCCGAGGTGCCCTGGGTGAAGATGCCCAGCCCGACGATGTACACCGCAAGCGGCATGGCAGCGGCCCTCCCGGTCGCAGGCAGCCGCCCCCCGCTTTTGGAGCGACCGCTTCAGAACTGACGAGTGGTGACGCTAGCACGTTCTGAAGCAGTTGCTTCAAAAGGGTTGCTTCGAGGGTCGGCCCACTCAGCCGGCCGACCCGGCGAGGTCGGGTCAGGTCACGCCGGAGTCAGCCGCCACAGCGAGGTCACCTCGGCCGCGCGGGCGGCGTGCAGGGGGTCGCCGGCGTCCGCGGCGCGCGGATGGCGCGGCGCGATGTCATGGCGGTCGACCACCCGCAGCCCGGCCGCGTCGAAGGCCGCCAACAGGTCGTCGCGCGTGCGGAGTCCGAGGTGTTCGGCCAGGTCGGAGAGGATGAGCCAGCCCTCCCCCGCGGGCTCCAGATGCTCGGTGAGCCCGTCCAGGAAGCCGCGCAGCATCGCGCCGCCCGGGTCGTACACGCCCTGCTCGACGGCGGAGGTCGGCCGGGCGGGCAGCCACGGCGGGTTGCAGACCACGAGCGTGGCGCGGCCCGCCGGGAAGAGGCCCGTGTCGACGACCTCCACCCGCCCCGCGAGCCCGAGCCGTTCGACGTTGTCCCGTGCGCAGGCGAGGGCGCGCGGGTTGATGTCGGTGGCCACCACGCGGTCGACGCCCCGGCGGGCGAGGACGGCCGCGAGCACGCCGGTGCCGGTGCCGATGTCGAACGCCGTACGCCGCGGGGGCGCACCCCGCCCGTCCGCACCCTGCTCGGCCGCGCCGGGCAGCGGAGCCTGCGCCACCAGGTCGACGTACTCGCCCCTGACCGGGGAGAACACGCCGTAGTGCGGGTGGATCCGGTCGTCGAGAGCGGGCACGTGCACCCCCTTGGTCCGCCACTCGTGGGCGCCGATCACGCCCAGGAGTTCGCGCAGGGAGACCACCATCGGCCCGTCGGGCGGTCCGTACGCCTCGTGGCAGGCGGCACGCACGTCGGGCGCCCGGCGCAGTGCCAGGCCGTGGTCGTCCTCCAGGCGTACGAGCAGCATGCCGAGCACGCGGGCGCGGTGGCCGCGGGCGCGGCGGTGCAGGTGGAAGGAGTCGGCGACCGAGGCGCCGGACGCGGCCGCCCCGCCCTGGGCCGCCGCCTTGCCCCGAGCGGCCCCCTTGCCCCGCCCGGCCGCCTTCCGGTCCACGCGGCGGCCCAGGGCGCTCAGTAGCTGCCGGGCACCGTGGAAGTCGCCGCGCCACAGCAGAGCGGTGCCCTCGCAGACGAGCCGGTAGGCCACGTCGGCCTTGGTCCGGTCGTCGGCGACGACGACCCGGCGGGGCGCCGGGGCACCGCTCTCGGAGTGCCAGCGGGCATCCTGAACGGGAGCGTCCGGGTCGGCGCCCGTGCCGGGGCCGGTGGGGTCGTTCTCGGTCCACTCGATGCGGGGCATCAAGGACTCCTTGTGGTCGCGGGGCGCTGGGGCACGTAGAGCGCTGCGACGCGGGAGACCTTCAGGGTCTACCGGGCGTACCGACGTACCGGTCGAACTGGTCGTACCGAAGACGAGGATATCCCGGGCCAGGGCTTTCACCGGGCCCTGGACCGGACCGGACGGACCGGACCGGGCGGGCGCACGGGCGGACGGACGGACCTAGACCAGGCAGAGGCCCGCGAAGTTGTTCCACCCCTCGGGCACCCAGTCGTCGACCGTGCGCGAGGGGTCGTAGTCGAGGAGCCTCGCCAGCAGCATCAGCTCGTGCCAGGCCGCGTCGGTCTCGCGGGCCCAGGCCGTACCGGCGTTCTCCACCAGGTCGAGCGCCATGGCCACGCGCAGCTCCAGGGTGGCGAGCTGCTCGCGGGCGCCCGCGGGCAGGAGTTCGCCGCGCCGGTCCATCATCGAGCGCAGCTGCCCGGCGCAGTCCGCGAGGTGCCTGCGCATGGCGCGGATGTTCGCCTCGGAGGGGCGGGGCGGCACGGACTGCTCCAGGAAGAGGCCGGACGCGAGCGTGTGCCAGTAGTGCGCCTCGCGGAACAGGGCCCCGCGCTGGTCGTCGGGCACGCTGCGGAACTCGGGGGGCGGCTCCTCGCCGTTCTTCAGCGCGTCGGCCCGCGCCTGGTCCACCCATCTCTTCGCTAACCGCCGTACGTCGTCGCGGAGTACCGGACGCATAGTGCTTCCTTCCGTCGCCTCGGACCCCTCCCCGGGGTCGCCTGCGGGGCCGCTCCGAGACTGCCTCGGTCCGTGCCCCGGTGCTGCATTGTGCGTGGCCGGAGCCCGTTGCGTGCGTCACATCGGGCAGCCCGCCGCCGGAGCGGGCGGGTCCGCCCCGGAAGATCCAGGTGTATTGCTCGCCTCCCCCGCACCGGAAAGGCACCACCACGATGAAGCTGCACACCCACGAGTGGGGCACCGGCGACCGCGTCGCCCTCCTGGTCCACGGGATCATGTCGGACCACCGGACGTGGCGCCGCGTGGGCCCCGCCCTCGCCGGCAAGGGCTACCGCGTGATCGCCGTGGACCTGCGCGGGCACGGGGCGAGCGGGCGCGGCGCTTACGGCGCGGAGATCTTCGCGGACGACCTGGTCGACACCCTGCCGACCGGTGCGGAACTCGCGCTCGGGCACTCGCTCGGCGGTCTCGCGCTGGCCCTCGCGGCCGAGCGGCTCGCGCCCGCGCAGGCCGTGTACGCCGACCCCGCGTGGGCGCTCGGCGGCGAGGGCGCGGTCGACCCCGCGGTGTTCGTGGAGTTCAAGCGGGTCCCCCGCGACGTCATAGCGAAGTTCAACCCGCGCTGGGAGGCGGTCGACGTGGACATCGAGGCCGCCACCCTCGCCGTGTGGGATCCGGACACCGCGCTGTCGCTCTCCGGCGCGGGCGCGGTCGACCGCACTCCGGCGGCGCCCGTCGTGCCCTCGCTCGTGCAGGTCGCCGACCCCAGCCCCGTCGTCGGGGACCCGCTCAAGGAGGAGCTGGCGCGGCGCGGCTTCGAGGTGCGCACGGTCCGGGGCGCCGGGCACACCATGCACCGGGACGACTTCGAGGCGTTCATGGCGTCGCTGGACGGCTGGATCTGACGGGGTGGACGCCGGACGGGTGGCGGCGCGGAGCATTCGGCGCACCTGACGCCCAATTTTCCCTACTTACCGCTTTTACCCCCATATCTTCATCGGGTGATCACTCTCGTACGGAGATGCGCCGCGCTCTGCGCCCTCTCCACCCTGACCACCACCGTCCTCGCCGGCTGCGGCGGCACCGGCGCGGCCGGTGGGCCGGAGCGCCCCGCCCGGCCCCCGGTGACCGCCGCGCCCACGCTCGCGCCGGGGCCCTCCGGCCTCACCCCCGTCTTCTCGCACGGGTCCCGGACGCGCGGCCGCACCGTCGCCCTCACCTTCGACGCCGACATGACCGCGAACCAGGGGCCCCGCGCGGCGGCCGGCGAACGGTTCGACAACCCGAAGCTGGTCGCCACGCTGCGGCGGCTGAAGGTGCCCGCGACGTTCTTCATGACGGGGCGGTGGGCCGAGCAGTACCCGGACCAGGCCAAGGGCATCGGCCGCGACCCCCTCTTCGAGGTCGCCAACCACTCGTACAGCCACCACGCCTTCACCCGCGACTGCTACGGCCTGCCCGCGGTCCCCGCGGCCCGGATGCGCGCCGACATGGAGCGCGCCTTCACCGCCTTCCGTGCGGCGGGCGTCGAGCACCCGGTGCCGTACTTCCGCTTCCCGGGCGGCTGTTACGACCGACGGGCCCTGCGCGCGCTCGCGCCCGGCGGCGTCACCGCGGTCCAGTGGGACGTGGTCAGCGGCGACGCCTTCGCGACGGACGCCTCCGCGGTGGCCCGGCAGGTGCTCGACGGGGTGCGGCCCGGCTCGGTGGTCGTCATGCACTGCACGCGCAGCGCGGCGCCCGTGACGGAGCGCGCCCTGCGCACGATCGTCCCGGAACTGCGTGAGCGCGGGTTCCGGTTCGTCCGGGTGTCGGAGCAGATCGGGAGGGCCGGGGCTGCGGCGGCCACGGGGGCGGCGAGGGCGCGGAGCTAGGCTGGTCCGTATGGCGGATGAGGACTACTGCGGTACGGAGGGTCCGGCTCCGGCTCCGGACGGCGAGGTCCCGGCGCCGGACGAGCCCCGCGCGGAGTGCGTGCTGTGCCGCGAGCCCACCGAGCATCCCGAGTCCCGCAAGGGCGTCACGCTCTGCCCGGCGTGCGAGTGGCTGGAGGCGCAGCGGTCGGCCTGCTCCGGCTGAAAGGTCGAGGCGGCCGGGGGCGGCCGGGGGTGCGGTGTCCCCTCCCCGTCAGCCCCGTCGCGAACAGAGGGCGCACGCCGCCCACACCGCCCCCGCCGCCACGGCGAGCGCCCCCGCCGTCGCGCCCAGCGGCAGCGGTACTGTGCCCTCCCGCGAACCCGTCGTCAGGTCGGTGAGGGCCGACTTCGCCGGGGAGCCCGTGGTGACGAGGAGGAGCAGCGAACCGACCAGCATCGTCGGCACGGCCCGCCCGGCGGAACGCAGCAGCGGCCAGTTGGCGAGCGCTCCGAGCGCGGTGCCGAGCGCCGCGCAGACCAGCATCGCGAGCAGGCCCGCCGCGCCCGCGGCCAGCCGTGGCACCGGCACCCGCGCGTTGGTGCTGACCGCGTCGCTGATGCCCGTCACGACGAGGGCCGCCGCGCCGCCGAGCGCGGCCGACGCGAGGAACGCGGCGAGCAGCGAGGCGAGGTGGGCGCGGAATGGGCCGGCGGCCGCCGCGGCGCAACTGCGGGCCGCGGGCGGCTCGTTGGTCACACAGATCCGGGTCAGCCACGCCGCCACGGGCAGCAGGGCCCCGGCCGCGTACGCGAGCGAGTCGAGGACGGGCTGCCCGCCCTGCACGCCGACGGCGAGGAACACGGCGTACAGGATGACGGGCGGCAACCACCGCTGGGAGCGCACGAGCAGGGCGGTCTGATAGCGCAGCAGGGCGGGAAGCGGGGACAGCGCGGAGCGCGTGCGCGCCGAGGACATCACAAATCACTCCCGCCCCGCGCCGTGGTCTCCCCGCCCCGCACCATCGTCTCCCCGCCCCGTGCCGTGGCCTCTCCGCCTCGCGCCGTCGCCTCCCCGCCTCCCGCCGTCATCTCCTCACCCCGCACCGTCGCCTCCCCACCCCGCACCGACACCACGTGCCACGGCGGCCGTGCCGTCAGGAGTTCCCGCAGGACCCGGTCCGAGTGCGGTTGCGGGACCACGAGGCGTGTGATGCCGTCGGGGGTCCCCGGGCCGGCCACCGCGTCCCCCACGACCGCCTGCGCCACGACCGCCGGGAGTTCCGCGCCCCGAGCTCCCTGTGCCTCGATGAGGACCGTCGGTCCCCGCCAGCCCGCCGAAGTCGCTTCGGGCGTACGGCGGTTGAGGCCGGAACCGGACACCGCGTACGTCTCGTCGGCCGCCCCCGGCAGCCGGCGCGGATCGTGGTCGACGAAGACCACGGCACTGCCTGCCGCCGTGCGCTCGGCCACCGCCCGGTCGAGTTCGGCGCGGGCCGGAACGTCCAGGCCGGTCCACGCCTCGTCGAGGACCAGCAGGGCGGGCTCGGCCAGCAGGGCCTGTGCCACGGCGACCTTCTGGCTGCTGCCCTTGGACAGCTCCGCGAGCGGGGTGCGCGCGTACCCGGCGGCGCCGAAGCGCTCCAGCCACTCCGTGGCGCGCCGCTGCGCCGTGCCGCGCGCGAGGCCGTGGACGCGGCCCATGTGCGTGAGGTAGCCCACCGCGGTGAACGGCAGGGCGGCCGGGAAGCGTTCGGGCACGAACGCCGTGCGCGGCCGCCCCGCCACCCGCCCCTCGGAGGGCGCGTCGATGCCCGCGACCAGCCTCAACAGGGTTGATTTCCCGGTGCCGTTGGCGCCTTCGATCCGCACCAGGGACCCGGCCCGTATGCCGAGGTCGACACCGCGCAGCACCCACGCGCCGCCCACGCCGTAGCGGCGGCCCACCCCTTGGAGGCGTACCGCGAGATCTTGTTCCATGCGGGCCATCCTCGCGCACGCTGGCAGACTGGTGGCTGTGAGCAGCGACGAGACGACCACGCCCGACGTGCGGGACAGCCCCTTCCGGCACGAGAGCACCTCGCGCGACGAGGCCCCGCAGTACGTGCTGCCCCTCGTCGCCCGCATCGAGCGTGCCGCTCCCCCGGCCCGCACGGACGCCCTGGAGACCGCGGCCCGCGCCGTCCTGGTGATGCTGAGCGACGAGCGGTCCCTCGGCGAAGGGGAGTGGGCACAGGCGATGCGCGACTGGCAGGACGCCCGCATCCGCAAGGTGGTGCGCAGGGCGCGCGGCGCCGAGTGGCGCAGGGCGGAGGCGCTGCCCGGCATCACCGTCACCGGCAAGGCGGCGGAGGTCCGCGTCTTCCCGCCGGTCCCCCTGGACGGCTGGCCCAAGGAGCTGGCGCGCCTCCAGGTGTCGGGCACGGACCTGGACGACCCGGAACCCCCGGCCGGCGCCGACCCGACGCACCCGGTCCTGTGGATGAGCCCCGAGGTCGACATGTCGGCGGGCAAGGCGATGGCCCAGGCCGGCCACGGCGCGCAGCTGGCCTGGTGGGAGCTGCCGGCCGAGGAGCGCACGGCCTGGCGCGAGGCGGGCTTCCCCCTCTCCGTCCGCACGCCCGGGGCCGGCCAGTGGCGCGCCCTCACGACGAGCGGCCTCCCGGTGGTGCGCGACGCGGGCTTCACCGAGATCGCGCCCGGCTCCTGCACGGTGGTGGCCGACCACCCGGCCCTGCGCCGCTGACGCCCGCACCCGAGGGCGACTCGGCACCGTCCGACATCTCGCGCCGTTGAACACCCCGCCCGTATCTTCCGTACTCCCCGGTACCACCGGCGACACGGGAGCACCTCGGGAGGCACCTTGCGGCGCGTCAACGGCACGGCTCTGATCATCGCGGCACTCGTCGCCACACTGGGCGCGATCGCGTTCCCCGTGTGGTCGTACGCCGACCGCTCCGGTACCGGGCCCGCCAATCTGGCCGCCGGGTCCGTGGCGACCCAGTGGGGGCCGCTCTCCGCGGCCGACCGGGATCTGCTCGTCAAGGTGCGGCTCGCCGGGCTGTGGGAGATACCCGCGGGGCAGCAGGCCGTCGAGCGCGCGCCGACCGAGGCGATCAAGGAGGCGGGCGACCACCTCATCGTCGGGCACACCGACCTCGACCAGCGGGTCAGAACCGTCGCCGCGCAGCTCGGCGTGGAGCTGCCCAACCAGCCGACCGAGCAGCAGCAGGGGTGGCTCGAGGAGCTGTCCGCGGCGAGCGGCGAGACGTATCAGCGGAAGTTCGCGAACCTGCTGCGCGTCGCGCACGGGAAGGTCTTCGCCGTCATCGCGCAGGTCCGCGACGGCACCCGCAACTCCCTGATCCGGCAGCTCGCCACGGACGCCAACCAGACCGTCCTCGACCACATCACGATGCTGGAGGCCACCGGGCTCGTCGACTTCGACGGGATCGCGAACGGCGCCGCGTCGACCGCGACCGCCAGCCCCACCGGGCCTCCCCCGCCCTCCGGGGCCGCGCCCCCCGAGCCCACGCCCGCCAGGCCGAGCGGCGACGTCTCCACCACGTCCCGCCCCTCGCCCGCGCCGCCCGGCCAGGTCAACACCGAGCGGCCGGAACCTCAAATGTAGCTCTGAACGTCTTCACCCGAGGGTTCGCCCGCTCCCGGCAGGGTCATGACCTGGGGACGCAGGGGGACGAAGGGGGAAGAGACATGGAGCGTGTGGACGAGCGGCGGCTGCCCGCCGGGCGGGGGTGGCTGGGGACGGGGATCGGCTGGCGGCCCGAGATCGCGGACGCCGTGGAGGCGATGCCCGGCATCGACTGGGTCGAGGCCGTCGCCGAGAACGTCTGCCCGGGGCATCTGCCGGACTCCCTGGTGCGGCTGCGCGAGCGCGGCGTGACGGTCGTGCCGCACGGCGTCTCGCTCGGCCTCGGCGGCGCGGACCGCCCCGACGAGGCGCGGCTCACCGCGCTCGCCGAGCGGGCCGTCGCGCTCGGCTCGCCGCTGGTCACCGAGCACATCGCGTACGTGCGGGCGGGTGGCGCCCTCACCGCCACGCAACCGCTGGAGGCCGGGCACCTGCTGCCGGTGCCGCGCACCCGCGACGCGCTCGACGTGCTCTGTGAGAACGTCCGCGTGGCGCAGGACGCGCTGCCCGTGCCGCTCGCCGTGGAGAACATCGCGGCGCTCGTCTCCTGGCCCGGCGAGGAGATGACGGAGGGCCAGTTCCTGTACGAGCTGGTGGAGCGCACGGGCGTACGGCTCCTCATCGACGTCGCCAACCTGCACACGAACCACGTCAACCGCGGCGAGGACCCGGCCAAGGCCCTCGACGAACTGCCCGTCGAGGCCATCGCGTACGTCCATGTGGCGGGCGGTTTCGAGCGGGACGGCGTCTGGCACGACAGCCACGCGCACCCGGTGCCCGAGCCGGTGCTCGCGATCCTCGCCGACCTCGCCTCCCGCGTCTGTCCGCCCGGTGTCCTCCTGGAGCGGGACGAGAACTTCCCCGAACCGGTCGAGCTGGAGCGGGAGTTGGACGCCATCCGGGCGACCGTGAAGGCGTCCGGCGAGCTGCCCGCCGACGACACGGACGGCCGCCGCGCGGTGCCGCCCGCCTCCGCGGCCGCCCGGCAGCGCACCGCCGTCGCCCAGGCCGCCCTGCTCTCCGCGCTCGTCGCGGGCACCCCGGCGCCCGAGGGCTTCGACCGGGCGCGCCTGAAGGTGCAGAGCCACGCGCTGGCCGCCAAGCGGGCCGACGTCGTCGCGAAGGTCGCGCCGGAGCTGCCGGAGATCCTCGGCGCGGCGTACCGCGCGGAGTTCCTCGCGTACGCCAGGCTCCGGCCCATGACCGGCGGCTACCGGCACGACGCGCTGAACTTCGCCGAGCACCTGCTGCTGACCGGGCGCCCCGACGACGCGGACGCGGCCGTCCGGCGGCGGCTGAGCGACTGGTGGCTGGAGCGGTCGGGTCCCGCGCCACGGTCGCGGCGGTCCGCCGCCAGACTGCTGGACGCCACCCGCCGCGTCCTGCTGAGGCGGTGACGGCATGAGCATCATCGTCACGGTGTACACGGTCGTCGTCGTGCTCGCCGCCGCCGAGCTGATCCGGGGCGTGGCGGCGGCCCGCCGCACCAGGTCCCCGCACGCGGCGCGGCAGCCGCTCGACGCCGAGCACGGCGTGTTCGTCCGGGGCACCCTGGAGGCCGCGTTCCTCTCCGGCGGACCCGCCCGCGCCGCCGACTCGCTGATCGCGGGCCTGCACGAGGACGGCCGCCTCGTCGTCGCGGGACCCGGCGTCGTCGGCATCACCCGCCCGACGGCCGGGAACGCGGGCGAACAGGCCGTCATCGACGCCCACACCGCGGCACCCAGCGGTGCGCTGCACT
The DNA here is from genome assembly GCF_055572995.1 of Streptomyces sp. NPDC030245. NCBI lineage: Bacteria > Bacillati > Actinomycetota > Actinomycetes > Kitasatosporales > Streptomycetaceae > Streptomyces > Streptomyces sp. NPDC030245. Next base: position 411,906 of record NZ_JBVICF010000003.1, on the reverse strand, counting down.
GGCTGCGGGTGGCGGTGATGCGGAGCGCGCCGGTGCAGGAGACCGGCGAAGCGCTCGCCCGGCGCGGCCTCCTCGTGCGGCCGGGGCGGCAGCGCAAGTGGCGGATCTGGGCCGGGGCGCAGACCTTCCTGACCCTCTTCGGGTTCATCGTGTGCGCCTTCCTGACCGTGCTGCGGCACGCCGGCGACTACCTGGAGCCGGGCTACGACGACTCGCCGCTCGTCGACGTCATGGCGCTGCTGCCCGCCGCCGTCCTCGGTATCGGCAGCGGCATCATCTGCCTGTCGGTCACGTCGAAGCAGCTCACCGTCGCCGGGCGGTACGCGCTGCGGGAATACGTCGCCTCGTCGGGCCACCTGACGGGCGCGGCGCACCTGGTGGCGACGCGCGGCCTCGCGGCGGCCCACCCGGAGCTGCGGGCCCAGCTGATCGCCGCCGCCCGCGTCCGGGTTCCGGCGATGTCTCCCGCAGGTCCCTACCCCACCCCGTACACGAACTCGAACGCGTGGAACGCGGGGAGCAGTGGCACGCCCGTGTGGTGCGGGTCGGGCAGCAGCGGCGGAGGGGGCGGCTTCTGCTGCTCGGGCGGCGGGGGCGGGGGCGGGTCCTCGTGTTCCGGCGGCGGGGGCTCGTCCTGCTCCGGCGGCGGAGGCGGAGGCGGGTCGTCCTGCGGCGGCGGTGGTTCGTCCTGCGGCGGTGGGGGCGGCGGCTCCTCCTGCGGCGGGGGCGGGGGCGGCGGGTCGTGTTGAGGGGCGGCGGGCCGTGTTGAGGGATGGCGGGCCGTGTTGAGCAGACCGCACTCCTCCTTCTGAGGGCGCACGCCGCGACGGCCGGCCCATGGCTCCGGTACGGCAGGTGACGTACTCCCGGCCGTATCGGACCGTGCCCCGCCCGTGGCGCACTAACGTGCGGTGCCGCAACAGGAGGCGCCATGCGACTGCGAACCGTCAACGGCACCGGCCTCATCGTCGCGGGCCTCGTCGCGACCCTGGCCGCGCTGATCTTCCCCCTCTGGTCCTACGAGGACCGCTCGGGCACCGCCCTCGACAGACTCCACGCGGACTCCGTCTCCACCGACTTCGGGCCGCTCTCCGCGCTGGATCGGGACTTCGTCACCAAGGTGCGCCTCGCGGGCCTGTGGGAGCTGCCCGCGGGACAGCAGGCCGAACAGCGCGGCACCACCGCGGCCGTGCGGACCGCGGGCGAGCACCTCGTCGAGGGGCACACCTTCCTGGACGCGCGGGTCCGCGAGGTCGCGGCCCGGCTCGGCCTCGAACTGCCCAGCCGGCCGAACCGGCAGCAGCGCGACTGGCTCGGGGAGCTGAGCGGCGCGCACGGCGGGACGTACGACGAGAAGTTCGCGAACATCCTGCGCCGGGCCCACGGCAAGGTCTTCTCCGTGGTGGCCGAGGTGCGCGCGAACACCCGCAACTCCCTGGTGCGCACCCTGGCCGACGACGCGAACACGACCGTCCTCGACCACATCAAGGTCCTGGAGGCCACCGGCCTCGTCGACTTCGACGGCCTCGCCCGCGACGCGGCGACGGCCGTCCCGGCGGACCCGGCCGGGCCGGTCACGCCGTCGCCCACGTACCCGCTGCCGCCGGCGGCCTCCCGGCCACGCCCCGGCGGATAGAGCCGGACGGCGCCAGGTAAACGGAACGTTATCCACCCGTCACCGAGTGTCCACATAGTGAATAGGGCGTAGCGCCATGCGGCGCCTTCGCATAGAAAACCGCCATGTTCTGGGTACCCCTGCTCCTCCTCGCCTGGGCCGCGGCCGGTCTCTCCTGCGGTCGGCTCTGTCTCGCCGCGAGCCGCGCCGCCGCGCAGGAGAAGGCCGTGGCGCGCGGGCACGAACTCACCCTCTACGAGACGGCGTTCCTGTCCGGCGGGCCCTCGCGCGTCGCCGACGTGACGCTGGTCGCGATGGCCAGGGCGCGGCGGCTGCTGATCGCGCACACCGGCTGGGCGACGGTCGTCGACCCGGTCGGCCGTGACGACATGGAGCGTTCGGTGCTCGGCGCGATCGGCCCCGCGGGGCAGTCGCGGATAGCGCCGGTACGCCGGGGAGCGGCCGCCGCCGACCCCGTGCGGGCCCTCGCGGACCGGCTCGTCGCTGCGGGTCTCGCCGTCCCGGACGGCGTGGGTTCGGGGGTCGCGGCCGCGGTGCGCCAGGTGCGGGCCGCGACCGCGGTGGTCCTCGGCCTCGGCACCGTCGCGGTGCTGATGCCCGCGCAGGAGCGGGGGGCCGCCGGGCAGGGGGTGCCGGTCGCGGTCTGGTTCGCGCTGCCGCTGCTGCTGTGCATGGCCTGTCTGCTCATCGCCCGCGTGGAGATCCACCCGTACACGCGCTGGGCGTCCCCCGCGGGCCAGCGGCTCCTCGGCGCGCTGCCCGCGCGCGACGAGGAGCTCGTCGCCGTCGCCGTGCGCGGGGTGCGCGCGGCGGGCGATCCGGGGCTGCGGGCCGCCTTCTCCGAGCGGCCGCACCGCGGGACGACGCAACGGAGTCATTGAACCGACACCGGCAGGCCGGTGCTTTACTTCGCAAATCACCGGACGAATCATCACTTTTGTTCGAGCAGTACCCGGAACGCACGGCCGGACAAAAGAGGTACAGAGCGCGATGAGAGCAGCAGCCGCCCGCTACGGAACCGCCGGATCCCTGGTCCTGACCGCCCTCGTCGCCACCCCCGCGGGCAGCGCGAGCGGCAGCCCGCCCTCCCTCGAGATGTCCGGCACCGCCGTCGCGGCGCAGCGCGCCGCGGCCGCCGGCATCCGCTGGGGCGCCTGCGCCAAGGCCGAGGGCCTCCCCCCGTCCGTCCGGTGCGGCACGGTCTCCGTCCCGCTCGACTACGCCCGCCCCGACGGCAAGCAGATCAAGCTGACCGTCAGCCGCGCCGAGGCCACCGGGAAGGCGGCGAGGAAGGCGGTCGGCAGGCAGGGCGCGCTGGTCTACAACCCGGGCGGCCCCGGCGGGTCCGGCATGCACTTCCCCCTCGTGGGCGCCGCGCCCGAGTGGAAGCGCATCGCGGCGGCGTACGACCTGGTCGGCTACGCCCCGCGCGGGGTCGGCCGCTCGGCGCCACTGTCCTGCCAGGACCCGAAGCGGTTCGGCAAGGGGCCCTCGCAGGCGCCGACGCACCCCGACGCCTCGTACAAGCGGGAGCGCGTCGCGCGGGCCAAGGCGTACGCGCGCGGGTGCGCGGAGCGCAACCCCGGGCTGCGCCACTACACGACGCTGAACAACGCGCGTGACCTGGATGTGCTGCGCGCGGCGCTCGGCGAGCGGAAGCTGACGTTCATGGGCGCCTCGTACGGCACCTACTTCGGCGCCGTCTACGCGACGCTGTTCCCCTCGCACGTGCGCCGCATGGTCTTCGACTCGGCGGTCAACCCCGATCCGGCGCGGGTCTGGTACGGCAACAACCTCGCACAGTCGCTGGCGTTCGAGCGGCGGTGGGCCGACTTCCGGACCTGGGTGGCCAAGCACCACAGGACGTACCGCCTCGGCAAGACGCCCGAGGCGGTCCGGCGCAGCTACGAGAGGGTGCGCGCCGAGCTGGCCCACGAGCCCGCGGGCGGCAAGGTCGGCCCCGGGCAGCTGCACGGCGCGTTCCTCCAGGTCGGCTACTACGACGACTACTGGCCGACGCGTGCGTCGGCGCTCTCCGCGTACCTGAAGGGCGACCCGAAGCCGCTGATCGAGCAGGCCGCTCCGGAACCGAAGGCGGCCACCGAGAACGAGAACGGCCACGCCGTCTACACCGCCGTCGAGTGCAACGACGCCCCCTGGCCCACCGACTTCGCGACCTGGGACCGCGACAACTCACGGCTCGCGCGCGTGGCCCCCTTCGAGACCTGGGACAACGCCTGGATGAACCTGCCGTGCGCCTACTGGACGGCGCCGCGGCAGCGGCCCGTCGACGTGCGCACGGCGCCGGGCGCGCTGCCCCCGACGCTGATCCTGGCCGCCGAGCGGGACGCGGCGACGCCGTACGAGGGCGCTGTGGAACTGAACCGCCGGCTCGCCGGCTCCGCCCTGGTGACCGAGGAGAACGCGGGGACCCACGGCATCGGCGCCGGCCCCAACAAGTGCGTCAACGGACACTTCGAGGCGTATCTCCTGAAGGGCAGGCTCCCCGGGCGGCACGCGTCGTGCGCGCCGCGCGAGGAGCCCGAGCCGTCATCCGCGGCACGGTCCGCGGAGCCGCCCCGCGGGCGTTAGGCGAGGCCCGCCACGAGGTCCGCCACGGACTTGCGGCGGCCGGTGAAGAACGGCACCTCTTCGCGGACGTGCATGCGGGCCTCGGAGGCGCGCAGGTGACGCATGAGGTCGACGATGCGGTACAGCTCGTCGGCCTCGAAGGCGAGCAGCCATTCGTAGTCCCCGAGGGAGAACGAGGCGACCGTGTTGGCGCGCACGTCGGGGTAGCCGCGGGCCATCTTGCCGTGGTCGGCGAGCATGCGGCGGCGGTCCTCGTCGGGCAGCAGGTACCAGTCGTAGGAGCGCACGAAGGGGTAGACCGAGACGTAGTTGCGGGGCGTCTCGTCGGCGAGGAACGCCGGGATGTGCGACTTGTTGAACTCGGCGGGGCGGTGCAGCGCCATGTTCGACCAGACCGGCTCCAGGGAGCGGCCCAGCTGGGTGCGGCGGAAGAGGTTGTACGCCTCCTGAAGCTCGTCGGCGGTCTCGGCGTGCCACCAGATCATGACGTCGGCGTCGGCGCGCAGGCCCGAGACGTCGTAGGTGCCGCGGACGGTGATGTCCTTGGCGGCGAGCTGGTCGAACAGGTCCTGGACCTCTTCGGCGTAGCCCGCGCGGTTCTCGGGGAGCACGTCGCGCAGCTTGAAGACGGACCACAGCGTGTAGCGGATGACCTCGTTGAGGTCCTTCGCCTTCTTGCCGGCGTTCGGGGTCTTGCCGATGACTTCGGCGGGAGCGTCACTCATGCGGCTATTCTCCTCCGCCGCCGTGCAGGCTCTGCACCGGGGCGCGGGTGAGCTCCTGCACACCCGCGAGGTCGCCGGCCAGCTGGTCGACGGCGGCGTTGGCGCTCGCGACGCAGGCCGGGATGCCCACGCCGTCGTAGGCCGCCCCGCAGACCGCGAGGCCCGGCAGCGCCGCGACGTGGGAGCGGATGCGGGCCACGCGCGCGTGGTGGCCCACCGGGTACTGCGGGAGGCCGTCGTCCCAGCGGGTGACGCGGGTCGCGACGGGGGTGGCGGTCAGGCCGGTGGCCTCGCGCAGGTCGTGCCGGGAGACCTCGACGAGGTCGGCGTCGTCCCGCCGCAGGATCTCCGTCTCGCCGTACCGCCCGACGGAGGTGCGGAGCACCAGCAGGTCCGGGTCCTGGCGGTCGATCCAGCCCCATTTGCGGCTGGCGAAGGTGGACGCCTTGATGGTGTGCCCGTCGACGGGCGGCACGAGGAAACCGCTGCCTTCGGGGAGGTCGGTCTCGCTCCGGCGGTACACGAGGGTCGTCAGGGCCATGGAGGCGTACTCGACGGTGCGCAGCTCGGCGGCGGCCGCGGGCGACTCGGTGTCCAGGAGCTTCGCGGCGGCGGGCGCGGGGAGCGCGAGGACGACGGCGTCGGCTTCGTAGTGCCCGCTCGCGGTGGTCACGCGCCAGCCGTCGGCTGTCCGCCGGACCTCCGTGACCGGCGTGTCCGTGAGGATCCGGCCGCCACGCGCGCGTACCGAGTCGGCGACGGCGAGCGGCAGAGCGCCGACGCCGCCGTCGATGCCCATGAAGACGGGCCCGGTCTGCGGGCCCTTCGCGGCGGCGCGCGCCTGAATGGCGCGGACGCCCTCGGTGAGGGAGGCGTGGGTGCGGGCCGCCTCGAAGAGCTGCGGGACGGCCGAGCGCATCGAGATGCGGTACGCGTCCCCCGCGTACACCCCGCCGAGCAGCGGTTCCACGAGGCGGTCGACGACCTCGCGGCCCAGGCGCGCGGCGACGTACTCACCGACCGCGACGTCGTCGCCGACCTCGGTCGGCGGCAGCTCGCGGTCCTGCCCGATGCGGCGCAGGCCCTCTTCGGAGAGGACGCCCGCCAGGGCGGACGCGTCGCCGGGCACGCCCATGACGTGGCCCTTGGGCATGGGGCGCAGGGCGCCGCGGGTCCAGATGGCGGCCGTCGCGGTGGCGGGCGGCTGGAGCCGGTCGGCGAGGCCGACCTCGCGGGCGAGGGCGACGGCCTCGGGGCGGCGGGCGAGCATCGACTCGGCGCCGAGGTCGACGCGGACCCCGGCGATCTCGGCGGCGTGCAGCTTGCCGCCGACCCTGCCGGACGCCTCCAGGACGGTCACCCGCCGGTCCGGGTCGGTGGTGAGCAAGCGGTGCGCGGCGGCCAGCCCCGCGATACCGCCCCCGATGACGACGGCATGGCCGTTCCCCGCACGTGTGTCCGTTTCGCGCATGCCTCCACTCTCTCAGACCGGCGAGTCCCGACCGTGACCGCATCGGAACCGGTCGGCAACCATCGTTTTGCCCTTCCCCGGCGTCGAAGGAGCATCAGGTCACCGTCCCCGGGGAGTACGCCGATGCACGCGTCGAGGAAGTCCGCTCACCGCACCGTCCGGGCCCTCGCGGGCCTCCTGCTCGCGATGGCGCTCGCGCTCACGGGGTGCACCTCGGGCAGTGGCGGCGACAGTGACAGCGGCGGCGACGGAAAGGCCGCGGGTCTCGCGCCCGAAGGGGAGGAGAAGGGCGTCGGCGGCGGGCAGGCCGATCAGTCCGGGAATGCCGAATCCGGCGCCGGGGACGCCGGCAGGCGCAAGCCGCCGAAGGTGACCGGCACCCACGTCATCCGCACCGCGAAGCTCACCGTGCGCGTCACCGACGTGCCCGAAGCGCTCGACGAGGCCCGGCGGATCGCCGAGGACGCCGGCGGCATCGTGGGGGACGAGAACACGACCCGCGACGGCGAGGGGCGCGAGCGCTCCCGTGTCGTCCTGCGCGTGCCGCAGGACGAGTACGGGGACGTCCTCGCCGCCCTCGAAGGCACCGGCAGGCTCGTCGGCCGGGAGGCGAAGGCGCGGGACGTCACCGACGAGGTCGTCGACGTGGAGAGCCGCATCAAGTCGCAGCGCGCCAGCGTGGCACGGGTGCGGGAGCTGATGGACAGGGCCACGAAGCTGAGCGACGTGGTCACCCTGGAAGGGGAGTTGAGCACGCGTCAGTCCGACCTGGAGGCGCTGCTCGCCCAGCAGGCCTCGCTGAAGGACCGTACGAGCATGGCCACGATCACCCTCTCGCTCACCGAGAGCCGCGCGAAGGCCGAGGCCAAGGACGACGACACCTCGTTCGTGGACGCGCTCTCGGGCGGCTGGGACGCGTTCGTGACGGCGCTGCGCTGGGTCGCGATCGTCCTCGCCGCGGTGCTGCCGTTCGCGGCGGTGGCCGCGCTGCTGCTCGCCCTGTGGCTGCGGGTCCTGCGTCCGCTGCGCTCCCGCCGCCCGGCCGCGGCTCCCGCGGGCCCCGGCGTCCCGGTGCGTGAGGGGGACGCTGACTAGAAGGCTGCGCAGGGCCCGCGCGTCGTAGCGTGTCCGTATGAGCAGCACACGAGAGCGACTTGTGGTCATCGGGGGCGACGCGGCCGGCATGTCGGCGGCGTCGCAGGCGCGCAGGCTCAAGGGCCCCGACGAGCTGGAGATCGTCGCGTTCGAGCGCGGGCACTTCACGTCGTACTCCGCCTGCGGCATCCCCTACTGGGTGGGCGGTGCCGTCGGGGAGCGGGACGAGCTGATCGCGCGGACGCCCGAGCAGCACCGGGAGCGCGCCATCGATCTGCGGATGCGCACGGAGGTGGTGCGGCTCGACGTCCCGGGCCGCCGCGTCCTCGCCCGGGACCTGGCGGCGGGCGAGGAGTACTGGACGCCGTACGACAAGCTCGTCATCGCCACCGGCGCCCGGCCCGTCCGCCCGCCGCTGCCCGGCATCGACGCGCCGGGGGTGCACGGCGTGCAGACCCTCGACGACGGCCAGGCCCTGCTCGACACGCTGACCGGGACGCCGGGCCGCCGCGCCGTCGTCATCGGCGCGGGCTACATCGGCGTGGAGATGGCCGAGGCGCTGGTCGACCGCGGGTACGAGGTGACGGTCGTCAACCGCGGCAAGGAGCCCATGTCGACGCTCGACCCGGACATGGGCCGCCTCGTGCACGACGCGATGACCGGCATGGGCATCGTCATGGTGAACGACGCCGAGGTCACCAAGGTCCTGACGGGTGAGGACGGGCGGGTCAGGGCGGTGGCGACGGAGGACGCCGAGTATCCGGCGGACGTGGTGGTGCTCGGTCTCGGTGTCCGTCCGGAGACGACGCTCGCCCGCGAGGCCGGGCTGCCGCTGGGCGAGCACGGCGGGCTCCTTACCGACCTGGCGATGCGGGTGCGCGGAACCGAGGCCGGCGGGGTCATCTGGGCGGGCGGGGACTGCGTGGAGGTCCTCGACCTGGTGTCGGGGCGCGAGCGGCACATCCCGCTCGGCACGCACGCCAACAAGCACGGGCAGGTCATCGGCTCCAACGTGGGTGGTGGTTACGCGACGTTCCCCGGTGTCGTCGGCACGGCCGTCAGCAAGGTCTGCGACCTGGAGATCGCCCGTACCGGCCTGCGCGAGAGGGACGCGCGGGCCGCCGGGTTCGGGTTCGTGACGGTGACGATCGAGTCGACGAGCAGGGCCGGTTACTACCCGGGCGCGGCGCCGATGACGGTGAAGATGCTCGCCGAGCGGCGCACCGGGCGGCTCCTCGGTGTGCAGATCGTCGGCCGGGAGGGCGCGGGCAAGCGTGTCGACGTGGCGGCCGTCGCGCTGACGGCGCAGCTGACGGTGGAGCAGATGACGGCGCTCGACCTGGGGTACGCGCCGCCGTTCTCCCCGGTGTGGGACCCGGTCCTCGTCGCGGCGCGCAAGGCGGTGGCGGCGGTACGGGCGGACCGCAGCTGAGCGTCCCCTACGCGCCCCTATGGCTGATTCAGGAGGTTCGGGCCGTTCGGAATTCATGTTCCACGGGAGCGCGCCCACAGCCACCACATGCAACCAGCACCCAACGGCCCTCCGGACGCCCGCACCCCTTCTGAGCGGCCACAGCTTCCCGAAACGACCACTTCCGGCGGACGCGACCCACCCACTCCCTCCCCCCACACCCCGGTAACGGAACGCCGTCTCTTTCACGCCAGCTTTCACAGAACCGGCACAGACCTCACAGGTGAGCCGCACTATGTGACGCGTCAGAGCGGCACGGACACACACGGCGACGTGTGGACCTGCCGTTGGGGGGGCGGGCCTTGGGGTGGACACACCCCCGCGGCCCGACCGTGGAGGGGACCACACACCGCATGAACCACACCGCACGAGCGACGGCTCTCGGCGCCGGCGCTCTGCTTCTCGCGCTCGCGCTGCCCGGCGCCTCACCGGCCGCGGCGGCAGGGGCGCCCCGCGTGGACCTACGCGTCCTCGTGGTGACCGACGGTGGCCCCGCCACCACCGCGATCGCCGCCGAACTGGACGGCCAGGGCACGCCGTACACCACGGTCGACCTGCGCCGCGACGAGCGCCCGACGATCGACGGGGCCTTTCTCGCGGACACGGTGAACGGCCGGGCGCGGGCCAGATTCCAAGCCGTCGTCCTGCCCAACGACAATCCGTTCGGGGCGGGTTCGGCGGAGATGGCGGCCCTGGCCTCGTACGAGCGGACGTACGCCATCCCGCAGGTGGACGCGTACACCTACGCCCGGCCCGAAGCGGGCCTGAAGGCCCCCGCGTTCAGCGGGCCGCTCGACGGCGTGAAGGCGCAGGTGACCGAGGCGGGCAGGGGAGGCCCGTTCGGCTACCTCGCAGGCCAGATCCCCTTCGAGAACAACTCACCGACTCTCGACGAGAGTTACGGCTTCCTGGCCGACCCGGCACCCGGCGCGGACTTCACCAGTTACGTGGACGCGCCGGTGCCCGGCGGCTCCGGGCGCGGCTCGCTCGTCGGCGAGTACCGCCACGACGGCCGCCGCGAACTGGTGGTCACCTTCGTCTACAACGAGCACCAGCAGCAGTTCCGGCTGCTCGCCCGCGGCATCGTCGACTGGCTGACCCAGGGCGTCCACCTCGGCTCGTCCCGCAACTACTTCGCCGTCCACGTCGACGACGTCTTCGGCGCCGACGACCGTTGGGACAGCGACCTGAACTGCACGCCGGGCGACGTGGACTGCCCGCAGGGCCAGGGCACGCCCGACCCGATCCGCATGACGGCGGACGACGCGGCGCACGCAGCCCAGTGGTCCAAGGAGCGCGGCTTCCCGCTCGACATGGCCTTCAACGGCGGCGGCAGCGAGCTCCACCGCGAGCAGAACGGCGGCAAGGACCCGCTCACCGACCGGCTGATCGCCGACCGGACCGACCACCGCTGGATCAACCACACGTACAACCACCCGTTCCTCGGCTGCGTCCAGGACGTCGCCACCGTGCCGTGGACGTGCGCGAAGAACACGGACGGCAGCACCCGCTACGTCTCGCGCGCCGACATCGCCCAGCAGATCTCCGACAACCGCGCCTGGGGCAGACGAGCCGGACTCCCCTTGGACGACACCGAGTTGGTCACCGGCGAGCACTCGGGCCTCAAGGTGCTGCCCCAGCAGCCCGACGACAACCCGAACCTGGGCCCGGCGCTGCGGGACAACGGCATCGACCGGCTCGGCGCCGACAACTCCCGGGACAGGGACCAGCGCCAGGTCGGCCCCGCCCTGACCGTGCCGCGCTTCCCCATGAACGTTTTCTACAACGCGGGCCGCACCGCCGAGCAGGTCGACGAGTACAACTGGATCTACACCGGCAAGGCCGATGGCGGCAGCGGCGCCTGCGCGAACTCCCCCGTCGCCACCTGCCTGGACGAGCCCCTCGACCTCACGACCGGCTACGAGGACCACATCGTGCCGGTGGAGTCGACGATCGCCCTCGGTCACACCCTGGCGAACGACCCGCGCCCGCACTTCATCCACCAGTCGAACCTCGCCGAGGACCGCATCGCGTACCCCGTCCTGAACCGTGTCCTCGACACGTACGACGCGCTGTACGCGGAGAACACCCCCGTGGTCAACCTGCGGATGTCCGCCATCGGCGACGAGCTGCGCTCCCGCGCCGCCTGGGACACGGCGGTCCGGGCGGGCCGCGTGACCGCGTACCGGATCGGCGACACCGTGACGGTCCAGGCCCCCGCGGGCGTCGCCACCCGCGCCACCATGCCGACAGGCACGGTGCAGCAACAGCTGGTCGGCACAGCCGAGTTCGGCACGCCCTACGCGGGCAGAACCTCCGGCTGGACCACACCGTCCCTGCTCCAGGACAGGGTCACCCTCACCCTGCCGACAGCCCCGGTGGCACCCATGCAGGACGGAGACCTCGACCGCACCACACCCACGCGGCAGCTCCCGGTGCCGTCCGGCACGACGCACCACGTGAAACCGGGCACGGCGGGCCACACCCCGAAGGCCGTCCCAACACAAGGCTGACAGCAGCCCGCGCGAAATACACCCCACCGGCGGCGAGAGGCCGACGAGACCGGAGGGGACGTGGGGGTATGTGCCAACGGAGCACCGAGCACACATCGGCGTCTTTGTCCGTGTGCCGCGGCGCAGGGATGGCGAGTACGCACATACCCCCGCGGCCCCGCCCCACCACGCGCCTCGCGCCCCGCCCCACCACGCGCCTCGCGCCCCGCCCCACCACGCGCCTCGCGCTCAAGCCACCTGCCGCAAGCATCCCACCCGCGGAGCCCACCGATGCTCGACTCAGCCATACCCCACCCCTATATTCACCCCCGCCCCCGCGTCACCCTCCTGACAGAAGGCACCTACCCCCACAACCACGGAGGCGTCAGCGTCTGGTGCGACCAGCTCGTCCACGGCATGCCCGACGTGGACTTCGGCGTGCTCGCCGTCACGGGCACCGGCGCCGAAAGCCTCACCTGGAAGCTCCCGCCGCACGTCGACGAGCCCGTCTGCCTGCCCATGTGGGGCCCGCCCCCGCCGGGAGCCGTCCCGCACGGCCGCCGCAGACGCCAACTCCTCGCCTCCTACGAGCGGTTCCTCACCGCACTGCTCGACCCGGCCGCCGAGGACGGGTTCGCGCCCGCCCTGCACGAACTCGCCCGGCACGCCCGCGACGGCGCCCTGAGCCCGACCCTGCGTACGGACCGCGCGGTGCGGGTGCTCTCCGCCGTGTGGAGCGCGCCGGGCCGCGCCACCGCGGGGGCCCGGCCGACGATGCACGACGCCGTCACCGCGACGGCCCTGCTCGAACACGCGCTGCGCCCGCTCGCCGCCCGGCCGCCCGAGCACGGCGTGTGCCACGCGGTCAGCGGCGGCATCGCGGCACTCCCGGGCCTGGTCGCCCGCGAACTCCACGGCGTACCGCTCCTGTTGACGGAGCACGGCGTCTACCTGCGCGAGCGCTACCTCGGCTACCGCACCGGCCCGTACAGCTGGCCGGTCAAGGCCGTGCTGCTCGGCTTCTTCCGGCTGCTCGCCGAGGAGACGTACCGCCGCGCCGCCCTGATCACCCCCGGCAACCGCTACAACCGCCTCTGGGAGGAGCGCGGCGGCGCCGACCCCGCCCTCATCCGCACCGTCTACAACGGCGTGGACCCCGCCGCGTTCCCGCCCGCGGGCCCGGGGCCGCGGACCCCGACCCTCAGCTGGGCGGGCCGGGTCGACCCGATCAAGGACCTGGAGACGCTGATACGTTGCTTCGCCCTGGTCAGACAGGAGGTGCCGACGGCAAGGCTGCGCCTCTTCGGCGGCACACCGCGCGGCGGCGAGGCCTACCGGGAGCGCTGCGAGGCGCTGGCCGCCGAGCTCGGGCACGGCGACGCGGTGGTCTTCGAGGGCCGCGTCGAGCACATCAAGGACGCCTACGCGGCGGGCAGCGTCGTCATGCTCTCCAGCATCAGCGAGGGCTTCCCCTTCACGCTGATCGAGGCGATGTCCTGCGGCCGGGCCACGGTCTCCACCGACGTCGGCGGGGTCCGGGAGGCGGTGGGGCCGACCGGACTCGTCGTGCCGCCGCGCGCGCCGGACGCCATGGCGCGGGCGGTGCTCGAACTGCTCCGCGACCCGGCGCGCCGCGCGGCGATGGGTGAGGCGGCACGGCTCCGCGTGATCGAACAGTTCACGCTCCGCCAGACCGTGGACACCTTCCGCGCGATATACGAGGAACTCACCACCGCACAGCACCGGCCCCTCCCCCGCACCTCGGCATGGCCCGCGCACGGCGGCCTCCACAGCGAGGTGGCGGGATGAGCGGCCCCCTCCCCCTGAGACCCCGCGCGCACGAGCCCCGGAACGCCGACGACACCCTCACCCTGCGCCTGGCCCGCCCGCCGCGCCCCGCCCCGGGCGACGGCGCCCGCTCAAGGCCGCGTCCGCGCGCCTCGCTGCGCCCCGCCAGGGCGGACGATCCCGTCGACCGGCTCGCCGCCGAGCTCGCGGAGGACGCCGGGGCGGCCGTGCACCCCTATGAGGTGGCGGCGCTCCTGGAGTCCCAGGGCATGACCGGCGACCGCATCCGGCAGACGTACGGGCACCCCGATCTGTTCTCGCTGGCCGAAGCCGTCTTCCAGCGGGTGCCGCGCAGCCACCCGAAGCCGCCCGCGCCGCCGGACGTGTGGCGGCCCGACCACCTGCGCTGCGCGCTGCGGGGCCTGCTCTTCGCGCTGCCCGGCCTGGCGTACCTGCTGGTGGCGGACGCCCAGCAGCCGGGCGCCTGGCAGTCGGGCGCCGGACTGCGCGGCCTCGTCGCGGCGGCCCTGGTGTCCTGGGCCTGGTCCCAGGCGCTGAGCCACCGGGCGTACGTACGGCTCGCCACCGGCCCGCACGGGGCCGGGCGCGCGCTGCTGCTCGGCGCGCCGGCGGGCGCCGTGGCCGCTTCGGGGGCGGGGCTGCTGGCCGCGGGCCCCGGGGCCGCCGCGCTCTTCGCCGTGGGGCAGTCCTGCTATCTGGCGGCGGCCGGGGTGCTGCTGGTGCTCGGCCGCGAGAAGGTGCTGGCCGCGACGCTGCTGCCGGTGGCGGCGGGCGCCGCGGCGCTGCCCTGGTGGGCGCCCCCGGGGCCCCTGCGCACCGGCCTGCCGCTGCTCACCGTCCTGCTCGCGGTGGCCGCCGCGGGGCACGCGCTGCGCTCGGCGCTGCGGGCCGCCCCGGCACCGGGACCCGTGCAAGGCCTGGCGGGTTCGGTCCCGTACGGCCTGTTCGGAGTCGCCGCCGGACTGCTGACCCTGATGGCGGGACGTCAGGACCCGTACGGCGTCGTGGTGTTGACGCTGAGCATGGGTCCCGCCGAATGGCTGCTCTACCGCTTCCGCGGGCTCGCCGTGACCGCTCTGCACGCCTCGACGACGCCACGCGGGTTCCGGCTGCGCGTCTCCCGCGCGCTCGCCGTGTGCGGTACGGCCTATCTCGTCCCACTTGCTCTGGGCGCCATCATCGTCGGTGCCGACGTGGCGCAACTCGTCGCGCTGGGCGCGGTGTTGTGGCCCGCGCTGCTGCTTCAGGCGTTCGGCACGGGCTGGCCGTCCGCGGCGCCCTGTCTGGCCGCCGCGGCCGCCGCCACGGCGCTCCCCGCGACCGGCACCCTGCCCGCGCCCACCGCACTGCTCATCGGCTGCGCGGCCGCCGCCGTCGTGCTCGCGGCCGTCACCGTCCACCACCTGGGCAGGCCGACGGCGCACGCCTGAGCCGCCCGCCCCTGCCCCTGCCCCTGCCCTGCTGCGCCGCGCACCACCGAACCGGCGCACCACGCCGTCCCAAGCACCAGGAGAAACCATGACATCCGCACCGCTCGTCGCCGTCACCGGAGCCGAGGGCTTCATCGGCTCGCACCTCACCGAGGCGCTGGTCGCCGCCGGCCACCGGGTCCGCGCGATGGCGCAGTACAACTCCTTCTCGTCCTACGGCTGGCTGGAGACCCTGAGCCCGGACGTGCTCGCCGAGGTCGACGTCGTCCTCGGCGACGTCCGCGACCCCGGCTCGGTGCGCGGGCTCGTCGAAGGCGCCGAGGCGGTCTACCACCTGGCCGCCCTCATCGCGATCCCGTACTCCTACCAGGCCCCGCACAGCTACGTGGACACGAACGTGACCGGCACGCTCAACGTCCTCGAAGCCGTCCGCCACCTGGAGACCCCCCGCCTGGTGCACACCTCCACCAGCGAGACGTACGGCACCGCGCAGACCGTGCCGATCACCGAGGACCATCCGATCAACACCCAGTCGCCGTACGCCGCTTCGAAGGCGGGCGGCGACCGGCTCGCCGACAGCTACCACGCGAGTTTCGAGACGCCCGTGGTCACCCTGCGCCCCTTCAACACCTTCGGGCCGCGCCAGTCCATGCGCGCCGTCATCCCGACCGTCATCGGCCAAGTCGCCGCCGGATCACGGGAGATCACCCTCGGCGACCTGCGGCCCACCCGGGACTTCACGTTCGTCGCGGACACCGCGCAGGCCTTCCTCGCCGTGGGCACCGCGCCCGCCGGGGCCGTCGTGGGCCGCACCTTCAACGCGGGCACCGGTGGCGAGATCTCGGTGGGCGACCTGGTGCGGCTCATCGGCAAGGTGATGGAGACCGACGTCGACGTGCGCGAGGACGAGCGGCGCATCCGGCCGCCGGCCTCCGAGGTGATGCGCCTGGTCGCCGACGCGACACGGCTGCGTACGGCCACCGGCTGGGCCCCCGCCCACGACCTGGAGCAGGGCCTGGCCCGCACCGTCGAGTTCTTCCGCGACCCGGCCAACCTGGCCCGCTACAAGACCGACATCTACAACATCTGACGCCCCGACACCCACGCCACCCCCCGCATGACACAAGGGAGTTATGCCATGCACGCAGTCATCCTCGCCGGCGGCAAGGGCGTCCGGCTCCGCCCGTACACCACCGCGCTGCCCAAGCCCCTCGTCCCGATCGGCGACCAGCACGCCATCCTGGAGATCGTCCTGCGCCAGCTGGCGAGCGCCGGCTTCACCAGCTGCACCATCGCCATCGGGCACCTCGGCCACATCATCCGCGCCTACGTCGGCAACGGCTCCCGCTGGGGCCTGCGCGTCGGCTACTCCACGGAGGACAGCCCGCTCGGCACCATGGGCCCGCTCCTGACGATGATGGACCGGCTGCCCGAGCACTTCCTCGTGATGAACGGCGACATCCTCACCGACCTCGACTACGCGGACGTCCTCACCACCCACAGCGGCTCCGGGGCGCCGCTGACCATAGCGACGTACGCGCGCGAGGTGCGCATCGACTTCGGCGTGCTCACCACCGACTCGCAGCGCGTGGTCGCCTTCACGGAGAAGCCGAGCATCGACTACCGCGTCTCGATGGGCGTGTACGGAGTGTCGCGCGACACCCTCGCCTCCTACACGCCCGGCCTGCCGCTCGGCTTCGACGAGCTCGTCCTCGACCTCCTGAAGTCGCAGACGCCGCCGCACGCCTACGAGTTCGACGGCTACTGGCTCGACATCGGGCGCCCCGACGACTACGACCGCGCGAACGCGGAGTTCACCACGCACCGCTCGCTGCTCCTCAAGGGAGCGTGACGGGGCCGTGCGCATTCTCGTCCTGGGCTCCACCGGATACCTGGGCGGCGCCGTCACGGAGCGGCTGCGCGCCATGTCGGGCGTCCGGCTGCTCCGCGGCGGGCGCGCCCCCGTGGACGACCTCCGGATCGACCTCGCCACCGTCACCCGGGGCGCGCTCGCCGAGCAGCTGACGCGGGCCGCGCCCGACGCCGTGGTCAACTGCGCGGGCGCGGTCGGCGGCAGCGCCCTGACCCTCGCCGAGGTCAACGCCCGCGGCCCCGCGGTGCTCTGCGAGGCCCTGTGCGCGGCGGTGCCGACCGCGCGCCTCGTGCACCTCGGCTCGGCGGCCGAGTACGGCCCGGCCGATGTCGGCGAGCGGTCCCGGGAGGACTCGCCCGCCCGCCCGGTCGCGCCGTACGGCGCCACGAAGCTGGCGGGCACGCTCGCCGTCGTCGACTCCGGGCTCGACGCGACCGTGCTGCGGGTCACCAACCCGGTGGGCCCCGGGGCGCCCCCGGCCGGGCTGCCGGGCCGTCTCACCGCCGAGCTGAGCCGGGCGGTCGCCCGGACCCCGCACGGCACGGTGCGGGTCGGCGACCTGTCCGCGCACCGGGACTTCGTCGACACGCGCGATGTGGCGCAGGCCGTGGCGCAGGCGCTCACCCTGCCGGGCCCGCTGCCGCGCCTGATCAACATCGGCAGCGGCCGGGCGGTTCCGGTACGCAACCTGGCGCACGGCCTCGTCATGGAGGCGGGCTTCACCGGGCACGTCGAGGAGTCCCTCGGCGGCGTGGGGCGTTCGGCGGCGGTGCCCTGGCAGTGCGCCGACATCGGCGCCGCGGAGTGGGAGCTCGGCTGGCGGCCGCGGTTCACCCTGCGGGAGTCGCTCGCCGCGCTCTGGGCGTCGGACGGCGCCCCGCACCCCGCGCGGGCCGCCGGGGAGCCCCGATGACCCTGCTGGTGCCGCTGTACGTCCACCCGGCCGTGGACCCCGCGGCCTGGCGGGCGCTCGTGGCGGCCGCGCCCCGACTGTACGGCGTCGTCCTGAACGCCGCCGACGGTCCGGGCGCGGCCCCCGACCCGGCCTTCGCCGACGCCGCGCGGGCCCTGCGCGATGCGGGGGTGCGGGTCCTCGGATACGTCGACACGGCGTACGGGAAGCGGTCACCGGACGCCGTCACCGAGGACGTGGAGCGGCATCGCGCCTGGTACGACGTGGAAGGCTGCTTCTTCGACCGGGTGGCAGCGGGCCGGCGCGAGCTGCGGCGGTGCCGGCGCCTGGTCCGCTCGGCGCGGGGCAGGGGCGCGCGGACGGTGGTGCTCAACCCGGGCGTGCACCCGGCGCCCGGGTACGCCCGCGTCGCCGACCTGCTCGTCACCTTCGAGGGGCACTGGTCGACGTATCTCCAGTCGTTCGAAGCCCCGCCGTGGACGGCCCGGCACTCCCCCGAGCGCTTCTGCCACCTCGTCTACGGCGTACCGCCCGCGCTGGCGCGCCTGGCCGGGCGCACCGCCGTGCGGCGCGGCGCGGGGGTGCACTGCGCGGTGCCGGGCGCGGGGCCCAACCCCTGGTTGCTGCCCCCGCTGCCACTGCCGTAGAACAGTCCCTGTCCGGGCAGGGAGGGACCGTTTTCGGACTTTCTCAGCGGGCGGTGCGCGTGTGCACGTACTCCACGAGGCGGGTCAGCGCCTCGGGGTCCGTGGTCGGCAGGACGCCGTGGCCGAGGTTGAAGATGTGGCCCTCCAGGCCGCTCGCGGCGGCGAGGACCTCGTCCGTCTTCTGCTCGACGGCCTCGCGCGTGGAGAAGAGGACGGCCGGGTCGAGGTTGCCCTGGATCGCCTTGCCGGGGCCGACGCGGCGCGCGGCCTCGTCCAGCGGCACCCGCCAGTCGGCGCCCACGACATCGGCGCCGGCCTCGCCCATGAGCCCGAGCAGCTCGCCCGTGCCCACGCCGAAGTGGATGCGGGGCACGCCGTACGCCGCGACGGCGTCGAAGACCTTCGCGGACGCGGGCATCACCGAGCGCCGGTAGTCGGCGGGCGACAGCGCGCCCACCCACGAGTCGAAGAGCTGCACGGCGCTGGCGCCGGCCTCGATCTGCACCTTCAGGAAGGCGCTCGTGATCTCCGCGAGCCGGTCGAGGAGGTCCGCCCAGAGCTGCGGGTCGCCGTACATGAGCGCCTTGGTGTGCTCGTGGTTGCGGCTCGGGCCGCCCTCCACGAGGTAACTCGCGAGAGTGAAAGGCGCGCCCGCGAATCCGATGAGCGGCGTCTGTCCGAGCTCGGCGGTGAGCATCCCGATCGCCTCGGTGACGTAGTGGACGTCCTCGGGCGTCAGGTCCCGCAGCTGCGCGAGGTCGGCGCGCGAGCGGATGGGGTTCTCGACGACGGGTCCGACGCCCGGCTTGATGTCGAGGTCGACGCCGATGGCCTTGAGGGGGACGACGATGTCGCTGAAGTAGATGGCCGCGTCGACGCGGTGGCGGCGGACCGGCTGAAGCGTGATCTCGGTGACGAGGTCGGGGCGCATGCAGGACTCCAGCATGGCCGTGCCCTCGCGCACCTTGCGGTACTCGGGAAGTGAGCGCCCCGCCTGCCGCATGAACCAGACCGGCGTGTGCGGCACGGCCTCGCGCCTGCACGCCTTCATGAAGGGGGAGTCGTACGTCGCTGCGTTCTGCCGGCCCTCGGGGCGACGGCTGTCATTGGCACTCACGCGGAAAGTCTCGCACGTTGACCGGGGACCCCCTCACGGGTGTCTCTCCCTGCGCGAAGCCGCCGTTCCCCTTAACCTTCCCCGCATGGCTGCGGCTCAGGGACAACGGTCGGACGGCGCTGGCGGGATGGACGGTTCGGAGGGGAAGGTGGCGGATTCGGCTCCGTTGCCCTTCCGCGCGGCGGTCGAGGCGCTGCGGGGGGCACGGCTGCGGCCGGAGATCGAGATCGATCCGACGCGGCCACCGCAGCGGCTCGCGCCGTACGCGTACGCGGTGGAGGCGGCGGTCGTGGACGGCGAGGAGGACCTCGCCGACGGGCGGCTCGTCCTGCTCCACGATCCGTCCGGGCACGACGCGTGGCAGGGCACCTTCCGGCTCGTCACGCTGGTGCGGGCGGAGCTGGAGCCCGAGATGGCGGCGGATCCGCTGCTGCCGGAGGTGTGCTGGTCGTGGCTGACCGGGGCGCTGCACGCGCGAGGGCTCACCGCGGGCGAGGCGAGCGGCACGGTGACGCGGGCCGGCTCGCACTACTTCGGGGGCCTCGCGGAGCGCCCGCCCGCCTCGCAGATCGAGATCCGGGCCTCGTGGACCCCTCGGGAGGGCAGCGGCGGGGTGCCGGACACGGGGGCGCATCTGGCGGCCTGGTGCGATCTGCTCTGCCAGGTCGCGGGGCTGCCGCCCGCGGGGGCCGGTGACGGGTCCGTGGTCTCACTGCCGCAGCGACGGGGGCCGCTCTCTCCGTGACCGTGACCGTGACCGGCCGGAAACCCCTCGTACTGTCGAATATCCGCTGAACCGTCGAACGCCTCTTCCCCCCGCGGCCGCACGCCGTGGGGGTTTGTGCTGCCGGGGTCACCCAGAAGGGGGCGCGTTCGGTTTGATCTTCGGATGATCGAGCGCGTGTCCGAATTGCCCGAATTATTGCTCACCAAATCGTGATCATCCCCTAAAGGCCGCAGGGATTGGTGCCGAAGAGGTTTGTGACCTTGAAAGCACGGTTCGTCCCGGCTTCCTCCCCGAGCCGGTCCCCTCCCGTCCCCCCATCCAGGAGGCCTGGTGTCCGTTCTCCTCGAGCAGCCCGCAAGCCTGGTCGCCTACCGCCCGAACAAGCCGACCGCCATGGTCGTCGTGGCCGACCCCCGCGTCCGTTCCACCGTCACCCGCCACCTGTGGGCTCTCGGGGTACGCGACGTCATCGAGGCCTCGTCCATCGCGGAGGCTCGTCCCCGCATCGGCAACCCCCGGGACATCTGCGTCGCAGACGTCCACCTCCCCGACGGCTCCGGCCTGACGCTCCTCTCCGAAACCCGTGCCGCGGGCTGGCCCAACGGCCTCGCCCTCTCCGCCGCGGACGACATCGGCGCCGTGCGCAACGCCCTCGCGGGCGGCGTCAAGGGCTACGTCGTCACCGGCACCCGTACGAACGTCGGACTCCCCACCCGCCCCGGCGCGGCCCCCATCGGCTCCGCCGCCGCCCGCATGCACCGCCGCCCTCCGGGCACCCCGAGCCACCCCGGCGGCTACCGCGAGCTGTCGGGCCGTGAGGTCGAGGTGCTGCGCCTGGTCGCGGAGGGCCAGTCCAACAAGGCCATCGGCGTCTCGATGGGCCTGTCCGCCCTCACCGTGAAGAGCCACCTCGCCCGCATCGCCCGCAAGCTCGGCACGGGCGACCGGGCCGGGATGGTGGCGGTCGCCCTGCGCACCGGCATCATCCACTGACTCATTTACACCCCTCACGCGCCCGTCGACGGAACGTTCCGTCGACGGGCGCTCTCCATACACAGATACCCTTGACAGGTGACCGACGCCCAAGAGACCGCAGCAGACAGCTCACTGCGAACCACCGGAGGCGGCCCTCCGGACGACGACGGCCTCGCACCCGAAGGGCTGCCGATCCCCCTGCTCGAACCGCGCGACGGCATTCCGCCGGTGGTCGAGGACGAGGAATCCCTCGCCGCGACCGTCGCCGCCTTCGCCGCGGGCACCGGACCCGTCGCCGTCGACGCCGAGCGCGCCTCCGGCTACCGGTACGGCCAGCGGGCCTATCTCGTCCAGCTCCGCCGCGAGGGCGCGGGCACCGCGCTCGTCGACCCCGTCGCCTGCCCCGACCTCTCCGCCCTCGGCGAGGCGCTCGGCGACACCGAGTGGGTCCTGCACGCCGCCACCCAGGACCTGCCGTGCCTGCGGGAAATAGGCATGGTCCCGTCGAGCCTCTTCGACACCGAGCTCGCGGGCCGGCTCGCCGGATTCCCGCGGGTGGGGCTCGGCGCGATGGTCGAGAGCGTCCTCGGATACGTCCTGGAGAAGGGGCACTCCGCCGTCGACTGGTCGACGCGGCCGCTCCCCGAGCCCTGGCTGCGGTACGCGGCGCTCGACGTGGAGCTCCTCGTCGACCTCCGCGACGCCCTGGAGAAGGAGCTCGACCGGCAGGGCAAGCTGGGGTGGGCCCGCGAGGAGTTCGACGCCATCGCCTCCGCGCCGCCCGCGCCGCCCCGCAAGGACCCCTGGCGCCGCACGTCCGGCATGCACAAGGTGCGCCGGCGCCGGCAGATGGCGGTCGTACGGGAGCTGTGGACCGCCCGCGACCGGATCGCCCAGCGGCGCGACGTGTCGCCGGGCAAGGTGCTCAGCGACGGGGCGATCGTCGAGGCGGCGCTCGGCCTGCCGCCCAACGTGCACGCGCTCGCGGGGCTGACCGGGTTCGGGCACCGCATGGGGCGGCGTCAGCTGGAGCAGTGGCAGGCGGCGGTGGACCGCGCCAAGGCGCTCCCCGACTCCGAGCTGCCCCAGCCGGGGCAGACGGTGAGCGGGCCTCCCCCGCCCCGGTCCTGGGCGGACCGCGACCCGGCGGCGGCGGCGCGCCTCTCCGCGGCGCGCGCGGCGATCTCCTCCCTCGCCGAGCAGCTGAACATGCCCCAGGAGAACCTGATCACTCCGGACACGGTCCGGCGCGTGTGCTGGGAGCCTCCGGCCCAGGTGACCGAGGACACCGTGGCATCGGCCCTCGCCGCCCACGGCGCCCGCCCCTGGCAAATCACCCAGGTAACCCCATCCCTGGTCGCAGCCCTCTCCTGACACCTCGGCCCCCTCACCCGTCCGCGGCACCACACAGCGGACGGGGCGGGCGGCCGCCCCGCCCACCCCCCACGGGCCACCTGCCCTCCCCTGCCCCGCCGCTCCCGTGCATCCCGCACCACACAGCGGACGGGACAGGTGGGCGTACGCGCTCACCTGCGGCAGGTCCGCCCTCCCCTGCCCCGCCGCTCCGCGGCGGCTACTCCCCACCCACCCACCCGTGCACCCCGCACCACACAGCGGACGGGACGGGTGGACGTGCGCACTCACCCGCAGGACGTTCGCCCTCCCCCACCGCTCCGCGACGCACACTTCCCACCCACCCGTGCACCCCGCACCGCACAGCGGACGGGACGGGAGGGCGTACGCGCTCACCTGCGGCAGGTTCGCCCTGCCTTACCCCGCCGCTTCGCGGCGGATACTTCCCACCCACCCACCCGTGCACCCCGCACCGCCCAGCAGACGCGACAGGAGGGCGTACGCGCTCACCTGCGGGACGTCTGCCCTCCCCTGCCCCGCCGGCTCCGCGGCGGATATTCCCCACCCACCCACCCGTGCGCCCCGCACCGCCCAGCAGACAAGCGGCGACCATCCGCCGCGCAGCGGCGGGCCTGCTCCTACCCGAGCCATGCGGTGCGGGGCAAACGGGTGGGTGGGAGGGAGGTGACCGCCGCGGAGCGGCGGGTCTGCTTCTAGCTGGGCTTTGCGGTGCGGGGTGAACGGGTGGGTGGGTGGGAGGGATCCGCCGCGCAGCGGCGGGGCTGTTCCTACGCGGGCTTTGCGATGCAGGGTGGATGGCAGGGCGCCGTCGCGGAGCGGTGGGGGTGGTTCTGTCTGGGGTTTGTGGGTGGGGCCGCTCCTGCTCGGCCCTGCGTGCAGGGTGGAGGCGTGCCACGCGGGGCACGCCCGGTCCTGCGTGCAGGGGGCAGAGGCGTGCCGCGCGGGGCAGCCGGGGCAGGGCACCCCGCCCGTGCGGGGCAGCCGGGGCAGGGCCCCCCGCCCGTGCGGGGAGCGGGCCGCGGGTAGCTGCGGGAGAGTGTGACCTTCGCCTCGCCGAGGCTGCACCGACCAGCCCTTGGCCACATAGTTACCGACAAGTAGGGTGAGGAGAAGGAAGCGCGCCGCAGGCGTGGCGCAACCGCACCCTGGAGGAGAGCCATCGTGCCTCGTACCGTCAGGGACGTCGTCTTCGTGGACGGCGTCCGCACCCCGTTCGGCAAGGCGGGCCCGAAGGGCATCTACCACGAGACCCGTGCCGATGACCTCGTCGTGAAGGCCATCCGGGAGCTGCTGCGCCGCAACCCGGACCTCGACCCCGCCAAGATCGACGAGGTCGCCATCGCCGCGACCACGCAGATCGGCGACCAGGGCCTGACGATCGGCCGCACCGCCGGCATCCTCGCCGGGCTCCCGCAGTCCGTGCCGGGCTACTCCATCGACCGCATGTGCGCCGGCGCCCTGACCGCCGTGACCTCGGTCGCGGGCAGCGTCGCCTTCGGTGCGTACGACATCGCCGTCGCCGGCGGCGTGGAGCACATGGGCCGCCACCCCATGGGCGAGGGCGTCGACCCGAACCCGCGGTTCGTGAGCGAGAAGCTCGTCGACGAGTCCGCCCTGTTCATGGGCATGACCGCCGAGAACCTCCACGACCGCTACCCGAGCATCACCAAGCTGCGCGCCGACGAATACGCCGTGCGCTCGCAGGAGAAGGCCGCCAAGGCGTACGCCGACGGCAAGATCCAGGCCGACCTGGTGCCGATCTCCGTACGGCGGACGAACGCGGAGGCCGGTGAGACCGGCTGGGGTCTCGCCACCGCCGACGAGCCGATGCGGCCGGGGACCACCCTGGAGAACCTCGCGGGCCTGAAGACGCCGTTCCGTACGCACGGCCGCGTCACGGCCGGCAACGCCGCGGGTCTCAACGACGGCGCCACCGCCTCCCTCATCGCCTCGGAGGAGTTCGCGCGGGCCAACAACCTGCCCGTGAAGATGCGCCTCGTCTCGTACTCCTTCGCGGGCGTCGAGCCCGAGGTCATGGGCTACGGCCCGATCCCGGCGACCGAGAAGGCCCTCGCCCAGGCGGGGCTCTCCATCTCCGACATCGGTCTCTTCGAGATCAACGAGGCCTTCGCCGTGCAGGTGCTCGCCTTCCTGGAGCACTACGGCATCGCGGACGACGACGCCCGCGTCAACCAGTACGGCGGCGCCATCGCGTTCGGCCACCCGCTCGCCTCCTCCGGCGTACGCCTGATGACGCAGCTGGCGCGGCAGTTCGAGGAGCAGCCCGAGGTCCGCTACGGCCTCACGACCATGTGCGTCGGCTTCGGCATGGGCGCGACGGTCATCTGGGAGAACCCCCACCACAAGGACGCCGGAGGCGAGAAGTGAGCACCACCACCGAGCTCCTCAAGGGGGCCGCCGAGCTGTTCCCCGACGAGGTCGTCACGCAGGCGCACGTACGCCACCTCGACCTCCCCCACGGTGCCGGGCGCTTCGCGCTCATCACCCTCGACAACGGCTTCGACCACACCAAGCCGACCACCTTCGGGCCGCAGTCCCTCGCCAACCTGAACACGGCGATCGACCAGGTCGAGAAGGAGGCCTCCGAGGGCTCCATCGTCGGCGTCGGCATCACCGGCAAGCCGTTCATCTTCGCCGTCGGCGCCGACCTCAAGGGCGTCGAGCTGCTGAAGAAGCACGACGACGCGCTCGCCATCGGCAAGGGCGGGCATGAAGTCTTCAAGAGGCTTTCCGGCCTCGCCGTGCCGACCTTTGCCTACTACAACGGCGCCGCGATGGGCGGTGGCGTCGAGGTCGGTCTGCACTGCTCCTACCGCACCGTCTCCAAGGCGCTGCCCGCCTTCTCGCTGCCCGAGGTCTTCCTCGGCCTGGTCCCGGGCTGGGGCGGCTGCGCGCTGCTGCCGAACCTGATCGGCGCCGACAAGGCCGTCTCGGTCATCATCGAGAACTCGCTGAACCAGAACCGTCAGCTCAAGGGCAAGCAGGTCTTCGAGCTCGGTATCGCCGACGCCATCTTCGAGGGCGCGGACTTCCTGGAGCAGTCGCTGCTCTGGACGGCGTCCGTCCTGAACGGCAAGACCGAGGTCGTGCGGCCCGAGATCGACCGCGGCGAGGGCTGGGACGCCGCCGTCGCGCGCGGCCGTGCCATCGCCGACTCGAAGGTGCACGGCGCCGCCCCGGCCGCGTACCGCGCCCTGGAGATCATCGCCGCCGCCAAGGACGGCGACCTCCAGAAGGGCTTCGACGCCGAGGACGCCGCGCTCGCCGACCTCATCATGGGCGGTGAACTGCGCGCGGGCATCTACTCGTTCAACCTCGTGCAGAAGCGCGGGAAGCGGCCTGCCGGGGCGCCCGACAAGAACCTCGCCCGCCCGGTCACCAAGGTCGGCGTCGTCGGCGCGGGTCTGATGGCCTCGCAGCTCGCGCTGCTCTTCCTGCGCCGCCTGGAGGTGCCGGTCGTCCTGACCGACATCGACCAGGAGCGCATCGACAAGGGCGTCGGCTACGTCCACGCCGAGATCGACAAGCTGCTCGGCAAGGGCCGCATCAATCAGGACAAGGCCAACCGCCTCAAGGCCCTGGTCACCGGTGTCCTGGACAAGGCCGAGGGCTTCTCCGACGCCGACTTCGTCATCGAGGCCGTCTTCGAGGAGATCGGCGTCAAGCAGCAGGTGTTCGCCGAGGTCGAGGCGGTCGCCCCGGCGCACGCGATCCTCGCCACCAACACCTCCTCGCTGTCGGTCACCGAGATGGCGTCGAAGCTGAAGCACCCCGAGCGGGTCGTCGGCTTCCACTTCTTCAACCCGGTCGCGATCCTGCCGCTCCTGGAGATCGTGCGCGGCGAGCGGACGGACGACGCGTCGCTGGCCACGGCCTTCGGTGTCGCCAAGAAGCTGAAGAAGACCGCGGTGCTCGTGAAGGACGCCCCGGCGTTCGTCGTGAACCGCATCCTCACCCGCTTCATGGGCGAGATCCAGAACGTCATCGACGAGGGCACCCCGGTCGCCGTCGCCGAGAAGGCCGTCGAACCGCTCGGCCTGCCGATGTCGCCGCTGGTACTCCTGGAGCTCGTCGGTCCCGCCATCGGCCTGCACGTCTCCGAGACCCTGAACCGCGCCTTCCCGGAGCGCTTCACCGTCTCGCCGAACCTCGCGGCCGTCGTCAAGGCGGGCAAGCGCGGCTTCTACGTGTACGACAGCGGGAAGCCGGAGCTCGACCCCGAGGTCGCCGCGCTCCTGAAGCAGGGCGACAAGGTCCTGACCGAGGAGCAGGTGCGGGACCGCGTGCTCGACGCGGTGGCGCAGGAGATCGGGCTCATGCTCGACGAGGGCGTCGTCGCCGAGGCGCAGGACATCGACCTCTGCCTGATCACCGGTGCGGGCTGGCCCTTCCACCTGGGCGGCATCACGCCGTACCTGGACCGTGAGGGCGTCAGCGAGCGCGTGAACGGGAAGCGGTTCCTGGCGCAGGGCGTGGCGAGCGTCCCGGCGTAACGCCGCAACGGAAGCGGGCCGTACGGGAATCGTCCCGTACGGCCCGCTTCCGTCTGTGCACGCCCGGCTCACACCCGCGTCCACGCCTCCAGCGCAAGCCCCGCCTCCGCCTTCTGGCGTGCGAGCCGCAGCGTGCCGTCGAGGCCGATCGCCGCCATGACCACACGGCCGCGCGCGTCGAGCGCCAACGCCGGGGCGCCCAGGCAGGGTTCGCCGGTCTCGGCCCACCACAGGCCCGCCCCCTCGTCCTCCGTGGGGAACGCGGCGAGGGCGGGGCGGCCCGTGCCCGCGCGGTGGGCGAGCACGGTGCAGTCGTGGCCGTCTATGGTCGTCCGCAGGGCCGCCGTGGGGCCGGGGCCGGGGGCGCCGCCGAGGGGCAGCGCGGGGCCGCCGTCCGCCGGGCGGTGGGCGAGGACGCCGTCGCCGAGCGCGTCGGCCGCGTAGTACGTGAGGCGGTCGGGCGCGGTCTCCAGGGCCGTGCCGGAGCCGGGGGCGGCGACGAGCGGCACGTCCTCGGCGCGCTCCAGTTCACCGCCCCGCTTCTCCTGGGCCCAGCGCAGGGTGGCCTTGCCCGAGGGGGCGAGGACCTCCACGCGGCCCGTGGACGTGGCGACCGCGGCCATGCCGTCCAGGGTGTCGCGGACCTTGAAGTCCTTCCACCCCTCCCACTTGCCGCCCTTGCCCTCGCGGCGCATCCGTACGCTGCCCACGGCGTCCCGCACGAAGACGTGGACGGTGCCCGCGGTGTCCACGGCGGCGGCGGGCGCGCCGAGGTGCGGGGCGCGCTCGACGAGCTTGGTGTGCGGGTTGCCGAGCGAGCGCCAGTCCATGAGCGGCCGGCCCGACTGGTACTGGATGGAGTGCACGAGGTCGACGACGGCCTTCCCGTCGTCCCCCGGCCGCTCGCGCCGGCCCACGAAGTGCACGTATCCGTCGGTGCCCTGGGCGAGCGTGAGGTAGGTGAGGCCGGGCGCGTCGAAGAAGTCGGGGCCGCTCCACTCCGGTCCGCCGGGCCGTGTCTCCGTCCAGCGCAGGAGGCCGCCCTCGGCGCGGGCGTAGGCGGTGAGGCGGCCGTCGTGACCGCGCAGCAGCCAGCGGGCGGTCTCCGGGGCACCGGTGCTGGTGGACCTCGACGGCATGCTCGGCGCCAACCCTTCCACGTTCACGGACGCACAGCGTTTTGCCTATTAGTTTACGTTTGCCGCATGAGAACTCTCGTCGTCGTCGATGCCGCGAACGTCGTCGGATCCGTGCCCGACGGGTGGTGGAAGGACCGCCGCGGGGCCGCGGAACGGCTGCGGGACGCGCTCGTGGCGTACGCGGAAAAGGGCCTGCCCGGGCATCCGGGACCGCTGGAGCTCGTGCTCGTCGTGGAGGGCGCCGCACGGGGCATCACGTCCGTGCCGGGAGTACGCGTCGAGTCCGCGCCCGGCAGCGGCGACGACCGCATCGTGGAGGTGGCCGCGGAGGCGGCGGGCCGGCCGTGCCTGGTGATCACGGCCGACCGCGAACTGCGCCGCAGGGTGGGCGAGACAGGCGCGGAATGCGCAGGCCCAAGGGCGGTCCGCGCCCCTTAAGGGGCGCGGGGAACTGCGCGACAAGCCCCCACCGGCCCGCAGGTCGAATAGCCGACCCAGCGAAGCTAAAGCCGCTTCGCGCTGCGCAGCGTGGACGCGTAGTACCCGTTGCCGTCGAGCCGCGACGTCCCGCCCTTGTCGCCGATCGTCGGGCCGTTGACCTCTTCGCGGCTGGAGATGAAGATCTTGTGGCCGTCGGCGTCGTGGCCGAGGAAGATGCCGACGTGGTCCAGGCGCTGCTTGGTGCGGGCGTCGAGCTTGAAGAAGACCAGGTCGCCCGGTTGGACGACGTCGATGGACTTGGGCCGGTCGGCCGCGCCGACGCCCTTGAGCTCGATGACGTCCGTGCCGACCTTGCCGCGTGCCATGCCGTTGGCGGTGCGGGGCAGGCCGTCGCCGACGCCGTCGCGGGCCATCAGGGGGTAGCGGGCGCGGTAGCCGAAGACGGTGCGGATGAAGCCGGAGCAGTCCATGGAGCGGGCGCGCGCCTTCTCCGGCTGGAGGGTGGTGCCGTTGCGGAACGTGTACGGGATGCCGAGGTAGTCGAAGAAGTCGGACTGTTCGAGGCGCAGGTCGTTGCCGGCGCTGCCCTCCGGGTTGAGCGGGCCGAAGTTGGCGTCGCCGGCGTAGGCGATGCCCTCGTCGTCCTTCTTGACCGGGGCGCCCTCCACGTACTGGAAGGCCATCGCGAAGATGTCGTCCTCCTCGCTGCCGGAGAACTCCTTGTACCAGTCCTTGAACCACTTCTCCTTCTCCGCGCCCTCGCGCCAGGTCTCCGGCATCAGCCGCACCCAGTCGTTGGTCACGACCCGCGACTTGGTGTTGGCGGGCTCGGTGAAGGTGCGGCTCGGGCCGGTCAGGGTCGCGGTGCGGGCGCCGTCCGTGAAGGTGGCGAGGACCTTGCCGCCGTCGGTGCGCAGGACGGAGCGCTCGGGGTTCTTCAGGCGCTCCCACTTCTGCTTGCCGCCCGACTCCTGGCCGGTGCTGCTGTGCAGCCCCGGCGTGTCGGTGACGGCCTGCACCTTGGGCGCCTTGGCCTCTTCGTCCTTGCGCAGCTCGACGGTGAGGTACGCGCTGCCCGCGAGCAGGGCGAGCACGGTCGCCGCGTGCAGGACGGGGCGCTTCTTCTTGGGCGGCATGAATGGCTCCTGGAATCAGGCGGACGGCATGAAGCCGAGGAGGATCCCGGCGGTGAGGACGACGTAGGCCATGAGCGTCACCGAGCCCGTGGCGAGGAGGGTGGGGCCCTTGGGCTGGCGCACCAGCTGGTAGGCGATCAGGCCCGGCACGATGAAGCCGAGGGTCTGGTTCGCGTACATGAGCGGGAACTCGATCGAGAGAATGATCATCACGGTCGCCTGCAACGTCACGCCGAGCAGCACGACGGCGGCGAAGAGCCGCTTGCCGTAGAGGATCACGAACTTCTGCATGAGGAGCGTGCCGACGTACGTCAGCACGGTCACGCCGACCACCATGGCGGCGCGCTGAAGGTCCTCGACGAGGGTCAGGGCCAGCCAGCCCGGTGTGATCATGCCGCCGGGCGAGAGGTTGGTCGTCAGATAGCAGACCAGCGAGAAGAGCAGCCCGAGTGCGATGCCGACCGCGGCGATCTCGGGGGTGAGGACGGAGGGAATCAACGGTGCTCTCCTGGGCTGTGCCACTGCTGGTTGTCGTCTGCGGCGGGTTGTACGGGCGGCACCCGCGGCTCGAACATGCCGCGGGGGGCGTACGTCTGCTGGGGGATGTACGGCTGCTGGGGCTGCTGGGGCGCGTAGGTCTCCTGCGGCGCGTACGACCCGTACGTCTCCTGGGGTACGTACTCCTGGTGGGGCACGTACGCCTCGTACTGCTGGGCCGGGGCCTGCTGGACGGGGACGTGGTGGGCCGGGGCCGCGTACCGCGTCTCGTACGCCTCCGGGTAGTGCTGGTACGGGTCGACGTGCGGCTCGTAGAACGGCGCGGGCTCCTCGGGGGCCTGCTCCTCGCTCTCGTCGGGCGGGAGCTCCGCGAGGTGTTCGAGGAGCAGCTCGCCCTGGCCGTGGATGTTGCCGATCGCGACGAGCGAGGAGTCGGGGCCGAGCTGCCCGAGCATCGCGCGCATGAACTCCTCGGGGTCGCGCCGGTCGCCGCCGAGGTCGACGGCGCGGGAGCGCCACTCGGCGGGGATCGCGTCGATGGCGGACTTCGCGGGGTGTCCGATGACGAAGACCTTGTCCGGCCGGAGGTCGGGGATGATCTCGCCCATCTGGCCGTTGCGCTCGACGCGGTCGGGGCGGCAGTTGATGACGACGTTGAGCGGCCGGTGGATGGCGCCGAGGTCGAGCAGCTGGTTGATGTTCATCAGCGTCGACTCGGGGTCGTTGGCCGCGAAGACGTTGGCGAAGCGGAGCTTCTTGCCGTCCTCGGTGGCGTACCGCTCGACGGAGAGGACACCGGGGTCCGGCGGTGCGTCGTACATGCCCTGGAGGGCGACCTCGCGGCCGACGCCGAGGAGCTCGGCGACCTTCAGCGCGATCGCCACGTTCTCCTTGAAGGTGAACCAGCTGAAGCCGCGCAGCTCGTCGTCGGTCACCGTCTCGGGGTCGGCGTAGATCAGCCGGCAGTTCCGCGCGTCGGCCTCCTCCTTGAGGATGTCGAAGCGGTCCTTCTCGGCGGTGACGCAGATGCCGCCCTCCGGCATGGAGCGCGACAGCGAGCGCGCCACGTCGTCGAGGGTCGGGCCCATCTCGGCGAGGTGGTCCTCACGGACGTTGCAGAGCACGCCGATGGTGGAGCGGATCAGCTTGGACTGGTTGATCTCCTGGAGCGCGGGCATGACCGCCATGCACTCGATGACCAGGGCGTCCGGGTCGTAGGCGGCGGCGCGCCTGACGATGCCGATCTGCTCGACGACGTTGGCGATGCCGAACTTGCGGTAGACGGGCTCCTCGGTGGCGTCCGGGTGGATGAAGCGGGCCGCGGTGCCGGTGGTCTTGGCGACCGTGGTGAGGCCGCCGCCGCGCAGCGCGCCCGCGCACAGGCGGGTGATGGAGGACTTGCCGCGGATGCCGTTGACGAGGACCCGCGAGGGGATGTGCTCCAGGCTGGCGAAGTGCCGCCGCTGTTCGACGACGCCGGCCGCCAGCAGGATGGCACCGCACACCACGAGCACGGTGTAGAGGAAGAGCACGGGGGTTCAGTTCCTTCCGGCGAGGCCGGCCGTGACGCCGTCCCGCTTGCGCTGTGTGCCCGTCGGCAGCTGCTGCCTGATGAGTTCCAGGCTGCGGGTGACGGCGCCGACCTCGTCGTGGTGGCGCGGGTAGAGGACGGTCCTGCGGTCCCCGTCGGCGAGCGCCTCGGCCTGGTCGGCGAGGTGCCGCAGCGGTCGTACGACGACGATGTGCAGCCAGCCGAGGCAGGCGGCGGCCGCCGTGATGCCGAGCAGGCCCGCGAGGACCGTGCGGTTCTGGTACGTGTACTCGGGGATGGCGAGGCCCGAGGCGGGCTGCCAGCTGAGCACGGACCAGCCAAGCGATCCGGCGGCGCCGCCGCCGACGAACGGTGCCGCCGCGGCGATCTGGATGTCGTCGCCGTCGCGGTAGAGGACGCCGCTGGGGCGCGGGCTGAGGCCGACCTTCTGTCCGGTGCCCTCGGCGAGCGCGTCGAGCCGGCTGCTGGGCAGCCCCTCGAACTCGCGGTAGCCGGTGTTGGCGCCGATCACCTCGCGCTTGTCGTCGACGACGCGGACCTCGCCGAGGCCGGGGCGCTTGAGCAGCGAGTTGAGGAAGTCGATGCGGAATTCGCCGACCACGGCGGCGCCCTCGCGTCCCGGCACCTCGGCGGTGCCGAGGATGACGGGCTCCTTGCCGCCCTCGTCCAGGACGCGGATGGGCTTGGCGGAGGGGCCCTTGCCGGACGGGCTGCGGGGGTCGCCGCCCGCCTTGGCGACGATCTCGCCCTTGGCGTCGAGGACGTACAGGGACTGGTAGCGGGCGTGCTGGTTGAGGGTGCTTTCGAGGACCTTGGCCATGTCCGACGCCTCGGTGCGGTCGCCCATGAGGGACGCGACGGAGGTGAGGTCGGCGTGGCCCTCGTTGAGGGCGCGGCGGACCCGGTCGGTGAGGGTGTCGGTGCGCTCACGCTGGTCGTTGACCATCTGCTGCGGTACGACGACGGTGTCACCGGCGCGGTTGAGCAGCAGCAGGAGCGGCGCGGACCAGGCGAGCAGCAGGACGGCGCAGACCGCGACGAGGGTGCGGCTGCCGAACCTGCGGCGGCGGGCGGGGGCCGGCGCCGGGTCCGCGGGGGCGCCGAGCAGCTGGCGGCGCAGCCGTTCGAGGGCGGCGCCGATGCGGGCGGCCTCGCCGGACTTCGGCACGGACACCGGCCGTTCGAGGTCGCCGCGGCTCAGCCTGCGGCCCTCCAGGAAGAGTCGGAGCAGCGGGCGCTGCACGGTCCGCAGGAGCAGGAAGACCGTGATGCCGCCGATGCCGAGCAGGGCGGCCGCGGCGAGCAGTCCGAACGCGGAGCTGCTGGTGGCCGTGGGGTCCTCGGCGACCGGGACCATGGCGACGACGGTCAGGCCGAGCCGGGTGGCGACGGTGGCCTCGCCCGCCTCGGGTCCGGCGAGACCCGCGTAGCCGGCGACGGCGCGCTCGCCGAGGTAGCGCTCGCCGGTGAGGTGGCCGCTGACGCCGAGGAAGCCGCCGGAGCCCGGCTCCTTGGACATGAGGGGGTGGGTGCGGGCCTTCTTCGCCGCGGATTCGGCGAAGGACTTGAGCTGCTTGTTGGACTGCTTGACCTCCTCGCGCTGGAGGTCGGTGAGGACCTGCTCGGGCTCGGGGATGCCGTCGGTGCTCAGGACGTGTCCGTCCTGCCCGACGACGGCGATGGAGCGGAACTTGCCGAGGCTGATGCCGGGGAAGCGCAGGCTGCTGGAGGCGACCAGGAGCTGCTGCGGCTGCCCCTTCCAGGTGAGCAGGGCGAAGGAGAGCAGCCGGGTCTCGCCATTCTCCAGGCGGACCATGCGGGGCGCGAGGCCGTCCTTGTCCGCGAGCTTGCCGCGGTCGATGGCGGTGAGCGGCAGGTTCTCGCCCCGGGCGGCGAGGAGTTTGCCCGAGGAGATCTCGACGACGGCGGTGCCCATCCACTTCTGGTAGACGCTGCCGATCTTGTCGAGGACGGCGTCGGCGGGCACCGGGTCGCCCGCGCTGAAGAGCTCGGCTGTCCGGTTCAGGTCGGTGACGGACTCGTCGATGGAGGCGCGCAGCGCGATGGCGCCGTCCTCGGCGAAGTGCTGCTGGGACAGTTTGACCGCTTTGGGGACGGCTTCCTGTCCCGCGCGGCCCAAGGTGAGGGCGGTGACGCCCGCGAGGGCGAGGAGCAGGACCGACAGCACGGCGATGGGGGGACGTATGCCACCCAGCAGGGACATGTCGGTCCTTCGGCGGACCTTGTGCCGCCGCTTCGAACGCGAAGCGGCCAAGGGGTGCTCCTCTCATGGAGTGACGCGGGGGGTCGGATACGCACAGTGATGCGTTCCGGAATGCTTTGACCCGCACTACCCCAGGAGGGATGTACGAAGTAAGCCGAATGTGAGCCAGATCGCGTTGATCCGGGGTGTGGCGCCCGTTCAGGCAGCCGGAGGGACTCAGTCCGCGGGCAGTTCCTCCAGCGGTTCGAGGCCGTCCTGGCTCGCGCCCCGGTTGAGGAGCGTGCCCTGGGTGCGCTCGAAGGCGAGGCGGTAGCGGGAGCGCTGCTGCTCGCTGAGGTTCTCGCCGTCCCGCAGCGTGGCGGCGACGTCGAGGAGCCGGTGGTCCTTGACCGCGCCCTTGGGCAGGGCGCCGGTCTCGTCCGGGTCCGGCGGGATATCCACGAAGGTGGGCACGTACTTGGCGTCGACGTCCCACTTCCCGTCGCGCTTGTGGAACTCGAACCAGCCGATGACGCCCTCCTCGGTCAGTCCGCTCGGCACGTCGTGCCGGGCGATCTGGTTGCCGAGGCCGTACGCGATCCAGGTGCCGTCGACCTTCTCCATCGGCTGGACGACGTGCGCGTGGTGGCCGAGGACGAGGTCGATCCCGGTCTCCCTGGCGATCCTGCGGGCCAGCTCGAGCTGCGAGGCGCTGGCGTTGGGCTGGTTCTCACGTCCCCAGTGGATGCTGAGGATCACGACCTCCGCGCCCGCCGCGCGCGCCTTCTTCTCGGCGGCGGCGATCGCGTCGAAGCGGTTCTGGTTGACGATCCACGGCTTGTCCTTGGGGACCTCGCGGCCGTTGAAGCCGAAGGCGAAGGATATCTGCCCGACCTTGACACCCTTCACCTCGGTGATGAGTGGTTTGTCCGCCTCTGCCTTGCTCCGTGCCGAACCGGTGTGCCGCAGGCCCGCCTTGTCCAGCGTGTTCAGGGTGCGGGTGACGCCGGCCGGGCCGTGGTCGAGGGTGTGGTTGGACGCGGACGAGCACTGGTCGTAGCCGACGTCCTTGATCGCCGTGGCGATCTGCGGCGGCACGAGGAAGTCCGGGTAGCTCTGGAAGGGGCCGCCGGGCTTGCCGACCACCGGCTCGAAGTGGCAGATGCCCAGGTCGGCCTTGCTGATGACCGGCTTGACCCCGGCCATCATCGGCCGGAAGTCGATGCCCTTCTCGCCCTTGCCCGTGACCTTGGCGTCCTTGCGGGCCTGGTCGGTGAGCTGGGGGTGGATCAGGATGTCGCCCGCGGCGGCGACGGTGAACGCGGGACCGCCGTCGGCGGCTTTTTCGTCGTCGCCGAAGGGGCCGCAGGCGGCAGTGGCGAGCAGCATGAGCGCGGAGGCCGCACAGGGCACGAGATGCCTGCGGGAGGGACGTGTCATCACAGGGCTATCTTTATACAACCATGATGAATTCCCGCATTCGGCCGGTAGCAGTAGCAAAGAAGCTCGGGGCTGTCGCCGTCGTGACCGCCTGCGTCCTCCTGCTCGCCCAGTGCGGGTCCGGCTCCTCCGGGGAGGACGACAAGCGCTCGGGAGATCCCTCCGCCACCGCGCCGGGCGACCACCCCGGCGACGGCCTGGAGCGGGCCATCACCGACTACACCGCCGCCTTCAGCGAGGACACCGGCTACCGCCCGCCCTCACGCACCGACCGGCGGACGGTCGCCGAAGGCGTCGAACTGCTCCTGGACGGCCGCCGCGAGGAAGCCGCACACCGCCTGGCCGACGTGGACTTCGCGGTCCGCACGGTCACCGACGCGGCCACCGGGCGACGGTACGCGGAGATCGCCGACCGCTCCGAGGGCGGCGCGGCCCCGCGCGGCTGGGGGCGCGTCTACCTCGACCTCGACTCCCCCGCCCGCTGGTCGGTCCAGGTCCCGCACCCCGTCGCCGACCGGTACACCGAACGGCTCGGCGCCGAGCTCATGACCCGCGCCCCCGGCGGCGTACTCGTCATCGCAGGCGCACACCGCAAAGCCGGACGCGGCGACGAGGCGGACGTGGCGCACCGCAGGGACACCGTCTTCCACGCCGTCTGCGAGGCGCTGGTGCGGCGCGGGCTGCCCGGTGTGCAACTGCACGGCATGGCGGACGACTCGGCTCCGGACCACGACGTGGTCGCCTCCACGGGCAAGGGCAGGGAGGCGCTCACCGAGGGCCGGGACCTCGCCGACGCCCTCCGGGAACTGGGTTACGACGTCTGCCGCGCCTGGACCAGGGACTGCCCCCTCGCAGGCCGCACCAACATCCAGGGCCGCACCGCCACCGCCCACGACGTCCCGTTCCTGCACATCGAGTTCGGCCCGAAGATCCGCGAGGACCGCGAGCACGCACGGGAGGCGGTGGAGGCCCTGTCGGACCTCACGCGCACGTGGCGGCGGCGCTCCTAGGCGGCGCTCCTAGGCCCTCACCCGCACATACACCACCGCGCCCCCCACCCTCCCCGCCGGCTCGTACCCGTCCGCGAGGAGTCGGCGCAGGGACGGGACGCGTGCGGGGGCGTACGGCTTGCCTCGGGAGTCGTCGATCACGAGGGTCGGCGGGTGGGTGCGGAGTTCCTTGCGGAAGGTGCGCCAGGCGCCCTCGACCGCGTATTTCTCGCCCACTTGGGGGCCATTCCTGCCGCCGCTGTAGTTGGTGAGGAGGCCGGCCGTGAGGTAGCGGCTGGCGGGGGCGCGGTCGGCCAGCCAGTACGCCTCCGGGTGCATGCCCCAGAACAGCACCCGGTCGTCCGGGGCGGTGCGCGCCCTGACCGTGTCCGCGAGGCGGGTGGCGTGGGCCAGTTCGGGGCGGGGCGCGAGCAGGCCCCACGCCAGGAAGACCGCGCACGCGCAGCCGGAGACGGCGATCGCCCGCACGGTCCGCTCGCGCGGCAGGATGTGCAGGGCCGCCGCGCCCAACAGGGCGAGCGGCGGCATGAGTTGCAGGTAGTAGTGGCCGAAGAAGTGGAAGCCGAGCAGGACCGCGGCGGCCGACGAGGCGAGCCAGAGCCAGAGCTCCGCCGCCCCGGTGCGGGCGATGCGCAGGACGCGGATGACAGGGGGAACGATCCCGGCGCAGGCCGTCCCGAGAACCGCCGCGTTGGTCAACCCCCGCCCCAGGACGTGGAGTTCGGAACCGGTGAAGGAGGCGTAGGCCCCCGAGCCCGTCACCGTCCAGAAGACGAAGCCGGTGGGGGTGGTGAGGAGGGCCGCGGCGAGGACGGGGACGCCGAGTCCGGCCGCGAGCCGCCCCACGTCCCGCCGGGCCGCGCCGCCGCGGCACACCAGCCAGACGACCGGGAGCAGCACCGCTCCCCCGGTCTGCTTGGCGAGGAAGGCGCAGGCCACCGCCGCGCCCGCGGCGCCCCAGCTGCGGCGGTCGGCGCACCACATGGCGGCCGCGGTGCACGGCAGCATGAAGACCTCGAAGGCGGCCGCCTGGGTGTCCTCCGGATGCAGGCCGATGGAGATCAGGAGGTACAGGACGCCCGCGGTGCGGCCCGCGCCGTCACCCCAGCGGCGCCGGGCCAGCGAGACCAGGAGCACCGCCGTCATCAGCTGCGCGGCCACCGCGAGGAGCTTCAGCGGCAGGAGGGTGCCGTCGCCGAAGAGCGCGAAGGATCCGGCGTAGAGCCAGGGGACGAGCGGCGGCTTGCGGTCGACGACGGTTTCGTAGAGCGCGCCGCCGTCCGCCAGCATCCGGGCCTGGACGGCGAGATAGCCCTCGTCGGGGTTCCACAGCGGCCACCGGAAGGACGGCAGCCGGGTCACGCAGGCCAGGGCGGCGAGCAGCGGGAGCAGCCGGGCCCAGTAGGCGCCGTGGGCGCCGCGCTCGGGGACGTACTCCTTGCGCGGGCCCGGCACCCGGAGGCCGCGTACGGAGCCCGGTGACGCGGCGGGCGGCGCGAGCATGCGGTGCACGGAGAGGGGTGACTACCGTGCGTCGCCGCCGGCGTGCGGGTCACGCACGTGCAGACGGCTGTGCGCCCGCCCGTACGCGAAGTAGATGACGACACCGAGCACCATCCACACGCCGAACCGGATCCAGGTCTCCGCCGGCAGGTTCAGCATCAGCCACAGCGACGCGAGCACCGAGAGGACCGGGACGAGCGGCACCAGCGGGGTGCGGAAGGCGCGCGGCAGGTCGGGGCGCTGCCTGCGGAGCAGGATGACGCCGAGGGCGACGACGACGAAGGCGAACAGCGTGCCGATGTTGACCAGTTCGGCGAGCTCGTCGATGGAGGTGAAGCCCGCGACGACCGCCACGACCACGCCGAGCAGGACCGTCGAGCGGTACGGCGTGCCGTACTTGGGGTGGACCTTGGAGAACGTCAGGGGCAGCAGTCCGTCGCGGCTCATCGCGAAGAACACCCGGGTCTGGCCGAGCAGCAGGATCATGCAGACGGAGGTGAGGCCGACGGCCGCGCCGAAGCTGATCAGGCCCGCCCAGAAGGGGTGCCCGACGGCCTTGAAGGCGTCGGCGAGCGGGGCGTCCGTGGAGAGCTCGCTGTACTTCTGCATGCCGGTGACGACCACCGACACGGCGACGTACAGGACCGTGCAGATGAGGAGCGAGCCGAGGATGCCGCGGGGCACGTCGCGCTGCGGGTTGCGGGTCTCCTCCGCGGCGGTCGCGACGATGTCGAAGCCGATGAACGCGAAGAAGACGACGGCCGCCGCGGTGAAGACGCCCATCACGCCGAAGTTCGACGGCGTGAACCCGAAGATGAGCTGGACCAGCGGCGCGGCGACGCCGCCCGCGCCCTCGGTGTGCTCGCTCGGCGGGATGAACGGGTCGTAGTTGGAGCCGGTGATGAAGAACGCGCCGACGACGA
The DNA here is from genome assembly GCF_055572995.1 of Streptomyces sp. NPDC030245. Lineage (NCBI taxonomy): Bacteria > Bacillati > Actinomycetota > Actinomycetes > Kitasatosporales > Streptomycetaceae > Streptomyces > Streptomyces sp. NPDC030245. The sequence goes on along the minus strand of NZ_JBVICF010000003.1, from coordinate 373,200 downwards.
TGACGAGGAGCACCACGGTCACCTTGACGGCGACGACGACGCTGGTGACGCGCGAGGACAGCTTCATGCCGAGGACCAGGATGCAGGTCAGTGCGAGCACAAGGAGGCAGGCCAGCAGGTCGAAGCCGAAGGACCCCTCGTGCGTCCCGCTGAGCCACTGCGGCAGATGCAGCCCCGCGGTGTCGAGCAGCGACCGCAGATAGCCGGACCAGCCGACCGCGACCACCGCGCAGCCGAGCGCCAGCTCCAGGATCAGGTCCCAGCCGATGATCCAGGCGGGGAACTCCCCGAGGGAGGCGTACGAGAAGGTGTACGCCGACCCGGCCACCGGCACCGTCGACGCGAACTCGGCGTAGCAGAGCGCGGCGAGCCCGCACACCAGTCCGGCGACGACGAAGGCCAGCGCCACCGAGGGGCCCGCCGTCTCCTTGGCGATCTTGCCGGTCAGCACGAAGATGCCGGTGCCGATGATGACGCCGACGCCGAAGACCGTGAGGTCGAGGGCGGACAGCGACTTCTTGAGCGCGTGCTCCGGTTCCTCGGTGTCCTTGATGGACTGCTCGACGCTCTTCGTCCTGAAGAGGGTGCTGCTCACGGGCGTACCTCCCACGCTTGTCGTCCCCGACATGATCGAGAGCGCGGGTTCCCGGTACGCCCCGGCGCGGGCCCATTCACGCGAATGGGCCGGTCCCACCACCCGTACAGGGTGCTGGGACCGGCCCTTCGGCGGCGCGCGTTGACGCCGGAGATCCGGCCGTCAGTCGCGGGCGGGCTCCACGGACTCCACCGCGCCGGCGGTGGAGCGCTCGAACCTGCCGTCGAGCTTGGCGACCAGGCCGGTGACCTGACGGGCGATGTCCGGGGCGGTCAGACCGATCTCGGCCATGATCTCCTTGCGGGACGCGTGGTCGAGGAAGCGCGGCGGGATGCCGAAGTCGCGCAGCGGCACGTCGACGCCCGCGTCGCGCAGGGCCTGGGCGATCGCCGAGCCGACGCCGCCCGCGCGCGAGTTGTCCTCGACGGTGACGACGACGCGGTGCTGCTCGGCGAGGGGCGCCATGGCCTCGTCGACCGGCTTGACCCAGCGCGGGTCGACGACGGTCGTGGTGATGCCCTGCTTGTTCAGCAGGTCGGCGATCTCCAGGCACATGGGCGCGAGCGCGCCGACGGAGACGAGCAGCACGTCCGGGCGGTCGGCGTCCGGCTTGCGCAGCACGTCCATGCCGCCGACCGTGCCGACGGCCTTGACCGCGGGACCGACGGCGCCCTTCGAGTAGCGCACGACGGTCGGCGCGTCGTCGACCTCGACGGCCTCGCGCAGCTGGAGGCGGACCTGGTCGGCGTCGCGCGGCGCGGCGATCCGCACGGTGGGCACGCATTGCAGGATCGACATGTCCCACATGCCGTTGTGCGAGGCGCCGTCCGTGCCGGTGACGCCCGCGCGGTCGAGGACGAAGGTGACGCCGCACCTGTGCAGGGCCACGTCCATCAGGAGCTGGTCGAAGGCGCGGTTGAGGAACGTCGCGTAGACCGCGAAGACGGGGTGCAGGCCGCCGGTGGCGAGGCCGGCCGCCGAGACGGCCGCGTGCTGCTCGGCGATGCCCACGTCGTAGACGCGGTCGGGGAACGCCTTGGAGAACTTCTCCAGGCCGACCGGCTGGAGCATGGCGGCCGTGATGGCGACGATGTCCTCGCGCTCGTGCCCGAGCTTGACCATCTCCTCGCCGAAGACGGACGTCCAGTCCATGCCGCCCGCGGCGATGGGCAGGCCGGTGTCGGGGTGGATCGGGCCGATGCCGTGGAAGTGGTCGGCCTCGTCGTCCTCGGCGGGCTTGTAGCCGCGGCCCTTCTCGGTGAGGCAGTGCACGATGACCGGGCCGCCGAAGCGCTTGGCGCGCTGGAGCGCGGACTCCAGGGCCTCGATGTCGTGGCCGTCGATCGGGCCGACGTACTTCAGGCCGAGGTCCTCGAACATGCCCTGCGGGGCGATGAAGTCCTTCAGGCCCTTCTTGGCGCCGTGCAGGGTGTCGTAGAGCGGCCTGCCCACGACGGGCGTGCGCTCCAGGATGTCCTTGCCGCGGGCCAGGAACCGCTCGTAGCCGTCGGTGGTGCGCAGCGTCGCCAGGTGGTTGGCGAGGCCGCCGATCGTCGGCGCGTACGACCGTTCGTTGTCGTTGACGACGATGACGAGGGGGCGGTCCTTGGCGGCGGCGATGTTGTTCAGCGCCTCCCAGGCCATACCGCCGGTGAGCGCGCCGTCACCGATGACGGCGACCACGTGGTCGTCCTTGCCGCGCACCTCGTTGGCCTTCGCCAGGCCGTCGGCCCAGCCGAGGACCGTGGAGGCGTGGCTGTTCTCGATGACGTCGTGGTCGGACTCGGCGCGCGAGGGGTAGCCGGAGAGGCCGCCCTTGGCGCGCAGCTTGCCGAAGTCCTGGCGGCCGGTGAGCAGCTTGTGCACATAGCTCTGGTGGCCGGTGTCGAAGAGGACCTTGTCCTTGGGGGACTCGAAGACGCGGTGCAGGGCGATGGTCAGCTCGACCACGCCGAGGTTGGGGCCGAGGTGGCCGCCGGTCTTGGAGACTGCTTCGACGAGGAAGCCGCGGATCTCTCCGGCCAGCTGGTTCAGCTCCTCCGGGCTGAGACGGTCCAGATCGCGCGGTCCCGTGATGCGGGTCAGCAGCGGCACCCGTGCCTCCTTGCAGTAGAGCTGAGATGTGCGGTTCGAGCTTTGCCGGGTCTGCCGAGTCTAATGTTCCGCGCCTGGCGCATGCGTCCGGGAGGCGAGTTTCTCCAGCCAAACGGAAGACCCCGCGCCCCGTCAGGGGCGCGGGGCCGGGGGGAGGCGCCGGGCTGCGCGCCTTCAAGGGGCGCGGGGAACTGCGCGACCAGCCACGACGGGCCCGCAGCCAAAGAATCCGCCCAGGGAACCGCTACGCGCGCCCCGCAGACTTCTGCGTACGCCGCGACACGGAGTCGATGACCACCGCCGCGAGAAGAACCGCTCCCGTGATCATGAACTGGATCTCACTCGCCATGCCCAGCATGTTCAGACCCTGCTGGATCGACTGGATCACGAGCATGCCGAGCAGCGCGGACCAGACCTTGCCGCGCCCGCCGAACAGGCTCGTGCCGCCGATGACGGCCGCCGCGATCACCATCATCAGCGTGTTGCCGCCGCCGAGGCTCTTCGTCGCGCCGCCGGAGAGGCTGGCGATGAAGAGGCCGCCGAACGCGGCGAGCATGCCGGAGATGGCGAAGACGGTGATCCGGATCCGGTCGACGTTGATGCCGGCCCGGCGCGCCGCCTCCGCGTTGCCGCCGACCGCGAAGACCTGGCGGCCGAAGGTGGTGCGGCGCGCCACGAAGTCCGCGATCACCAGGACGGCGAGGAAGAGCACCAGGGCCAGCGGCAGGCCGCGGGCGCCGGCCGGCTCGTTCAGCTCGTACGCGGCGCCGCCCGCGAGGACGGCGACGACCGCCGTGCGCAGCACGATCTCGCTGACCGGCCGCGACGGGAGCCCGGCGGCCTTGCGGCGACGGCTGTCGAGGAGCAGGGAGCCCGCGTACGCGATGATCGCGACGCCCGCGAGACCGTACGCGGCGATCTTCTCCGCGAAGAAGTGCCCGGTCAGGTCCTCGACGACGCTGCCCTCGGGCGTGTTGATGCTGCCCTCGCCGCCCATCAGCCAGATCTGGAGACCGCTCCAGCCGAGGAAGCCCGCGAGGGTGACCACGAAGGCGGGCACGCCGATCTTGGCGAAGAAGAAGCCGTGCAGGGCGCCGATGACCAGGCCGGACAGGACGGCGATGAGCACCGAGAGCCAGTCGTTCAGCTCGTGGGTGACGCTCAGCACGGCCCAGACCGCCGCGCCCATGCCGGCCACCGAGCCGACCGAGAGGTCGATCTCGCCGAGCAGCAGGACGAAGACGATGCCGACGGCCATGATGCCGAGGCCGGAGGTGAAGACCGCGATGTTGGCGAGGCTGCTCGCGTCCAGGAAGTGGTCGTTCTTCAGCTGGAAGACGACCGCGATGATGATCAGGCCGATGACGACGGGCAGCGAGCCGAGCTCACCGCCGCGCATCTTGCGCTTGAACTCGGTCCAGTAGCCGGCCAGGCCCTCCTCGCGGACGAGCAGGCGCGGGTCGACGGCGGCGCCGGGCGCGGCGGAGGCCGGCGCGTCGGTCGCGGTGCCGGAGGGGGCCCCGGGGGTCGTGGAGGCCTTGGGGGTCTTGGCGAGGTCGCTCACTTCGCGTCCTCCTTCGTCGCCGTGGCCGTGCGCGCCCTGCGGCGGGTGACGGCGTTGTCCGTCGCGCCGGTGATGGCGGCGATGATCTCTTCGTTGGTGGTGTCGGCGACGGAGAAGGTGCCGTTGTTGCGGCCGAGCCGCAGCACGGCGACGCGGTCCGCGACCGCCTTCACGTCGGCCATGTTGTGGCTGATGAGGATCACTCCGTGGCCGCGTTCGCGCAGCCGCTCGACGAGGTCGAGGACCTGGGCGGTCTGCTCGACGCCGAGGGCCGCGGTGGGCTCGTCGAGGATGACGACCTTGGGGTCGCCGACGAGGGCGCGGGCGATGGCGACGACCTGGCGCTGGCCGCCGGAGAGCGCCGCGACCGGGATGCGGACGCTGGGGATGCGGATGGAGAGCGTGTCGAGGAGCTCCTTGGCCCGCTTCTCCATCTTGATCTCGTCGAGGACGGAGGCCGTCTTCAGCTCGCTGCCGAGGAACAGGTTGGCGACGACGTCGAGGTTGTCGCAGAGGGCGAGGTCCTGGTAGACGGTGGCCACGCCGAGGTTCTGGGCGTCGTGCGGGCGCCCGATGCGGACCGGCCTGCCCTCCCACTCGATGGTGCCGTCGTCGATCGGGTGGACGCCCGAGATCGTCTTGACGAGGGTGGACTTGCCGGCGCCGTTGTCGCCGACCAGGGCGACCACCTCACCGGTGTGGATTTCGAGGTCTACGTCCGTGAGCGCCTGGACGGCGCCGAACCGCTTGGAGACCCCGCGCAACGCCAGCACGGGCGTAGCGGACACGTGAATCATCTCCTTCGCCGCCTGACCGGCGGGGAATGGTGGTGCAGCAAGGGCAGGTACGGTGCCCGCCCCCCGTCTGCGGGGCGGTGTGATCGGGGCGAGCACCGGACCGGTACTGGAATGCCGTCCCGTACAGGGGCCCGGGAGCGCTCTCGCGCGCCCGCGGGCCGCATCTCGTACGGCCTCGGGGGCCGTGTCCCGTAGAGACGGATTTACCGCAAGCGGGCGCTACTTGATACCCGCGGCGTCGCACGCCTTCTTGTACTGGGCGGTGCAGATCTCGCTGACCTTGTACACCTTGTCCTTGACGATCGTGTCCGCGACCTCGTCCTTGGTGATCGCCTGCGCGTCGTACAGCTTGGCCGGGATGCCCTTGAAGTCGCCGCTCAGCGAGTCGACCTTGCGGTCGGTGAGGGTGTCGATGCTCTTGCCCTTGAGCAGGTTCACGGCGATCTCGGCGGTGGTCTCGGCCTCCGGCCGGATCTGCTTGTAGATCGTGTAGTCCTGGTCGCCGCTCAACAGGCGCTGCACGCCCGCGAGTTCGGCGTCCTGGCCGCCGACCGGGACGTCGATGCCGCGCTGCTTGAGGGCGGTGATCACGCCGCCCGCCATGCCGTCGTTGGCGGCGTAGACGCCCTGGATGCCGTCCTTGCCGAGCTTGTCGATCGCGGAGGACATCTTCTTGTTCGCCTCGTCGGGCGACCAGTCCGGGATGTCCTGCTCGTACGCGATCTTCTTGACCTTCTTGTCGAGCACCGAGTGGGCGCCCTTCTTGAAGAAGGGGGCGTTCGGGTCGGTCGGCGAGCCGTTGATCATGACGACGTTGGCGTCCTTGGCCTCGGAGCCGAGCGCCTTGACCATGGCCCCGCCCTGGAGGCGGCCGATCTTCTCGTTGTCGTAACTGACGTAGGCGGCGAGCGGGCCCTCGGCGAGGCGGTCGTACGCGACGACCTTCACGCCCTGCTTGTCGGCCTGCTTGACCCAGGACTTGGTCGACTTGTAGTCGACGGCGTCCAGGATGATCACCTTGACGCCCTGGGTGACGAGGGCGTCGAACTGCTTCTTCTGGTTCTCGATGTCCTGAGCGGCGTTGTTGTACTTGACCTTGCAGTCCGAGCAAAGTTCCTTGATCTTCGCCTCCATGATGGGGCGGTCGAAGGTCTCGTAGCGCGTGGTCTTGTTCTCGGGGAGCAGCAGACCGATGGTCTTGCCGTCGCCGCCGCTGCCCTTGTCTTCGTCGCCGTCTCCGGCCTTGCCGCAGGCGGTCATGGCGAGTGCCATCGAAACCGCGGCCGTGCCTATGACGACGCGACGCGTCATTGCGTTCATGGTGGGGTGCCTCCCTGACGAGGCCGCGTCGTTGCGGCCGAGGTGGCTCGAAGTCAACTCGGCCGCCACACCAGCGTCAAGGAGTAAATCCTTAACGAGATGACAACGGTGCCATGCGTTATCTAAGTGAAGGCAGGGGCGCCCGCAGGCAGCGTTCCGTCCAAAAGGGTCGAATCCCCCATCTCGCTGAGTGCGAGCGCCAGCGCGCCGAGCACCTCGGCGCGGCCGCCGAGCGCCCCGGGCAGGACGGAGAGCTGACGCGCCGCGCTCGGGATCGCGTACCGCCCGACGGACTCCCTGATCGGCCCGAGCACCAGCTCACCGGCCTCGGCGAGGTCGCCGCCGAGCACCACACGGGAGGGGTTGAGGAGGTTGCACAGGTTCGCGACGCCGCTGCCGATGTGCCGTCCGACGTCGGCGATGACGCGCCGGCAGCCGGGGTCGCCGTCCCGGGCGAGGCCGACCACCCGCTCCATGGTCAGGTCGGTGCCGTGGCTCGACTGGAGGAGCGGCAGGACATAGCGGGCGGCGGTGAAGGTCTCCAGGCAGCCGCGGTTGCCGCAGCGGCAGACCGGACCCGACTCGTCGAGCGTGATGTGCCCGATCTCGCCCGCCGTGCCGCCGGGGCCCCGGTAGATCCGCCCGCTGATCACGAGCCCGGCGCCGACACCGCTCGCGACCTTGATGTACGCGAGGTCCCTGACCCCCCGGCCGCTCCCCCAGACCAGCTCGCCGAGCGCGCCGAGGTTGGCGTCGTTGTCGACGTGCACCGGCACGCCGAGGCGGCCGCCCAGCTCCTCGGCGGGCTTGGTGCCGGTCCAGCCCGGCAGGATCGACGTGGAGCCGAGGGTCCCGGACTCCACGTCGATGGGTCCCGGCACGCCGAGCCCCACTCCGGCGATCTTCGTACGGTCCACTCCGGTGGCCGCGATCAACCTGCTGACCAGCTGCTCGGCCCGGTCGAAGCCCTGCGCGGCGGACGCGTCGACGTCGAGCGGCTCGGACTCCTCGGCGAGCACCTGGTGGGCGAGGTTGCCGACCGCCACGCGCAGGTGCGTATGGCCGAAGTCGACGCCGATGACGATGCCGGCGTCACCGCTGAGCGAGACGCTGCGGGCCCGCCTGCCGCCCGCCGAGGTGGGCGTGACCTCGACCGTCCCGCCGTCCTTCAGCTCCCGGACGATGTTGGAGACCGTCGCGGCCGACAGGCCCGTCGTCCTCGCGATCTCCGCCTGCGTGAGCGATCCCGCGAGCCGCACCGCGCGCACGACCCGCTCGAGATTGGCCCGGTGCAGAGACGACTGCGACCCCGGAGTCTCCATTGACTCTCACCCTTTGCCCTCATTCGGGCGACCTGTGGTCTCCCGTGACACCGGCCTCTGGAACGGGTACCGGGCCATGTACAAGTTGTGAACTCCAAACTCCGCTGAAGGAGCTGCCGCAGTCAAGTCGTTGACGGAAATCAGGAGTCGGTCGAGCTCCGCTCCCGCGGCTTGCCCCGCATGCGCGACACCGCGACCCCGGAGAGACAGAGGAGACCACCGAGGAGCGCGAGCCAGCCGGGCACCTCACCGAGGAACAGCCACGACATGAGGATGACGAGCACCGGCACCGCGTAGGTCGTCGTGCCCATCTTCCCCGCGGTGCTGTGGGAGATCGCGTAGGCCCAAGTACTGAACGCGAGGGCGGTCGGGAAGACGCCGAGATACACCACCTGGAGCGTCGCCGACGCCGGGGCGCGGCCCACCTCCGACACGAACTGCCCGACGAACGGCAGGCACGCCACCGCGCCGACGAGCGCGCCGAACGTCGTCACCTGAAGCGGTGTGGCGTGCTTCAGCGTCGGCTTCTGGAGCACCACGCCCACCGCGTACACCACCGCAGCGAGCAGGCACAGCAGCACGCCGAGGACCGAGGAACCGCTGCTGCCCGACGACGTGGCGAGCCCGACCACCACGGCCCCGGCGAACGAGACCGTCATGCCGGCCATCAGTCTGGGCGGGAAGCCCTCCTTGAGCAGCCAGCCGCCGAGGAGCGCCATCAGGATCGGCCCGACGTTGACGATCATCGAGGCCGTCCCGGCGTCCACCTCGCGCTCGCCCCAGTTCAGCGCGACCATGTACGCGCCGAACCAGAGGGCGCCCGACGCGGCGATGCCGAGCCAGGCCTCGCGCGGCGGGAACCCCTCACGCCGGACCAGCAGGATGGCGCCCAGCACGAGGGACGCCACCGCCAGCCGGCCGAAGGCGAGCGCGCCGGGTCCGAAGTGCTCGCCGGAGCTGCGGATCGAGATGAACGACGACGCCCACAGGACCACCGTGACGGAGGCCGCCGCGAGCACGCGGGCGTCGTTCTTCTTCGGCTGCGCCGGCTTCTGGGGCTGCTCCGACTTCTGGGACTGCTCCGGCTTACGGGGCTCGGACTGCCCCGGCGACGACGTGGTCCCTTGTGCCTGTGCCGCCCGTGTCGTTCCCGACTCTCGGCTCACGTGTGTGTCCTCCTGGAAGTCACCGGGTCCGGGCCCGCGGTGGATATGGGGGTCGGGGTCGCGGGCTCGGGCAGCAGCAGGACGTAACGGATCTCCTGCCGGTACGCGGGCAGCAGCACCTGCGACGTGACGGTGATCTCGTCCGGCGAGACGTGCGGGAGGCGCAGGCGGAAGCGGTGCCCCTGCCGGTAGGCGACGACGTTGAGGTCCTGGCTCCATCTGCTCCGGCACTCGGGGTCGTCGAGCACTTCGTCGAGGAGCGCGCCGAGCCGACGGTCGCCGCGGCTCGTCACCAGGGCGAAGCGCAGCTGGGCGAGGTAGACGGCGGCGTGGCCCGGCCAGTCGGTGATCTGCTCGCGCGCCTCGGCCGAGAGGAGGACCCAGCGCAGGAGATTGGCGCCGGGCTCCAGGACCCAGGGGAACCAGGTGGCCATGGTCCCCGTGTGGCCGATGATGTTCCAGGCCTGGTCGACGAGGTAGGCGGGGAACTGCTCCTGTGTGGCGAGGAGTTGGGAGAGGGCGCAGCGGGGCGCCCCGTCGTCTCCGCGGCCGGGCGTGACCGGGTCGGCGTCGGCGTGCACGTTGCCGTAGAGGGCCAGGCGTTCGTCCGGGCCGAGCGCCAGCGCCGTGGAGAGCCGCATGAGCGCGTCGGGGGTGAGCGGCACGCCCGCGTCGCTCTCCAGATTGCGGTACCAGCGTTCGCTCACGGCCATGCGCCGGGCGACTTCTTTCTGCGGCAGCGGCTTGCCGCGCTGCATTCTCTTTCCGGCCGTGGCCCGCCACGCACGCAACAAGTCCGGGAGCCTCGCGGTGTGCTGAACCACCTGGAATTACCTCTCAGTTGCGCCATACACGCGCCATACACGCGTCGTGCAAGGACCCGAATAGGAAACGGGCCCGCCGAAACAAGATCATCACGACCGAGCCCGCATACTACCGTCACTCCGAGAGCACGCAGTGTGATCTCCGGCACCCGCGCCCGGAGCCTCGCCGTTGTCCGGCGCGGCAGCACGGGCCGCCCAACGACCGGCAAATATTTGCCGGTTACCGAACCCGCGGGTGGAGAGCGGCAGATAATTGCCGCTTGACGGTGATCGTTTTTGACTGGAAGCATCGTCGCCAGATGTCACGGAGAGCTTTTCTGTTGCCCTTTCCGTCTCCGTTCGAGTTCCCTTCACGTTCCCCTTCACACTTCCCTTCACTTTTTCTACGCTTTTTTCTGCGCTTTCCCTGAGCGCCCCCCTTTACGTTTCCGTTTCAGGCCGAAACCCCACCCCATGGAGAGTTACCCGTGCAGGCGGTCGACACCCTTTTGAAGCGGGCGTGCGAGAAATTCGCTGACGCGACCGCGATCACCTCCTCTGCCGATTCGATGACGTACTCCGAGCTGTCGACGCGCGCCGCGCGGCTGGCGGACGAGCTGCGGGAGCAGGGCATCGGCAGGGGCGATGTCGTCGGCATTCTCGGGCGGCGCGGCGCTGCGGCCGTCGTCGCCGTCCTCGGCGTGTGGATGTCCGGGGCGATCGTCATGCTCGTCGACGACTCGCTGCCCGAAGTGCGGCGCGAGACGATGCTGGATTCCGGGCCGGTCCGGGCGACCGTCGACTGCGCGGACGGCCACCGTGTCGCGCTGCGGCTCCCCGTTCCCGGGGACGAGGGCGCCACGCCCGCGGACCTGGCCGACGAGGACTACGCGTACATCGCCTTCACCTCGGGCTCCACCGGGCGGCCCAAGGCGATCGTCGGCAGCCACACGGGTCTCTCCCATTTCCTCCAATGGCAGTCGCGCGAATTCGGCATCGGCCCGCACGACCGTTTCGCCCACCTCACCAACCTGTCCTTCGACGTCTGGTTCCGCGACGCCCTGACGCCCCTGATATCCGGTGCCACGCTGTGCGTCCCCGATGAGCGGCACCTCGACGCCGACGGCGTCCTCGCATTCCTGCGGCACCACGAGATCACGGCATTCCACCTGGTCCCTTCGCTCGGCAAGGTGTGGCTGTCCGCCGCCGCGCAGACCGAGCCGCTGCCCGGCGTCCGCCTCTCCTTCTTCGCGGGCGAGCCGCTGGACGGCGCCCTGGTGAGCAGCTGGCAGGGACTCTTCCCCGAGTGCCAGGTGGTGAACCTCTACGGCCCCACCGAGACGACGCTGGCCCAGCACTTCCACCGGGTGCCGCGTGACCCGGCCCCCGGCATCCAGCCCGTGGGCCGCAACCTTCCCGGCTCGCACAGCCATGTCCTGGACGAGAAGCGGGAGTTGTGCCCGGACGGCACCGCCGGTGACATTTACATCGCCGCCGAGCACCCCTCGCACGGATATCTGGTCGACGGGCGGATGGTCTCGCCCTTCGTCGAGCTCCGGATCGACGGGGAGCGGGGCGTCGCCTATCCGACGGGCGATCTCGGCCGGCGCGGCGCGGACGGCGGCCTGGAGGTCCTCGGCCGGGCCGACGACCAGATCAAGATCGCCGGTGTCCGGATCGAGCTCCAGGAGGTCCGCTCCGCGATCCAGTCGCACCCGAGCGTGCGCGACGTGTTCGTCTGCGCGCAGGAGGACCGCTTCACGAAGGTCATCGTGGCCGTCGTGGAGGGCGACCCAGCGGCCGAGCGGGAGCTCCGCGACCATCTGGCCGGGCGCCTGATGAGCGCCATGCTCCCGTCCGCCTACCTCTTCCTGCCCGAGCTGCCGAAGCTGCCCAACGGAAAGGCCGACCGGAAGGCGCTCTCGGAGGCCGCCCGGGTCCACATTCAGGAGCGGGCGGCGCGCACCGCCGAGGAGCGGGCCGCCGCCGCGCGGGAACCGGGTGCGCGGGGCCGCTCGGTGGCCGACCGGCTCGAACGCATCTGGCTCGACGTGGCCGGCGGCGGCACGGGGCCGCTGGCCGACCGCGAGGCGAACTTCTTCGACGTCGGCGGGACCTCCCTGACCATCGTGCTCCTCCACTCCGAGCTCCAGCGCGAGTTCGGCGTCCGCTTCCCGCTGGTCCGCCTCTTCGAGCACGCGTCCTTCAACGCCCAGCGGCGCTTCCTCACCTCCCTGACCGACGGGCCGCGCGACCGCGTGCCGAGCGCCGCGGCCGCCGCCGGCCGTGCCACGCGCAGCCGTGTGCTGTCGGCCCGGGGCGCCCGTCGGCGCCGGTGACCCACTCCCTTTACCCGAGCAAGGATGAACATGGAAAGTGACGACGAGCTGATCGCCATCGTGTCGATGGAGTGCCGGCTGCCGCAGGCCGACGGCGTCGAGGAGTTCTGGCGGAAGCTGGTGGCCGGCGAGAGCGCCCTCAGCGACCTCACGGACGCGGAGGTCGCCTCGGCCGGTGTCCCGGCGGACCAGCGCTCGCGCCCGGACTACGTGAAGCGGGCCGGAGTCCTCGACGGTCTCGCCGAGTTCGACTCCACGTACTTCGGCTACTCGCCGCGCGAGGCGGACATCCTCGACGTGCAGCAGCGCCTCATGCTGGAGTCGTCGGTCTCGCTCCTGGAGCGGGCCAACATCGATCCGCACCGCACCCCCATGCGCGTCGGCGTCTTCGCCGGCTCCGGGATGAGCACGTACCTCTTCGGTGCCCTGCGCCGCCGCGACCTGGTCGAGTCCCTCGGCGAGATGGTCATCCGGCACGGCAACGACAAGGACTTCCTCGCGACGCGGACCTCGTACAAGCTGAATCTGCGCGGCCCCAGCGTCAATGTGCAGACGGCGTGCTCGACCGGTCTCGTGGCCGTCCACTCCGCCGTGCAGAGCCTGCTCCTGAACGAGTGCGACGCGGCCATCGCCGGTGCCGTGCACGTGCGCCTGCCACAGCACGCCGGATACCGCTACCAGGTCGGCGGCGTCCTCTCGCCCGACGGGGTCTGCCGCCCCTTCGACGCGGGCGCCAACGGCACCGTCTTCACCAACGGCATCGGGCTCGTCCTGCTGAAGCGGCTGCGCGACGCGGTGGCCGACGGCGACGAGGTGCACGCCGTGATCGCCGCCTCCGCGGTCAACAACGACGGGGCGGAGAAGGTGAGTTTCACCGCCCCCAGCGTCTCCGGCCAGGTCGACGTGTTGAGCGACGCCCTCCAGATCTCGGGCGCCAAGCAGACGGACATCGCGTACATCGAGGCGCACGGCACGGGGACCGCGCTGGGGGACCCCATCGAGATCGAGGCGATCAAGCAGGCGTACGGCCTCGACGGCGACCCCTGCGGCATCGGCTCGCTCAAGGGCAACTTCGGGCACCTCAACATCGCCGCGGGCATCATCGGCCTGATCAAGGCGGCGCTGGTCCTCAAGCACAAGTACGTGCCGCCGACGGTCAACGTCGACGAGGTCAACCCGGCCCTGGAGCTCGACGGATCGCGTTACTTCGTCACCACCGAGGGCCTGTCCCTCGACCGCGGGACGGACACCTGGGTCGGGGTGAGCGCCTTCGGCATGGGCGGTACGAACGGCCACGTCATCCTCAAGAGCTTCGATCCCGCCCCGGCCGAGCCCGCCGCCGCGCCCGCCGTCCCCGGCACCGCCGAAGGGCCGAGCATCCTCACCTTCTCGGCACGCTCCGAGGCCGCCCTGCGCAACCAGGCCGCCGCGCTCGCCGACCACCTCGCCGCGCATCCGGACACCTCCCTCGCCGCGGCCGCGTACACGCTGCGCGAGGGCAGGACGCTGCACCCCTACCGCGCGTCGCTGGCCGCCGTCGACCGGGCCGAGGCGATCACCCGGCTGCGCACCGGGCGCTACCACCGGGGCGCCGAGGCGGACACCGCCGGCATCGCGTTCGTCTTCGCCGGGCAGGGCACGCAGCGCCCGGCGATGGGCGCCGCGCTCACCGCGACGAACGAGCACTTCGCCCGGCGGCTCGACGAGGCCGTCGACGCGGTGAACGAGCACACCGACTTCGACGTGCGGGCCCACCTCGGCCCCGACGGCGAGGTCGACGGCATCGACACCTCGGTGGCCCAGCCGCTCCTGTTCGCCGTCGAGTACGCCCTCGCGGCCTCGCTCATCGACGCGGGCGTCCGGCCCGGGCACGTCCTCGGCCACAGCCTCGGCGAGATCGTCGCCGCGACCGTCGCGGGCGTCTTCGACCTGCGGACGGCGGCGGCGCTCGTCGCGACGCGGGCACGGCTCATGGGCCGGTGCCCGGCCGGGGCGATGCTCGCCGTGGACCGCCTCGACGCGTTCGCGGACCTGCTGGCCGACGGCGACCTCGTGGTCGCGGCGAGCAACTCCCCCGCGCAGCACGTGCTGTCCGGCACCCACGAGGCCGTCGACGCGGCCGCCGCACGAGCCGCCGACGCCGGGGTCCGGCACCAGCGCCTCGCGACGTCGCACGCCTTCCACTCGCCGCTCATGCGGGACGCCGCCGACGCGTTCCGCGCATTCCTCGGAACCGTCACCCTGCGCGCGCCGCACACCCCGCTGGTCTCGAACATCACCGGCCGCCTCCTCACGGAGTACGAGGCGAGGAGCCCGCACTACTGGGCGGACCACCTGCTGCGCCCCGTCGACTTCGCCGGGTCGATGCGGACGCTGCGGGAGGCGGGCGTGCGCAGGTTCATCGAGATCGGCGCCGGCCGCTCGATGAGCAACCTGGTGCGGGCCAACCTGGCGTCCGAGTCCGGGGCGGAGCTCGAACTCGCGCAGACACTGGGTGAGTCGGAGCACGAGGAGGAGTCGTTCGCGGACGCGGTCGCGCTCGGCTGGGCCGCCGACCCCGAGGTGCCCATCGAGGAGTACGCGCGCGCCCCGCGGATGGTGTCCCTGCCGACGTACGCGTTCGAACGGCACGTGCACTGGGTGGAGCCGGCGCTCGGGTACGTCAGTGCCGCCCCCGAGGCCGCTGCCACCGAGGCCGCTGCGCCAGCGACCGCTCCCCCGCCCGTCTCCGCACCCGCGCCTGCGGCACCCGCTGCCGCCGCCGACGCCGACCCCGACGCCCTCGACGGGCCGACCGAAGAGATCCGCAAGGTCGTCGCGAAGATCTTCGAGACCTTCCTCGGCGGCCCGGCCGCCGACCACGACCGCGAGTTCTTCGAGCTCGGCGGCAACTCGCTCATGGCCATCCAGCTGATCAACAAGCTGCGCGAGACGTTCGAACTGGACTTCTCCGTCCGGGACTTCTACGAGAACAGCTCGGTCACGGCCACCACGAACGTCATCAAGTCACTGCTGCTCCAGGAGCCCGCCCGTGTCTGACAGTTCCTTCCTCGACGCCGGACAGCTGGCGAGCCTCAAGGCGAAGCTCAGGTCCGGGCCCGGACACGAGACCGAGCCCGGGCCCGGCCCCGACGCCCCGCCGCCGCCGTCCCTCCCCGACCTGGGCGTCATCTTCTTCTCGGGCCTGAGCGGCGACAGCGATCCCTACGATCTGCTGCTCGAAGTCTCCCGCTATGTCGACGGGGCCGGGTTCAGCGCCGTCTGGACCCCGGAGCGGCACTTCACCGACGCCGGCGGCGCCTACCCCAACCCGGCCGTCCTAGGCGCCGCCCTCGCGATGATCACCGAGAACGTACGGATCCGGGCGGGCAGCATCAACCTCCCGCTCCACAACGTCCTGCGCGCCGCCGAGGAGTGGGCGCTCGTGGACAACCTCTCCGGCGGGCGCGTGGATCTCGCGGTGGCGCCCGGCTGGCACGCGCGGGACTTCGTCCTCAACCCCGACGCGTTCGAGGACCGCGCCCAGGTGCTCAACCGGTCGCGCGAGCAGTTGCAGGACCTGTGGCGCGGGAACACCGTCCGGCGCACCGACGCCCTGGGCGAGAGCCACGACATCCTGACGTTCCCGCGGCCCGTCCAGCCCGAGCTGCCCGTCTGGCTGACCTCGTCCAAGAGCGAGGACGCGTGGCGGTTCGCGGGCGAGAACGGCTTCAACGTCCTGTCGGCGCTCATCAACTTCGGCCCTCCCGAGCTGAAGAAGCGGATCGACATCTACCGCGAGGCGCGGGCCCGCGTCGGGCTCGACCCGGCGGCCGGCGTCGTGTCGCTGATGCTCCACACCTATGTGGGCGCCGACATGGACGAGGCCGTGGAGACGGTCAGGCCGGCCATGATCGAGTACCTGAGCTCCTTCGTCACCCAGCACGCGACATCCGGCCAGAGCGAGTCGCGCGACAAGTCGGAGACACTGCGCAGTCTCGACCGGGACCGGCAGGAATTCCTGGAGATGGTGTTCCAGCGGTACGTCACGTCGAGCTCGCTCATCGGTGACGCGAAGCAGGCCCGCGCGACCCTTGAGGGCTTCCACGAGATGGGCGTGGACGAGGTCGCCTGCCTCGTCGACTTCGGCCTCTCCAAGGACGAGGTGCTCGCGAGCCTCGCCCGCCTCACCCCGCTGCTCCGGACGAAGGGGGCCTGAGCCGTGAAGACGTACAGCTTCGAGGGCATCGAGCCACGCATCCACCCCAGCGTCTACGCCTTCGACGACGTCGTGGTGATCGGGGACGTCGAGATCGAGGAGGGCGTCAGCCTCTGGCCCGGCGTGACCGTGCGCGGCGACAAGGGCAGCGTGCGGATCGGCCGCGGGTCGAACGTCCAGGACCACGCGATGCTGCACTCGGACCCCGGGCAGCCGCTGACCGTCGGGCCCGACGTGACCATCGCCCACAGCGCGGTGCTGCACGGCTGCTCGGTCGGCGCAGGAACGGTCGTCGGGATCGGTGCGGTCCTGCTGAACGGCGTCTCGGTCGGGGCGAGTTCACGGATCTCCGCGGGTGTGGTGCTCAGCGCCGGACCCGCCCGACCGCCCAGGAGCCTCATCGCGGGCAACCCCGCGACCGTCCTGATGACGCTGAGCGACAGCGACGTGGCCGTGCTCGACGAGACGGCCGCCGAGTACCGGGAGCTGGCCGCGCGGTACCGCGCGGGCCTGCGCCCCCTCGGCCCCCGCCCCGAGGCGGCCGGCGTTGTCGACTAGCGCACGCGACCGCGGGACCCTCCGCGTCGGGTTCCAGCGGCACACTCCACCGTTCTCCTTCACGCACGCGCCGGGCCCGGCGTTCGAACCCGTCGGCTACTCCGTGGACCTGGCCCGCCTCGTCTTCGCGAAGGTCTTCGACGGTACGCGGGCCGCCCCGGCCGTCGAAGCCGTCGAGGTCACGTCCACCACGCGGGAAGGGCTCCTCACCGAGGGCCGCATCGACATCGAGTGCGGGTCGACGACCATCACGGAGGAGCGGCTGCGGCGCTGCGCGTTCAGCCGGCCGATCTTCCGCACCTCGCACCGGATCGCCGTGAAACCCGGCGCGCCGGGATCGGGCCCGCTGCGCGTGATCGGCATCCGGGGCTCGACGAGCCAGGCAGCGCTGGAGAACGCACCGGATCCGGGCTTCGCCTACACCTTCACCGGTGTGCCGTCCATCGGGGCGGCCCTGGACGCCTTCCTCGACGACCCGCTCATCGACGCGATGGTGGCCGACGAGGTGATCCTGCGGACCCTGCTGCGCGGCGACCGGGTCCGGGACGACATCGGCCTGCTCGACGTGCGGCTCGGCGAGGAGTCCTACGGGTTCATGATGCGCAAGGACGACCAGGAGTTCGTCCGCGCCGTCGACGCCGCGCTGGCCGACGTGTTCGCGTCCGACGCGTACCCGAAGCTCCTCGACACGTGGTTCGCCGACGAACTCCCCGACCGGAACAGGCACCTGCGATGAACACCACTCAGACCGTCCCGCCCACACTTCAGGAGACGTTCAAGGACGTCATGGCCTGCGTGGCCACGCCCGTGTCGATCGTGACGGCCCTGGCCCACAACGGCGCGCCGTGCGGTGCGACCGTCAGCGCCTTCTCCTCCCTGTCGGTCTCCCCGCCGATGGTCCTCATCAGCCTGGACAGGCGGTCGCGGACCCTTGAGGTGATCCGTGAGTCGGGGCGCTTCGGGCTCAATGTGCTCGGCGCCGACCAGGACGACCTGGCGCTGGCGTTCGCGTCCAAGGGCGGCGCCGACAAGTTCCGCGGGGCGTCCTGGAGCGTCGAGCACGGCCTGCCCCGCCTCTCCCGCTCCTCGGCGTGGATCGCCTCGACCGTGGCCGACTTCGCGGACGGCGGCGACCACGTCATCGTCCTCGGCCGCGTCGACGCCGCGGAGGCCGCGGCGGGCAGGGCGCCGCTGGTCTACCACCGGCGCCGCTTCGGGACCCACCAGCCGCACCACGACCCCGCCCGGGGGGTGCCGGCATGACGCACCGGGTCAGGGTCGGGCTCCTCGGCTGCGGCACGGTGGGGGCGGACTTCGCCGGGCTGCTGGTCGAGCGGCGGGCGGCGATCGAGTCCGTCACGGGCCTGTCCCTGGAGCTCGTACGGATAGCGGTGCGCGACCCGGCCAAGCCGCGGCCGCCCGCGCTGGACGCGGAACTGTTCACCGGCGACGCCCACGACGTGGTCAAGGCCGACGACGTCGACCTCGTGGTCGAGCTGATCGGCGGCACGTCGGCCGCGGCCGAGCTGGTCATGGCGGCACTGGACGCCGGAAAACCCGTCGTGACCGCCAACAAGGAGCTCATCGCGAGCGCGGGCCCCGCCCTGTTCGCCGCGGCCGACCGGGCGGGCGTCGACCTCTTCTTCGAGGCCGCCGCAGTGGCCGCGGTGCCCATCCTGCGCCCCCTGCGGGAGTCCTTGCAGGCGGAGGACGTCACACGGGTCGTCGGCATCGTCAACGGCACCACCAACTACATGCTGACCCGCATGACCGCCGACGGCCTCGACTTCGGCGAGGCGCTGGCGCAGGCGCAGGAGCTGGGGTACGCGGAGCCCGACGCGACCGCCGACGTCGAGGGCGCCGACGCGGCGTCCAAGATCGCCATCCTCGCCTCGCTGGCCTTCAACCGGTCGGTGGTGGCGGACGACGTCAGCAGGGAGGGCATCGCCGGTCTGGAGCGGGAGGACTTCGAGCTGGCCGACCGGTTCGGGTTCGACATCAAGCTCCTCGCCGTGGCGGAGCGCTTCCCCGGGGGCGGGGCGGTGGGCGCCCAGGTCTTCCCCGCCCTGATCGGGCGCGAGCACCCGCTGGCCAGCGTCCGTGACAGCTACAACGCGGTGTTCCTCACCACCTCCGCCGCCGGAGAGCTCATGTTCTACGGGCACGGGGCGGGCCCCCGCCCGTCCGCGTCGGCGATCCTCGGTGACGTGGCGGGCGCGGCGGACCAGCTGGTGCGCGGCACGCACCGGCGCGTCCCGGTCGGCCCGCCCGCGGTCATGCGGCCGACGCGGGAGCTGGTGCACTCGTACTACGTCCGCGCGGACGTCGATGAGGCGCCGGGCGTCCTGTCCGAGGTGACGGGGGTGTTCGCGCGGCACGGCGTGTCGATCCGCACGGTGGACCAGCACGGTTCGGAGTCGCGGGCCCGCATCGTGTTCCTCACGTTCCCCGCGCCCGAGCACGCGCTGCACGCGGCGCTGGACGAGCTGCGGGGTCTTGACCAGGTGCGGCGGGTGGGCCGGGTGCTGCGCATCTACAAGTAGCCACCCACGGCGCCCCGTTGACGCCGCACCGACACCAACAGCACAGCACAGCACAGCACCAGAGGAGTCTCCCCCATGTCCCAGCCGATCCAGCTCGTCATCCACATCACCACCCAGCCGGGCCGCGGCAAGGAGCAGATCGCCGCCTTCGAGCGCCTCGCGCCGCTCGTCCGGGCCGAGGACGGCTGCCTCCAGTACGACCTGCACCAGGTGAGCGGCGAGCCCGACCGGTTCGTCCTCATCGAGCGGTGGGCGTCGCAGGAGGCGCTCGACGCGCACGACGCCACCCCGCACATGGTCGAGGCCGACGCGGCGAGCCCCGCGTTCCGTGCCGGTCCCGCCCAGGTCGTACGACTCGACGCCGAGCCGCTCGCCTGACGCGCGCCCGCAGCCGAAGAACGGCCGCCCGGATGCCTCCGGACGGCCGTTCCGCGTATCCGTCCGCTACTTGACGGATCCCGCCGTGAGGCCCGACACCACATGCCTCTCGATGAACGCGAACAACACGATGACCGGCACGATCGCCACGACGGACGCGGCGAAGAGGTAGTTCCACTGCACCGTGTAGTTGCCGATGAAGTTGTTGATGCCGACCGTCAGCGGCTGTTTGTCCGGTTCGGTGGTGAGGGTGAGGCCCATCACGAACTCGTTCCAGGACGTGATGAAGGTGAAGATCACGGCCGTGACGACGCCGGGCAGGGCGAGCGGCAGGGTCACCTTGATCATGGCGCCGAAGCGGCTGGTGCCGTCCACCATGGCGGCCTCCTCCAGCTCCGGCGGGATCGAGCTGATGTAGGCCGTCAGGATCCACACCGCGAACGCGAGGTTGAACGCCGCGTTGGTGAGGATCAGCGTCCACACCGAGTTGAGCATGTCCAGCTGGTGGAACTGGCGGTAGAGGCCGACCAGGAGCGCCGTGGGCTGGAACATCTGGGTGACGAGGACGAGGAGCAGGAAGAGCTTGCGGCCGCGGTAGCGCATGCGTGCCGTGTAGTAGGCGGCGGGCAGCGAGACGAGCAGGACCAGCAGGGTGGCGCCGCCGGCGACGAGCAGCGTCACCTGGAGGTTCTGGCCGAGCTCGGACTCCTTCCACACGTCGACGAAGTTGGCCCACTCCAGGTTCTGGGGCAGGTAGGTGCGGTCGCGGAGCTCCTCCTTGGGGCGGAGCGCGGTGACGATCATCTCCAGGTACGGCGCGAGGAAGATCGCGGCGATGAGCCACGCGCAGGCCGTGATGACCAGGGTGCGGGGCCGGAAGGCGCGCTTCGCCGGCTTCGGCGCGTCGTCCTTCCGGGGCGCGGGGCGGGTCGCCGTCGCGGTGGCCATCAGTCCTCCTCGTTCCACCGGCTGACCTTCAGGAAGATCAGCACGAGCACCACGACCATCAGGAAGTTGACGACCGACATGGCCGCGGACTCACCGATGTCGGTCTCCTTCAGCTTGTACATGAACACCATCGACGTGGAGGTGTCGTAGCCCGGGCCGCCCTGGGTCATGGCCCAGATGATCGGGAAGGAGTTGAAGACGTTGATGAGGTTGATGACGACACCGACGAGGAAGGCGGGCCGCAGCATCGGCAGGGTGATGTGGCGGTACGTCTGCCAGGTGCCCGCGCCGTCGATGCGCGACGCCTCGTAGACGTCCTGCGGGATGGTCTGGAGACCCGCCAGGAGCGTGTACGTGGTGAAGGGCAGCGACACGAAGACGGCGACGGCCATCATCCACGGCCAGGCGGTCTCCGGCTTGCCGAGCCAGTCCTTGGAGCTGTCGATGAGGCCGAGGTCGAGCATCAGGGTGTTGAGCACGCCCGCGGTCTGGTTGAGCATCCACTTGAAGCCGATGGCGGTCATCAGGACGGATGCCGCCCAGGGGGCGATGAGCGCCCAGCGGGTGATGCGGCGGCCGGGGAACTTCTGGTTGAACAGCTGGGCGAGGGCGAGCGAGAGCAGCATCGTCGCGGTGACGACGACGATCGTCCAGATCACGGTCCAGGTGAGGACGGCGCCGAAGTCGCTCTCCTCGAAGAGCTTCTTGAACTTGTCGGTCCCGGCGCTGCCGCGCACCTTGCCGGAGATGGAGATGTTGAGGAACGAGGTGCGGATCAGCTCGACGACGGGCCAGACGACCACGGCGAGGATCAGCAGGATGACGGGCGCTATCCAGGGCAGCGGGCCGAGCCGGGCCAGGCCGCTGCGGCGGCTCACCGGCCTGGGTGCGCGCCCGCCCCGTCCCCGGCCGGACCCGGCCGGGGACGGAGGGGCCTTCAGCGACACGGAAACTCCTTCGTTCGGCGTCGGCCGCTACTTGGCGTCGGCCGCCGCCGACTCCGCCTTCTTCTGGAGGTCGCCGAGGACCTGCTTCGGGTCGTCGGAGACGGCCTTGCCGCCGGTCTTCTTCATCTCCGCGGAGACGAGGTCCCAGGAGGTGTCGCCGAGGGGGTAGAACTTGGCGTTCGGCAGGACCTCGAAGAACGGCTCCAGGTCCTTGTGCTTGCCGTTGGTCTGCATCTCCTTGAGCGCGTCCTGGGTGACGGGCATCAGGTTGTACATCTCGTCGAACGCCAGCATCTTCTTGGAGTACGTGAAGTCCAGGAACTTCTTCACGCCCTCCTTCTCCGCGCCGCCGTCCTTGAACGCCATCATCCAGTCGGCCACGCCGAGGGTGGACTCCAGCGGGCCCTCCTTGCCGGGGATGGGCGTGACGCCGTAGTCGACCTTGCCCTCCTTGGCCATCTGGATGAGGCTCGGGTGGCCGTTGAGCATGCCGACCTTGCCGGCCGCGAAGTCCGCGAAGGCCGTCTTGCGGTCGGTGGAGGCGGGGTTGGCGTAGGTGAGGCCGGGCTTGACCAGGTTGGTCTTCAGCCACTCGAAGGTCTCGATGTTCTGCGGGCTGTCGATCGTGTACTTGCCGTCCGCGTCGGTGTATCCGCCGCCGTTGCCGAGCTCCCACATCATCGTCTCGCCCTGGGTCTCCTCGGGGCCGAGCGGCAGGGCGTAGGGGGTCTCGGCGGCCTTCTTGGCCTTGATCTTCTTCGCGGCGTCGGCGAGCTCGGCCCACGTCTTCGGCGGGGACTTGATGCCGGCCTTCTTGAAGACGGACTTGTTGTAGAACATGACGCGGGCGGAGGAGACCCACGGGATGCCGTACTGCGTGCCGTCGACCTCGCCGGCCTTGGCGAAGGAGGGGATGAGGTTGTCGCGCGTCTTGGCGGACAGCACCTCGTCGGCCTTGTAGAGCAGGTCGTCGGCGACCTTGTCGGCGTAGCCGCCGGTCTGGAGCAGGTCGGGCTCGTTGCCCGCCTGGATCATGTTCTTGACGGACTTGTCGATCTCGTTCCAGTTGATGACCTGGACGTCGACCTTGTAGCCCTTGTTGGCCGCCTCGAACTCCTTCTTGACCTCGGCCCAGTAGACCTTGGAGGCGTTGGAGGCCTTGTCGCCGTAGTCGGCGGCGACAAGCTTGATCGTCTTGCTGTCGCCGCTGTCGCTGTCGCCGCCGCAGGCGGTGAGTCCCAGCGCCATGGCGAGTGTTGCCGCGCCGGTGGCGACTATTCGGTTCCTCATGCTGTTTTCAACCCTTCGACATCGGTGTCGACTTGAGCGCTTCCAGTCGCCCCCCGCGGCGCCGTGGCGCAGACACTACTCACGGCCCGATTCGCCTCGACAGGCCTAGACCACTTTCGTGGCCAAGCTGAAATCACCTGCCTCACCTGGTCACTTGAGGGCTCCCGCCGTCAGACCGGCCTGTACCTGTCGCTGGAAGACGGTGTAGACCACGAGCACCGGGAGCATGGCGATGGTGAGGCCCGCGAAGAGCGCTCCCCAGTCGCCCCGGTAGCCCTGCGAGACGGCGAGCGAGGCGAGCCCCTGCGGCAGCACGTAGCTCTTCTCGTCCTCGTTGTTGAGCAGCAGCGGCAGCAGGTACTGGTTCCACTGGCCGAGGAAGTTGAAGATGCCGATGCTGACGAGGCCGGGCTTGGCCATCGGCAGCATGATCTGGAAGAAGGTGCGGGTGTGCGAGGCTCCGTCGACCATCGCCGCCTCCTGCACGCCGGTCGGCAGCGTGCGGAAGAAGGAGGTGAGGAAGAAGGTGGTGAAGGGCAGTGAGTACGCGATGTACGCGATCATCAGCCCCGGCCGGGTGTCGAGGAGGCCGAAGTTCTCCATGACCGCGAAGAGCGGGACGAGCGCCAGGATGACGGGGAACATCATGCCGCCCGCGAACAGCATGAAGACGACGCGGTTGCCGGGGAAGGTGAAGCGGGCGATGACGTAGGCCGCCATCGAGCCGAGCAGCATGGTGCCGGTCAGCGAACCGGCCAGGATGATCAGTGAGTTGACGGTGTACTGGCCGATGTTGGCCTTGTTCCACGCGTTGGTGAAGTTCTCCCAGTGGAAGGAGGCGGGCCAGCCCATCGGATCGCTGAGGATCTCGGCCGAGGGGCGGAACGCGGTGAGGGCGACCCAGATCAGGGGCCCGGCGGCGAGGATCACCCACAGGACGAGGAAGGCGTGCGAGAAGACGTTGAGGGTGGTGCCCGTCTCCTTCTCGCGGCCGGGCGCGTCGGTGGTGGCGGGGCGGGGCGCGGTGGTGGTCGTGGTGGTCATGATGCAGTGGCTCCCGCGGTCTCAGTATTCGATCCGGTCGCGGTTCCCGACCCGCATGACGATCAGGGAGAACGCCATGCTCAGGACGAGAAGGACCACGCCGATGGAGGTGGCGTAGCCGTACTGGCCGTCCCGGAACCGTTCGTAGAGGAAGACCGGGGTCACCTTCAGGACGTGCGGCGGCACCATGACCAGGCAGATGGCGAACGTGTCGAGTGCCTGGATGCCCATGTAGATCCAGCCGGTGCGCACGGTGTCCCAGATCAGCGGGAGCGTGACGTTGAAGAAGGTGCGGGCGCGGCCCGCGCCGTCGAGCAGCGCCGCCTCGTAGATCTCCTTGGGGACGGCGCCCATCGCCGCGGAGAACAGCACGACGTAGAAGCCGACGAAGCTCCAGCTGATCACGGTGAGCAGCGCGATGAGGGCGAGCCCCTGGTCGCCGCCGAGCCAGGCGGGCCCGTCGATGCCGAGCTTGTCGAGGCCGCCGTTGATCAGGCCGCTGTTGGTGTTGAAGACGCGGCCCCAGACCACGGCGATGATGGCGACGGAGAGGACCTGCGGGAAGAAGTAGACGACCTTGTAGACCGAGGAGCCCGCGACGCCCGCGATGGCCTGTCCCCTGCGGTGCCGGCCACCCGAGGTGATCATGAAGGCGAAGAACATGCCGAGCACGAGCGTGACGACCGGGGCGATGACCAGCAGCAGGGCGCTGACCTGGAGCGAGTCCCAGAAGCGGTCGTCGTTCCACATCTTCTCGTAGTTGTCGAACCCGATGAAGTTCGCGACCGGGCCGCCGGACCAGTCGGTGAACGAGTAGTAGATCGCCTGGAGGAACGGCGAGATGACGAAGAGCGCGTAGAACGCCAGCGGCACGGCGAGGAAGCCCACGATGAAGCGGTACTTGTCGAGCGTGCGGTAGCGCCGGTCGTAGCGGACGCGGCGGGGGGTGAAGCGGGGCGGCAGCAGCATCGAGACGCCGAGCAGCAGGCGATGTGCCGGACGGGGCGGAGCCGTGGGCCCCGCCCCCTTCTTCCGCGCGGGTTCCGGGGGTGGCGGGCTCTCCACCCGGGTGTCGGTCTTCACGCCGCTCAGGCCTTCTTGACCTTGGTGATGTCGGGGTCCTTCAGGATCCGCTCGGCGGCCTTCTCCATGGTGTCCATCGCCTGCTTGGCCCCGATCTGGCCCTGCATGAACTTGTGGATCATGTTGTTGAAGTCCTCGCGGAACAGTTCGTTGTACCAGTCCATGAACTGGGGGATGACGATGTTCTCGCCGGCGGCCTTGATCGCGGCCTGCGCGCTCGCCGTGCCCGAGGGCAGCTTCTGGCCGTCGATGGCGCCCTTGACGACCGGCATCGACCCGATCTCCTTGAAGAGGTTGAGCGCGGCCTCCTTGCTGTACATCATCCGCAGCCACTCCAGGCCGCCCTGCCGGTTCTTGGCCTTGGCGGGCACGATGAAGGGCTCACCGGCGGGGGCGTAGAGCGTGCCGAAGGGCAGCTTGTCGCCGGAGTCCAGCGACGGGGTGGCGCCCACCGTCATCGCGAAGTCCTTCGGCGTGGTGTCCTTCGCCTCGTTCTCCACCCAGGAACCGTTGGGCACGAAGAGGCACTTGCCCTCCTTCGTCCAGGCGGTCTGCATCTCGGTGTGCGCCTCGGTGCCGTCGAACCCGGTCAGCACGTACTTCTTGGCGACCAGCTCCTCCCAGGCCTCGAAGACGTCCTTGACCGCGTCGTGCTTCCAGGCGCCCGGCTCCAGGTAGTCCATGGCGGTGGTGACCTCGCGGCCGCCGCGCTGGGCGAACATGGCGTACATGCTGAAGAACATGTAGCGCGGGTGGCCGCCCGGGTAGCTCCAGCCGTGGATGCCCTTGGCCTTGGCCTTCTTGCAGACGGCGAGCATCTCGTCCCAGGTCTTGGGATACGAGGAGTCGAGCCCGTCCTCCAGGAGCTTCTTCGAGTACCAGTTGCCGTACACGGTGAGCGCGATGTTGAGCTGGTAGCACTCGCGGCCGCCGAAGCGGCCCATCTGCTCCACGACCGGTACGAGGGTCTCGCGCACGGTGACGTTCGGGTCGTCCCAGGAGGGCGCGTCCAGCACCTCGCTGAGGTCGGCGACCTGCTTGTTGTGCACCAGCTTGCCGGGGTTCATCTGGTCGGCGCCGGAGTTGTTGACGACGTCCGCTGTGGGCTTGCCGCGGACGATCTTCGGCTGGACCTGGGTGGCGATCTTCTCGGTGGGCTTCTGCTCGGGGTCGGACTTCGGGTACTTCTTGGCGTACATGTCCGTGACGTACTGGGCGTACTTGTCGCCGTACCCGCCGTTGAAGATGTAGACGGTGAGCCCGGCGTCCGCCTTCACGCCGAGCGGGTTCTTCTTGCTCTTCTCGCCCTTCTCGGCCTTGTTCTCCCCGCCGCCGCCGCTGGCGCAGGAGCTCAGCGCCCCCACGGCGGGCACCGCGAGCAGACCGGCGGCCGCCGCCCTCTTCATGACATCACGACGGTTGACGCTGGTGGATCCCATGCTCAAGTCCTCGCCTTCTCCAGGACTCAGGCGGTGAACCGGACCCTCCCCGGCACCGCGGTGGTGTGAAGCTGGGGTCGTGCGCCGGGTTCTCCCACCGGCCGGGGCAGTTGACGTCGGACGCGACAGGTATAGTCCACTCGCCGCCGGGTGGGCAAGATCGAATACGACTTTGCCCGGCAGCCTTGTCCGAGTTGAGACCTGCGGCGATCCCCGGTCGGGACCGGCGACGATCCCCGCCCGAAACCTCTCGCACATCACCCCCGGAACCCGTGGACTTTCGCGCCGGTTTCCATGGACTTTCCCTCGGGTCACCCGAGTGGCGGGCGATCGTACGCCCCGTCAGCAGCCTTGACACCACTCGTCACTTGCCGCCCTACTAGAGCTTGCGCAGCGACCGTGACAACGTTGTCCAACTCGCAAGGAGGGGCTCGGGGATGCCGCACTCGGCACGCAACACCGCACGCAGATCCCGCTACAGACACCACCGTCCGGCCGTCGTCATCGGCGCGCCGGCGCTCGCGCTGGCGGTCGTCGTGGCCGCTCAGGGCGGTGCCGTCGCCAAGCCCGAGCGGCCGCCCCGCGCGGAGCGGGAGTTCGCCTCGTCCTTCGAGGCGGGCGAGGCCCTGCCGGACTGGCTGAGCACCGTCGAGACGGGTCCCGACGGCAGGAAGAAGGCGTCCGGCGTCAACGGAGAGTTCAGCTCCGGCCTCCCCGGGAGCGTGAACGACCACGTCACCGAGGTCCGCGCGAGCGGCGAGAACACCGGCTCCGGCGAGGTCGCCGCGAACCTCGTCGACGGTGAGGCGACCAGCAAGTGGCTGACGTTCGCCAAGGACGGCTGGGCCGAGTTCGAGCTGGACCGGCCCGCCAAGGTCGTGACGTACGCGCTCACCTCCGCCAACGACCACGCCCCGCGCGACCCGAAGGACTGGACCCTGAAGGGTTCGACGGACGGCAAGGAGTGGAAGGTCCTCGACGAGCGCAAGGGCGAGACCTTCGAGGGCCGGCACAAGACGAAGAAGTACGACTTCGAGAACACCGAGGCGTACACGCACTACCGGCTCGACGTCACCGCGAACAACGGCGCGAGCGACATCCTGCAACTCGCCGACCTGCACCTGTCCGTGGGCGGCGGCGAGGCGCCCGCGCCCGAGGACATGCTGAGCCTGGTGGACCGCGGGCCGAGCGGCTCCCCCACCGCCAAGTCACGCGCGGGGTTCACGGGCAAGCAGGCGCTGCGGTACGCGGGCAGCCACAAGGTGGACGGGCGCGGCTACTCGTACAACAAGGTCTTCGACGTCAACGTCGAGGTGCGCAGGGACACCGAGCTGGGCTACCGCGTCTTCCCCTCGATGGCCGAGGGCGACCTCGACTACCAGGCGACCAACGTCTCCGTGGACCTCGCCTTCACCGACGGCACCTACCTCAGCGACCTGCGCGCCGTCGACCAGCACGGCTTCCCGCTGACCCCGCAGGGGCAGGGCGCGTCCAAGGTGCTCTACGTGAACCAGTGGAACAACGTCGAGGCGCGCATCGGGCAGGTCGCGCGCGGCAAGACGGTCGACCGGATCCTGCTGGCGTACGACGCCCCGAAGGGGCCCGCCAAGTTCCGCGGCTGGCTCGATGACGTGTCCTTGACGGAGAAGGCCCCGGCGAAGCCGAAGGCGCACCTCTCCGACTACGCGGACACGACGCGCGGCACCAACTCCAGCGGCGGCTTCTCGCGCGGCAACACCTTCCCGGCCACCGCGGTCCCGCACGGCTTCAACTTCTGGACGCCGGTGACCAACGCGGGCTCCCTGAGCTGGCTCTACGACTACGCGCGCGGCAACAACGACGACAACCTGCCGACGATCCAGGCGTTCAGCGCGAGCCACGAGCCGAGCCCGTGGATGGGTGACCGGCAGACGTTCCAGATGATGCCGTCCGTCGACAAGGACACCCCGAGCGCGTCCCGCACCAAGCGGGCGCTGCCCTTCAAGCACGAGAAGGAGACGGCGCGCCCGCACTACTACGGCGTGACGTTCGAGAACGGCCTGAAGGCCGAGATGGCGCCGACCGACCACGCGGCGATGATGCGGTTCACCTATCCCGGTGACGACGCGAGCGTCATCTTCGACAACGTCTCGGAGAAGGGCGGCCTCACCCTCGACAAGGAGAAGGGGATCGTCTCCGGCTTCTCCGACGTAAAGTCCGGCCTGTCCACGGGCGCGACGCGGCTCTTCGTGTACGGCGTCTTCGACTCCCCCGTCACCGCGGGCGGCAAGCTGGAGGGTGGCGGTGGCGGCGACGTCACGGGCTATCTGCGCTTCAGGGCCGGCAAGGACCGCACGGTGAACCTGCGGCTGGCGACGTCCCTCATCAGCCTGGACCAGGCGAAGGACAACCTCGCCCAGGAGATCCCGGCCGGCACCTCCTTCGGCCGCGTCAAGGACCGGGCCCAGAAGCAGTGGGACGACATCCTCGGCAAGGTGGAGGTGGAGGGCGCGAGCGAGGGCCAGCGCACGAGCCTGTACTCCAGTCTGTACCGCCTGTACCTCTACCCCAACTCCGGCTTCGAGAAGGTGAGGTCGGCGGGCGGCAAGGCGACGTACAAGTACGCCTCCCCCTTCTCGCCGCAGACCGGCCCCGACACCCCGACCCACACGGGCGCGA
Organism: Streptomyces sp. NPDC030245; assembly: GCF_055572995.1. Classification (NCBI taxonomy): domain Bacteria; kingdom Bacillati; phylum Actinomycetota; class Actinomycetes; order Kitasatosporales; family Streptomycetaceae; genus Streptomyces; species Streptomyces sp. NPDC030245. The sequence goes on along the minus strand of NZ_JBVICF010000003.1, from coordinate 344,114 downwards.
AGATCGTCGAGGGCAAGCCGTACGTCAACAACGGCTTCTGGGACACCTACCGCACGACGTGGCCCGCCTACTCCCTGCTCACCCCGAAGAAGGCGGGTGAACTGGTCGACGGCTTCGTGCAGCAGTACAAGGACGGCGGCTGGACGTCGCGCTGGTCCTCGCCCGGCTACGCGGACCTGATGACGGGCACGTCGTCGGACGTCGCGTTCGCCGACGCGTACGTGAAGGGCGTGAAGTTCGACGCCGAGGCCGCGTACGAGGCCGCGCTGAAGAACGCGACGGTGGTCCCGCCGAGTTCGGGTGTCGGCCGCAAGGGCATGAAGACGTCGCCGTTCCTCGGCTACACGCCCAGCGAGACCCACGAGGGCCTGTCGTGGGCGCTTGAGGGTTACCTCAACGACTACGGCATCTCCCGCATGGGAGCCGCCCTCTACAAGAAGACGGGCGACAAGCGCTACAAGGACGAGTCCGAGTACTTCCTCAACCGCGCCCGCGACTACGTGCACCTCTTCGACGACAAGGCGGCCGGGGCGGGCACGCCGCCCGGCTTCTTCCAGGGCAAGGACGCGAAGGGCGTCTGGCGGGTGCCTTCGGAGAAGTTCGACCCGCGCGTGTGGGGCCACGACTACACGGAGACCAACGCCTGGGGGTACGCCTTCACCGCCCCGCAGGACTCGCGCGGCCTGGCGAACCTGTACGGCGGCCGCAAGGGGCTCGGCAAGAAGCTCGACACGTACTTCGCCACTCCGGAGACCGGCTCCGCCGAGTTCGCGGGCTCCTACGGAGGCGTCATCCACGAGATGACCGAGGCACGCGACGTACGCATGGGCATGTACGGCCACTCCAACCAGGTCGCCCACCACGCCGCGTACATGTACGACGCGGCCGGGCAGCCCTGGAAGACGCAGGACAAGGTCCGCGAGGTCCTGCGCCGCCTCTACACCGGCAGTGAGATAGGGCAGGGTTACCACGGCGACGAGGACAACGGCGAGCAGTCGGCCTGGTACCTCTTCTCGTCGCTCGGCTTCTATCCGCTGGTCATGGGCAGCGGTGAGTACGCCATCGGCTCACCGCAGTTCACGAAGATGACCGTGCACCTGGACAACGGCCGCGACCTCGTCGTGAAGGCGCCGAGGAACAGCACGAAGAACGTGTACGTGCAGGGGCTCAAGGTCAACGGCAAGGCGTGGAGGTCGACGGCGCTCCCCCACGCGGTCGTCGCGCGCGGCGGGGTCCTGGAGTTCGACATGGGTCCGAAGCCGTCGGCGTGGGGCAGCGGCAAGAACGCGCAGCCCACCTCGATCACGCGGGACGACAAGGTTCCGTCGCCGCGGAAGGACGCACTCAAGGGCGAGGGCGCGCTCTTCGACGACACGTCGGCCACGGAGGCCACGACGGGTTCGGTGGTGGAGCTGCCGGCGGCCAAGGGGACGAAGGCGGTCCAGTACACGCTGACGTCGTCCGCGGACCGATCGAAGGCGCCGCGGGGCTGGGTCCTTGAGGGTTCGAAGGACGGCAGGACCTGGCAGCGGCTGGACAAGCGGTCCGGTGAGTCCTTCGCCTGGGACCAGCAGACCCGGGTCTTCACGGTCGCCCGTCCGGGCACGTACGACCACTACCGGCTGGTACCGGACGGCTCCGCGACGCTGGCGGAGGTGGAGCTGCTCAGCTGATCCGGTGATCCGGTGATCCGGCGGGCTCTGCCGGCGCGGGGACGGGTGTGGACGCTCATGGTCCACCCCCGTCCCCGCGCCCGTTGCACGCCTCACTCGCAGCAACCGACTCATCCGTCTTGCAGGAGGTGCGGGGCCCCACGGTGCTCGCTTCGACACTCCTGGCCTGCGCTCTGCCCGCGCCGGGCAGGGCCGCGCGAACATCATCGGTGACCCCACCGAAGGAGCGCGATGTTCCGCACCATGCTGAAGTCCAAGATCCATCGGGCGCGCGTCACGCAGGCGGACCTTCATTACGTGGGTTCGCTGGCGCTGTCCCGGGATCTCATGGAGGCTGCCGACCTGCTGCCGGGAGAGCGTGTCGACATCGCCAACCTCAGCAACGGCAGCCGCATGTCGACGTACCTCATCGAGGCGCCGCCCGGATCCGGGGTGGTGGGGGTCAATGGCGCCAGCGCCAGGATCATCGCCGTGGGCGACCTCGTCATCATCCTCGGCTACGGCAGCTACTCGATGGACGAGCTCAGCGGGCTGCGGCCCCGGGTGGTCCATGTCGACGGCGGGAACCGGATCGTCGGCCGGAGTACGGACGCCGCCGAACCGGTCCCCGGGTCGGACACGGTCAGCGGAGGCGAGGTGCACCCGGGGTGAACCGGAGCAGTGAGGTACCTGCACGTAGGTACGTCGAGCGAATCGTCTCCCACTGGGAACAGGACGAGGAGAAAGAAGCCGTCGTCTGCGGCACCGTACGGCTCACGCGCGGGCAGGCCAGGCGCCGGCTCTTCCAACTCGGCCACGCACTGCGCCGTCACGGGCTGGCCCCGGGGGACGGCGTCGGGCTGTTCCTGAGCAACCGGGCGGAGACGGTGCTGATGGTGCTGGCGGTGCACATGATCGGCTGCCGGGCGGTGATGATGCGTGTGCAGCCCGGCCCACGGGAACTCGCCGCGTCCATCGACCGGTCGGGCGCCCGGGTCGTCGTCGTCGACCCGGCCTACGAGCAACAGGCCCAGGAGGCTGTCGGGCGCTGCACGAGCGAGCCGGTCCTGTTGAGCCTCGGCGAGACGGAGACCCGCGCCTTCACGAATGTGCTGGCCCTCGCGGCACAGTGCCCGCAGGAGCGGCCCGAGGCGCCTCCGGCGCCGGAGGCGAGCGACGTCGTCACCATGCTCTACACCGGCGGCACCCTGGGCCGGCCGAAGCTGGCGGCATACGGACCGGCGGCCTACGCCGTGCTGACGGCGGACGCCGATGCGGAACGTCTCCAACAGCCGCCGGGCGGCCACCGGGCTCTCCTCGTACCCCCGCTGACCCACATCGGCGGCCACCTGGTCATGCTGTACGCCTTGCTCAGGGGCGCCGTACTGGTGGTGCTCCCGCAGTGGGAGGTGGACTCCGCCCACGCCACACTGCGCGACGAGAAAATCACCATCACGGCTCTGTCACCGCCCATGATCTACCAGCTCCTCGACCATCCGCACTGCGGCCCCGACACCCTGCCGAACCTGCGGCGGATCCACACCGGCGGCACGGCGATCGCGCCGAGCCGGCTGCGGCAGGTGGTCGCGGCGTTCGGACCGATCATCTTCCAGGGGTACGGCCAGACCGAGTGCATGGCCATCACCGCCCTGCCGCCCGCCGCCCTGCCCCCGCTCGACGACGTCGACTCCCCGCTGTGGCGCAGTTGCGGGCGTCCCGTTCCCGGCACGCGGCTGGAGATCCGGGGCGACGACGGCACGCCGCTGCCGCGGGGACAGGCCGGCGAGGTCTGCGTCCGCAGTCCGGTGATGATGCTGGGCTACTGGCAGGACCCGGTGCGTTCCGCGGAGGCGCTCGATCCGGCCGGGTGGCTGCGCACCGGCGACATCGGATACCTGGACGAGGACGGCTGCCTGTATCTGGTCGACCGGGCGAAGGACGTCATCGTGACCGGCCCGACCAGCAACAACGTCTACAGCCGGGTGCTGGAGGACTTCCTTCAGACGCTGCCGGGCGTGCACCACGCCGCGGCCGTCGGCGTACCGGACGACACCTTCGGCGAGCGGGTGACGGTCTTCCTCACCCCCGCCGAGGGGATCGACACCGCCGCCGTGGCCGCGGCGGTCACCGCCGAACTCGGGCCGCTCTACACGCCGCACGAGACGGTGCTGCTGCCGTCACTGCCCCTGACCCAGGTCGGGAAGGTCGACAAGAAGGCGCTGCGCCGGAGCCAGGTGCCCCCGGCAGACCGCCCAGTCGAGTCGGATCAGGGCAGCCTCACCTCGCCCTGATTGAGGACGCGCGGGAGGAAGTAGGCCGTCTGGATCTCGGCGTTGGTGTTGTTGCCGCGCAGCTGCTCCGACCAGATCATGAAGTACGACCAGTTCGGCTGGGTGGCGAGCAGGGACGCCGTGGGGACCTTGCCCATCTCCGCCAGGGCGATCGGCTTGCCGCCCGCTATGCCGCGGAGCTGGTTGTAGTCGGCGGAGCTCGGGTGGTTCTTGTACCAGACGTCGAGGGACGCGACGTCGACGTAGTTGTCACCCGGGTAGTACTCCGCCCAGCCGCCCGCGGGGTTGTCCTGCACGTTCCACACCCAGATGAGGTTGTCCAGGCCCTTGCCCGCGAGGTGGTCGCGGGTGATCTGGTACAGCTTCCTGCTGCCGTTCGCACCCGGGCGGTTGCCCCACCAGTTCCACGACTCGTTCATCTCGTGCAGCGGGCGGAACAGCACGGGGACGCCCGCCGACTTGAGCTGCTGGAGGTAGGGGACCGCCTCGTCGAGGCGGCGCTTCCAGGCGTTGTTCAGCGCGGTGCCGTCGGTGACGGTCTGCGCGAACTGCGCGTCGGTGATCCGCGACTTGACGCCGCCCTCGAAGGCGCAGGAACTGCCCGTCGTCGGCGGACACACGTGCCAGGTCAGCGTCACCAGCGAGCCGTTCCGCCACTCCGTCCTGGCCTGGTCGATGACCCGCTGCCGGTTGGCGACGTCGACGGCGTCGAACATCAGGTCGCCGCCCCACAGCCCCGGATACTGCCCGGTGACGTCCTTGACCTCACCCCGCGGGGTTCCACCGGCCCGCCGCCCCGGCAGGGCTGAGCTCAGGACGACGGCGACTTCGTGGCGGAGGTCACCTGGCAGGAGTAGACGAGCCGGTCGTTGGTGCTGTGCGAGGCGTGGACCGTGACGGAGCGGTCGCCGCCCGCGGTGACCGTCACCGTCTCGAACCGGGAGCCGATGCTCCTGCTCGCGACGGTGGAGTTCGGATACTGGCCGACCTTGAAGTCCACCGTGAAGTTGTACCGGTAGGCGAAGTCGGTCGACGCGTTCTGGATGTCGACGTCGAAGCTGATCCGCCCGGCGGAGCGCTCGTACCGGCAGTTCTCGCCGATCACTTCGCTGAGCGCGTCCGCGTTGTACGACGGCTGCGCGGTGGGAGTGGAGGTGCTGCCGCCGTAGCCGCCGCCGGAGGAGGTGCCCGGGGCGCTGGGCAGTCCGCTCGGCGGGCTCAGCGTGAACGACGGGTTCGGAGTCGGCATGGACGGCGCCGCGGGCAAGTCGCCGCCGAGGCCGCCGAAGGCCTTGTCGTTCGGATTGTCGGTGCAGCCGGTGAGCACGGCTATGGCGGCGAGAGCGAGAGTGGCGGCGCCGACGGCGCGACGGACACGCATGTGATGATCCCCCGAAAACAGAATGCGCAGATGGTTCGAATGATGTGGGTGGCTGCTCGAAGGGCGAAGAGCCCGGGGCAGGCTACCGGATCGCGCCATGTTGGTACTTTGGGCGCCGCTCGCGCACACCTGCGCGGGGATCGCATTCACCATCGGGGGAAACGGCAACATGAACCAGCCCTGGCAGCCACAGCCGCCGCAGCAGCCACAGCACAACCCGTACGGGCAGCAGCCCGTGCAGCCGCAGCCGGGGTACGGCTACCCGGCCGCCCCGTACCAGCAGCAGCCGCCGATGCAGCCCATGCAGCAGCCCGGCCACCCCTACCCGTACGCCCCGGGCTTCCCGCCCCCCGGCGGCGCACAGCCGGGCAAGGCCTTCTTCCTCGGCCTGCTCGTCGCGGGGGCCGTGGGCACGGCCTACGCGGGCATCCTGCTCGCCTCCAACGAGGACCTGTCCCAGACGGGCCTCCAGGCGAGCTATCTGGTCGTCGCGGCCGTGCTCGCGCTGGCCGTCGGAGCGGTGGTGGGCCGCACCGGCGGCCGCGGGGCAGGACCGCACGTCTGCGCCGCCGTCCTGGCCGCACTGGGCGCGTACCTCGGCGTCGCCAACGGCTACGTCTTCACCCTGCTCGACGCCGGCGGCACGGACCTGCTCGAAGCGATGCTGGAGCACGAGCCCTCGGCCCCGCACCAGTTTTGGTGGGAGCGTGTGGAGAGCGGTATCGCCCTCGTGGGCCTCGTCCTGGCCGCGGCGGGCGCCTACCTCGTGGCCCACTTGATCAGCAAAAAGCAGCCTCACTAGCACCGGTACCAGTACCAGTACCAGCACTAGTACCGGTACTGATCTCGAACCACACGACCTTGCCCGGGTCGCGCTCCGTCACTCCCCACTTGTCCGTCAGCGCGGCGACGAGCAGCAGGCCCCGCCCCGATTCGTCGGCGTCGTCCACGACGCCGCCGCATCGGGGCCAGCCGCCTCCGCTGTCGTGCACCTCGATGCGGAGCACCCCGTCGGCGTGGTTCATGTGCAGGCGAAATCCCCGCCCCGGCGGGACGCCGTGCAGCAGGGCGTTGGTCGCCAGCTCACTGACGCAGAGCGTCACATCGTCCGCGCGCTCGCCGTCGATCCCCCAGTCGACGAGGGCGGCGGCGGCGAAGGCGCGGGCCGCCGGGATGGACTGGCGTTCGCGCCGGTAGAAACTTTCTCGGTTCACGGGACGATAGTCACCCTCCGTGGCCATGATGGAGCACTGCGTAAACCCGTACAGCTGGTATGTACGGGTTCACTGTGTGAAGGCACGGCTTTTGGTGGGGAGTTGAACCGTATGAGCAGCCCAAAGCGACGGTCACGCAGGAACGCGTCGGCGATGAAGATGGTGGGCGCGCTGCTCGCCGTCCACAGGGAGGCGGCCGGGTACACCCAGCGGGCGCTGGCCCAGCAGTTGCTCATCAGCGAGGAGCTGATCGCGTCCATCGAGCAGGGTCGGCGCCCCCTGAAGATGGACTTGGCGGTGCAGCTGGACGACTTCCTCGGCACGAACCGGACGTTGCAGACGGCGGTCGAGCACATGCCGGAGGTGGACCTGGTCCCGAGGTGGGCGGAGGAGTATCTGGACTGCGAGCGGGAGGCGATTGCGATCTCGTCGTACGAGAACCAAGTCCTCCCGGGGCAGTTGCAGACCGAAGGGTACGCCCGAGCAGTGTTCCGGAGCCGTGTACCGGTCTTCGACGAGGACGAGATCGAGCAGTTTGTTTCGACGCGGGTGGAACGTCAAGTGATCCTGCACCGCAGGGTCCCACCGACCACCAGCTTCGTGATCTGGGAAGCAGTACTACGCGACCGTCTCGGCGGTCCACAGGTCTACGTCGAACAGCTGCGCCGCCTACGCGAGTACGCGGAACTGCCGGGACTTGCCTTGCAGGTCTTGCCTTTCGGACGCTCCACTCACGCGGCCCTCGACGGCCCGTTCGTGCTGCTTGAGACCCCTGAACACCAGCGGCTTGCCTACACCGAAAGCCAGCGTGGGAGCCAACTGATCGCTGATCCGGACGAGGTGGCGATCCTGACGCAGAAATGTGCGATGCTGCGGACGCAGGCCCTAAATCCCGAGGACACCAGGGACTTGCTGGACCGTCTGCTAGGAGAGCAATGAGCGGCACCGCGCTTACGTGGTTCAAGTCGACCTACAGCGGCAGCGAAGGCGGCAATTGCCTCGAAGTCGCGTACAACTGGCGGAAGTCGAGTTACAGCAATGGCGAAGGCGGCGCCTGCGTCGAAATCGCCGCCCACCCCACCGCCGTACACATCCGTGACTCCAAGAACCCGGACGGCCCGCACTTCACGGTCTCGCCCGAGACCTGGACCGCCTTTCTGCCCCTACAGCGTCACGCCGGTCAGCCCCAGGTCTGACCGGCCGGTTCCTTGACCGTGCGGTTGAGGCGGTTGAAGAAGTTGGTCAGCGCGATCTCCAGGTTGATCGCGCCGATCTGCTCCTCGGTGAAGTGGACGTTAACCTCGTCCCAGATCGCGTCGGTGACACCTTCCGCGCCGTCCTGGAGGCGGGTGGCGCCCTCGGTCAGCGCCAAGGCCGCGCGCTCCGCGTCGGTGTAGAAGGGCGCCTCCCGCCACGCGACCACGTTGTGCAGCCGGTCGTCGGTCTCGCCGGCCTTCTTGCCGCCGGTGACACTGGCGTGAACACAGGCCGAGCAGCCGTTGATCTGGCTGGCGCGCAGGTGGACCAGGGTGAGCAGCTTCGGGTCGACGCCTCCGGCGCCGATCGCCTTGTGGAGGTGCTGGATGGCGGTCCACAGGTCGGGGTTGTGCGTGTTCTTGTTCTTGAGACGGTTTTCCATGTGAGCGTGCTCCTCGTCGTCGCGTTACGTTCCCGGGCTCGTGCCCGTCACCCCTATGACGGAGCGGCTTCGAGAGAGGTAACGACATGACCGGCGCCCAGCCCACGGACACCCTGCCCACGGACTCGATCGCCGAGGCCTTCGAGGCGCAGCGCGACCGGCTCCGGGCCGTCGCCCACCGCGTGCTCGGGTCGCATGCCGACGCGGAGGACGTGGTCCAGGAGGCGTGGCTGCGGCTCTCCCGGCAGGACGCCGGCACCATCGACAACCTCGGCGGCTGGCTGACCACCGTGGTCGGCCGCATCAGCCTGGACGTGCTGCGGTCGGGCCGGACCCGCCCGGAAGTCCCGCTCGACGACCAGCTGTCGGAGTACACCGTGACGCTCGACGACGCGCCCGCTCCGGATGACGTCGTGGCGCTCGGGGACTCCGTCGGCCTCGCGCTCCTCACGGTCCTCGACTCGCTGCGTCCGGACGAACGGCTGGCGTTCGTGCTGCACGACGTGTTCGCCGTACCGCACGGAGAGATAGGCACGATTCTCGGCAAGTCCGCCGACGCGACCAAGATGCTCACCAGCCGTGCCCGCAGGAAGGTGCGCGGCGCCCAGCGGTCGGAGAGCGCCGGACCGCGACAGCGCGAGGTGGTACGGGCCTTCCTGGCCGCGGCGGGCGAAGGGCGGTTCGAAGGGCTGCTTCAAGTCCTGCACCCCGAGGTGGAGTTCACCGTCCACACCCCGCAGGGCCGGTTCGTCACGCTCGGTGCCACCGAGGTCGCCACGCGCGCGCGGGTGGCGCGCAGCGTGACACGTGCCCACCCGGTGACCGTCAACGGGTGCCCCGGCGTCATCTCCTGGAGCGCGGAGGGCACGCCTCTCTCCCTTCTCGCCTTCACCGTCGCTGACGGCCTCATCACCGGGATCACCGCCGTGGTCGACCCGGCCGCCCTCGCGGAGATGGACCTTCCCGCCCCGGTGTGACTCCGGTGCGGGTCCCTCACCCAGCGCGGCCGCAAGGCCGGTTCGTCGGCAAGCCCGACTACTACCGCGTGGGTGCGCCCGGCGGTCGTACGCGCCGGGCGCACCTCGGCTCACGCGGTGTGCAGCCTCAGCCCGTACCGCTGAAGGATCTCGTTCACCGGCTGGTACCACGTCTCGCCGCCGCTGGTGCAGTTGCCCCAGCCGCCGGACGTCACGCCCTGGGCCTGGTCGCCGCTGATGAACGAGCCGCCCGAGTCGCCGCCCTCGGCGCAGACGCTGGTCTTGGTCAGCTGGCGGACGACGGCGCCGCCCGAGTAGTTGACCGTCTCGTTCTTGGCGAGGAGAGTGCCGCAGTGCCACTTCGTGGTGGAGCCGGAGCGGCAGATCGACGAGCCGACCGGCGCCTCCGCCGAGCCGCGCACGAGCCGGTCCGGGATGGCGCCCCAGCCGAGCACGACCGGCACGGTCCACCAGCCGTTGCCGACCGACACCCACGCGTAGTCGTTGTCGGGAAACGAGGAGCCCTGGAACGAGCCGATGGCGGAGCCGTCCCAGCCGCGCACGCCCGCGCCCACGCCGCCGCAGTGCCCCGCCGTGACGAAGCCGCCGTGCACCGAGAAGCCGATGGAGCAGCGGACGTTGCCGGTGTAGTACGGGTCGCCGCCCACGGTTCCCGCGGCGAAGGTGCTCGGGCCCTCGGGGACCGTGTCGACGCGGACGGGTGCGAGGGCGCGGGCGCGGCGCAGGAAGGTGGTGACATCGTTGTCGGCGCGGTGGCCCTCGACGACGTCGACGACGACGCGGTTGGCCTTCGGGTCGACACGCCAGCTGGCCACGTGGGCGGGGGCCTTGAGCTTGTCGACCCGCTTCTTCGCCGCGTCGAGGCGTGCGGCGCTGTGCTCGACGAACCGGACGTCGGCGCCGGCTTCGCGCACGCCTGCGGCCGCTTCCCGCCCGGTCACGGCGACGGTGAGCCGGCCGCGCCCGGCGTCGAACCAGGATCCGCCGTACGCCGCGCCCGCCGCCTTCCGCGCGGCGCGCTCGGTCTTGCCTGCCTGCTTCTCGTCGGCGAGCCGCTCGCGCGCGGCGGCGGGGGTGAGCCCGAGGTCGCGCTCCATCGCCCGGAGGAGGCCGTCGGAGGCGGGCGCCCTCTCGGAGCCGGCGGAGGTGGTGCCCGGGTCGGCGGCAGCGGCGGGGACGAGCGCGGTGCCGACACAGGCGGTCGCTAGCAGTAACGCGGACAGGCCGAGACGTGTGCTGGTCTTGCGTCTCACAGGGGGACCTCTCGTCGTTCCAACAGGGGTGGGGTGGGCCGGAGTTGCGAGGGATCGCGCGGGGTGAGAGCGCTCTCACCCTGCGGTGCGGCTGAGCGTAGAGAGCCCGCGCGGACAAGTCCAGGCCCGCCCGGGTCACATATCAGCCGTTCCGCCCCGCCGACGCGCCGCCCCCGCCGGCACCCCGCCCCGACGTCACCGCCTCCGTGCGGGCCTTGAGGCTCGGGGTGCGGAGGCCCGCTGTGACGGCGAGTCTTCGTCGGGGAGGGTGAACGCGCGGCTGCCCGCGCCCAGCGAGGCTCGGGGCGAGGAGGCCCGCTGCGGGTGGTGAAGTCCTCGCCGAGGCGGGCGAAGGCGCGGGTGCGGGCGGGGCGGGAAGCGGTGCGTTGGCGGCGTCCAACGCCTGCGGATGCGGATGCGGGCGAGGCGGGGGCCGGAAGCGGTGGCGTTGAGGGTGGCCGGCGCCTGCTGGATCAGCCCACGGACACGTGGGGCACGGGCACTCCCCCTACGACGTCACCCGCACCCCACCACCACCCCTCCGTCGCCCCGCCCCCAGCAGCGCGGCGACCGTTACGCCGAGTACCGCGCAGGTGGCCGCCAGACCCCACAGCACCAGGTGGAACGCGTCGTCGTACGAGCGTGAGGCGGTGAGTGTCGTGAGTACCGAGCCGTACAGCGCGACCGCGACCGCCTCGCTGCCGAGCCGCAGCGTGTTGAGGAAGCCCGCGGCCATGCCCGCCTTCTCCGGGGCGACCAGCTCCAGGGCCTGGCCGTCGACCAGCCCGGCGGCGAGCGCCATGCCCGCCCCGGTGACGATCATCGGCAGCGCGACCACCCCGACCGGGACGTCGGGGCCGAACACCGTCAGGGCGGCGTCGCCCACCACGAGGGCGCCGAGGCTGACGTAGATGATGGTGAGGGCGGAGACGCCACGGGCCACCAACTGCGCGGCGAGCAGCGGGAAGACGAGCATCGGCGCGGTCAGCAGCACCATCAGCAGGCCCGCGGCGCCCGTGCCGCGCCCGGTCACCTCCGTCAGATAGGTCGGCAGATACGTGAGCATCGTGACGAAGCCGAACGAGCCCGCGACCGGCACCAGGCAGAGCGCGAGGAAGCGGCGGTCGCGGACCAGGCTCAGGTCGAGCAGGGGGTGCGCGCGGCGCTTCTCGACCGCGCCGAAGACGAGCAGCGCGACGACCGCTCCGGCAAAGAGCCCGAGCACGCCGGGGCTCGCCCAGCCCCACTGCGAACCCTGCACGATGGCCGTGGTGAGCAGCACCATCGCGAGGACGAAAACGGCGCTGCCCGGCACGTCGATCCGCGCGCCCGCACGGGGCGTCGGGGGCACCGCACGCGCGATGACCGGCACGGCCAGCAGGACGACGGCGAGCGCCACGGCGTGCAGCCCGAAGACCCAGCGCCAGCTGACCGTCTGGAGCAGCGCCCCGGAGAGGGAGGGCCCGGCCGCGACGCCGACGCCCGCGACGGTCCCGAAGAGCGCGAACGCCTTGGCGCGCGCCGGCCCTTCGTACGCGGTCGACAGGATCGCGGAACCGCAGGAGAAGATCGCGGCGCCGCCGACGCCGGCGAGCGCGCGGGCCGCGTCCAGCAGGAGCACGTCGGAGGCGAGCGCGCTGCCGAGCGAGCCGACGGCGTAGACGGCGGCGCCCGCCGCGAAGGCCCTGGCGCGGCCGACGACGTCGGCGACCGAGCCCCAGACGAGCGTGCAGCAGGCGAACGCGACGTTGAAGGCGTTGACCACCCATTGCAGGGGTGCCGCCCCCGCGTGGGTGTCGGCGCCGATGCCCGGGAGGGCGACTGCGGTGCCGGAGATGGACATCGGGACGACGAAGACCGCGAGCAGGATCGCGGCGAGCGGCAGCAGCGGCGGTTTCGGCGCCGCCGCGCCGGGCGTCGCGGGCGCGGGCAGTGTGCGTGATCCGGGCATGGCTGAGAGACCCCCGAGAGTCGAACGGAGAGAAGGCCGGAAGGTGGAAGGCGGGAGGTTCGGGTTTGATCGAACCTTGGCCCTGACCCTGGCACGCCCAGGAGGTACGATGCAAGTCGAACCTGAAGTCACGGTCCCCGAACCTGGAACCGGAGGAGCCCCATGCCGGACGACGAGGGACACCCGCTCCCCGAGGAGATGGACCTGCGCACGGTCCTGCACGCCCTCGCCGATCCCCTGCGCTTCGGCGTGATCGCCCGGTTCCTGCGCGAACCCGAGGGCGCCGAACGGACCTGCGCCTCCTTCCAGTTGCCCGTGTCGAAGTCCACGACCTCGCACCACTTCAAGGTGATGCGCGAGGCCGGCCTGCTGCGGATGGTCGACCGCGGGAACAGCCGGACGGCCGTCCTGCGCAGGAAGGAACTGGACGAGCGCTTCCCGGGACTGCTCGCCCTGGTCCGCGCCGAACAGGCCGAATAACCGAACAGGCCGAATAATCGCGTGCGTCCCGCCACTCCCGCCCGTTAAGGTCCCCGCGTGTCCGTGACCGAGTAGCTCCAGGTGCCCACCCGCCTCCGCGCGGGTCCGCGGCACGGAAGCGTCCGTCTTCCTCAGCCCCCGCCGCACACCGGCCAGGGGCCGACCTGGAGTGCCCTCCCATGAACACCCGCACCGATCACCGCACGCGTACGCTCAGCCTCGCGCTGCTCTCCCTCCTCCAGTTCCTCATCGCCATCGACGTGACCGTCGTCAACATCGCGCTGCCCGCCATCGGCGACCGTTTCGATGCGGGCCCCGCTCCCCTGTCCTGGGTCGTCACCGGCTACACCCTCGTCGGCGGCGGGCTCCTGCTGCTCGGCGGGCGGCTCACCGATCTGCTCGGCAGGCGGCGGATGTTCCTGCTCGGCGCCGCGCTCTTCGCCCTGGCGTCGCTGGCCGCCGGGCTCGCGCCGAACCTGGAGACACTGGTCGCCGCCCGCTTCGCACAGGGCGCGGGCGAAGCGCTCGCCTCGCCCGCCGCGATGTCACTGATCGCGCTCCTCTACCCGGGCCCGGAGGAGCGCGCCAAGGCCCTCGGCGTCTGGGGCGCGATCTCCGCGAGCGGCCTCGTCGTCGGTGTCCTGCTGTCCGGCGCGATCGTCCAACTCCTCGACTGGCGCTGGATCTTCGGCATCAACGTGCCGCTGGCCGCGGTCGTACTCCTGGCCACCCCCGCCCTCGTACGACCCGACGAACCGCGTCGCGGCCCGCGCGGGCTCGACCTGCCCGGAGCCGCGCTCCTCACAGCAGGCCCCCTGCTGCTCGTCTTCGGCTTGCTGCGCCACTCCGCGCCCGCCGTCGCCGCCGGATGCGCGCTCCTCGGCGCCTTCGTGCTCGTCGAGCGGCGCGCGAAGAGCCCGCTCGTCCCGCTCTCGTTCTTCACGCACCGGACCCGGGCGCTCGCGAACGCGGCGACGGTCCCGCTCAGCGCCGCACTCTCCACCACCTTCTTCCTGGCCACCTTGTACATGCAGGACGTCCTCGAACTCAGCCCCGTGCAGGCCGGGTTGGCGTACCTGCCGTTCTGTGCCGCGCTCCTGATCGCGGTCTCCGCGGTGGGCCGGATCGTCCGGGCGCTCGGCACGGCGTACGCGGCGGTGGCCGGTCTGCTCCTGACGGCCGCGGGGCTCGGCCGGCTCGCCCGGCTGCCCGACCGGGGCAGCCTGTGGGTGGACGTCCTGCCCGGCATGGCCGCCGTCGCCGCCGGCATGGGCATCGGCCTGATCGCCCTCCAGCACGCGGCGCTGTCCGACGTGACGGAGGCCGACGCGGGCACCGCCTCCGGCGTACAGCGCTCCGTCGACCAGCTCGGCGGCTCACTCGGCCTCGCGGTCCTGGTGGGCGGGGTGTTCGGCAGCACGGCCCAAGGAGCCGATTTCCGGGCGGCGTTCGCGTGGGCGGCGCTCGGGGTGCTGGTCGCGGCGGTGGCGGTGGCGCCGGCGGGGCGGCGCACGTAAGATCCACCGCGGCATCGCGTGTCGGTCACCGGCCGGGTGAGACATGGAGGTGCCAGGACATGCCTGTTGGAGGCATTCCTTGTCGGTACAGCTGAATCACACGATCGTCCACGCCCGGGACAACCGGGAGTCCGCCGAGTTCTTCGCGGAGCTGCTGGGCCTCGAAATCACCGCCGAATGGGGCCCGTTCATCGCGGTGGCCCTGAGCAACGACGTCACGCTCGACTTCGCCACCATCCCCGCCGAGCACATCACCCCGCAGCACTACGCCTTCCTCGTCACGGAGGCGGAGTTCGACGCGGCGTACGACAAGATCCGCGCCCGCGGCATCCGGCACTGGGCCGACCCGCACCAGAAGCAGCCGGACGAGATCAACCGCAACGACGGCGGCAAGGGCGTCTACTTCCTGGACCCGTCGAGCCATGCCATGGAGCTCATCACGGTCCCGTACGGGGGCTGGCCGCGGCCCTAGGGAGCGCCCCGGGAGGGGCGCTTTCAGGGGCGCGGGGAACTGCGCGACCAGCCCCCACGGCCCGCGGACAGACGACGAGGGCCGCACCCCGTACAAAACGGGGTGCGGCCCTCAACTACCGCGTACCGTGACCCTACTTGCGGATCAGGCTGCGCAGCACGTACTGCATGATGCCACCGTTGCGGTAGTAGTCCGCCTCACCGGGCGTGTCGATGCGGACGACCGCGTCGAACTCCACACCAGTGTCGGTGGTGACCTTGACCGTGCGCGGGGTCGAGCCGTTGTTCAGCTCGGTCACGCCGGTGAAGGAGAAGGTCTCCTCGCCGGTCAGGCCGAGGGACGAGGCGCTCTGGCCCTCCGGGTACTGGAGCGGCAGGACGCCCATGCCGATGAGGTTCGAGCGGTGGATGCGCTCGTACGACTCGGCGATGACGGCCTTGACGCCGAGGAGCGCGGTGCCCTTGGCGGCCCAGTCGCGGGACGAGCCCGAGCCGTACTCCTTGCCCGCGAGGACGACCAGCGGGATGCCCTGGTCGATGTAGTTGCGCGAGGCGTCGTAGATGAACGAGACCGGCGCGTCCTCCTGCGTGAAGTCACGCGTGAAGCCGCCCTCGGTGCCCGGCGCGATCTGGTTGCGCAGGCGGATGTTGGCGAACGTGCCGCGGATCATCACCTCGTGGTTGCCGCGGCGCGAGCCGTACGAGTTGAAGTCGCGGCGCTGCACGCCGTGCTCCGTCAAGTACTTGCCGGCCGGGGTGTCGGCCTTGATCGCACCGGCCGGGGAGATGTGGTCGGTGGTGACCGAGTCGCCCAGCTTGGCGAGGACGCGGGCGCCCGTGATGTCGGAGACCGGGGTGGTCTCCATCGTCATGCCCTCGAAGTAGGGGGGCTTGCGGACGTACGTCGACTCGGTGTCCCACTCGAAGGTGTTGCCGGTCGGGATGGAGAGGGCCTGCCACTGGGCGTCGCCCGCGAAGACGTCCTGGTAGGACTTGTTGAACATGTCCTCGCCGATGGAGTTGGCGACGACGTCGTTGACCTCGGCCTCGGAGGGCCAGACGTCCTTGAGGTAGACCGGGTTGCCGTCCTGGTCGACGCCGAGGGCCTCGGTGGTGATGTCGATCTTCATCGAGCCGGCGAGGGCGTAGGCGACGACGAGCGGCGGGGACGCCAGGTAGTTCATCTTGACGTCGGGGTTGATGCGGCCCTCGAAGTTCCGGTTGCCGGAGAGGACCGAGGTCACGGCGAGGTCGTGCTCGTTGACGGCCTTCGATACCTCCTCGGGCAGCGGGCCCGAGTTGCCGATGCAGGTGGTGCAGCCGTAGCCGACGAGGTTGAAGCCGACCTTGTCGAGGTACGGGGTGAGGCCAGCCTTGTCGAAGTAGTCGGTGACGACCTTGGAGCCCGGGGCGAGGGTGGTCTTGACCCACGGCTTGCGGGTCAGGCCCTTCTCGACGGCCTTCTTCGCGACGAGCGCGGCGGCGACCATCACGTACGGGTTCGAGGTGTTGGTGCAGGAGGTGATGGCCGCGACCGTCACCGCGCCGTGGTCCAGCTCGTACGTCGAGCCGTCGGGGGCGGTCACGAGGACCGGGTTCGACGGGACGCCGTTCGTGGTGGCCGGGGCGTCGGAGGCCGGGAAGGACTCCTTGCCCGCCTCGTCGACCGAGTCGACGTAGTTGCGGACGTCGGTCTTGAACTGCTCGGCGGCGTTGGCGAGGACGATGCGGTCCTGCGGACGCTTCGGACCGGCGATCGACGGGACGACCGTGGAGAGGTCGAGCTCCAGCTTCTCGGAGAAGTCGGGCTCGGCGGCCGGGTCCAGCCAGAGGCCCTGCTCCTTGGCGTACGCCTCGACGAGCGCGACCTGCTGCTCGTCACGGCCGGTCAGGCGCAGGTACTTCAGCGTCTCGTCGTCGATCGGGAAGATCGCGGCGGTGGAGCCGAACTCGGGCGACATGTTGCCGATGGTGGCGCGGTTCGCGAGGGAGGTGGCGGCGACGCCCTCACCGTAGAACTCGACGAACTTGCCGACGACGCCGTGCTTGCGCAGCATCTCGGTGATGGTCAGCACCAGGTCGGTGGCGGTGGTGCCGGCGGGCAGCTCGCCGGTCAGCTTGAAGCCGACGACGCGCGGGATGAGCATGGAGACCGGCTGGCCCAGCATCGCGGCCTCGGCCTCGATGCCGCCGACGCCCCAGCCGAGGACGCCCAGGCCGTTGACCATCGTGGTGTGCGAGTCGGTGCCGACCAGGGTGTCGGGGTAGGCCTGGCCGTTGCGGACCATGACCGTACGCGCGAGCTTCTCGATGTTGACCTGGTGGACGATGCCGGTGCCCGGGGGGACGACCTTGAACTCGTCGAACGCGGTCTGGCCCCAGCGCAGGAACTGGTAGCGCTCCTTGTTGCGGCCGTACTCCAGCTCGACGTTCTGGCCGAACGCGTCGGCGGTGCCGAACTTGTCGGCGATGACGGAGTGGTCGATGACCAGCTCGGCCGGGGCCAGCGGGTTGATCTTCGCCGGGTCGCCGCCGAGCTCCTTCACGGCCTCACGCATGGTCGCCAGGTCCACGACGCACGGGACGCCGGTGAAGTCCTGCATGATCACGCGGGCCGGGGTGAACTGGATCTCCTGCGACGGCTGGGCCTGGGAGTCCCAGTTGCCGAGCGCGCGGATGTGGTCGGCGGTGATGTTCGCGCCGTCCTCGGTACGGAGCAGGTTCTCCAGCAGCACCTTCAGGCTGTAGGGAAGGCGTGCGGAGCCCTCGACCTTGTCCAGCTTGAAGATCTCGTACGACTCGTCGCCCACGCGCAGCGTGCTGCGGGCGTCGAAGCTGTTCGCCGACACGACAGTCTCCTTCATTTTTGTGCGCGTTCCGTCACATCCTGCCGCCACGACTCCTCGTCGATCCGCTAAGGTAAGGCTTAGTTAGGTAACCCTTACCGAGTGGCGGCTTCTGGTGCGCCTCGGCAGATATCTCGATGTCGAGATAACTCTAGTACATCACCCCTGCGCGCGACGAGGCACTCCCGCCTGCCCGGGCCCGGCGCTCCGCCGCGAGCGCCACCGTCGTGTACCGCATCGGGAAGCCGCCACCCATCGCGTCGACGGCCGCGCCGACCGCGTCGAGGACCCGGGACACATCGTCCGCCGGGAGGCGCGTGAGGGCACCCTGGGTCGGCAGCTGGTCCAGCCAGGCATCCCTTGTGTACGTCGCCTCCCAGGTGAAGCGCCACTGCTCGGGCTCCCCGAACGCGTCCGTCCCGCGGATGCCGTCGGCGGCCTTGGTGAGCAGCGACCAGTAGCCGTCCCCGGCCTGCTGCGGTGTCGCGCGGACGTCGAAGGGTGCGTCGGGAGCCACGCTCTCGTAGGCCGCGGCGAACGCCTCCGCGACGGCGGGCGGGGGCTCCGGCACGTTCCAGAACGCCACGATCCGGCCGCCGGGCCGCAGCACCCGCGCGGCCTTGGCCGCCCCCGCGGCCGGATCGACCCAGTGCCACGACTGGCCCGCGGCCACCACGTCGAACTCCCGGCCCGCCGGGTCCCAGGCCTCGAACGTCGCCACCTCGGCCGGCACACCCGACCGCCGCGCGAACTCCGCCATCCGCTCGTCCGGCTCCACCCCGAGCACGGTGCAGCCCGCCGCGCGGAACTGCCGGGCGGCGATGCCGGTGCCGCAGCCGACGTCGAGGACGGCGGGCCCGGAGCCGGGGCCAGCCGGGACGATCCGGTCCACCAGGGCGTCGGGGTAGCGGGGCCGCGTCCGGTCGTACCGCTCGGCGTCCACGCCGAAGGACTCGGCCGTCCGGCGGTGCCGGTGGGGTTCGTTCCCCTCATGAGTGGGCATGCGCCCACTATGGTGGGCACCTGCCCACTCGTCAACGGGTCGAGGGGTTGCCGGAACCACGCGACAGGGAGGTCCCACGTGCCGACAGGAGTGGCCATCCGCGATGTGCGCGAGCAGCTGTTCGCCGCCGCCGAGCGCGTCCTGCTCCGGGCCGGGCCGAACGCGCTGACCAGCCGTGCGGTCACCACGGAGGCGGGCTGCGCCAAGGGCGTCCTGCACCGGCACTTCGCCGACTTCGACGCGTTCCTCGCCGAGCTGGTGCTCGACCGGCTGCGTGGCGTCGAGAGCCGGGGCGCCGCGCTGCGGGCGGCCGCGGGCACGGGCACCGTCGCCGACAACGTCACCGCCGCGCTCACGGAGCTGTTCGGGCCCCTCGCCCTCGGCATCCTCGGCCTGATCACCGCACGGGACGAGCTCCGCGCCCGGCTGCGGCGGACCACGCCGGCCGGCATCCCCCTCCTCACCGAGGGGGCCGGCGCACTCGCCGGCTACCTCGCCGCGGAGCGCGACCTCGGCCGCATCGCCCGGGACGCCGACGCCGACACGCTCGCATTCACCCTCGTCGGGAGCGGGCACCTGCTCTTCGCCGGTCAGCCGGACGGTGTCCCGCCGGACGCCGTCCGGAAGGTCGTGGACTCGGTCGTCGCGGGGGCCGTACGGGAGCCGTGAGTCCGGGGCCCGCGGCCCGACGACGCGCGGACCAGCAGGCGCGCGGGTACGACCACCGGACCGGGAACCGCCGCGCCGCCGTCCTCCACCAGGTCGACGAGGAGCGTGACGGCGGTGCGGGCGGTCCGCTCCGGGTCGAGGGTCACCGTGGTCACGGGCGGTTCGGTCGCCGCGTACGCGAGGTCCTCGCTCGCGCACACCACGCGCAGGTCGTCCGGGACGCGCAGGCCGTGCCGGGCCGCGGCGGCGAGCAGCTGGCGGCCGCCCGGATCGTAGGCGGCGTAGACGGCGTCGGGGCGGTCCCGGCGGCCGGTGTCGCGCTCCAGCAGCGCGTCGAACGCGTGCCCTTGGGCGTCGGCCGCGTCGAAGGGCACGACCAGCGGGGCCGCCCCGCGCTCGCCGCACCACCGCTCGTACGCCGCCGTCACCGCGTGGGCGTAGTGCTCGTCACCGCTCCCGGACTGGAGGGCGATCCGGCGGGCGCCGGCGGCGGCGAGGTGGTCGAGGACCGTGCGAGTGGTCGCGTCGTGGTCGTTGTCGACCCAGTGGTCGCCCGGGCGCGGGTCGCCGGGCACGCCGTCGAAGACGAGCGGGATGCCGCGGGCGCGCAGCGCGCGGACCATCGGGTCGCCGCGCGGACTGTCCATGATCAGCATGCCGTCGACGGCGAGGCCGTGCCAGGAGTCGTCGGCGGCGCGGTCGGCGGGGAGCGTGGTGAGGGCGTAGCCGCGCGCGTGGGCCGCGGAGGTGGCGGCCGTGACGGCACGTGAGAAGTACGCGATCTCCGTGTAGTTCCAGGCGGTGGCGAACGTGGTGACGGCGATGCCGAGGGTGCGGCGGCGCCGCGGGCCCGGGACGGCGTAGCCGAGCCGTGCCGCGGTCTCGCGGACGCGGCGGCGGGTGGCTTCGCCGACCCTGCCGGTGCCGTTGAGGGCGTGCGAGACCGTCGCCGTCGAGACCTCCGCGGCGCGGGCTATGTCGGCGAGAGTCGGCCCTGGCACGCGGCACATCGTACGGAATCCGTCGTCGGCGGCGGGTTCTGGTTAACGGATTACTCGTCGAGGGTTCCCTGCACACCTAGGGCCTGTGTCCTAGCCGTCACCGCTATGCGTTGGAGTGTGGTCGTGTCCCAGTCGTACGCGTCTTCGTCCTCTGCCCTCCCCCGGCGCGGCCTCTTGGCCGCCGCGGGGGCCGCGGGCGCTGCCGTCGCCGTCGGTGCGCCCGGCGCCGCAGCCTCGTCCCCGCGCCGTTCCGCCGCCCTCGTCGTGCACAACGCCCGTGTGTTCACCGGCACTTCGGGCCGCGCCCGGCACGAGGCGGTGGCCGTCGGGCGGGACGGGCGGATCCTCGCCGTCGGCACGGACGCCGCCGTCAAGCGCTTCGTCGGACGTGACACCGAGGTGGTGGACGCGCAAGGCGGCACCGTCATGAGCGGCATCCACGACGGGCACGCCCACCCGATGGACGCCGCGAGCCGTTCGCTGCGGCCCTCGCTGGCCGGCGCCGAGCAGACGGTGGAGGAGTTGCAGAAGACGCTGACGGGGTTCCTCAAGGACTCGGCGGAACAGGAGCCGGACGGGTGGCTGGTCGTGGAGGACTGGAACCCGGTCGGGCTCCTGCCGCACGGCACCGCCCCGCACCACACCATGCTCGACGCCCTGCCGACGCGGCGCCCCGTCGCGCTGCGCGGCGGCGACGGGCACAACCTGTGGGCCAATCAGCGCGCCCTGGACATCGCGGGGATCACGCCGTCCACCCCGGACCCGGTCGGCGGCAGGATCGTGAAGGGTGCGGACGGCAAGCCGACCGGGGTGCTCAAGGACGACGCCCAGCCGCTCGTCTCCCGGCACATCCCCGAGCCCGACGAGACCCAGTTGGCGCAAGCGGCGGCGAAGACTCTCGCGGAGGCCGCCGCGTCCGGTGTCACCACCTTCATGGAAGCCGTGGTGGGGCGGCCGGAGCTGAGGCTCTATCAGCGGCTGGCCGAGTCGGGGCGGCTGCTCCAGCGCATCGCGCCCGCCCTGCGCGTCGAGACCGACCTGACGAAGGACCCGGCGGCCGCGGTGGCGTACGCGAAGGAGCTGCGCGCGGAGTTCGCGGACGTCCGCGGAGTGCGCTTCGGCACGGTGAAGGTCTTCCTCGACGGCGTCATCGAGCACCCCGCGCAGACCGCCGCGCTCCTGAAGCCCTACCTCGACAAGGACGGCAGGCCGACCGGCCACCGCGGCGACCTGTACGTCTCGGCCGCCGACTACGGACGGCTGAGCGCCGCCTTCAACGCCGAGGGCTGGCAGATGCACGCCCACGCCATCGGCGACCGCGCCGTGCGCACCGCCCTCGACGGATACGCGTACGCCCTGCGGAAGACGGGCCGCCGTGATCTCCGCAACACCGTGGCGCACCTCCAACTCGTCGATCCCGCCGACCTCCCCCGCTTCGCCGCGCTCGGCGTCGTCGCCTGTCTGCAACTCCAGTGGGCCGCCCGCAACACCTGGACCATGGACGCCCTGCTGCCCTACATCGGCGCGGAGCGGCACCGTTGGCAGTACCCGGCGCGCAGCCTTGAGAAGCGGCGCGCGGCGCTCGCGGGTGGCTCGGACTGGCCGGTCGACCCCCTACAGGTCTGGAACCAGATACGCACCGCGATCGACCGCGAGGGCATGGAGGGCGAGGGCGACCTCTACCGCGCGCAGGAAGGCATCAGTCGTACGTCTTCCCTGCTCATGCACACCGCGGGCACCGCACGCCAACTTCGGACGGACCATGTCACCGGGACCGTCGAGAGGGGGAAGGCGGCCGATCTCGTGGTGCTCGACCGTGATGTGACGCGGTGTCCGGTGGCGGATATCAGCTCCGTCGACGTGCGCCTCACGCTCGTCGGGGGCACAGTGGTCCACGACGCGCAGTCGTCGGCAGGGCGCGCGGCCGCCGCCCGGGTGACGCGGGCGGCGGCGGGGCCCCGGCCCACGGCGTACGCGTCGGTGCACGGCGGGCGGCACGCCTCGTGCGGCTGCGGCTGAACTTCCGGGTGAGCTGAGGTCCCCCGGACGGCGGCTCCTCGAATGGCTCACCCCAGCGCGCGCTTCATCTCATATCTGAGATAGCCTGCGACTCATGGCAGACGACTACCTCGTACGCATCGGCAAGCTCATCCGTGACGCCCGGCAGCACCGGGGCTGGACACAGACGCAGCTCGCCGAGGCGCTCTCCACCAGCCAGAGCGCCGTGAACCGCATCGAGCGGGGCAACCAGAACATCAGCCTTGAGATGATCGCCCGAATCGGCGAGGCTCTCGACAGTGAAATCGTCTCGCTCGGGTACGCGGGCCCCATGCATCTGCGAGTCGTCGGCGGCCGCCGGCTCTCCGGCTCCATCGACGTCAAGACGAGCAAGAACGCGTGCGTGGCGCTGCTCTGCGCGTCCCTCCTCAACAAGGGCCGCACGGTGCTGCGCCGCGTCGCCCGCATCGAGGAGGTGTACCGCCTCCTGGAGGTGCTCAACTCCATCGGCGTGCGCACCCGTTGGATCAACGACGGCGTCGACCTGGAGATCGTGCCGCCCGCCACGCTGGAGATGGACGCCATCGACGCGGAGGCGGCGCGCCGCACCCGCTCGATCATCATGTTCCTCGGCCCGCTGCTGCACCGCATGGACCACTTCAAGCTGCCCTACGCGGGCGGCTGCGACCTCGGCACCCGCACGATCGAGCCACACATGATCGCGCTGCGCCGGTTCGGCCTGGACATCGCGGCGACCGAGGGGCTGTACCACGCCGAGGTGGCGCGCGACGTCTCCCCCGACCGCCCCATCGTCCTCACCGAGCGCGGGGACACCGTCACCGAGAACGCCCTGCTCGCCGCCGCGCGCAGCGCCGGCACGACGGTGATCCGCAACGCCTCGTCGAACTACATGGTCCAGGACCTCTGCTTCTTCCTGGAGGCGCTGGGCGTCGAGGTCGAGGGCATCGGCACGACCACGCTGACCGTGCACGGCGTGCCCACCATCGACGTCGACGTCGACTACTGCCCCTCCGAGGACCCGGTCGAGGCGATGAGCCTGCTGGCGGCCGCCGTCGTCACGGAGTCCGAGCTGACGGTGCGCCGGGTGCCGATCGAGTTCCTGGAGATCGAGCTCGCGGTTCTGGAGGAGATGGGCCTCGACCACGACCGGTCGGCGGAGTACGCGGCGGACAACGGCCGCACCCGCCTCATCGATCTCACCGTGCGCCCCTCCAAGCTGGAAGCGCCCATCGACAAGATCCACCCGATGCCGTTCCCCGGCCTGAACATCGACAACGTCCCCTTCTTCGCGGCCATCGCGGCGGCGGCGCAGGGCAAGACGCTGATCCACGACTGGGTCTACGACAACCGGGCGATCTACCTCACGGACCTCAACCGCCTCGGCGGCCGCCTCCAACTCCTCGACCCGCACCGGGTCCTGGTCGAAGGCCCCACCCGCTGGCGCGCCGCCGAAATGATGTGCCCACCGGCGCTGCGCCCCGCAGTGGTCGTCCTGCTCGCCATGATGGCGGCGGAGGGCACCTCGGTCCTGCGCAACGTGTACGTGATCAACCGCGGTTACGAGGACCTGGCGGAGCGGCTGAACTCGGTGGGGGCGCAGATCGAGACGTTCCGGGACATCTGACCGACGGGTGCCGCCGCACTCCTCCGGCCCGCACGGGCGCGGATTCCACGGAGGGTGCGGCGGCTCGCCGGTCTCACCGCTGTCTCTTCGACCAGTACGCGGCCCGCACCTGTCCCTCCGCGAAGTCCTCGCGGGGCAGGCGCAGGCCGAGGGACGTCTCCAAGGCGTGGAAGTACAGCTGGAAGGTGCTGGTCAGTTCGGGGTGGTCGAGCTCGGCGCGGCGCAGGGCGCGGTTGAGGAATTCCAGCTCGCCGCCCCGCCGATAGGGAGCGCGGCCGCGCTCGTACCAGATCAGCTCCATCACGCCCCCGTCGTCGACACGGCGGCCGTCCCGCATGTAGTCGAAGGTGTAGATCGCCTTCGCGGAGGTGGCGGTCAGCCACACGCTCTCCTTGACGCCGAGCGCTTCGTACGCCTCCATGCCCATGAAGGAGCCAGGCGGCGTGTCGTGGTGCAGCAGGAAGGTCCACCCGCCCGCCTGCCCGAAACAGCAGCTCTCCCACTGGCGGTCCCAGTGGGCCCGGCCGCCGTCCACGGCCCGGAGGTCCCGCAGGCGCGTACCGGCCGAGACCTGTGCGGGGTCGGCCCCGAACACCAGGGCCAGCCGCTCGGCATCGATGCTGTGTCCGGGCGCCGCGCGGAAGAAGGCGAGCTTGGTGTACGGGTCCTGTTCGCGCCAGGACTCGGCTATCCAGGCGAGACCCTCCAACGGGTCGCGTCCGCACGCCTCGACCGTCCCCGTGCCGTCCAGAGCGCCGCTGCGAAACCGTCTGCCCCACACCGGATCGATCTGCTCCAGCGCGTCGGCCACCTCCTCGATGGCGCCACCGCGCCCGCGTATCGCGGACTCGGCGATCAGATACAGCACCTGGTCGAGGTCGCGGACGTCGAAGGCGTCCTGGGTGAGAGCGTGCCGTCCGTGCACCGTGCCGTCCTCGTCCAGCAGCAGGCACAGGCCGGGGTCCTCCGTCTCCTCCGCGCGGTCGAGACACTCGTCCAGTTCGTCGTCCGAGAGTGCCACGGGTGGCAGCTCGACCCCCGCGAGCAGGGGGTGTCGCGCGGCCGTCCGCTGCCACGCCTCCGCGAGTCTCCGCTCGGTGATCTCCATGGCGGCAATATAGGAGGGGGCACTGACAATCGGCCGTGCCGATGCCGGTGCCCCCGACCGTGTGAGCGTGGATCTCTGCTGAGCGGCTACTGCCCCGACGCCGCCACTTCCTTGAGGTCCACCGTCTCGTCCTTGGCCGGCGTCTTCGGGCGGACCGGCTTGTCGTAGTCGCCGAACGTCGCGTCGTTCGGGGTGTCGCCGCCCTTGACGGAGATGCGCAGGATGTACGGCTTGCCCTCCGTGGCGACGTACAGCGTGTTCGTCTCGCCGCCGGAGCCCTTCTTCGTCAGGGCGATGGCCTCCTTGCCGTCGACGGTCGTCGTGTCGCCCTTCTTCATGCCCTTGCGTTCGGACTTGTCCTCGTCCATCGAGGCGACCAGGCCCTGCTTGTCGCAGAGGCCGGCGGTGGAGGCGTCGTCGGCGGGCATCTTGACCCACTTGTCGGCGACCTTGGACACCGCCTTCTGCGCGCCGGGCTGGGACTTGAGCGTGGCCTTCCAGTACTGCTCGTTGCCGCGCAGGTACAGCGTCCCGTCCGTGTGCCGCACCTCGGCCTTCGAGCCCTCGGTGCCGATCGTCCCCTCGCAGTTCTTCGCCTGGTCGACCGCGATGTCCAGGCTCACCGGCTTGCCGTCCTGCCGCATGTCGCCCTTGATGCGCATGGAGTCGGCGCCCTTGGTGGCCTTCACCGCCTTGGCGGCGATCTTGTCGGCGCTGTCCCCGGCGAACGGCTTGTCCGACTCACCTCCGTCGTCGCCGCAGCTCGTCAGCAGCGCCGTCGACAGCACGGTCACTCCGATGACACCCGTAACCCTTCTCGAACGCACGTGGTCATCCCTCCCGCGGAACACTCGGACGTTCCGTCATCCGCGGCCCCGGTGGCCGCGGTCGTCGTCGAGTACCCGCGGAATTCGCGTGCTCACCCGGAATGCGGCATTCGCTCAGTCGAGCACGGCCACCCCGTCCAGCTCCACCAGCGCGGAGTCGTCCCACAGGCGCACGGCGCCCACCACCGCCATCGCCGGGTAGTCGCGGCCCGCCAACCGGTGCCAGACGCGGCCGAGTTCGGGGGCGTGGGCGCGGTAGTCGGCGACGTCCGTGGCGTAGACGGTGACGCGGGCGAGGTCGGCGGGGGTGCCGCCCACGTGGCGCAGGGCCGTGAGGAGGTTCGTCAGGGCTTTCTCGAACTGCTCGGGCAGGGTCGTTCCGGTGACCTCGCCCTCGCTGTCCAGCGCGGTCTGGCCCGCGAGGAAGACCAGGCGGGAGCCGGTCGCGGTGACGGCGTGCGAGAAGCCCTTGGGCGGGGAGAGTTCGGCGGGGTTGACGCGGTGCAGGCTGCTCATGCGGGCGGCTCCTGTGCGGGGGTGGAGGCGGGGTGCGGCAGGTCGGCGGCGTACAGCTCCTTCGCGATGATCGTGCGCTGGACCTCGCTCGCCCCCTCGTAGATGCGGGGCGCGCGCACCTCGCGGTAGAGGTGCTCCAGCAGGTGTCCGCGGCGCAGCGCGCGGGCCCCGTGCAGCTGGACGGCCGCGTCGATCACGTACTGGGCGGTCTCCGTGGCGATGAGTTTCGCCATCGCGGCGCGTCGGGCGATGCCGGGCGCCTGCGGCCCTTCCCGGTCGTACGCCGCCGCTGCCGCGTACACCATCAGGCGGGCCGCCTCCGTGCGCGTGGCCATCTCGGCGACCTGGTGGGCGACAGCTTGGAGCTCCTTCAACGGGCCGCCGAACGCGGTCCGTTCGGCGGTGTGGGCCAGCGTGGCGTCGAGCGCGGCCTGCGCCATGCCGACCGCGAACGCGCCGACGCTCGGCCGGAACCGGTTGAGCGTGGTCATCGCGACCCGGAAGCCGCGGTCCACCTCGCCGAGCACGTCGTCCGCGGTGACCCGCACGCCGTCGAAGGCGAGGGCGCCGATCGGGTGCGGGGAGAGCATGTCGAGGGGGGTGCCGGCGAGGCCGGGGCGGTCGGCGGGGACCAGGAAGGCGGTGACGCCGCGGGCGCCCGCGCCGGGGGACGTACGGGCGAAGACGGTGTAGAAGTCGGCTTCGGGGGCGTTCGAGATCCAGCACTTCTCGCCGGTGAGGCGCCAGCCGCCGGAGCGGTCGGGGGTCGCGGCGAGGTTCAGGGCCGCCGCGTCGGAGCCGGCGTCCGGCTCGGAGAGCGCGAAGGCCGCGATGGCGTGGCCGCGGCGGACCTGCGGCAGCCACTGTTCCCGCTGGGCGGGGGTGCCGTGGGTGTGGACGGGGTGGGCGCCGAGGCCTTGCAGGGCGAAGGCGGTTTCCGCCTCTGTGCAGGCGTAGGCGAGGGATTCTCGGGTGAGGCAGAGGTCGAGTGTGCGGGACGCTTCGCTGGGGGGGCCGGTTTGTTTCTGCGGGCCGGAGGGGGCTGGGCGCGCAGTTCCCCGCGCCCCTGGGGGAGCTCCACCCCCCTCGAACAGCGCGTCGAGCAGGCCGAGTTCGCCCAGCGCCCTCACTAGTGGGCGGTTCACGTGGCCCGGCTCGCCCTTCTCCGCCAAGGGGCGCAGCCGCTCGGCGGCGAGGGTGCGGAGCTCCGCGCAGCGGGCGGTTTGTGCGGGATCGAGCGAGAATGCCGTCATCCGGTCCTCTCCTTTATCGCGCACCGTTGACTGTCGTCACCGTCACGATACGCTCATGGAGCGAGCCCACCACAGCGCCCGACCGGCAGGCAAGGGGGCAGAGCCGCCATGGAACCCACCGGCAATCCGGCCGATCCGGGGCTGACACCGTCCGGCCACGTCGACACGTTCACCCGGGACCACCTTCCGCCGCGCGAGCGGTGGCCCGCGCTGGTCCACGACCGTCCCGAGCTGCGCTACCCCGCCCGTCTCAACTGCGGCGCGGAGCTCGTGGACCACACCGCCGAGCGGTGCGGCGACGGGCGCCCCGCCTTCCACACCGCGTCCGGCGACACCTGGACGTACGGTCTGCTGCGGCAGCACGTCGACCGGATCGCGCACGTCCTGAGCGACGAGCTCGGCGTGCGGCCCGGTCAGCGTGTCCTGCTGCGCGGGCCCACCACACCGTGGCTGGCGGCCTGCTGGCTCGCCGTGATGAAGGCGGGCGCGGTCGCCGTGACCGTCCTCGCCCAGCAGCGCGCGCAGGAGCTCGCCACCATGTGCGGCATCGCCGAGGTGCGGCACGCGCTCTGCGACGTGCGGTCGGTGGACGACCTGATCAAGGCCGGGGTGCCGGGGCTGAGCGTCACCACGTACGGCGGAGAGGGCCCCGACGACCTCATCGCGCGCGCCGCCCGGCAGCCGACGGTCTACGAGGCGGTCGACACGGCCGCCGACGACGTCGCGCTCATCGCGTTCACCTCCGGCACGACGGGGCGGCCCAAGGGGTGCATGCACTTCCACCGCGACGTGCTCGCCATCGCCGACACCTTCGCGCGGCACATCCTCAAGCCGGTGCCCGACGACGTCTTCGCGGGCAGCCCGCCGCTCGGCTTCACCTTCGGGCTCGGCGGTCTCGTCATCTTCCCGCTGCGCTTCGGCGCGTCGTCCGTCCTGCTCGAACAGGCCGGCCCCAAGCAGCTGCTGCCCGCCGTCGGACGGCACGGGATCTCGGTGCTCTTCACCGCCCCGACCGCGTACCGCACGATGCTGGACCAGCTCGACGGGCAGGACCTCTCTTCGCTGCGCCGCTGCGTCTCGGCCGGGGAGAACCTGCCCGCGGCCACCTGGCAGGCCTGGCACCTGCGCACCGGCCACCGCATCATCAACGGCATCGGCGCGACGGAGCTGCTGCACATCTTCATCTCCGCCGCCGACGACGACATCAGGCCCGGCACGACGGGACGCCCCGTGCCGGGGTGGCAGGCGCGCGTGGTCGACGATTCCGGTGCCCCGGTGCCGGACGGCGAGCCCGGACTGCTCGCCGTGCGCGGCCCGGTGGGCTGCCGGTACCTCGCCGACGACCGCCAGCTCCAGTACGTACGGCACGGCTGGAACATCACCGGCGACACCTACGTCCGCGACGCCGACGGCTACTTCCGCTATGTCGCCCGCGCCGACGACATGATCATCTCGGCGGGGTACAACGTCGCGGGCCCCGAGGTCGAGGAGGCCCTGCTCCGCCACCCCGACGTCGCCGAGACCGCGGTCGTGGGGCGCCCCGACGAGCGGCGCGGCCAGGTCGTCGTGGCCCACGTGGTCCTGCGCGCAGGGGCGACGCCCGACGCCGACCGGCTGCGCGAGTTCGTCAAGGGAGAGCTCGTGCCGTACAAGTGCCCGCGCGAGATCGTCTTCCTGGACGCCCTGCCGAGGACGGCGACGGGGAAGCTCCAGCGGTTCCGGCTGCGCGCCGGGCCGCCGGCGGAACCGGGCCCGTAGAGTGATCACGTGTCCGAGCAGCACACCCCACGGTCCCTGATCGTCACCTTCTACGGCGCCTACGGCCGGGCCGCACCCGGCCCCGTCCCGGTGGCCGAGCTGGTGCGCCTCCTCGCGCCGGTCGGCGTGGACGCGCCGTCGGTGCGGTCGTCGGTGTCCCGGCTCAAGCGGCGCGGCCTGCTGGTGCCCGCGCGCACGGCGGCGGGCGCCGCGGGCTACGCGCTCTCGCCCGACGCGCGCCAGCTCCTGGAGGACGGCGACCGCCGCATCTACGGCACCGAGGCCGCGCGGCGGGGTGGCGGCTGGGTCCTCGCCGTCTTCTCCGTGCCCGAGGTGGAGCGCCAGAAGCGGCACGTGCTGCGCTCCCGCCTCGCGGGCCTCGGCTTCGGCACGGCGGCGCCGGGCGTCTGGATCGCCCCCGCGCACCTCTACGAGGAGACCCGGCACACCCTGGAGCGGCTCCAACTCTCCCCGTACGTCGACCTGTTCCGCGGCGAGCACCTGGGCTTCGCGCCGACGGCGGAGGCGGTCGCCCGCTGGTGGGACCTCTCGTCCCTGGCCAAACAGCACGAGGCGTTCCTGGACCGCCACGAGCCGGTGCTGCGCTCCTGGGAGACCCGCAAGGGCGCTCCCCCGCCGCCCGAGGAGGCGTACCGCGATTATCTCCTCGCTCTCGACTCCTGGCGCCAACTCCCCTACGCGGACCCGGGCCTGCCCGCCGACCTGCGCCCCGCGGACTGGCCGGGGGACCGCTCCGCCGCGGTCTTCGCGGCGCTGGACGGCTGGCTGCGGGAGGCCGGGGCGCTGTTCGTGCGTTCCGCATAGGGTTCATGCGCCGCGCATAGGCTGACCCCCGGATTCGGTGATCATGTGTCGGCTGTCGGAGCGGAGGCGGCGGGTGGGCGAGGACGTGTTGCGCTGGAGCGGGTACCGCGTCGTGCCGTGGAAGAACGGCGGCGGTACGACCAGGGAGGTCGCGGAGGGCGCCGACTGGCGGGTGAGCGTCGCGGACGTGGCCGGGGACGGCCCCTTCTCGGTGTTTCCCGGGACCGACCGCGTGATCACCCCGGTCGAGGGCGACGGCATGCTGCTGACCGTGGGCGGGGCCGCACCGCGGCAGGTCGAGCCGCTGTGCCCCTTCGTCTTTCCCGGTGACGCGGCGACGGACTGCCGGCTGGTGGCGGGCGCGGTGCGCAATCTGAACGTCATGACCCGCAGGGGCCGCGCGACGGCCGAGGTGCGGATCGTCGGCGTCACGGCCGCAGGGGAGGCGGCGACGGTGTGCGCGGCGGGCCAGGTCCTGCTGGTCGTGGCCGTCACGGAAGGCGTCGCCGTCGGTGGACAGGACGGGCCGGGGAATCCGCTCGGCCGCCTCGACTGCGTACGCCGGGACGGCCCCGGAGCGCTGGCGCTGCGCGGTGACGGCACGGTGGCCGAGGTCAGGATCACCGCGCCGCACTGAGGCGGGCACTCAGCCGTCCAGCGTCAGCCTCGGTTTCGGCACGTCCGTGCGTCCCGTCCGGGGCCGCCGGCTGCCCGCGCGGTACTGCACGGGCCAGCTCACGCCCGGCCCCGCGTAGCCCTGTTCGGCGGCGGCGTGCAGGGTCCAGTGCGGGTCGTAGAGGTGCGGGCGGGCGAGGGCGCAGAGGTCCGCGCGGCCCGCGAGGAGCAGGGAGTTGACGTCGTCCCAGGAGGAGACGGCGCCGACCGTGATCACCGGGATGCCGGTGCGGTTGCGGATGCGGTCGGCGTACGGCGTCTGGTAGGAGCGGCCGAAGTCGGGGCGCTCGTCGGAGACGACCTGGCCCGTCGACACGTCGATCGCGTCGGCCCCGTGCGCCGCGAACGCGCGGGCGATCTCGACGGCGTCGGCCGCCGTGGTGCCGCCGTCGGCCCAGTCGGTGGCGGAGATGCGGACCGTCATGGGCCTGCCGTCCGGCCACACCTCCCGTACGGCGTCGAAGACTTCGAGGGGGAAGCGGAGACGGGCCGCCAGTGGACCGCCGTACGCGTCCGTGCGGTGGTTGGTGAGCGGGGAGAGGAAGCCGGAGAGCAGATAGCCGTGGGCACAGTGCAGTTCGAGGAGGTCGAAGCCGGCGTGGGCGGCGCGCCGGGCCGCCGTGACGAACTGTTCGCGGATCTCGGTCAGTCCGGCGCGGGAGAGTTCGCGGGGGGTCTGGCTGCCCGGCTTGTACGGGAGCGGTGAGGCGGCGTCGAGCGGCCAGTTGCCGTCGGGCAGCGGCTCGTCGATGCCTTCCCACATGAGGCGCGTGGAGCCTTTGCGGCCCGAGTGGCCGAGCTGGACGCCGATCGCCGTGCCGGGCGCCTGCGTGTGCACGAAGTCGGTGACGCGGCGCCAGGCTTCGGCCTGTTCGGCGGTGTAGAGGCCGGCGCAGCCCGGCGTGATGCGGCCGCGCTCGCTGACGCACACCATCTCGGTCATGACCAGGCCCGCGCCGCCGAGGGCCCGCGCGCCCAGGTGCACCAGGTGGAAGTCGCCGGGGACGCCGTCCACGGCGGAGTACATGTCCATCGGGGAGACGACGACGCGGTTGCGCAGGGTCAGGTCGCGCAGCCGGAAGGGCGTGAACATCGGCGGGGTGCCTTCGGGGCAGCCGAAGTCGCGCTCGACGGCGCGGGTGAACTCCGCGTCGCGCAGCCGCAGGTTGTCGTGGGTGACGCGGCGGCTGCGGGTGAGGAGGTTGAACGCGAACTGCCGGGGTGGCTGGTCCAGGTGGTCCGGCAGCCGCTCGAACCACTCCAGGCTGGCGCGGGCCGCCCGCTGTGTGGAGGCGACGACGGGGCGGCGTTCGCTCTCGTACGCCGTGAGGGCGCTCGGGATGTCGGGCTGTTCCCGGAGGCAGGCGGCGAGGGCGAGGGCGTCCTCGACGGCGAGCTTGGTGCCGGAGCCGATGGAGAAGTGGGCGGTGTGTGCGGCGTCGCCAAGGAGCACCGTGTTGCCGTGGGACCAGCGGTCGTTGACGACGGTGCGGAAGTTGATCCAGGTGGAATTGTTGCCGCGCAGCGGGCGGCCGCCGAGGGCGTCGGCGAAGATCTTGGCGCAGCGTTCGGTGGACTCGTGCTCGTCGAGCTCCGCGAAGCCCGCGGCCTCCCAGACCTCCTCGCGCATCTCGACGATGACGGTGGAGGCGTCGGGGTCGCGGGAGTACGGATAGCCGTGCAGCTGCATGACGCCGTGCTCGGTCTCGGCGATCTCGAACCGGAACGCGTCGAAGGCGAAGTCCGCGGCCAGCCAGATGTAGCGGCAGCGGTGCGTCGTGAGGCTCGGCCGGAAGATGTCGGCGTGTGCCTCGCGGGTGAGGCTGTGCACGCCGTCCGCGGCGATCACCAGGTCGTACGCCGTGGACAGCTCGGCGGCGGGCGGCGCCCCGGTGCGGAAGCGGAGCTCGACGCCGAGGCCGCGGCAGCGCTCGTGCAGGATCTCCAGGAGCCTGCGGCGGCCGAGCGCCGCGAAGCCGTGGCCGCCGGAGGTGTGGCGTCGGTCGCGGTGCACGATGTCGATGTCGTCCCAGCGCACGAACTCGGCCCGCAGGGCCGCGTACACGGCGGGGTCGGCGTGCTCGATGCCGCCGAGGGTCTCGTCGGAGAGCACGACGCCGAAGCCGAAGGTGTCGTCGGGCGCGTTGCGCTCCCAGACGGTCACCTCGCGGCCGGGGTCGAGCCGCTTGAGCAGCGCAGCGGCGTAGAGCCCGCCGGGGCCGCCGCCGATGACGGCGATGCGGTGCGCGGTGGCCACGGTCACCGCCCCTGCCACTTCGGCGGGCGCTTCTCCGTGAAGGCCGCGTGGAACTCGGCGTAGTCCTCGCCGTTCATGAGGAGGGCCTGCGTGGCCGCGTCCAGTTCGACGGAGGCGGCGAGCGGCATGTCCAGCTCGGCGGTGAGCAGCGCCTTCGTCTGGGCGTGGGCGAGGGCGGGGCCGTCGGCGAGGCGGCGTGCCAGGGCCCGCGCGGCCTCGGGGGCCCTGCCTTCCTCCGTCAACTCGCTGATGAGGCCGAGCCGTTCGGCCTCGGGGGCGCGCACCGGTTCGCCCAGCATGAGGAGGCGGGTGGCGTGGCCGAGGCCGACGACGCGCGGCAGCAGGTAGGCGGCGCCCATGTCGCCGCCGGAGAGGCCGACCCGGGTGAAGAGGAAGGAGAAGCGGGCGGAGGGGTCCGCGACGCGGAAGTCCGCGGCGAGGGCGAGGACCGCGCCGGCGCCCGCCGCCACCCCGTGCACGGCGGCGATCACCGGGAAGGGGCACTCGCGGATCGCCCGGACGACCTGGCCGGTCATGCGGTTGAAGTCGAGGAGCTGGGCCGTGTCCATGGCGAGCGTGGCGCCGATGATCTCGTCGACGTCGCCGCCCGAGCAGAAGCCGCGGCCCTCGCCGCCGAGGACGAGGGCGCGCACGGACTTGTCGCGGGAGAGCTCGGCGAGCAAGTCGCGCAGGTCGGCGTAGGCGCCGAAGGTGAGGGCGTTGAGCTTGTCGGGGCGGGCGAGGGTGACCGTGGCGACCCCTTCGTCGACGGCGAGTCGCAGGTGCCGCCAGTCGGGGGTGCGGGTCGCGGAGCCGGTGAAGGGACTCATCAGGTGCGGCCTCCTCGGCCTGAGGACTGGCTGAGCGGGCTGGCTGAGTGCGCGGGCTACTCATGAAGCTATCACCCTTCTCTGACCGTCGTCACGAGTGCGCGATACGCCGACGCCACCACACCGGGGACGGCGCAGGTCGTACGTCCCGGGAACGCCCGACCGTCGACCCTGCCGCCGTAGCGCTTAGGATTCGTACGGTTGAAAGCAGGACCGCTTGCTTGCCCTGAACGGACCCGCCTTGCACGAGCTCCCCTCCCCCGCCTCCTGGCGCATCGCCCTGCCGCACACCGCGGCGGCCGTGCCGGTCGCGCGCGCCCTGGTCCGTACGGCGCTCAACGACATCGAGACGTCCGCCGACACCGACACCGCCGAGCTCCTCACCGCGGAGCTGGTCGCGAACGCCGTCGAGCACACCGCCGGGCAGGACCCCATAGAGCTGGTGATCGAGCTCCTGCCGACCGGCTGCCAGGTCGAGGTGCACGACTCCAACCCGCTGCCGCCCGGCGACCTCTGTGCCCCCGAGCCGCCCGGCGAGCCGGACCCCTGGCAGGAGCACGGGCGCGGCCTGCTCCTGATCCGCACCCTCAGCTCGTCCTGCGGCCACCGCCCCACCGCGTCCGGCAAGGCGGTCTGGTTCACCCTTCCCGCTGCTCCCCCGCGGCCCCGGCACTGACGGGGGCCTCGCCCCGGCCGAGGCGCGAGTGGCCGCGGCCATAGAGCGCGTAGACCAACGCCCCGACAGCGAGGAACACGGCGAACTGGAGCCACGTCGTCCAGCCCGTGCCCCAGATCAGATAGAGGCAGAAGCCCACGCCGAGGACCGGGCTGAGGGGGTACAGCGGGACGCGGAAGGTGCGGCGCAGGGCCGGGGCCGAGCGGCGCAGCGCGAGGACCGCGATGTTCACCACGGCCATGACGGTCAGGGTGCCGATGGTGGTCAGGTTGACGACGACGTCGAGCGACGAGAACGCGGCGGGCACGGCGACGACCGCCGCGACGATCCACGTGTTGGCGACCGGTGTCGCCGTCCGCGGCGAGACGCGTTCGAAGACGCGCGGCATGAGGCCGTCGCGGGACATCGACATCAGGATGCGGGTCTGGCCGTACATGACGGCGAGCACCACGGAGGCGATGGCGACGACCGCGCCGAAGGCGATGACGCCGCCGCCGACGGTCGAGTCGGTGACCTGGTCGACGACGAGCGAGAGGGCGGCGGGCTTGTCCGCGACGGCGTCGGAGCCGAGCGCGCCGATGGCCGCGAGCGCCACGGCGACGTAGAGCAGGGTGACGACGCCGATGCAGATCAGGATGGCGAGGGGGATGTTGCGCCGCGGGTTCTTCACCTCCTCGCCGGCCGTGGTGACCGCGTCGAAGCCGATGAAGGAGAAGAAGGCGAGCGAGGCGCCCGCGGTGATGCCGGAGACGCCCGCGCCCGCGAAGGGCGTGAGGTTGCCGTCCTCGAACGCGGTGAACGCGACGGCCAGGAAGAGCAGCAGGATGCCGATCTTCAGCACCGCCATGGCCGCGGTGGCGCCGGCGCTCTCGCGGATGCCGCGCACCAGGAGGACGGCGGCGAGCAGGATGACGACGACGGCCGGCAGGTTCAGCACGCCGCCCTCACCGGGTCCGGCGGAGAGCGCGGCGGGCAGCTGCCGGCCGGTGAGGCTGTGCAGCAGCTGGTTCAGGTACTGGCTCCAGCCGACCGCGACGGCGGAGACCGAGACGCCGTACTCCAGGAGCAGGCACCAGCCGACGAGGAACGCGGTGCGCTCACCCAGTGAGGCGTACGCGAAGGAGTACGAGCTGCCGGAGACCGGGATCGCGCCGCCCAGCTCCGCGAACGAGAACGCGGTGAAGATGCAGGTCACGGCGGCGAGGACATAGGAGACGGCGACGGCGGGGCCGGCCTCGGCGACCGAGTCGGAGAGGCCGACGAAGATGCCGGTGCCGACGATCGCGCCGACGCCGAAGCAGACGAGCTGGAAGAGCCCCATGGTGCGCCTGAGGCCGTGGCCTTCGAGGTCCGCCCCCGATTCGGCGACGAGCTGGTCGGGGGACTTGATGCGAAGCCCATTGGTGCGGGTGGGGCTCATGGGGTGGTTCTCGTTTCCGGTGGTGCGTGGAGCGCGGTGCGTGGTGCGTGGTGCGGGGTGCGGGGTGTCAGGTCAGTGTCGCGACCAGGACCGCCTTGATGGTGTGCATACGGTTCTCAGCCTCGTCGAAGACGACGGAGTGTGCCGACTCGAAGACCTCGTCGGTGACCTCCAGGGCCTCCAGGCCATACGTCTCGTGGACCTCGCGTCCGACCTGGGTGCCCAGGTCGTGGAAGGCGGGCAGGCAGTGCAGGAACTTCACGTCGGCGTTGCCGGTGGCGCGCAGGACGTCCATCGTCACCGTGTAGGGCGCGAGGGCGGCTATGCGCTCGGCCCACACCTCCTTGGGCTCCCCCATCGACACCCAGACGTCGGTGCCGACGAAGTCGGCGCCCCGGACGCCTTCCTCGACGTCCTCGGTGAGCGTGAGGCGGGCGCCGCTGGCGCCGGCGAGCTCGTGGGCCCGCGCGACGATCTCCTCGGCGGGCCAGTAGGCGCGGGGCGCGACGATGCGGACGTCCATGCCGAGCAGGGCGCCGGTGATCAGGTACGAGTTGCCCATGTTGAAGCGGGCGTCACCCAGGTAGGCGAAGGCGGTGCCGGTGAGGGGCTTGGTGCTGTGCTCGGTCATGGTGAGCATGTCGGCGAGCATCTGGGTGGGGTGCCAGGTGTCGGTCAGGCCGTTGTAGACGGGGACGCCCGCGTGGGCGGCGAGCGTCTCGACGGTGTCCTGCGCGTCCCCGCGGAACTCGATGGCGTCGAACATCCGGCCGAGCACCCGGGCGGTGTCCTTCGACGACTCCTTCTTGCCGATGTGGGAGCCGGACGGGTCGATGTACACCGTCGAGGCGCCCTGGTCGGCGGCGGCCACCTCGAAGGCGCAGCGGGTCCTGGTCGAGCTCTTCTCGAAGATCAGCGCGATGTTCTTGCCCGCCAGCCGCCGCGTCTCGGCCCCGGCCTTCTTGGCCGCCTTCAGCTCGGCGGCCAGCTCGATCAGGCCGCGGAACTCGTCGGCGGTGAAGTCCAGCTCCTTGACGAAGTGGCGGCCGGTGAGGTCTGTGGCCATGAGGCGCTCCAGGAATACGGAAAGGGGGTACGGGACACGGTGACCTTGGAACTATATACGACGCTCCACATTTATATACAGAGCCCCGGCTCCCCCGCCTGACCGGACGCGGCTCCCCCACCTGGCCGGGGGGCTTCGCCACCCGGGCTCAGGCCCCCGGCACCGCGTCCCGCTGCACCGGGCAGCTCATGCACCGCGGGCCGCCCCGGCCGCGCCCCAGCTCGCTCCCCAGGATCTCGATCACCTCGATGCCCTGTTTGCGCAGATGCGTGTTGGTCGTCGAGTTCCGCTCGTACGCGACGACGACACCGGGCTCCACCGCGAGGACGTTGCAGCCGTCGTCCCACTGCTCGCGCTCGGCCGCGTGCACGTCCTGGGTGGCCGTGAGCACCCGGATGCCGTCGAGGCCGAGCGCCGCGGCGATCGCCCGGTGCATGTGCTCGGGCGGATGGTCGGTCACCTTCAACTCCCGCTCCCCGACGCCCGGTTCGATGGTGTACGAGCGGAGCATGCCGAGCCCCGCGTACTGCGTGAAGGTGTCGCCGTCGACCATCGTCATCACCGTGTCGAGGTGCATGAAGGCGCGCCGCTTCGGCATGTCCAGGGCCACGATCGTCTGCGCGGAGCCCGCCGCGAACAGCTTGTGCGCGAGCATCTCGACGGCCTGCGGCGTGGTGCGCTCGCTCATGCCGATGAGCACCGCCCCCTTGCCGATCACCAGGACGTCACCGCCCTCGATGGTCGAGGGGTAGTCCGCCTGCCCCTGCGACCAGACGTTGAAGCTCTCGCTCCGGAACAGCGGGTGGTGCTGGTAGATCGCCTCGAAGTGCACGGTCTCGCGCTGCCGGGCGGGCCAGCGCATCGCGTTGATGGAGACGCCGTCGTAGATCCAGGCGGAGGTGTCGCGGGTGAAGAGGTGGTTGGGCAGCGGGCCGAGCAGGAAGTCGTCGAGGTCCATGCAGTGGAAGCGCACGGACGTCGGCTCGGCGTGCCGCTCCAGGAACTCCCGCTTCGTCATCCCGCCCACCAGCGCCTCGGCGAGCTCGGCCGACGGCATCGTGGCGAAGACGGCCCGCAGGTGGTCGGTGGCCAGCGGGCCGTACTCCTTCTCGTCGAAGACGCGGTCCAGGACCAGGAGGCGGGCCGCCGGCACGTCCAGGGTCTCGGTCAGCAGGTCGCCGAAGAGGTGGACGGCCACGCCCCGGTCGCGCAGCACGTCCGCGAAGCCGTCGTGCTCCTGGCGGGCCCTGCGCACCCACAGGACGTCGTCGAAGAGGAGGGTGTCCTTATTGCTCGGAGTCAGCCGCTTGAGCTCCAGATCGGGGCGGTGCAGTATGACGCGGCGCAGCCGCCCGGCCTCGGAGTCGACGTGGAATCCCATGGGGTCCATCTTTCCCCGGCCGGACGGCCGACGCCCATCGTTGGCCGAAGCCGTGCGGGTCGCTTGCTAGAGCCGCGGGTCCACCGGCTCCGACTCCAGAGCGAGGACCGCGAAGACCGCCTCGTGCACGCGCCACAGCGGCTCGCCGTCCGCGAGGCGGTCCAGGGCCTCCAGGCCGAGCGCGTACTCCCGGACGGCGAGGGAGCGCTTGTGGCCGAGGGAGCGCTCGCGCAGCTTGGCCAGGTTCTCCGGGCGGGTGTACTCCGGGCCGTAGACGATCCGCAGGTACTCGCGGCCGCGGCACTTGACGCCGGGCTGGACGAGCCTGCCCTGCCCGTCCCTGACCAGCGCCCCGACCGGCTTGACGACCATGCCCTCGCCGCCCCGGCTGGTCATCTCCAGCCACCAGTCGATACCCGCGCGGACCGACTCCGGGTCGCCGGTGTCGACGTAGAGGCGGCGGGTGGTCTGAAGCAGGTCCGAGCCCTGGCCGCCGTCGTGCTCCACCATGCGGTCGATCAGGGCCAGCTGCTCGTCGTGCGGCAGCCCGGCGAGGCTGCGGCCCTGGACCGCCAGGATCTGGAACGGCGCGAGCCGCACGCCTTCCAGGCCCTCGGTCGGCCAGCAGTAGCGGCGGTAGGCGTCGGTGAACGCGGCGGCGTCCGCGGCGCGCTCCCGCTGGCGGGCGAGGAGCTCGCCCGCGTCGACACCGCGCGCCGTCGCGGCCTCCAGCGCGGCGATCGCGCCGGGGAAGACGGCACCGGAGGCGGCGCCCACTGCGGCGTACTGGGTGCGGAGCAGGCCGGACGCCTTCAGTGACCAGGGCATCAGCTCCGCGTCGAGCAGCAGCCAGTCCGTCCGCAGCTCCTCCCACAGGCCCGCCTCGGTGGCGGCGTCACGGACGCGGCCGAGCACCTCCTCGGTGACGGCCGGGTCGGCGAAGAAGGGGCGGCCGGTGCGGGTGCAGAGTGACCCTGTGGCACCTTCGACGCCGAAGCGCTCGCGGGCCGCGGCGGCGTCCCGGCAGACCAGGACCACCGCACGGGACCCCATGTGCTTCTCCTCGCACACGACGCGCGCGACGCCGTCCCGCGCGTACGCGGCGAAGGCCTCCGCCGGGTGCTCCAGATAGCCCTCGCGCCGCGATGTCGCGGTCGGCGCCATCGTCGGCGGCAGGTACGGCAGCAGGCGCGGGTCGACGGCGAAGCGGCTCATGACCTCCAGGGCCGCCGCCGCGTTCTCCTCGCGCACGGCGACGCGGCCGGCGTGCCGGGTCTCCACCACGCGGCGGCCGTGCACGTCGCCCAGGTCGAGCGGCCGCCCGTCGTGGCCGCCCGGCGCCTCGGTGCGCAGCGGCTTGGCCGGTTCGTACCAGACGCGTTCCGCCGGTACGTCGACGAGCTCGCGCTCCGGCCAGCGCAGCGCGGTCAGCCTGCCGCCGAAGACGGCGCCGGTGTCCAGGCAGATGGTGTTGTTGAGCCAGGTGGCGGTGGGCACCGGCGTGTGGCCGTAGACGACGGCGGCCCTGCCGCGGTACTCCTCCGCCCACGGGTAGCGCACGGGCAGGCCGAACTCGTCGGTCTCGCCGGTCGTGTCGCCGTACAGGGCGTGCGAGCGCACCCGGCCCGACGTGCGGCCGTGGTACTTCTCGGGCAGGCCCGCGTGGCAGACGACGAGCCGGCCCCCGTCGAGGACGTAGTGGGAGACGAGCCCGTCGACGAACTCCCGCACCTGCGCGCGGAACTCCTCGCTCTCGCGCTCCAACTGCTCGATGGTCTCGGCCAGTCCGTGGGTGTGCCGGACGGTGCGGCCCTTCAGATGGCGGCCGAGCTTGTTCTCGTGGTTGCCGGGAACGCAGAGCGCGGTGCCGCGCGCGACCATCGCCATCACGCGGCGCAGCACGCCGGGGGTGTCGGGGCCGCGGTCGACGAGGTCGCCGACGAAGACGGCCGTGCGGCCCTCGGGGTGGACGCCGTCGGCATAGCCGAGCTTGTCGAGCAGGGTCTCCAGTTCGGCGGCGCAGCCGTGGATGTCGCCGATGATGTCGAAGGGGCCCGTGAGGTGGGAGAGGTCGTTGTAGCGCTTCTCGGTGACGACGGCGGCGCTCTCGATCTCGTCCGCCCCGCGCAGGACGTGCACCTTCCTGAAGCCCTCGCGCTCCAGGTGCTTCAGGGAGCGGCGGAGTTCGCGCTGGTGGCGCTGGATGACGCGGCGCGGCAGGCCCGCGCGGTCCTCGCGGGTGGCGTTGCGGGCGGCGCAGACCTCTTCGGGCACGTCGAGCACGATGGCGACGGGCAGCACGTCGTACTGTCTCGCCAGCTCGATCAGCTGCTTGCGGCTGTCGCTCTGCACATTGGTCGCGTCGACGACGGTGCGGCGGCCCGCGGCGAGGCGCTTGCCCGCGATGTAGTGCAGCACGTCGAAGGCGTCACGGCTGGCGCTCTGGTCGTTCTCGTCGTCGGCGACGAGCCCGCGGCAGAAGTCGCTGGAGATGACCTCGGTGGCCTTGAAGTGCCGGTGCGCGAAGGTCGACTTGCCGGAGCCGGTGGCGCCGATCAGGATGACGAGGGACAGGTCGGTGACGGGCAGCACGCGGCGCGGGCCCCCGTCCTCCGTGCCGGTACTGCTGTCGCTGTCGCTGCTGGTGTCGTTCGTCATGCGGCCCGCACCTCCTCTCCGGTGGTCCTGGTGAACACGGCCATCTGTGTCGGCGGCCCCACCTCGGGGTCGTCGTCGCCCACGGGCACGAACTCGACGTCGTACGCGTGCCGTCCGGCGACCGTGCGGGCCCAGTCGCGGAACTCCTCCCGCGTCCACTCGAAGCGGTGGTCGCCGTGGCGCGCATGTCCGGCGGGGAGTGTCTCCCACCGGACGTTGTACTCGGCGTTCGGCGTCGTGACGAGGACGGTGCGGGGGCGTGCCGAGCCGAACACCGCGTACTCCAGGGCGGGCAGGCGGGCCAGGTCGAGGTGCTCGACGACCTCGCTGAGCACCGCCGCGTCGTACCCCTTGAGCCGCTTGTCGGTGTACGCGAGGGAGCCCTGGAGGAGGGTGACGCGCTCCGCCAGGCGCTCGCCCATGCGGTCGAGCCGCAGCCGCCGCGCGGCGACGGTCAGCGCGCGCACGGACACGTCGAGGCCGACGATCTCGGTGAACCGCGCGTCCTTGAGCAGTTCCTGCACCAACTGGCCCTGCCCGCACCCGAGGTCGAGGACCCGGGCCGCCCCGGCGGCGGTGAGCGCCGCGAGGATCGCCTCGCGGCGGCGCACGGCGAGCGGCACCGGCCTGGCGTCGGTGTCGGACTCCTCGTCGACGGCGTTGTCGAGCTCCTCGACGGCCGTGTCGTCGGCGTCGGCGAGCCGCACCAGCTCCAGGCGCTCCGTCGCCTCGCGGGTCAGGGACCGGCGCCGCGCGAGGTAACGGCTGGTGATGACCTCCCGCTCCGGGTGGTCCGCGAGCCATCCGTCGCCCGCCCGCAGCAGCTTGTCGACCTCGTCCGGCGACACCCAGTAGTGCTTGGCGTCGTCGAGGACGGGGAGCAGCACGTAGAGGTGGCGGAGTGCCTCGCCCAGGGTCAGCTTTCCGTCGGGCACTTCGAGGACGAGCTGTACGTACCGCGAGTCGCCCCAGGCGGGGAACCGCACGTCCAGCGGGACGGGTGTCGCCGTCACCGTCCAGCCGAGCGGCTCGAACAGCGCCCGCACCAGGCCGGCGCCGCCGCTCGCGGGCAGGGCGGGCACCTCGACGCGCAGCGGCAGCGGCCGGGCGGCCCGCTCGGAGCGGGCGGCGCACACGCCGCGCAGCGCGCTGGAGAAGACCGCGCTCAGCGCCACGGCGAGCAGGGAGGAGGCCGCGTACGGCCGGTCGTTCACGTACTGCGCCAGCGCCGCGTCGGGTGCGCCGCCGCGCCCCTTGCCCTTCCCCTTGCCGCGCCGCACGAGCGCGACGGGGTCGACTTCGAGAAGCAGCGCGGCGGTGCAGCGCTCGGTGGCCGCCTCGGGGTAGAAGACGTGGGCGGTGCCGTGGGAAGTGGCGAACGCCTGCGTCCTGTCGGGATGCTTGTGCAGCAGGAATCCCAGGTCGGTCGCCGGGTTCCGCGCGTCGCCGTAGGTCGAGATCGTCAGGAACACGTGGTCGAGTATCGTCGCGCCGGATGGCGAAGGCCACGGAATTTGCACTCGCCGGTCAGGGCTGCGCACGTGTGCTGCGGTCAAGGTCCCGCACGCAGCGCGCTCAGGGCTCCCCGCGCTCCCGGACGACGGACGCCGGGTCCTTGTCGTCCCGCAGCCCCTGGTAGCGGGGGTGGCGCAGCAGGCCGTCGCGGGTCCACTCCGTGAAGGCGATCTGGGCCACGAGCTCCGGCTCGACCCAGCGGGCGGCGCGTTCCGCGACCCGGCTCGCGAACGGGGAGCGGGGTGTCCGGAGCCCGTCGAGCCGCTCGCGCAGGGCGAGGAGGGTGCGCCGGTCGAAGCCGGTGCCGACCTTGCCGGCGTAGCGCAGTCGCCCGTCGTCGTAGTGGCCGATGAGCAGCGCGCCGATGCCGACCCGACTGCCCGCGGGCTCGGTGAAACCGCCCACCACGAACTCCTGGCCCCGGGAGCACTTCAGCTTGAGCCAGTCGTCGGAGCGGCGCGTCCGGTACGCGCTGTCGGCGCGTTGGGCGATGAGCCCCTCCCAGCCGCGCCGGCACGCGTCGGCGAGGAGTTCTGGGCCGCCCTCGTTGCGGTGGGTGCAGAAGCGCAGCGGGGGCGTGAAGGTGATGGCGCGCCGCAGCAGGGACTTGCGGGTGCGCAGCGGCAGCCGTCGCACGTCCACGCCGTCCAGGCGCAGGAGGTCGAAGACGTAGTACGTGACGGCGACGCCGCTCGCCTCGACGTCGGCCCGCCGGGTGAGTCCCATGCGCTGCTGGAGGCGCGCGAAGTCGGTCCGGCCGTGGGAGTACGCGACGATCTCGCCGTCGACGGTGAAGTCCGCGCTGTCCTGCGCGGTGAGGGCGTCGACGATCTCCGGGTACGTGGCGTCGAGCCGCCGTCCGCTGCGGGAGCGGAGCGTCACCTCGCCGTTCTCGCGGACGGCGAGGACGCGGATGCCGTCCAGCTTCCGCTCGAAGATCCAGCCCTGCGGGAAGTCACGCCGGTCGCTGAGGGTCGCCGGCATCGGCGCGGCCGCGAGTTCGACGCCGGGTGCGGCCTCGCGGGTGCGGGCGTGCAGCTCGGGCGGGAGCGTGTCCAGCAGGCCGGTCACCCCTTGTCACCGCCGTCC
Organism: Streptomyces sp. NPDC030245; assembly: GCF_055572995.1. Taxonomy (NCBI): domain Bacteria; kingdom Bacillati; phylum Actinomycetota; class Actinomycetes; order Kitasatosporales; family Streptomycetaceae; genus Streptomyces; species Streptomyces sp. NPDC030245. The sequence continues at coordinate 300,251 of NZ_JBVICF010000003.1, read as the reverse complement.
GGCTCCCATCTGAGGGCATCCTCACCGCCGTCCGGCTCCCATCTGGGGGCGTCCGGCGCCTCGGCGACCTGACGCAGGGTGCGGCCGCTGCGCACGGAACGGGCACGCCGCGGATCGGGAGTCCCACCACTCTTCCCCCCACCCTTTTCCGTGCTCTTCCGCACGAGGAGCCAGGTCGAATTGGCGGAGCCGCCGCTCCGCTCCTCGCGGCCGTGGAACCGGGTGAGCGCGTACTGTCCGCGCAGTTTCTCGCCGTGCAGCTCGAACGTGGCGTGCCCGTTCTCCAGAGCCTCGCCGAACGGCACGGGGCGCTTCTTCTTGTCGTGGCTCATCGGCCGATAGGTGCCGTGGTCCCAGACGATGACGGTCCCGCCGCCGTACTCGCCCTCGGGAATCACGCCCTCGAAGTCCCGGTACGCCATGGGGTGGTCCTCGGTGGGGAGGGCGAGCCGCTTGTCGTGCGGGTCGGTGGAGGGCCCCTTGGGCACCGACCAGGACTTGAGCACCCCGTCGACCTCCAGACGGAAGTCGAAGTGCATGCTGCTCGCATCGTGAATCTGCACGACGAAAACGGGCTCCCCGTCCCGCCCCGGCCCTCCGCCGCCCTCCCGGTCCGGCGCGGCCCCGTCCCGCCGCCGCGTCGTATGCTCACCGCTCGGCTCGCGCGTCCTGTCGAAGTGCCGCTTCCCGCGATAGGTCCGCAGCTTGTCCTCCTCACTCACGGAGGCCCCTTTCCTTCGGGTGGCTGATCCGTCCGGCCGCCCGGGTACCCGTGACCGTCGCCACCGGCACGCACTGGCGCACGCCGGGCTCTCGCCCTACCTCCGACGGTACGGGAGAGGACGGAGGTCGGCACGGCACCGACAGGGGCGCCAGTGACAAGCACGGTCCGGTTCGGCGCACCACCGGGGCGGGCGCCGGCCGCGTCGGCCGCCGATGCGGGGCGCATAGCCCGATCGAATATGGCGGGATGTCGTCCGTGACTGCCGGATCTGGTTCCGTTTCCGCCTCGACGTGCTGGCGCCGGTGGGACCATCCTGCTGTGACCGCGGCGGGACGCTGCGTGACAACTGGGCGACTCGTGGCGGGAGTTGGCCTGGAGGTCGGCAGTCCGCCGCACAGGGGGACGGGAGCGAGGGGGCGCAATGACGGGTGAAGAATGGTGGCTGCCGATCGCCGCGTGCGCGGGGGTCGCGTGGCTGGCACTTCTGGTGCGCTTCTGGAATCAGGGCCGGCTCCTGGGAAGCAGGACATCCGGGCGGTGCGCCCTGTTCGTCGCCGCGTGGACGGCGGGAGTGGCAGGACTGACGAGCTCGCTGCTCATGCCGCACGCCTCTCGTGTACCGCCGGTACTGGTCGCCGCGATCGCAGCTTGGGCACTGGTCTCCCTGGTCGGCCGGGAGGAGGAGAGGCAACTACAGTCCGTCCCCCTGCTGCGACTGTTCACCCTGTACGGTTCCGTCCTGCTGGAGCGGCTGTCCGAGCAGATACGGTACGACGAGTCCCAGTGGTGCCTACGTCTGGCCCGCGGCTTCTGCAATGGCCTGGAGCTGCAACGCTTCGTCAACGACGTCCATTACATCCTGGAGCTTCGGGTGGACGTGCCGGGTCGACCGGTCGCGCGTCGCACCCAGCTGAGGGAGGACATCACCGAAATGCACCAGGAGGCGCAGGCCGCCGTGGACAAGTGGCTGAAGCAGGAACGGGCCCTGGAGAAGCACTTCGGAGATCCGGACGAGCGCGCCGTGGCAGCGGCGGAGGGCAAGTGCCGCGACGCCCGCGCCCAGGCGGAGCAGCGCTGCTGCTTCCTGCTGGCCATCGCCTACAAGTCGGGACGAGGCTCGACCGACCGCCAGATCGTCGAGGTCAAGCAGAGCATCGCGCATGACGGCATGGACCACGCGGGGAAGTCCGACGCCATGCCGGGGCGGATCCCGGGGCCGCGGAGCACGTACCAGCAGCCCTGAGAGCCCCGGGAGGCGGCGCCCGCCCTCGCGGCTACGACTGCACGGGCGCGTACGGGCGGATGGGCCCACCCTCCACCCTGACCTGCGGAATTGCCTGCTCCGCCTGCGGCGGGGCACCGAAGCAGACCTCGACGTCCACCTCCAGGGATGCGGCGATGGTCGCCAGCGAACGCAGCGTGAGGTTCTCGTCGCCCGAGAGGATCTGGCTGACGCGCCCGGCGGACACACCCATGCGGTCGGCCAGCTGTGTGCGGGTGATGTCCCGCTCGGCCAGCAGGCCGCATAGGGATGCCGTCACCTGCCGGGCCAGCCGCCTTCCGGCTAACGCCTCCGAGCGCCTCCTGTCGGTATCCGCACGCCAACCCATAACTACCCCCAGTGATTGCGGCATCACTCAAACGCTTACGGAGAGCATCCCACGTTTAGGCAGACCTAAAAGGCCTTCACGGACAAAGATTTGACTGCCCGTCAGCCTGGGATGATCGAGTCCTCCGTGACCAGCGACAACACCCCGACCATCGAAATCCGGCCATTTACGCGATGGAATTGCCCATAGGGACGCCGCACATCGCGGGTGCACCCACATCACCCGAGCCGCTCGAGCCACGGCCCGAAGCGCTTGCGACCGATGAAAATTCCCGCTCCATACGCCACTGAACGTCCACGTTGATTCGTTGGCAATCATTTATTGATCGACGTCGATCACCCTGTGCCCGTCGCTACTCGGGGGAAGACAGGAAAACGTCAGTTGTCGGATACACGTATATCGGTGGCCGTGCACGCCACCGATCCCCTCAGCCGCGCCGGAGTCATCAGCCACCTCCGGCACGAGCCCACCGTCGAACTGGTGGACCGTGCCGCGGACGGCTCCCAGACGCCCCCGCCCGGACCGGCGACCGGCCCCGGCCGGGAACGCGTCGCCGTCATGCTCGTGGACCGGCTCGACGACCTGGCGGGCAGCGAACTGCGCCGGCTGACCAGGTCCGCCGAGCAGCGCGTCGTCCTGATCGCCAGCGAGCTGCGCGAGCCGGAGCTGCTGGCCGTCGTCGAGTACGGCGTGCGGGCCATCCTGTGGCGGCACCAGGCGACCCCGCAGAAGCTGCTGCGTGCCGTGCACAGCGCGGCGCGCGGCGAGGGCGAGCTGCCGCCCGACCTGATCAACCGGCTCATGACGCAGCTGGGCCGCCTGCGGCTCTCGGCGCTCGACGGGTCGCCGTCCGCCGCCGCCCTCGTGCCGACGCTGGGCATGGCGCCCCGCGAGGTCGACGTGGTGCGGCTGATCGCGGAGGGGCTGGACACCAAGCAGATCTCTGAAAAGCTTGCCTACTCCGAACGCACCGTCAAGAACGTCCTGCACGCGCTCATGACGCGCCTGCAATTGCAGAACCGCGCGCATGCCGTCGCGTACGCGCTGCGGGAGGGATACATCTGATGCGGCACCCGTACCATCTCCCCGTTCCTGCCCGGGGAGCCCGCCCGTGATCCACGAAGTCGACGAGGCGCTGCGCGCGCTGCTGCGCGGCGCGCTTCCCGAGGGGACCGGCGAGGTCGTCTTCGAGGCGCCGACCCGCGACTGGGCCGCGCGGCGCAACGCCCCCACTCTCAACTCGTACCTGTACGACATCCGGGAGGACGTCGCCCGGCGCGAGCGCGGCGCGTACGCCGAGCGCGGGCCGGACGGCGCGGTGCTGCGCAGGCGGCAGCCGCCCCGCTGGTTCCGGCTCTCCTATCTGCTCACCGCCTGGACCAACCGGCCGGAGGACGAGCACCGGCTGCTCTCCGCGGCCCTCGGCACCCTGCTCGCGCACGAGCTGCTGCCGCCCGACGCCCTGCCGGACGCGCTCGCCGCGCTGCGGGCGCCGCTGCCGCTGACCGTCGCGGTGCCGCCCGCCGAGTCCCGGTCCCTCGCGGACGTGTGGTCGGCGCTCGGCGGTGAGCTCAAGCCGTCCCTGGACGTCGTGGTCACCGTGCCGTTCCCGGTGTCGCCGACGTATCCCGTGGCGCCGCCGGTCACCGAGGGCGCGGTCGTGGGTGTCCGCGGCATCGACGGCGAGCCCGGCGACTCGCGGCCCCGGATGCTCCGCAAGCAGCGGGACGTGTCGGGCAGCGGGACGGGTGAGCGGTGAGCTCCGGCGACGTGATGGACGCAATGGACGCAATAGATAGCGCGATACCGGCGCGGTTGGAGTCGTTGCGCCGCCGCGTGGCCGAGCTCGTCGCGCGGCGCGGCGCGGACGACCCGACCGCGGCGGACCCGCTGCGCGGGCTGTACGTGACCCCGGAGACCGCGCACCGGCTGGCCACCGCGCCCCCGCCGGAGCCCGCCCCCGCACCGGAGGACGAGGGAGCCGAAGTCGCCGGGACGCTGGGCGAGTTGGCGCGGGCCTTCGGGCTGAGCGCGCTCGACCGGCACATCCTGCTCGCCGCCCTCGCCCCCGACGTGGACCGCCGCTTCGAGCCGCTGTACGGCTATCTCAACGACGACGTCGGGCGCCGCAGGGCCACGGTCGCGCTCGCCCTCGACCTCGCGGGCACGGGACCGCACGACCCGCTCGCCCGCGCCCGCTTCCACCCGCTGGCGCCGCTGCGCGCCGGCGGCCTGCTCGCCGTGGAGGACGAGGACCGGCCACTGCCGGGGCGGGCCCTGCGCGTACCGGAGCGCGTGGTGTCTCACCTGCTCGGCGACGACGCGCTGGATCCTGAACTCGTCGGCAGTAGCGTTGAGTTGCTGCTAGAGGAGAGGGCTGATCCCGGCCAGCCCCTCGCCGGGCGGATCGCCGCCCTCGCCGCCGAGCGGCCCCTCGCCGTCCATCTGCGCGAGCGCAGAGAGGGCACCGCCGCAGGACCCGTGACCGACGCGCTGCGGGCGGCCGGTCTGCCCGTGCTGTTGCACAGGCCCCCGCACCGGACGGGCGACGACACGGCCGCGGTGGCCGTCGCGCTCGTCCGCGAGGCGCGGCTGCGGCGGGCCGCGCTCGTCGTGGGCCCGCTGCCGTCCGAACCGGGCGCTCTCATAAGGGCGTTGGCTACCGGCGACGTACCGGTGGTGTTCTTCGGGAGCGAGCCGTACGACCCCGGGTGGGCGCCGGACGCCGGGCTGCTCGCGCTGGACGCGCCGCAGGACGGCGTCGACACCGCCCGCGCCTGGCAGACCGAACTGGCTCTGCACACCCCGTCGTACGAACCGGACTTCGACCTCGGCGAGGCCGTCGCGCCGTACCGGCTCAGCCAGCCGCAGATCCGCCGCGCGGCACGGGACGCCACCGGCCTCGCCGCGTTCGACGGGACCCCGCCGACCGCCGCGCACGTGCAGCACAGCGCCCGGTTGCAGTCCGCGCCGCTGCTCGACAAGCACGCCCGGCGGATCCGGCCCGCGGTCGGCTTCGACGACCTCGTCCTGCCGGACCGGCCCCTGGCCATGCTGCGGGAGCTGACGATGCGCGCCCGGCACCGCGACAAGGTGCTCGGCGAGTGGCGGCTGCGCACCGGCGGCGGGCGCGGGCGCGGCGTGGTCGCGCTGTTCGCCGGGGACTCCGGCACCGGCAAGACGCTGTCGGCCGAGGTCGTGGCCGGTGAACTCGGCCTTGATCTGTACGTGGTGGACCTGTCGGCGGTCGTCGACAAGTACATCGGCGAGACGGAGAAGAACCTGGAGCGGATCTTCGCCGAGGCGGACCGCACGGACGCGGTGCTGCTCTTCGACGAGGCCGACGCCGTCTTCGGCAAGCGCTCGGAGGTCAAGAGCTCGCACGACCGGTACGCGAACCTGGAGAGCGCGTATCTGCTCCAGCGTCTTGAGGCGTTCGACGGGATCGCCGTGCTGACGACCAACCTGCGGGCCAACATCGACGACGCGTTCACGCGCCGCCTCGACCTGGTGGTGGACTTCCCCTTCCCGGACGTCGAGCTGCGCCTCACGCTGTGGCGCGGCTGTCTGGCGGGCACGCCCTGCGCTCCGGACCTCGACGCCGAACTGGCCGTCTGCGCCAAGGAGTTCGAGCTGGCCGGCGGCGGCATCCGGTCGGCGGCCGTGACCGCCGCCTATCTGGCGGCGGGGCACGGCGGCCCGGTGACGGGCGAGGACGTGCGGGCGGGGGCGCGGCGCGAGTACCGCAAGATGGGCCGCCTCGAACCGGGGACGACGCTGCCCTGGCAGTAGGCGCGGTCATCGGCCCGGGGGGCCGCTACCGTCCTCAGGGCCCGAAGAAGCGTGCGTGCGGCGGTAGTCGCGGGGCGTGGTGCCGGTGAGGGCACGGAAGTGGTGGCGCAGCGCCGCGGGCGAGGTGAAGCCCGTGGCGCCCGCGATCTCCTCGACGGGCGTGCCGGTCTCCCGCAGGAGCCGCATCGCCTCGTGCAGGCGCGCACGCAGCACGTACTGGAGCGGGCTGAGCCCGGTGCGGTCGTGGAAGCGGCGCGTCACGCTGCTGGTGGAGGTGCGCGCGTGGGCGGCGATCTCGGGGAGGGTGAGCGGGAGGTGGAGGTGCGTGTCGATCCACTGCAAGGTCGGTTCGAGCCCCGTGCTCTCGGCGACCTCCCTGTCGATGGTCTCCTGGACGCTGTCCGCGTCCACGTGCAGCGGCGTGATCAGCTCCCGTGACGTCTCGCCCGCGACCCGGCGGCCGTGGTCGCGGGCGAGCAGCCGCAGACAGACGTCCATGCCTCCGAAGACCCCGGCCGCCGTCCAGAACGGGCCGTCCTCGACGACCGTGCCGACCGGGTCGACGTCGATCCGGGGGTGCAGCCGGGCCAGTTCCGCCACGTGCCGCCAGCCGGTCGTGGCCCGCCGCCCGTCGAGCAGCCCGGTCGCCGCGAGCGTGAACGTACCGGTGCTGACGGCGGCGACGCGGCCGCCCCTGTCCGCCGTGGCACGCAGGGCGGCGGCGACGCCCTCGGGGGGCTGTCCGGCGCGGGGTCCCGCGTGCCCGGGGATCAGGACGACATCGGCGTCGGCCAGGCCTTCGAGGCCGTGCGGCGGGCGGACGGCGAGCGCGGGCCCCGGGCCGCCGGTCGCCCGGAAGCCGGGGGCCGCGCAGAGCCTGACCTCGTAGGACACGCCGGGGTGCTCGCGGCAGGCGGTGCCGAAGACGAGGCCGGGCGTGGTGAGGTGGTGGCCCGGGGCCCCGTCGAGGGCGAGGACGGCGATCACTGACATGTCGGGAATCCAACCATCCGTGCGGCCCGGCCGGTGGCAGCCGCCCTCGTGAGCCGCGGACCGGCCGTGCGGGTGCGGATCAGCCGCTCTTGTGGATCGTCTTGTGGATCCAGTCCTTGAAGGCGGGCACGTTGGAGTAGAGGCCGGGGCCCGTGCCGCAGCCCTCACGGAGGCTGCCGGGGCCGGACGTGGCGCCGATCAGCTCCCAGCGGCCGTTCTTCCCGCGCTGGATCTGCGGGCCGCCGGAGTCACCGTTGCACGCCATGGCCTTCGGCTTCTGGCTGACCGTGCACAGCCGCGTCTTGCCCGCCCAGCCGGGGCCGCACTCGCTCACCGCGCCCCGGCGCGTGTCGAGCTCCTGGAGGCGGTTCGGGAACTTCGCGTCCTCCAGCGTCGGCGCCTCGACGACCGTGCCGTAGCCGAGGATGCGGGTGGGCGTACCGACCGGGCCCGCCTTCTCGGCGATGCGGATGGGCTTCTGGGAGACGGGGCGGTCCAGGCGTATCAGCGCGAGGTCGTTCTTGTTGTACGTCGTGCCCGTCATGTCCTGCACGTAGCCGGGCGCGGTGACGATCTTGTCGATGTTCCGGACGGAGCCGCCGGTCGTGCGGTGGTCGCTGCCGACGCGGATCTTGCCGGTCAGGGTGGCCAGCTCGGGGTTGACGCAGTGCGCGGCCGTGAGCACCCACCGCTTGTCGACCAGCGTCGCGCCGCACTGGGCGCCGTACTCCTTGATCGGCACCGTCGCCATGAACGGGTAGTGCTGCGTGGCGTCCCCGCCGTTCACGATGGCGCTCGCGCTGCCGGTCATCACCGTGACGCCGAGGAGCGCGGTCGCGCCGAGGGCCGCGGCGCCCCGGGCGAGCAGCCGGCGCGGGGCACGGCCGGAGCGGTCGGCGGAGGTGGTCCCGGGGGCGGGGGTGGTGTCCGTGTGGTGCATGAACGGGCCTTTCGCAGAGAGTGCGGGTGCGGTGCGCGGACGGGACTCCTGTCCGTCTCCGTCCGGCCGCTCTGCGATCTTCCTTCGCGGACGGGCCCCGCAAACAGCGGCCGCGATGTCACCCTCGGCTAAATTCTGGACATGTCAGTGATCGCCGTCCTCGCCCTCGACGGGGTGCCGGGACATCAGCTCTCCGCCCCCGGGCTCGCCTTCGCCACGGCGGCCAGGCACCACCACCCGGTCGAGTACGAGGTGCGGATCTGTGCGGGGCCCGGGTTCCGGAGCACGGGCGGGCCCGCGCCCTTCGGCGTCGAGACGCCCTGGGGCCTTGAGGGTCTCGACGCCGCCGACACGGTGCTGCTGCCGGGGCACGAGGGTTTCCGTGCCGCGCCGCCGCCCGGCGTCGCGGACGCCCTGCGGGGCGTGGTGGCGCGCGGGGGCCGTATCGGCACGGTCGGCACCGGCACGTTCACGCTCGCGGCCACCGGTCTGCTGGACGGGCGCCGCGCGGCCACCAGCCGGCGGCACACGCGGGAACTGGCCCGGCTGCACCCCCGTGTCGACGTGGACCCGGAGGGTTCCGCGGTGGCCGACGGCCCCTTCCACAGCGCGGCCGGGGTGCTCGGAGGCATCGACCTGTGCCTGCACCTGATCACCCTGGACCATGGGGAGGTCGTGGCCATCGAGACGGAGCGGCAGCTCTTCCTGCATCTGCACGCCGAGCCGCAGGACACCGAGGGGACGCCCCCGGGGGCCGGTGCGCAGGCGGCTCACGGTGCTCTCGCGGAGGCCGCGTACAACGCCGTCACCCCGCCCGGCAGCAGCCTCGAACCGGTGACGCGGTGGATGGAGGCCAACCTGCACCGCCCGCTGACCCTGGAGGACATCGCGGCCCGGGCGGGGCTCGGCGTGCGCAGCCTCACCCGCCGCTTCCGTGCCGAGACGGGGCTCACCCCGCTCCAGTACCTGCTCCGCACGCGGCTCCAGAGCGCCCAGCGGCTCCTGGAGCGCACCGACGACCCGGTGGAGCGCATCGCGGCCCGCACCGGCCTCGGCACCCCGGCCAACCTGCGCCACCACTTCCAGCGCTCCACCGGCACCAGCCCCTCGACCTACCGCACGGCGTTCCGCGCGGTGGTCTCGGGCATGACCTGGCCGGAACGCGACGACCAGCCGTGACGGCGGCCGACGGGCGGACGGGCAGGCGGTGCGTCGACTACTCAGGCCAGTCGGAGATCGTCCAGCCCATGCTCTTGCGGTCGTCGCACTTCCACGTGACGGCGCTCGTGTCGTTCTGCATGTCGACGAGGCACTCGCCGGAGCCGACGGCGACGATCCGCGTCAGCCCGTCGTCGCGCCTCTCCAGCTTCCACTTCTGGTTGTCCGGCAGCCGACCGGTCTTGATGTTCTCCGGCGGCGCGTGGAAGATCTGCGCGATGTTCGTGTTGACCTTCTGGTCCAGGACGGTGCCCGGGGCGCTTGCGGGCTCCAGGGCGTAGGTGTCGGACTCCGGGTAGTGGTGCAGGATCCAGTTCTGGTTCTCGCCGAACTCGTCCGTGAGCTCGGGGTTCTGCCCGACGTAGGTGCCGTCGGCCTGCTCGCCCTTCTTGACCTCCAGGTACCAGCCGCTGCCCTCGCTGCTGCGGATGGTGTGCGTCTTGGGGCCCTTGGGCTCGTCGTCCTTCTTCTCGCCGCCGCCCGGCTTCGACTTCGGAGCGTCGTCCTTCTTCTCCGGCGGCGGCGCGGGCTCCTCCTTCTCCTTCTCCTCGGTGTCGCTCGGCTTCGGGCTCGGCGCCTGCTTCATGCCGTCCGTCTGCGGCAGCTCCTGCTGCTTCCCCGGCTTCTCCCTCGCCTGGGTGGACATGCTCGGCTTGTGCTGGAACCAGAGCACGGCGAACGCGAGGCCCAGCGCGAACAGCACCGAGAACACCGCCATCGCCCAGCGCGGGATCACCGACGGCTGTACGTACGTGCCGCGCAGCTCCACCGGCTCGGGCACCCCGGCCCGCAGCACGGAGACGGTGAACGGATGCTTGGTGGTGCCGCCCACCCAGCTCACCGCGCCCGGCTTGAGCCGCAGCTCCGCGAAGCCGGCGCGGCCGGGGGCGACCTGCACGGAGCCGGGCTCGGCCTCGACCTCCAGCGCGTCGCCGTTCTCACGGCCGGAGAAGGAGGCCGTCAGCTGCTGGTTGCCGAGGTTGTCGACGGCCACCGACGCCTTGGCGCTGAGGCGGCCGCTGACGACCAGCGGCAGGAGTTCCGTGCGCAGTTCGGCGAAGGGGGTGATGGTGACCTGGCCCTCGGCCACGTCCGCCGCGTGCGCGGCCTCGCGGGGCTGCACCCGGACACCGAACGGCGTCGGGCCCGCCTGCGCGTCCGGGGTCCTCGGCGGTGCGAGCTCGACCTGGGCGGTGCCCTCCGCTCCCGGGTACAGGCGCAGTACGTCGGGTTGTACGCGGGCCCATCCCGCGGCGGCGCCGACGACCTGGAGGCGGTACTCCTCGACGGTGTCGCCGGTGTTGCGCACGCGCAGCCGTACGCTCGTGGTGGAGCCGGGTTCCACGGTGGTCGCGGAGGGTTCGAGTGCGGTCCACATGTGGCTCAACGCCCCTTCACGCCGGGGTTCTTGACGCTGCCGCCGACCATGGCTTGCAGGGTCCTGCTGTCGGCGACGCCGGTCGCCGGGAGGCCGACGGACGCCTGGTACTCCTTGATGTGGGCGGCCGTGTTGCTGTTGTACCTCGCCGTGACGGGCGCGCGGCGGCCGTTCTCGAAGTAGGCGACGCCGTGCTCGGCGTAGGCCCGGTCGCGGTCCAGGTCCCCGTCGCTGATGCCGGCCTGCGAGGCCCACCAGAACGCCGCCTGCACCTGCATGACCTCCCAGTTGTCCGCTCCGGAGCGGACGTGGTCGGGGCGGACGCCCTGCGCCCACAGCGAGGTGAGGGTGGCCCGGCCGAGCTCGCCGAGATCGTCCGTCTCGAAGATCTGCGCGGTGTTCTTGCCGGAGGTCTGGCCGGAGTGGACCACCGCTTGCTGGTAACAGATCAACTTGTCCTCGGTCTTGGCGTCGATGACGCCGGGGGTGTAGGAGCCGGTGAGGGTGCACGGGTTGTTCGAGCCGAGGGCCGCGAGGCGGCGCTGGGCGTACTCGACGACGACGTCGGACTTGTAGCCGCGCTTCCAGGGCGGGCCGCTGCGGGCGGGCCCGCGGTCCGACACCGGCTTCTCGTCGCCACCGCCGCCGTCGCCGTCCCGGCCGCCACCGCCCCCGCCGCCGGACGAGCCGCCGCCTCCGGTGCCGGATCCCGAGCCGGAGCCCGGGCCCGAGCCGCCCTTGCCGCCGCCTCCGTCGCCCGCACCGCGCACGTCGTCGCCGCCCGCCTTCTCCTTGGGAGGCGGCGGGGCGTCCGCGAGCTTCTCCTTCTCGCCGCCCTGCGGGACCGCGTCGGGCGCGGCGGCCGCCTGGTTCTCGCGGGCCGACCCGCTGAACTTGGGGGCGTACGAGAACCAGACCACCATGAAGGCGATGCCGAGGGCGGCGACGACACTGCCGAGCGCGAGGAGCCAGCGGGGCAGGACAGGGCGCTGGTCGAAGCTGCCCGGCAGCTCGTGGGCCTGCTCGTCACCGGAGCGGCGCACGGCGACGGTGAGCGGGTGCGCCTGCGCGGACCCCGTCCACTGCACCTGCTGCGGACGTACGGTGAAACGGGCGAACGCGGCGCGGCCCGGGGCCACTTGGATCGCCGTGGGCGTGACGTCGAAGGCGAGCCGGCCCGCGTCGTCGCGGACGGTGAGCGACGCGGTCAGCGGGGTGTTGCCGAGGTTGTCCACGGCGACCGACGCCCGGCCGCGGAAGCGTCCGACGATGGTGGGCGGCAGGAGCTCGGCCCGTACCTCCGAGAAGGGCGTGACGGTGACCTGGCCCTCGACGACGTCGCGTGCCTCGGGGTGCTCGGTCGGCTCGACGCGGATGCCGAAGGGCGTGGGTCCGGCCTTCGTGTCGGACGAGCGGGGCGGCGCGAAGGACACCTCGGCGGTGCCCTCGCTGCCCGGGTAGAGCCGCAGCACCTCGGGTTCGACGCGGGCCCAGCCGGCGGGCGCGCCGACGATTCCCAGGCGGAACTCCTCGACCGTGTCTCCCGTATTGCGTATGCGAAGCCGTACGGTCGCTCGGCCACCGGGATCCACGGTCACCGCGGCCGGGTCAAGGGAGTTCCACCACGTCATACGGGCACGGTAGAAGGCACCTCGCCCATTCTCCTGGTACGAAAGGGCGAAGCCGAGGGCAGTGCTCCCTGCCCGAGCGGTCGAGCGGACGCGCCGATGGGGCGTCAGCAGAGCGCGGACAGCGCGGACTTCGCCGACTTCGCCGACTTCGCGGGCTTCGGGATCGCGGGACGCTGACAGCGGGACAGCAGGGCGGCCGTCTCCGTGGCCTCCGCGGCGCCGCGGCGCTCCAGGACGCGGTGGGCGATCCGGAGCGCGGCCCTGGCCCGGTCGAGGTCGCCGAGGGCCAGGAGGGCCCGGCCGCGCGCGGCCATCGCGAGGGCGTGGCAGAACGCGTCACCCAGCTCCCCCTCGACGGCGAGCGCCGCGTCGGCGCAGCGCATCGCCTCGCCGGGCCGGTTCTCCTCAAGTTCGCAGTAGGCGAGGCGGGCCCAGCAGAGGGCCTCCCAGCGCGGGTCCCGGGTGCGGCCGTGCAGACGCTGTGCCTCGCGCAGCCGCTCCGCCGCCGCGGCCGCCCGGCCGTCCCCGAGCAGCGCGCAGCCCGCCTGGTAGAGGACGTGCGCGAGCGTCGACGTGCTGCCGGAGCGGCGTGCCTGGCGCACCGACTCGACGAGCGCGGTGTCGGCCGCCGCGCGCCGGCCCAGGCCGACGTAGGCCCGCGCCATGTGCGACAGGATGCGAATCCGGTCGTCGTCTCCGCCGAGCGCGCCGAACCTCGCGTACGCGAGCCGCAGTTGCTCCAACGCCTCTTCGTACCGCCCCGTACCCATCAGCACGATGCCCAGCTCGTGCCCGCCCTCGGCCCCGACCAGCAGGTCACCGGTACCCGCGGCGAGCCGCAACGCCTCCCGCAACGCACGCTCGGCACGGCCGAAGGTCTCCGTGCCGTAGTGCGGGGCCCCGAGAAGCCGCAACGCGCGCCCGGCGGACCGGTCGTCCCCGTGACTGCGCGCGGTGCGCAGGGCCAGCTCGGCGAGCGGCTCCAGATCACGGTGCCGGGTGGTACCGACCACGAGGTGGGACCAGGCAGTGAGCAGGTCTACGGTGGGGCGCAGGCCGGGTGGGCCGTCGGACGCGCCGTCCAGCGGGGGGTTGGTGGTGTTGGGCGGGGGGCTGGTGGTGTTGGGCGGGTGGCTGGCGCCGGGCGCGTGGCCGACGTCGGGTGCGTGGCCGACGTCGGGTGCGTGGCCGACGTCGGGTGCGTGGCGGGTGTCGGGTGCGTGGCCGGTATCCACCGGCCGGTGGCCTGCGCCAGGCCGGTGGCCGACGCCGGGTGTGTGGGCCGTGTCCGGGGCGTGTCCTGCGACGGACGCGTAGCTCGCGTCAGGCGCGTGGCCTTCACCAAGCCGGTAGTTACCGTCCCACGCGCGGCCCGCACCGGACGCGCGGCCCGCGTCCAGCGCGTGGCCCGTGCCGGAGGCGTGGCCGGCATCTACCGGCCAGTGGCCCGCACCGGATGCGTGGGCCGCACCCGAGGCGTAGCCCGCGTCGGGCGCACGGCCTGCACCAGGCCGGTGGTTGCCGTCCGGCGCGCGGCCCGCACCGGACGTATGGCCCGCGTCAAGCGCGTGGCCTGTGCCGGGCGCGTGGCTCGCCTCAAGCGCGTGGGCCGTGTCGGGGGCCTGGCCGGTATCCACCGGCCGGTGGCCTGCACCAGGACGGTGGGCGATGCCGCCGGGTGCCTGGGGCGAAGTTGTGGGCGGGTGGTGGTGGGGGGTGGGCTCTGGGACGTGGCGGAGGGCTTCCTCCGCTGCGGCGCACAGCCGGGAGTGCGCGACGACCAGCCAGTCGCGCGCAGCGGCCTCGTCGGGCAGGTCCTTGCCCGGGGAGGCGGGGCTGTGCAGCAGCCGCGGCAGCACACTGTGCGGCTTCGTGCGGCGGATCGCGGTGATGACGGTGGCCACGACATAGTCGAGGAAGCGGAGCCGCGCGGCGGCGCGCTCCGCCTCGCTCTCGCGGAGCTCGCACTGCTGCCGCGCGAAGAGCCGCACCAGGTCGTGGAACCGGTACCGGTCCTCCCCGTACAGCTCCATGAGCCCGGCGTCGACGAGGCGTTCCACCAGCGCCTCCGCCTCCTCGTCGCTCACGTCGAGCAGCGCGCCAGCGGCACCGCGGCAGAAGGACGGCATGTAGCAGAGCGACACCACGCGGAAGGCGCGGGCGAGCTCCGGCTCCAGTGCTTCGTAGCCGAGCCGGAACGTGGCCTCGACGCCCATGTCGTCCACCCGCAGCTCGTCCAGCCTGCGGCGCTCGTCGCGCAGCCGCGCCGTGAGGTCGGCGACCGGACGCCCCGGCCTGGCGGCGAGGCGCGCGGCGGCGATACGGACGGCGAGCGGCAGGCCGCCGCAGATCGCGACGAGTTCGCGCGCGGCCTCCGGTTCGGCGGCCACGCGCCGGCCGCCGGCCATGGCGGAGAGCAGGCCGAGCGCCTGCGGCTCGTCCATCGTCTCGACGTCGACGAGGCGCGCGCCGGGCAGGGTGATGGTCCGCCAGCGGCTGGTCACGAGGACGGCGCAGCCCGGGGTGCCGGGCAGCAGGGGCCGCACCTGGGCGGTGTCGCGGGCGTTGTCGAGGAGTACGAGGACGCGGCGCCCGGCGAGGAGCGAGCGGTAGAGCGCGGTCTGCTGGTCGAGTCCGTCGGGCAGAGCGCTCTCAGGGATGCCGAGGGCGCGCAGGAATCCGGTGAGCGCGCTGCCGCTGTCGACGCCGGGCGCCGGGTCGGCGCCGCGCAGGTCGACGTACAGCTGCCCGTCGGGGAACTCCTCGCGTAAGGCGTGTGCGACGTGCACCGCGAGTGCGGTCTTGCCGACGCCGCCGAGGCCGGTGAGCGTCGCCACGGCCATCGTGCGGCCGGAGCTGGCGGTGCGCAGGATCTCGGTGAGCAGCCGCGCCTCGGCCTCCCGGCCCGCGAAGTCGGTCACGTCGGGGAGGAGTTGGGCGGGGACGAGGGGGGTGGGAGTGGGAGTGGAGGTACGGGCAGGGGCCGGGGAGGTCCCGTTCAGGGGTAGGGGACGGGTCGCCACCCGGTCCGCGCGGGCGGGCGGGGGCGGGGGAAGGGGCGGGGCCGTGCTTTGGTACCTCTGCGCGAGCATGTGCGGCTCGGCGTGCGCGTACGGCTCGGCGTGCGTATGCGGCTGCGCATGCAGGTGCGGCTCCGCGTGCATGTACGGCGCCGCATGCGCGGGCGACTCCCCGTGCAAGCGCGGCTCCGCACGCGTGTGCGGCTGCACATGCAGGTGCGGCTCCATGTGCGTGTACGGCGCCGCATGCGCCTGCGGCTCCCCGTGCAACTGCGGCTCCGCATTCGCCTGCGGCTCCCCGTGCCTGCGCGGCACCGCATCCGCGTGCCGCGCCATGTGCGCGTGCAGCTGCGCATGCGGCTGCCCCCACGCCTCGGCCCGCCCCTGCACCTGCTCCCGCGCCTGCCCCTGCACCCGTGCCTGCGCCGACGCCTGCCCCTGTCCCTGTCCCTGTCCCTGTCCCTGTCCCCCACTATCATCCGGCCGTACATCCGGCCGCACAGACATGCGGTACTGCTGCCCGCCGACCCGCGGTGGCGCAGCGTACGGCGAAGACAGAGCAGACTGCGGGGCCTGCGGGGAGCGCGGGGAGTGCGGGACCGGCCGCGGGACGGCGGCCGCGGGCAGCGGTGTGCCCCGCAGCAGCCCGTCGTGCAGCGTGGTGAGTTCCTTGCCCGGGTCGACGCCGAGCTCGTTGGCGAGCGTGCGGCGCGTCGTCTCGTACACGGCGAGGGCGTCCGCGCGCCGCCCACCGCGGTCGAGGGCCAGCATCAACAGGGCCTGCGCGCGCTCCCGCAGCGGATGTTCGGCGGCGAAGACACGCAGGGGCGCAGTCGTCTCGCTGTGGCAGCCCAGTTCGAGCGCGCAGGCGAAGAACTCCTCCTGCGCGGTGACGGACAGTTCGGTGAGCCGGTCCCGCTGGCGCCGGGCGTACGGGCCGGGCAGCCCGGCCAGCGGGGCACCGTCGGAGAGCGCGAGCGCCGCGGTCAGCTCCGCATAGGCCTCGGCGTGTTCCCCGGCGGCCCGCATCGCGCGCGCCGCGGCCACCCGGTCCTCCAGCTCGGACGCGTCGACGGCGCCGGGCGGCAGCCGCAGGGCATACCCGTCGCCGGCCGACACCAGGATCCTGGCCTGTTCGCGGGCGCGCCGGTCGGGTTCGAGGAGGGCGCGGAGCCGGGAGACGTACGTACGGAGCGTGCCGACCGCACGCGGCGGCGGTTCCTCGTCCCACAACGCGTCGACCAGCTCGGACGCGGACGCCGGGTGCCCGCCGCGCAGCAGCAGGGCCGCCAGGGTCGCGCGCTGCTGCGGCGGCCCGAGCACGAGGGGCTGCCCGGCCCGCCACGCCCGCACCGGCCCGAGGACCTGGAACCACAGCGCCCCGCCCGGATCGTCCGGGCCGGCTCCCCGCTCGCCGTCCCGGCCCGGCCGGCCGCCCGCGTCACCCCGCATCGTCAGCCCCGCACCCCTTGCCCCGTGACGCACCTGGAAGTGCCCGTTCATACCGGCCACGCGTGACCGTACGCACCAAACGTTACGTCAGCCCCACGGGGGTCCCGCCACGCGTGGGGCACTTGCGCCACCTTGTTGACCAGGTATTGACGCTGTGGACACCCGGGGCGTGGCATATGCGCCAACGACCACCGACATTCGGCCGGGGGCGGCGAGCGCCCCGTGCCGCGCGCCGCGGGGGTGACCGGACGGGCAACCCGCGCCGGCCCGCCGCCCCCCCGACCCGCGGGCCGGCGCGCACGCGCGGGTCGGCGGCTGTCGTCCGACGGCTGAACGGGCAGCGGCATCTGCCCTCACGGACGTCCGTCCGTCTCTACGCACCGGCCCGCGCGTGGGACATCGTCGACACGGTACGAATCCGTGCCGGCTGTGCGCCGGTCCCGCACCTCGAAAACTTGGAGCACAGCAGCATGCCCAACTACCTGTCCCCCGGCGTCTACATCGAGGAAGTCGCCAGCGGTTCACGCCCCATCGAAGGGGTCGGCACGTCCGTTGCGGCCTTCGTCGGCCTGGCACCGCGGGGACCGCTCAACGAGCCGACGCTGGTGACCAACTGGTCCCAGTACGTGGCCGCGTTCGGCGAGTTCACGGACGGGTACTACCTGGCGCACTCCGTGTACGGGTTCTTCAACAACGGCGGCTCCGCCGCGTACATCGTGCGGGTCGGCGGCACCGACGGCGCCGAGCCCCGGGAGCGGTCCGCGGCGCCCGCGCAGGCGCCCAAGGAGCTCACCGCGGGCGAGCCCGTTGCGCTCGGCAACTTCTCGGTCTCCGCGATCACCGCGGGCACCGCGAACGGCGGGGCCCTGACCGTCGAGGTGCAGGACGGCGAGGGCGAGGGCACCGCCGACCGCTTCAAGCTGATCGTCAAGGACGGCGACAAGGTCGTCGAGAGCTTCGACGTCAGCGCGAAGAAGACCGCCCGGAACTACGTCGTCACCCAGGTCAAGCAGCGCTCCAAGACCATCGCCCTGGAGGAGGCCGCGGCGGGCGGCCAGCTGGCCAGGCCCGACGCGCAGACCGTGACGCTCGCGCCGCCGGCCCCCGCCACGCCCGGCGTGCCCGCGTCCAACGGTGCCGTCGACCGCGTCGAGACCGCCCAGTTCATTGGTGACTCCGCGGACCGCACCGGCTTCGGCGGCCTGGAGGCCCTGGACGAGGTCAACATGGTGGCCGTCCCCGACCTGATGGCCGCCTACCAGCAGGGCCTGATCGACGAGGAGCAGGTCAAGGCGGTCCAGCTCGGTCTCATCGCGCACTGCGAGCTCATGGGCGACCGGATGGCCATCATCGACCCGCCGCCGTCGCTCAACGCCCGCCAGGTCCGCCAGTGGCGGCAGGAGCTGGCCGGCTACGACTCGCGCTACGCCGCGCTCTACTACCCCTGGATCAAGTCCTTCGACCCGGCGTCCGGCCAGTCGGTGGTCGTGCCGCCGTCCGGCCACATGGCCGGCATCTGGGCGCGCAACGACGCCGAGCGCGGCGTCCACAAGGCGCCCGCCAACGAGATCGTGCGCGGCGCCGTCGACCTGGAGCTCCAGATCACCCGCGGCGAGCAGGACCTGCTCAACCCGGTCGGCGTGAACTGCATCCGCGCGTTCCCCGGCCGCGGCATCCGCGTGTGGGGCGCGCGCACCATGGCGTCGGACCCGGCCTGGCGCTACCTGAACGTGCGCCGCTACTTCAACTACCTCGAAGAGTCGATCCTCATCGGCACCCAGTGGGTCGTCTTCGAGCCGAACGACCACGCCCTGTGGGCGCGCATCCGCCGCAACGTCTCGGCGTTCCTCGTCAACGAGTGGCGCTCCGGCGCGCTGTTCGGCTCGCGCCCCGAGGACGCGTTCTACGTGAAGTGCGACGAGGAGACCAACCCCGCCGAGTCGGTCGACCTCGGCCGGGTCGTCTGCGAGATCGGCATCGCGCCGGTCAAGCCCGCCGAGTTCGTGGTGTTCCGGCTCGCCCAGTTCTCCGGCGGGGGCGGCGAACTGGAGGAGTAATCCGTCCGCGTACGCGCGTCAGGCCCCCGAGAAACATCCCAACAGGAGTGAAACCCCTTGTCTTTGCAGCCCGGTGACGCCCTCACCACACACAATTTCGGCCTCCAGATCGACGGCGTCATGGTCGAGTACCTCCAGGAGGTCAGCGGCCTCTCCATGGAGCAGGACGTCATCGAGTACCAGCAGGTGTCGGCCGACGGCAAGCCCGTCGTGAAGAAGATGCCCGGCGTGAAGAAGGCCGGTCAGTGCACCGTCACCCGCGGTATGACGCAGAGCCCCGTCTTCAGCGAGTGGATCAACAAGTCCATCGCGGGCGACATGGGTTCGGCGCGCAAGAACGCGACGATCATGATGATGGACTACCAGAACAACCCGGTGAAGCGTTACAACCTGCGCAACGCCTGGTGCAGCAAGGTGGAGACCAGCGGGGTCAAGGCGGGCGACGCCGCCGCGCTGACCGAGCAGGTCACCATCGTCTTCGAAGAGCTGGTCATCGAGTAATGCGGCGCGAAGGCCCGGCGGGGGTGAGCACGGGGGCGGTGCCCGGCACGGCGGCGCCCGGCGCAGCGGCGGCCGCGACGCGTGAACCGTTGCGCACGGAGTTCGAGTTCGAGTTGCCGCGCGGCTTCGTGGACGAGTCGGGCACCGTGCACCGCAACGGCGCGATGCGGCTCGCGACGGCACGCGACGAACTGGTGCCGCTGCGGGACGTCCGCGTGCGCGAGAACCCCGCCTACCTGTCCGTGGTGCTGCTGGGCCGGGTCATCACCCGGCTCGGCACGCTCGGCTCCGTCCACGACGGCACGGTGGAGAACATGTTCGCCTCCGACCTGGCCTTCCTCCAGGACTTCTACCGGCAGATCAACGCGGAGGGCCACACCCGCGCGGCCGTGGCCTGCCCGCACTGCTCGGAGTCCTTCGAGGTGGAGCTGGCCGGGAGCCGCCTGGGGGAATCGTGACGTACGCGGCCGACCGCATCGAGGAGGAAGTCGCGTACCTCGCCTACCACTTCCACTGGGGCATGGACGACATCCTCGACCTCGAACACGCGGACCGGCGCGCGTACGTGGCGCGGACCGGAAAGCTGGTGGAGCAGGCGGAGGCGAGGCAGTGACGGTCGGTGGGGGTCGGTGGGGTCAGTGGGGTCGGTGGGGTGACCGGTAGCGGTCGGTGAGTCGAGGCAGTCGAGGTAAGTGATGGGCTTGTTCAGGTGGCGGCGGGGGTCGCGGGGCGACGCGCCTGCGGGTGACTTCGGTACCGATGGCGGTGCTGAGGCTGAGGCTGGTGCGGCGGCTGAGGCCGGTGCCGGGGTCGGTGCAGGTGCGGGTGCGGGTGCGGGTTCTCGTGCTGGTGACGGTGGGTGGGCTGCCGTGCCGCCGGTCCAGCGTGTGCTCGCGGCGCCGCGTACGGTCGCGGAACAGGGCTTCGGCGCGATGCTCGCCACCCATCAGAACCCCTCCTTCGGCGGCGAGTTGGGCCACGCGGTGCGGGCCTCGGCCCCCGGGGGCCTGCTGCACGGCGTGCTCACGCCGGTCGCCGGCCGCCCGGGCGACCTCGACCTGCCGCCGCTGAGGCTGCCGGTGCGGGGCCGGGCGGAGGAGGGGCAGGACGAGCCGTTCGCGCCGTTCGAGCCGGTTGCACGACCGACGTTCCCCACGACGAGCTCCGCCGCGCCAGCTCCCGGTGATGCCGTACAGCGTGCGACGTCGGCCGCGAAGGATGCGGTACGGGGTGGCAGTCGTACGGCCACCGGTGCGCAGCCTGCCCGCGAAACGGGCGTACGCCACGTGGCCGCCCCGGCGGAGGAGCCCCAGGGCCACGGTTCGGCCACGACGTCGCCGAGCCGTGTTCAGGATGCACCGCGTGCCACTCGTACGAACGCGCCTGCCCCGGCAGCAGCGACCCCCGCCCCCGCCCCAGCTCCAGCGCCAGGAGGCCAGCCTCCCCGTACCGCCTCCCCGAAGAGCCCCGGGGCAGAAGCCCCCCGGAACAGCGGCGCGCCCACTCCCCCGGTCCAGCGCAGCACCAGCACCACCCCCACCACGACGCCGGGCCGCAAGAACCAGGCCCCCCGCGACAACAGCCGCGCCGACGCGCCCCCGACCGCACCCCTGCTCGGCGACGCGCCTCCCCCCGCGCCAACAACTCCTGCCCCTTCCCCTGCCCCGTTCCCTGCGGCTGCGCCGGGACCTCAGACCCCCCGAACCACCTCGCCCGCGCCCCACGCGGACCACCCGGTCCAGCGCCGCACGACCACACCCCCGCCCCCTCAGCACGCCACACCGCAAGCCCCCACCCCGGCGCACCCCAGGACCGACCCGAACCACCCCGTCCAACCCCGGACCGCCACCACCACGTCGCCGAGTTCCGCGACCCAGCCCCCGCGCGACGATCACACCGCCACACCCGCGACCAAGCCCCTGCTCGGCGACGCGGACAGCCCCGTCCAACGACAGGCCGCCAATCCGACGACCCCGAGCCCCGAGACCGGCAAGCCCCCGCAGGCGCCAGCGCCGTCCACCCCGGACCGCCCCGTCCAACGCCGGACCCCCACCCAGGCGCACCCCAAGGCCGACACACCAGGCCGCAGCGCCACCACCACGCCGCCGAGTTCCGGCGCCCAGACGCCGCGCGGCGATCGCACCGCCGCACCCGCCACCAAGCCCCTGCTCGGAGACGCGGACACCCCCGTCCAGCGACCGACCGCCACTCCGGCGAGCCCGAGCCCCGAGGTCGGCAAGCCCCCGCAGGGAGCAGCGCCGTCCGCCCCGAACCGCCCCGTCCAACGACCGACCGCCACTCCGGCGAGCCCGAGCCCCGAGGGCAGCAAGCCCCCGCAGGGAGCAGCGCCGTCCACCGCGGACCGCCCCGTCCAGCGGCGTACGCAGACGCCCCCGTCGCTCGGCGAGACGGCGACCGCCCCGGCGGCGGCCACCACGCCTGCCGCCCAGCCGGAGCGTGACGCGCGCAGCGACGGGCCCCGCGGCTCCCGCGAGAGTGCCGTGCCGAGCACCGGCGCACCCGCGCCCGGCTCCGCCAAGGCCGACCGCTCCCCCTCCGCGCGCCGGACCGCCACGACCGCGACCCCAACCACGTCCGGCACCGCGCCGCTCAGCAGCGCCCGGACCATCCCCGTGCCCGGCACGGGCAGCACCCCGTCGGCCGGCGGCTCGGCGCGGGCCGGTTCCCCCGCCGTACCCGTGGTGCAGCGGGCACGGACAGGGCGTTCCCCGCTCGTGTCGGCCGCGCCCGCCGTGGTGCCGGAGCGGCGGATCTTCCCCGTGGGGGCCACACGTACGACGCCGCCTGCCACCAGCCCGACCGCCGACAGCCCGACCGCAGACAGTGCGGCTGCCGTCGCCGACTCCGCCGTCGACACGTCGGCGAGCAACAGCTCACCCGTCAGCAAGTCGTCCGCAGCCACCTCCACCGGCGCCACTGAGCCCGCCGCCACCACACCCGGCGCCGCCCCCTCCAGCCCTGCCCTGCCGGACGCCGCCGCCCGCGTCCGGCCCACCGATGTCCCCGGACCGGTGCCCCCCACCGGTCCGGGGACGCACGCCGCGTCCGCGGCCCCGAACCCCGTCGCTGTGCGGGCGAATTCCCCCGTTCAGCCCGTACAGCGACGGCCTCTCGTACGCCGGGTCCGGCGCGCGCAGGACGGCGGTGGCGCACCCTCTGGCGCGCCCCGGCCGGGCCTCGGCCAGCCCCTGAGCCAGCAGCCCTCGCCCGCCTCCTCCGCGTACAGCGCCCCGGCGCCGCAGGACCGTCCGCGCCGGACTCCGATCGGCGCCCCGGTCACCCCCGTGCAGAAGTCGGCGACCGCCCCCGCCACACCCACGCCTGCCTCAGCACCCACACCCATCCCTGATCCCACCCCCGGGCCCACACCAGCGCCTCAGCAGACACAGCCGCACGCGCAGGCGCAACCGCAACCGCAACCCCCGGCCCAGCCCCTCCCCGTCGTCCCCGTGAACCGCCGCATCGCCCCCGGCAGTTACCGGCCCGCAGCGCCCGCCACCACCGGCCTGGCCCTCCCCCTCTCCCCCTCCCGAAGCCTGACGACCCACACCCCGGCGACGGGTGGGGCGACAACACCGCTCACGCCGCGCGGAGTTGGCGCCAACCCGGCCAAGCCGGTCACCCCCGCCCCCGCCCCCTCACCCGTCCCCCTCCAACAGTCAGCGCTCACCACACCCCACCCCAGCAACGGCAACGGCAACCACACCAGCGCCCCCCGCACCACCCCCATCGTCGTCCCGCTCAAAACCCCCGGCGGCCCCCACACACCCCGCCCGACCCCCACACCCGCCCCCTCCCCGGCCCCCGTGCGCCCCCGCACCGTCCAGCGAAGCGCCCCCACACCCCCGGCCACCCCCGCACCGGCCCCCGCCCCCACCCAAGCCCCGCAGCCATCACCCGCTCCAACCACCCCACCCCGCCAAAGCCCCACCCCCACCCCCGCCCAACGCACCCACACCCCGCCCACTCCCGCACCCGCCACCACCCCCGAAGCCCAGTCCGCACCCACCCCCGCATCCGCCGAAGCCACCCCCGCCGACCTCGACGACCTGGCGCGGCGGCTCCTCGCTCCCCTCTCGCGGCTGCTCCGCGCGGAGCTGCGCAGCGACCGTGAGCGGGTCGGCCGGCTGCGCGACCACGGCCGCTAGCCACCACGCGCCCCGCAACCCCCGCCCCCCCGTCACCGTCACCTCCACAGCAAAGAGAACCCATGCCCTCGACACTGGACCCAGGCTCGACCGTCTTCTTCAAGCTCACCATCGACGGCCAGGACCTCGGCCTGTTCAACGGGTGCGACGGGCTCTCCTCCGAGGTGGAGGTGGAGCAGCGGCAGGAGGGCGGCAACAACGGGTTCGTCTGGCAGTTGCCGACCCGCGTGACCTTCTCCACCATCCGGCTCACCCGGCCCCTGACCGCCGACACGTCCCGCGTGGCCGCCTGGATCTCGTCCATCGCGACGGGGATCTCGCGGCCCACGGCGCAGATCGCGGCGCTGCGCGCGGACGGTTCCGTCGTCGCGCAGTGGGGGCTCGTCGAGGTGCTGCCCGTGCGCTGGCAGGGGCCGAGCCTCAGCCCGGACAGTCCGTCCGTGGCGACGGAGACGCTGGAGATCGCGCATCACGGCTTCACCGACGCGGGGGGTGCCTGAGATGGCCGCGCCGACCGGTGGCCGGGCCGGTGCGAGCCTGGTGCGTGCCGCGCTCGCCATCCACCAGCCGCCGACCGACCTCGGCGGTTCGATGGGCGGGCGGATCGGTGAGGTGGAGTTCCAGTTCAATCCGACGCAGCTTCAGATGGGGCGGTCGGCCGAGTGGCGTACGCAGCGCGCCGTCGCCTACACGCGCGGCGCCCCGCCGAAGTTCACCGGCGCCGCCCCGGCCACCCTCAAGCTGGAGGTGTTCCTCGACTCGTCGGGCACGCCCAACGCGGGGAAGGTGCAGAAGCAGGTCGAGATGCTGCTGTCGTGTTGTGAGGTGACACCGCAGAGCGTCACCTCGAAGCGGCCTTCGCCGCCGTGGGTGCGGTTCTCGTGGGGGTCGTTCAACACCGTGCAGTTCGTGGCGTACGTGACCGACGTCAGTGCCACGTACACCCTGTTCAATCCGACCGGTGAGCCGATCCGCGCCACCTGTTCGCTCTCGCTCACCGAGGTCGCGATGCCCACCAAGGGGCAGAACCCGACCTCGGGCGCGCTCTCCGCGCGCCGCGTGCACCGCACGGTCGCCGGTGACTCGCTGGCGTCGCTGGCGTGGCGGGAGTACGGGGACGCCACCCGCTGGCGGCTGATCGCGGAGGCCAACGACATCGACGACCCGATGCGGCTGCGGCCCGGCACCGAGCTGCTGCTGCCCGCCGCCGACGAGGCCCGCCCCGGCGGCCCCGCCGCCGTCCCCAAGCCGATGGAGTCCGCATGAGTGAGAAGACGTACACGAGCGTCCTGCACGCCGAGATCGGCGGGTCCGTGCTGCCCGACAAGCTCGCCGTGCTGCTCGTCGAGGGCTGGGTGGACTCCAGTGTGAACGTGCCGTCCGCCTTCCAGCTGACCTTCGCCGACACGGGCGGGGACATCCTGGAGAAGTTCCCGCAGATCAAGGTGGGTGCGAAGGCGGTGCTCAGCCCGTTCACGGACGGGGTGCGCGGCAAGCCGATGCTGACCGGTGAGGTCACCGCCCTGGAGGTGGACGCGGACGGGGGCGGCAAGTCCCTCGTCGTGCGCGGCTACGACCCGGGGCACCGGCTGCTGCGCAACCGCCGCGTGCAGGGCTATCCGAACATGACGGCGTCGGACATCGTGCGCCGCGTCGCCGGGCTCAGCAGGCTCAAGCTCGGCAGGATCGAGTCGACGCCGACGGTGTACGAGCTGGCCACCCAGCCGAACATCACCGACTGGGACTTCCTCTCCCGGCTCGCCCAGGAGAACGACGTCCACCTGTCCTTCGACGAGGACGGGAAGCTCTGCTTCGGCAAGCTGAAGCCCGCCGCGGGCGCGCCGTCCGACACGACGCCGGCCGCGCAGAGCCCGTACGTGCTCGAATTCGGGCACAACGCGCTGCACAGCCGGGTCGCGGTGACGGCGGCCGGGCAGGTCGCCACCGCCGGCGTGCGCGGCTGGGACATGCGGGCCAAGCGTGCGCTGTCCGCGCAGTCCCCGGCCGTCACGAGCAAGGACATCGTCGCCGACATCACGCCCGCGCAGCTCTCGCAGCCGTTCGGCAGGGCCGAGCTGACGGAGACCGGGACGCCGTACACCGCGCAGGCCCAAGTGACGCATGCCGCGCGGGCGTTGGCCGACGACGTGGCGGGGTCGTTCGCGGAGGTCGAGGTCGCGGTCACCGGCAATCCGGAGCTGCGGCCGGGGCAGCCCGTGGCGCTGAAGGGCGCCGGGTTCCCGTTCGAGGGGAAGTACACGGCGACCGGGGTGCGGCATCTCTTCGAGTCGGGGCGGCAGTTCACGACGTGGTTGACCGTGTCGGGGCGGCAGTTCCGGTCCCTGTACGGTCTCGCCTCCGGCGGCGCTGACGCGGCGCCGCCGATGCCGGGCGTCGCGATGGCGCTGGTCAGCAACGCCAAGGACCCGCTCAGGCTGAACCGTGTGAAGCTGCGCTTCCCGTGGCTCTCGGACACGTACGAGAGCGACTGGTGCCGCATCGCTCAGCTGGGCGGGGTGCGGGGCGGCGGTCTGATGCTGCCCGAGGTGGGCGACGAGGTGCTCGTCGCCTTCGACCGGGGGTCGCTGGAGCATCCGTATGTACTTGCGGGGCTGTACAACGGCGTGGACAAGCCGACGCCCAACACGGACGGGCTCCAGCCGGTCGATCCGACCAGCGGCCAGGTCAACTGGCGCTCGATGGCCTCGCGCAGCGGGCACACCGTGGAGCTCGTGGACGCCAAGTCCCGTATGAAGAGCGGTATCCGGCTCCAGACCGGCAACGGCCGCCTCACCGTCCACATGGACGAGGCACGGACCAGCGTGACCATCCGCAGCGACGGCTCCGTGTCGATCCAGGGGACGCGCAACGTCAGCATCCGGGCGGGCGGCAATCTGTCGCTGACCGCGGGCGGTTCGCTGACGATGAGCGCGGGCGGCGCGGTCGACATCAAGGCGGGCGCGAAGTTCGGCGTCAACGCGGGCGGCATGGCGGACATCAACGCGACCGGCGTCGTCAGCCTCAAGTCGGCGGGCGCGGTCGCCGTGAACGCGGTCGGCGCGGTCTCCGTCACCGCCGCCGGCGCGGTCGCCGTCAACGCGGGCGCCGCGGCCGCCATCACCTCGCCGGCGACGGTCACGCTGACCGCGCCGGCCGTACTGCGCAACGGCATTCCGTTCTAAGGGGGGCAGACATGAGTGAGCAGTTCGTCGGGGCGGGCTGGACGTTCCCGCTGCGCACGGACGCCGGCGGCGGCATCGCGCTGGCGCGCCGCGAGCGCGAGATCGAGGAGGCGATCCGGCTGGTGCTCGCCACCGCGCCGGGCGAGCGCCCGATGCGGCCGGAGTTCGGCTGCGCCGTCCACGACCTGGTGTTCGCGCCGGTCAACGAGGCGACGGCGGGCCGCATCCGGTACGAGGTGCGGTCCTCGCTCGACCGCTGGGAGCCGCGCATCGAGGTCCTGGACGTCGAGGTGAGCCCGGCCCCCGACGAGCCGTCCGTCCTGTTCATCGACGTGAGCTACACCGTGCGCGGCACCAACAACCCGCGCTCTCTCGTCTTCCCCTTCTACGTGATCCCGTCCACGGAATCAGAGAGCGGAGTCTGAAGTCCGATGGCCCTGCCCGCACCCCACCTCGACGACCGGCGCTTCCAGCAGTTCGTCGACGACGCCAAGCGCTACATCCAGCAGCGCTGCCCGGAGTGGACCGACCACAACGTCTCCGACCCGGGAGTCACCCTCGTCGAGGCGGTCGCGCACATGGCCGACCAGATCGTGTACCGGCTCAACCGCGTGCCGGAGAAGAACCACCTGGCCTTCCTCGACCTGCTCGGCGTCACCCTCTTCCCGCCCTCCGCGGCCCGCGCCGACGTCACGTTCTGGCTGTCGGCGCCGCAGGCCGAGCCGGTGGTGCTGCCCGCGGGCACGGAGGTGGCGACCGGCCGCACCGAGACCGAGGAGGCGGTGGCCTTCGCGACCGAGGCGGACCTGACCGTGGTGCCCTGCGAGCTCTCCGCCGTCCTGCGGCAGGAGGAGGGCGGCACCCCGCAGGACGTCGGACAGGACGTCTTCGGCGGCCGCGACGTGGCGGCCTTCGCGGCCGCGCCGCGCCCCGGCGACACGCTGCTCTTCGGGCTGAGCGCCGCGGTGCCGCGCTGCGCGGCCGTGCTCCAGCTGGACAGCCGCGTGGACGGTGTCGGCGTCGACCCGCGCCAGCCGCCGCTGGTGTGGGAGGCGTGGACCGCGGACGGCTGGGCCGAGTGCGAGGTGGACGAGGACTCCACCGGCGGCCTCAACCGGCCCGGCGAGGTCGTCCTGCACGTCCCCGCCGGGCACATCGTCTCCCGCGTGGGGCGGCTCGACGCGGGCTGGGTGCGCTGCCGGGTGGTCGAGGCCGCCAAGGGCCAGCCGTTCTACAGCGCGTCGCCGACCGTGCGGTCCGCGTCCGCGTTCACCATCGGCGGCACGACCGTCGTCGCGCACGCGGACGTCGTACGCGACGAACTCCTCGGCGACTCCACGGGTGTGCCCGGACAGCGCGTCCGGCTCGCCCAGGCGCCGGTGGTCGCGGACCGGCCGCCGCTGATCCTCGAAGTCTCCGACGGCGAGGGCGCGGGCTGGGCCGAGTGGCAGGTCGTGGAGGACTTCGCCGCATCGGGACCGTACGACCCGCACGTCACCCTGGACGCGACGACCGGCGAGATCGCCTTCGGGCCCGCCGTCCGCGAACCGGACGGCTCCCTGCGGCAGTTCGGCGCGGTGCCCGAGAAGGGCGCGGCGATCCGCGCGACCCGCTACCGCACGGGCGGCGGCCGCACCGGCAACGTGGCCCGCGGCGCCATCCAGGTCCTGCGCAGCTCCATTCCGTACGTCGCCCGGGTGGAGAACCGCGAGGCGGCGCGCGGCGGCGTGGACGGCGAGACGGTGCAGGAGGCCAAGGTGCGCGCGCCGATCGCGCTGCGCGCCCAGGAACGTGCGGTGACGGCGCGCGACTACGAGGAGCTGGCGCGGCGGGCCGCCCCCGAGACGGCCCGCATCCACTGCCTGGCCGCGGACTCCGCGGAGGCCGGGGAGAACGCCGTACGGGTCCTCGTCGTCCCCCAGGCCGTGCCCGACCGGGGCGGCCGGCTCCGCTTCGAGCAGCTGGTGCCCGGCGAGGAACTCCTCTCCCGCGTCACCCACTTCCTCGACGACCGCCGCCCGCTCGGCACCCGCCTCTCCGTCGGGCCGCCGTTCTACCAGGGCGTCACCGTCGTCGCCACGCTGCACTCCTTCCGGGCCGCGCAGGCCGAGCGGGTGCGGACCGAGGCGCTCGACGCGCTGTACGCCTACCTCGACCCGCTGACCGGTGGCGCGCACGGCGAGGGCTGGCCGTTCGGCCGGCCGCTGCGCGCCGGTGAGATCTTCGCCGCGCTTCAGCGGGTGCCCGGCGTGGAGCTGGTCGACGAGGTCCTGCTGCACCCCGCCGACCCCCTCACGGGCCGCCGCGGCGACGCCACGGACCGCATCGACCTGGCCCCCTCCGCGCTCCTCTTCCCCTTCGACCACCGCGTCCGCGTGATCGAGGCGCGATGACGAGCCTGGAGAAGAGCGCCGCACCGGCGCGGGGCTTCCGGGGCGCGCTGCCGGAGGTGCGGTCCGCGCACCCCATCGGGGAGCAGCTGCCCGCCGTCTTCGCCGACGACGACTTCGCGCTGCGTTTCGTCTCCGGCCTCGACGTCGTGCTCGCGCCCGTCTTCACCGTCCTCGACAGCCTGGAGGCGTACTTCACACCGTCCCTGGCGCCCGAGGACTTCCTCGGCTGGCTGACGGAGTGGGTCGGCACGGAGCTCGACGGCACCGAACCGCTGCGGACGCGCAGGCACGCCGTCGCCTCCGCCGTCGACCTGCACCGCGTCCGCGGCACCCGCCGCGGCCTGTCCGCTGCCGTCGAACTCGCCTTCGGGGTACGTCCGGAGATCGTGGAGAGCGGCGGCGCGACGTGGTCCGCGCGCCCGCTCGGCGCCTTCCCCGGCACCCCGCGCCCCGCGCTGCACGTCACGCTGCGCGTGCACGACGCGGCATCGGTGGACCCGCACCGGCTGCGGTCCGTCGTCGCGGCGGCCCGCCCCGCACACCTCCCCTTCACGGCCGAGGTGACGTCCACACCTGCCCCCGAAGGGACCTAGAGATGTCCGCCGAGCCCGACCGACCCCCGACGACCGACCAGCCCTCACCCACCCACCAGCCCGGGACCAACGAGATGCCGAACTCCTCCGCCACCACGCGCCCGTGCCCCGAGTGCGGCACCCCGGCCCGCCAGCACGGCCAGTCCTTCTGCGACTCCTGCGGCGCCTTCCTGCGCTGGGACTCCCCGGCCGGCACCGCCGGCCCCGCACCCGCACCCAAGCCCGCCTCCGACGGTCCGGACACGCCGTCCCCCGCCCCGGCCGGAGCCACGGACACCACCGTCCCCCTCCCGTCCACCGGCCCCACGGAGCCCGCGCCCACGCCCTCTTCCCCGCCCGCCCCCTCGTCCGCGCCTTCGTCCTCCTCCGACACGGCCATCCGGTCGCTGCTCGTGCCGGTGCCCGAGGGTGAGACGGTCGCGCCGCCGGAGACGCCGGGCAGCGTGCTGCCGGGCAGGCCCGAGGCGGCCCGGCCGCGCGTACGGCAGGCCGCCGTGCCCGCGGAACCGGAGTCCGGGGCGCCGTGCCCGAGCTGCGGAACGCCCAACGCCCCCCGCCGGCACTTCTGCCGCAGCTGCGCCAACCCCCTCAAGGACTCCGCCGCCCCGGCCGCCGAGGGTCCGTACGCCGGTCAGCGGCCCCGGCTGCACCGCGACCGCACCCGCTGGATCGCCCGGGCCGTGGGCATCGCGGCCGTCGCGGGCCTCGTGCTGGGCGGCATCTTCGGCGGGCCGCCGGCCGCCCGCGCCGTGCAGGACCACTTCGCCAAGCGGGTGCCCGTCCACCCGACGGACTCCAGCGCGTCGCACTCCGCCCCCAAGCAGGCGGCGAAGCTCGCCTTCGACGGCTACTCCAACACCTGGTGGGGCACCGGCTACGCGGGCGACTCGGCGGGCCAGTGGCTACAGGCCGACTTCGGCCAGCCCACCGACCTGCTCAACCTCCTGATCACCCCGGGCACCTCGCCGCGCAGCGCGCAGGCCGCCGCGCAGGCGAGGCCGATGGAGTTCGACCTGGTGGTCAGCGACTCGGCGGGCAAGGAGCACACGATGCACCGCCGGATCAACGACGGCGGCGTGCAGAAAGTCGACGTCCGCGTGCGGGACGCGGTGAGCGCCCGGCTGATCCTGCGCTCCGCGTACGGCGCGGGCAAGGGCCGCCAAGTCGCCGTCGCGGAGCTGGAGTTCTTCGGCCGCTCCTCCACCGGGCAGTGACGGCGGGGCCGGGACCGGTGCGCACCACCGGCCCCGGCCCTGTCATTCACCGCTCGGCGCCCGGCCGGTCAGACGCGGTCGGCCGCGATCAGCAGATACTGGAACGAGCCGTCCCTGTACGAGTTGATGAAGGCCTCCTCGATGCCGGTGACCAGCGACGACGTCGCGCGCAGCTCCCAGTAGGGCAGGGTCGCGTCGGTCAGGTCGACGATCGCCTGCGGTACGAGACGGTTGTCGGCCATGGCCTTCAGGTACTCCCGGCGGGAGTGGATGTTGCACTCGAAGTGCGCGTTGATCTGGGAGACCCACTTCGAGGGCTGTCCGTACCGCGGGTTCCAGCAGCCGGTGATGGTCACGTAGCGGCCGCCGGGCGCGAGGATGCGGGAGTGCTCGGCGAAGAGGTCGTCCAGGTCGACGTACATGCTCGACTCGTTGTTCCACGACGCCCTGGCCTGGCCCGTGTCGAAGGGCGTGGCCAGCATGTTGCACACGCGGGCGTGGACGTGGTCCTCGATGCCGAGTTCCCTGGCGCGCCGGTTGGCGAACTCGGCCTGCTTGGCCGAGAGCGTGACGCCCTCGGCCTTGCACCCGAAGCGCTGGTGCGCCATGACCATCGAGCCGCCCCGGCCGCAGCCGGCGTCCACGACCGTGTCGTCACGCCCGACGGGGCCGAGCTGCTCCAGGAGGACGTCGGTCTGCGCCGACTCCAGCCGGTGGAGCTCGGCGATGAGCCTCTTCTCGTAACCGCTGTCGTCGACGTTCCCGAGGGCCTCGTGGTCGACGTCGCCGATGCCGTAGTGGTGGTGGTAGAGCCCGTCGACGTCGCCGAGGCGCAGGTTCACCGGCCTGGCCTCGCCGTCCCAGTAGCGGGCGATGTCGCCCTGGTAGGGGGAGGCGGGGGCGGGGATGGGCAGGGACGTGGCGTTGGCGAATTCGGTGCTGGTCACAGTGGTGTCGGCTCCTTTACCAGAAGTCGGGCAGGCGGTAGCGGTAGGTGTTGGTCCGGTGCCAGTAGTGGTTGCCGTCGACCCACACGGCGACGCCCCGGAGGAAACGCAGCACGCTCGGGACGGGGCAGGCGGCCGCCAGGGCGGCGGCCTCGGCTTCGAAGTCGTGCATGAGGTCGTTGTGGACCTCGACCGCCTTCAGATAGGCGTCCTTGTCGGATACGCCCTCCCGTTCGGCGATCACCACCGGCAGATTCAGGTGGCGGCCGGGGCTGTCCAGTTCCTTCATGTAGGAGTACAGGTCGTTCACGATGGTGGTGGCGTTGCCCGCGAGGGCGATGACCCGCTGCATGGCGTGCTGGGCGTGCAGGTCGGCGGGGAGTTCATAGCCACCGACGGTGTCGGTGATCGTGGGGCAGGGGCGGAAGTTGTTGAACTGGCGCATCGCCAGGTACTCCCACACCTCGGGCACGTGGTCCGTCTCGGCCCACGCGGCCTCGGCGAGATAGCCGAGGTGGAGCCGCGCCATGTCGTGCCGGAACCGGTCGGCCTGTGAGGCGGTGGCGTGCTGGAGGAAGTACGCCATGGCCGAGCGGTAGGCGCGCCGCGGCGCGTCCGAGTGGAGCGACTCCGTCCACTGCGGCTCGTACTCCTTCGTCGTGTGCAGCGGGTCGAGGGCCGTGTGGGCCAGCAGGAGACGGCTGCCGAGCCCGATGGGCGATCCGCCGTGGTCCTCGCAGTAGCAGTCGTCGACCGCGTTCTCCGCGACCATCAGCCGGGTGGCGATCATGAGGTGGTCGACGGTGGGGGCGTCCGGATGGCAGGCGACCATGTAGCGCCCGACGGAGAAGCCGTCGAACTGGTCCTCCCACTCCGGCGGGAACGCCTGCACCTCGTCCACCGCCCACTCCTTGATCCGGCGGCTGACCTCCGCCACCCGCGCCTCGTCGGGCGGCGGCACGGGGTGGTGGTAGAGCCCCGGGATCGCCTTGCCCTCGGCCGGCTCCTCGGCCTCCGGCGCGAGTTCCGCGGATACGGGGGCGGGCGGTGCTTCGGACGCGGGGGCGGGCGGCTCCTCGGACCGGCTCAGGTACAGGCCCGCCGTGCCGAGGCCGCTCGGGCCGCGCAGGATTCTTTCCAGATCAGGCATCCGTGGCTCCTGGGTCACTGGGTGCGTACCGGGGGGCGGCGGGCTAGCCACGGCCGCGGGCGATCTGCACGTTCTCCAGCACGCCGAGGGCGTCGGGCAGCAGAACGGCGGCCGAGTAGTAGGCGGTGACGAGGTAGGAGATGATCGCCTGCTCGCTCATGCCCATGAAGCGCACCGAGAGGCCCGGCTCGTACTCCTCGGGCAGGCCGGTCTGGTGCAGGCCGATGACGCCCTGGTTCTTCTCGCCCGTACGCATCGCGAGGATGGAGCTGGTGTTCTGCTCGGTGATGGGGATCTTGTTGCAGGGCAGGATCGGGACGCCGCGCCAGGCGGGGACCTGCTGGCCGCCGAGGTCGACGTTGTCCGGGTAGAGCCCGCAGGCGGTGAAGCCCCGGCCGATGGCCGCGATCGTCCTGGGGTGGGCGAGGAAGAACTTGGTGCCGCGGCGACGGCAGAGCAGTTCGTCGAGGTCGTCGGGGGTGGGCGGGCCCGAGTGTGGCTGGATCCGCTGCTTGAAGGCGGCGTTGTGGAGGAGACCGAACTCCCGGTTGTTGATCAGCTCGTGCTCCTGGCGCTCGCGCAGCGCCTCGATGGTGAGCCTGAGCTGTTCCTCGGTCTGGTTCATCGGCCCGTTGTAGAGGTCGGCGACCCTCGTGTGGACCCGCAGCACGGTCTGGGCGACGGAGAGTTCGTACTCCCGCGGGTGCAGTTCGTAGTCCACGAAGGTGCCCGGGAGCGGGGCCTCGCCGGTGTGTCCGGCGGACATCGCGATCTCCGCCTCGCCGTGCCGGGTCTGCCGCGGCACGGACCGCGAGGTGAACTGCCGCAGGTGGGCCCGGAGCTGCGGCGCCGTGGCCAGCACGGCCTCGAAGTCGGCGCGCGACAGGGTGAGCAGGGTGCCCGCGGTCTTGGCGGTGGCCGTGAAGTTCCACCTGGCACCGGCACCCCCCAGCAGGGCGTCCTCACCGAACCGGCCTCCGTCGGCAAGTACGGCGACGTCGACCTCGTCGCCGTACTTGCCGACGGAGGTCTGGCTGATCCGGCCGTGCGCGATCAGATGGAGCCGCTCGGCGGGGGTGCCGCGCGCGACCAGGACCTCACCGGCGCGGAAGTCGTGCTGCTCGAACCGGTCGGCGAGCGCGGTCAGCACCTCGTCGTCGTCGAAGCCGCGCAGCAGGGCCAGCTCCCCGAGCTCGCGGGGCACCACCCGGACGTCGGCGCCGTCCTGGAGGAACTCGATGCACCCGTCGCCGACGGTGTAGGTCAGCCGCCGGTTCACCCGGTAGGTGCCGCCCTTGGTCTCCACCCACGGCAGCATCCGCAGCAGCCACCGGGAGGTGATCTCCTGCATCTGGGGAGCGGACTTGGTCGTCGTGGCGAGATTGCGGGCCGCCGCTGTGCTCAGGCTGGACTGCCGGGGCGGCTCCAGCCGCTCGTCCGGGCTGGTCTCAACGGTCATCAGGCGGGTTCTCCTTCGTGACGTATCCGTCCAGATCCACGGGAAAGCTAACGGCCGCCACGGCCAACTCGCCTGAGAAAGCTGTGCAGTTACTTCGATGCAGCGATCTTGCCTCGCATCAGGTTTATCCGGATGTCGGGTTTATCCGGCCACCGGGCCGGAAACCGACACCACACGAAGTGACCGCCGGGCACCGGAGGGGTGCGCCCGGCGGCCACGGACCGGAGTCGGCCGTCGGGCTACGACAGCTGCGACTGCACCTGTGAGGAGATGAGCTCCAGGTGGTCCAGGTCGGCCAGGTCCAGGCACTGGAGGTAGATGCGGCTCGCGCCGATCGCCTCGTACCGCCCGATCTTGTCGACGACCTCCGCGGGGGAACCCGCCAGGCCGTTCGCCTTGAGCTCGTCGACCTCGCGGCCGATGGCGGCGGCCCGCCGGGCGACCTCCGCGTCGTCCTTGCCGACGCAGACCACCAGCGCGCTGGAGTACACCAGATCGCCGCCCTTGCGCCCGGCCTGCTCGGCGGCCGCCCGGACCCGCCCGAACTGCCGCTCGCTGTCCTCGATCGAGGCGAAGGGGATGTTGAACTCGTCGGCGAACTGCGCGGCGAGGCGCGGGGTGCGTGTCGCGCCGTGGCCGCCGATCAGGACCGGCACCTTCTCCTGTGCGGGCTTCGGCAGGGCCGGACAATCCGTGAGCCGGTAGTGCTTGCCGTCGTGGTTGAAGGTCTTGCCGACCTCCGTCGCCCAGAGCCCGGTGACGATCTCCAGCTGCTCTTCGAGGCGGGCGAACTTCTCCTTGGGGAAGGGGATGCCGTACGCCTTGTGCTCGTCCTCGAACCAGCCCGCGCCGAGGCCCAGTTCGACCCGGCCGCCCGACATCTGGTCGACCTGCGCCACCTGGATGGCGAGGACACCGGGCAGCCTGAACGTGCCGGCCGTCATGAGGGTGCCGAGCCTGATCCGCTTGGTCTCACGGGCGAGACCGGCGAGCGTGATCCACGCGTCCGTGGGCCCCGGCAGACCGTCGGCGGACCCCATGCGGAGGTAGTGGTCCGAGCGGAAGAAGGCGTCGAAGCCGAGGTCCTCGGCGGCCTGGGCGACGGTGAGAAGGGTGTCGTAGGTGGCCCCCTGCTGGGGCTCCGTGAAGATTCGAAGATCCATGGCTCCATCCTGCACGCTCGAACGGCTGTCGACCCCGCCGGTGCCGCCGGTCCCCCGCCGCCCCGGTCGGGTGAAATACCGTCAACCCGGCGGCGGCGCGCGCCGGGCACAGTGACCATGCCCATCGGGGGGTCGTTGGCTCGGGCGGAGCCGGGCCGCCCGGCATCCGCGCCGGCGGTCGCAGCCGGCGCGTCGACCGTGTCGACCGCCTTCCCCGCGCGGGAGGGCCAGGGCCGAGGAGGCCGCCATGTCCCAGGAAGCCGTGCCCGAGCAGAGGGCCGCGCAGGATCAGGAGGCCGCGCAGGATCCGGCCGCGCACGATCCGGCCGTGCAGGACCGCGCCGTGCCCGCACAGCAGGGTGCGCCCAAGGGCCTGTTGCAGCAGATGGAGGAGCTGATGGCGGCGCTCAACGCGGATCTGACCCGGCTCGACGCCGACCTTCAGCAGTCCACGTCCGCCGGAGCCCCCGCCGGCACCCACCAGCAGGGCGACGACGAGCCCGGCCACCCCTGACCGCACCGGACCACCTCCGCGGCCCGCGCGACCCTGCTCCCTCTCCCTCGCGGGGTCGGCACGGAGCCACCTCATGGCGGGCCCGCCGCCCCCGCCGGACCCGCCGCCGAATCGGCCCCGGGCAGGCTCTCCTCCCGGACCGCGAGTCTGCGCAGCATCTCGAGGACCCGGTCCCTCGACTCGTCGGCGGCGTCGATCGCCTCCATGCACTGCCAGTACACCCCCTCCTCCTCGGCGCCCATCGCGACGCCCACCAGCGCGATGCCGACCTCGCCGAGGAGCCTGCCGAGGCCGAGCAGGACCTGCTGCGCGTCGCCCGTCTCCGTCAGCCGCGCCGCCCGTATGTCCTCGGTGCCGAGCCGCGGGGCGTCGAGCACTCCGCAGGCTCTGCCGCCCACTTCGCTCAGGCCCAGCGCCTCGCCCCGTAACTCCGGCGGGCCCGCGACCGCGAGGTGGCTGCCGATCGCCTGCGCCAGCGCCTGCGACTGCCAGACCTCCACGACGATGTCCGCGGGCTCCTGACTGCGCGCCAGGGCGCGACGGTTCGCCTCGATGAGCCGCATGGCGTTCATGTCCGACCCCCTCCCTGTCCACTACCCAGAGTGATGCCCATCGGGGCGAAAAGCCAGGGGAAGCCGGAATTCTGTGGACAAGTAATCGAGTTTGGACAAGGCATCCACTCCGGAGAGTGACGAAAATATCGGAACGATCAGCTCCGGTGTGCTGGGAAGGGCGCCGGGAAGGCCTCAGGGACCGTCCGTGGAAGGATCCGGCACCGGAAAGCGCCGCTCGTTCCGTTCGATCTTCGCGGCGAGCGCCGCCAGCACATCGATCCCCAGCACCTCGCAGAACTGGAGCAGATACGCGAGGACATCGGCCACCTCGTCCGCCACCCGTGGCGCCCGATCGGGGTCCGCCATCACGCGCGCGGACTCCTCGGGCGTCAGCCACTGGAAGATCTCCACCAGTTCCGACGCCTCCACGCTGAGCGCCGCGGCCAGGTTCTTCGGGGTGTGGTACTGCTCCCAGTCGCGCGCCGCCGCGAACTCGGCCAGCCTGCGCTGCAATACCGCCACGTCAAGTCGTTCCGTCACGGCCACAGGTCTACCACCGAGGCCGCCGCGTCACGGCTTCAGGTCCACCACCGAGCTTCCCGCGGCGTCGGCCGCCCAGGACGCGTCCCCCACCGCGCCCACCAGCCGGATGTGCCCGCGCTCGCAGGTGCGCGCCGCCAGCTCGCCGAGGGCCCGCGACTGCCGCGCGTCGAGGCGCCGGTCCAGGCCGTCGGCGAGGACCGTGAGGGTCTGGTAGGCCTGCGGCACCTCGGCCACCGTGTCGACGGCGAGCACGCCGGGCCCGGTGAGCAGCACCAGCGCCAGCGCGAGGTAGCGCAACTCGCCGTCCCCGAGGCGCGCGAGAGGCGTGCGCACCCCGCCGCCCCGGTCGATGAAGGCGTGCACCGTGCCGTCCTCCACCTCCTCGGCGACGACGTCGGCGACCGGGCCCGCGCAGCCGGCACGCACCGCGGAGACGAGCATCGCGTGGCGCGTCGCGCACTCCGAGCGGGTCCGCCACAGCACTTCGGCGAGGTTGTCGCAGCCGCCCAGGAGGCGGCCCGTGCCGATCAGGCCGGCCGGGACGGGGGCGCGCATACGGCTGGGCCGCGGGTCGCAGGCGTACGCCGAGCGCAGCGCGACCACGACCTGTTCCGCCGCCGCGAGGACCAGCCGCTGCCCTTCGGTCTTGCCCGCCACGCGCAGCGGCACGAGCGCCGTGCCGAGCCGGTCGTCGGGCATCGGGGCCCGCGTCACGGGCGATGTGCCCGCGGTGTGCCAGGCCGCCTGGACCACGCGCCGGCCCGGGTCGCGCAGCGCCGTCTCCAGGAGGACGAGGCCGTCGCGGGTCAGCCGCTCGCCCACGACGCGCAGTTCGGGCTCGGCCTGCACGGCGAGGTCGAGCCGGACGCTGCCCGCGGGGCCCTCGACCGTGCAGCCGATGCGGAAGCCGCGCCGCCGCTGACCGTCGGCGCGGGCGCGTTCGGGCACGCACGCCACGGGGTCCGCGAAGACGTCGGGCAGCTCCGCGCCGGCGCAGAGCCGCGCCAGTGCCTCGTACGCGCCGAGGGCGCTGGACTTGCCGCTGCCGCTCGGCCCCGTGAGCAGGGTCATCGGGCCGAAGGGGAGCACCGCGGCGCGGTGTCCGGCGAAGGCGGACAGCCGCAATTCGGTGACCTGCGGCCGGTCCTGGCCCGCCGGCGACTCCGCGACCGCGATCCGGGAATGCACCGTCATGCCCGGAACGTAAGCGGCGGGCGTCCCGGCGAACCGTTACGCCCAACCGACCTTCCTACGATCGTGGGATTACCCCTGAAGAAGGCCCGCACCGGCCGCCGAAGGGCTATGGCCGGTGCGGTGCCCGGGGCGTCACGGCTGCGCGACCGCTTCCACCAGGCCCTGGACCTCGGTGCCGGGCGGCGCGAGGAGGAAGACGTTCTTGTCGACCCGGTGCATGCCGCAGCCGAGGCCGAGGACCACGCCGCTGCTGAAGTCCAGGACGCGCTTGGCGACTTCGGTCTCGGCGCCCGTCAGGTCCAGCAGGACCGGGATCTGCGCCATCACGGTCTCGGCGACCTCGCGGGCGTCCGAGAAGACGTTGACCCGCATCACCACGAAGCGGCGGCGCGTCTCGGTCTCCGCGTCGGGCAGCGCGCGGTGTCCCGGCCACGAGGGCCACTCGTTGCGGCTGCGCAGCGGTACGACCTGGGCGAGCCCTTCCCACTGTTCATCGGTGACGTCGTGGCGCTGACTGCTGCTCACTTGCCCACCCCGTCCTGGCTCGCACTTGTTCTCTGCACCGGCCAATTCTTACGCCAAGTCACCCGTTCAGCCCAACAGCGACACGGTCGCCCGGCGTCGCCGCGGGCCCACAGGCTCTCAGGTGGCGGGTGCCCGTTCAGTCCGGTGTTCAACTCCGTGAGCTTCGCCACCCTCCGGCTTCGGCGAGGGCCGGGTGGTCCGGTCCGAGGAAGACCGCCACGTCCCGGCTGTCCGGGGCGGGGTGGGCGACCTGGTGCCAGCCGATACGTCGGTAGAACCGGGCCGCGTCGGTGGCGCGGGCCGCGGTCAGCAGCCAGCAGCGGCCCTCGGGGGCGTCCCGTGTCACCGCCGTGAGCAGGGCGCGGCCCGCGCCGAGGCCGTGGGCGGTGGGCCGGACGGCGAGTTCGTCGACTTGCAGCGCACCGCCGAGCCAGTCGTGGGCGCGGGGCCCGAGGGCCGCGGTGACCAGGGGGTACGAACGGGTGCTGGGGAGCGGGGTGGTGGTCGTCCAGGCGGTCGTGAAGCCGATGAGGCGCGGTGGCCGGTCCGCGCCGGGCGCGTGGATGCCGGGCATGGGCGCGCCGGGCGCGTGCGCGCCGTCGTCGAGGGCGACCGCCGCGGTGAATCCGGGGCGTACGGCGTCGTCCGCGAGGCGTTCCAGGTACCGGTCCGCCTCTGCGGGGTCCTCGTTCCAGGGCGGTTGCGCGAAGGCCTCCGCGTAGACGGAACGTATGCCTTCGGCGTGGTGCGTGAGCAGTTCGATGCCGGTCACCCGTCGGACGACGAGCCGCGGCGACGGCTCCCGCCGCCCGGTCACGCCGCCCGCCCGAAGGCCGCGCCGACGGGGTGGAGCGAGGCGGACTCCAGGGGTGCCGAGGGGTCGATCGAGACGTGCAGGGGTGCGGGCTCCGCGCCCGCGCGCACCAGCAGGTCGCCGACCGCCGCGATCATCGCGCCGTTGTCGGTGCAGAGCCGCGGCGGCGGCACGCGGAGCGCGATGCCCGCCGCCCGGCAGCGCTCCTCGGCGAGCGCGCGCACGCGGGAGTTGGCCGCGACGCCGCCGACCACGACGAGCGTGCCGACGCCGTGCTCGCGGCAGGCGGCGACCGCCTTGCGGGTGAGGACGTCGGCGACGGCCTCCTGGAGCGACGCCGCCCCGTCGGCGACCGGGAGCGGCCGCCCCGCGTGCCCCTCGGCCCAGCGCGCGGCGGCCGTCTTCAGCCCGGAGAAGGAGAAGGAGTGGGCGTGCGCGGTGTCGCGCGGGCCGGTCAGCGGGCGGGGGAAGGGAACGGCGGACGGGTCTCCGTCGCGGGCCGCCCTGTCGATGGCGGGGCCGCCCGGGTAGGGCAGTCCGAAGACCCGCGCGACCTTGTCGAAGCACTCGCCCGCCGCGTCGTCGAGCGTGTCGCCGAGGTGGACGATCGGGTCGCGCGCGAGGTCGCGTACGAGAAGGAGGGAGGTGTGGCCGCCGGAGACGACGAGGACCATGCAGGGGTCCGGGAGCGGGCCGTGCTCCAGGGTGTCGGCGGCCACGTGCCCGGCCAGGTGGTGCACGCCGTACAGCGGTACGTCCAGGGCGTACGCGAGGGTCTTGGCGCCGGCGAGGCTGACCTGGAGGGCGCCGGAGAGGCCGGGGCCCGTGGTGACGGCGACGGCGCCGATGTCGGACAACCGCAGGCCCGCCTCGGCCAGGGCGCGGCGGACCACCGGGGTGAGCGCGTGGACGTGGGCGCGGGCGGCGATCTCGGGGACGACGCCGCCGTAGCGGGCGTGTTCGTCCATGCTCGACGCCACCGCGTGGCCGAGCAGCCGTCCGGCGCGGACGAGGCCCGCGCCCGTCTCGTCGCAGGACGACTCGATGCCGAGCACCACGGGAGAGTCCATCGCGGGTTGGCCTTTCTGCCCTGGGGAGCCGCACGGCACGGCCGTATGGCTTATGACTAGTAACTGCAACTGATACGCAATAAGGGTACGCCGCCGGGTCCCCAGTAGAGTGCGGCTGCGCAGTCTCCCCCCGAACCCCGAGGTCAGGTACCAGCAGTGACCCCCGCACCCCCCGCAGGAACACCGGCCGTCGCCGTCGTCGGGATCGGGGCCGACGGCTGGGACGGGCTTCCGGCCGCGTCACGGGCCGCGCTCGCGGAGGCCGATGTCCTCATCGGCGGAGCCCGCCAGCTGGAGCTGCTGCCCGCCGGTCTGTGCCCCGGCGAGCGCGTCCGCTGGCCCTCGCCGCTGCGGCCCGCCGTGCCCGGCCTGCTCGCCGCCCACGCGGGGCGCCGCGTCGCCGTGCTCGCCAGCGGCGACCCCATGTTCTACGGCATCGGACGCGCCCTCACCGAGGAGCTCGGCGCCGCCGCGCTGCGCGTCCTCCCGCACCCGTCCGCCGTCTCCCTCGCCTGCGCGCGCCTCGGCTGGCCCGTCGAGGACACCGAGGTCGTCACGGTCGTCGGCCGCCCGGCCGCCCGCGTCGCCGCCGCGCTGCACGACGGGCGCCGCCTCCTCGTGCTCAGCGCCAACGCGGCCACGCCCGCCGAGATCGCCGCCCTGCTGCGCGAGCGCGGCTTCGGCCCGAGCCGGCTGCGCGTCCTCGAACAGCTCGGCGGCGAGCGCGAGTCGATGTACGAGGGCGTCGCCGACACCTGGTCGCACGAGCCGGGCGACGCGCTGAACGTCGTCGCGGTCGAGTGCCGCCGCTCCCCCGACGCGCTGCGGCTCGGCACCGTGCCGGGGCTGCCCGACGCCGCGTACGAGAGCGACGGGCAGCTCACCAAGCGGTACGTCCGCGCCGCCACGCTCGCCGCACTCGCGCCCGCACCCGGCGAACTGCTCTGGGACGTCGGCGGCGGCTCAGGATCGATCGCCGTGGAGTGGCTGCGGGCGCACCCGTCGTGCCGTGCCGTCACCATCGAGAAGAACCCCGTGCGCGCCGAGCGGATCACCCGCAACGCCGAGCGGCTCGGCGTGCCGGGCCTGCGCGTCGTCACCGGCGCGGCGCCCGCGGCGCTCGCCGGACTGCCCACGCCCGACGCCGTGTTCATCGGCGGCGGCCTCACCGCCCCCGGTCTCCTCGACGCCGGATGGGACGCGCTGCCGCCCGGCGGACGCCTCGTCGCCAACACCGTCACGCTGGAGTCGGAGGCGCTGCTCACCCAGTGGTACCGGCGCCACGGCGGCGAGCTGGTGCGGCTCGCGGTCGCGCAGGCCGTCCCCGTGGGCGGCTTCACCGGCTGGCGGCAGGCCATGCCGGTCACCCAGTGGTCCGTCACCAAATCCGTCCAAGCCCCGGCAAGCAGGAGTTGACCAGAGATGACCGTGTACTTCATCGGCGCGGGACCCGGCGCCGCCGACCTGATCACGGTCCGCGGCGCGCGGCGGATCGCGAGCTGCCAGGTCTGCCTGTACGCGGGCAGCCTGGTGCCGCGCGAACTGCTCGCCGAGTGCCCGGACGGGGCGCAGCTCGTCGACACCGCGCAGCTCAACCTCGACCAGATCACCGAGAAGCTGGTGCACGCGCACGAGCAGGGGCTCGACGTGGCGCGGCTGCACTCCGGCGACCCGTCGGTGTTCAGCGCGGTGGCCGAGCAGATGCGGCGGCTCGACGCGGCCGGGGTGCCCTACGAAGTGGTGCCCGGCGTCCCCGCGTTCGCCGCGGCGGCGGCCGCGCTGAAGCGGGAGCTGACCGTGCCGACCGTCGGCCAGACCGTCATCCTCACCCGCGTCGCCCAGCGCGCGACGGCCATGCCCGAGGGCGAGGACCTGGCCACGCTCGGCCGCAGCGGCGCACTGCTCGTCCTGCACCTGGCCACGGGGTACGTCGACCGTGTGGTCGACGAACTCCTGCCGCACTACGGCGCCGACTGCCCCGCCGCGGTGGTCGCCCTCGCGAGCCGGCCCGACGAGGTGGTCCTGCGGGGCACGCTGGAGTCCATCGCGGGCCAGGTGAAGGAGGCGGGCATCGTGCGGACCGCCGTCATCATGGTGGGGCGGACGCTGGGCGCCTCGCAGTTCCGCGACAGCCACCTGTACTCGGCGGAGCGGGACCGGCACGTCTGCTGACCGCGGTCCCGGCGCTACCGCGGGGCGCTGCGGCCCACGACCGTGCCGGCCCGGTCGATGCAGATGACGTCGACCACCACCGGCGCACCGCGCAGCACGGCGAGCGCCTCGTCGCGGGCCTTCTCGGCCACCAGGTCACCGAGCGGCACGCCCGCCGCCGCGCACAACTGAAGTGCCGCGAGGCCCGTGTTGGCGGCGGCGACCTCACCGGCGAGCTCGGCGGAGGCGCCGCCGCGGCGGGCCAGCTCCGCGAGGAAGCCCTTGTCGACCTGGGAGCGGGCCGAGTGCAGGTCGAGGTGGCCCGCCGCGAGCTTCGACAGCTTGGCGAAGCCGCCGCAGACGGTGAGCCGGTCGACGGGATGGCGGCGCACGTACTTCAGGACGGCGCCCGCGAAGTCCCCCATGTCGAGGAGCGCGTCCTCCGGCAGCCCGTACTCGGCGACGACCGTCTTCTCCGACGTCGATCCGGTGCACCCGGCGACGTGCGTGCGCCCGGCCGCCCGCGCCACGTCGACGCCGCGCCGGATCGAGTCGATCCACGCCGAGCAGGAGTACGGCACGACGATGCCGGTCGTCCCGAGGATGGAGAGGCCGCCGAGGATGCCGAGCCGCGGGTTCCAGGTGGAACGGGCGATCTCCTCGCCGTGGTCCACGGAGACGGTGATCTCGACGTCCGGCGCGGCCTCGGCCCGCTCCGCCACCAGCGCCACGTGGTCGCGCATCAGCTGCCGCGGCACGGGGTTGATCGCGGGCTCGCCGACGTCGAGCGGCAGCCCGGGGCGGGTCACGGTGCCCACGCCGGGGCCCGCCTTGAAGACGACGCCGGAGCCGGGCGGCAGCCGCCGCACCGTCGACCGCACGAGCGCGCCGTGCGTGACGTCCGGGTCGTCGCCCGCGTCCTTGACGACGCCCGCCATGGCGTACGCGTCCGTCAGCTCCTCGGCGGCGAGCGCGAAGGCCGGCGTCTGCCCCTTGGGCAGCGTGATGGTCACCGGGTCGGGAAAGTCGCCGGTGAGCAGCGCCGTGTACGCGGCCGTCGTGGCGGCGGTCGCACAGGCGCCGGTCGTCCAGCCGGGCCGCAGACCGGTGTGCTTGAGTTGGGCGCTGCGCCCGCCCTCGGCCTGGCCCGGCCCGCTTGCCTTACTCATGTGCCTTACTCATGAAGGGAACCGAACTCCGTGCACGTACTGATTCTGGGGGGAACGACCGAGGCCCGCCGCCTGGCGGAGCTCCTCGCGACCGAGCCGGGGCTGCGGGTGACCAGTTCCCTGGCGGGACGGGTCGCGGCGCCGCGCATGCCGCCCGGCGAGGTCCGCGTGGGCGGCTTCGGCGGGGCCGAGGGGCTGGCGGCGTGGCTGACCGCACACCACGTGGACGCGCTCATCGACGCCACCCATCCTTTCGCAGGGACGATCTCGTTCAACGCGGCGCGGGCCGCCGCCACGGCCCATGTTCCCCTGCTCGCCCTGCGCCGCCCCGGCTGGGTCGCGGAAGACGCGGACGACTGGCATCCGGTCGACTCCCTGGAGCAGGCGGCACGGGTGCTGCCCGCCCTGGGCGAGCGGGTCTTCCTCACCACCGGGCGGATGGGCCTCGCGGCGTTCGCCGGGGATCCGGA
The DNA here is from genome assembly GCF_055572995.1 of Streptomyces sp. NPDC030245. NCBI lineage: Bacteria > Bacillati > Actinomycetota > Actinomycetes > Kitasatosporales > Streptomycetaceae > Streptomyces > Streptomyces sp. NPDC030245. Next base: position 255,661 of record NZ_JBVICF010000003.1, on the reverse strand, counting down.
GCTGGACGCGCGCTGGTTCCTCGTACGCTCCGTCGACGCGCCCGAGCCGCCGTTCCCCGCCCGCATGGAGGTGCTCCTCGACCGGGGCCCGTTCACGCTCGACGGGGAGCGCGAACTGCTCCGTACGCACCGGATCGACGTCCTGGTGACGAAGGACAGCGGGGGCGTGGCCACTGCGCCGAAACTTGTCGCTGCGCGCGAGGCGGGGATTCCCGTCGTGGTGGTCCGGCGCCCTGCCCTTCCGACGGCTGTGCCCACGGTCGCCACCCCGGAGGAGGCCGTCGACCGGGTGCGTGCCGCTGCGCGGTGAGGTGCGGGTGTGTGGGGGCCGAGCGCGCAGTTCCCCGCGCCCCTGACGGGGGCGCAGCCCCGTTTTTCAGGGGCGCGGGGAACTGCGCGACCAGCCACGACGCACCCGCAGACGAAGACGCCTACCCCTCGGGATACCTGCGCGGCGTCCAGACGATCTGCTCGCCCCCGCCCCGCCGCGACACCCGCGTCTGCGACGAGCCGACGATCAGCAGCGTCCGCATGTCGACCTCGGCCGGGTCGAGGTCCCCGAGGCGTACGACGCGCACGCTCTCCTCGGGTCCGCCGACGTCCCGCCCGAGGACGACCGGCGTGTCCGGCGCCCGGTGCTCGAGGAGCAGCTCGCGCGCCTTGCCGACCTGCCAGGTGCGGCTGCGCGAGCCCGGGTTGTAGAGCGCGAGGACGAGGTCCGCGGCGGCCGCCGCGGCCAGGCGCTCCGCGATGACCTCCCAGGGCTTGAGCCGGTCGGAGAGCGAGATGGTCGCGTAGTCGTGGCCGAGCGGGGCGCCCGCTCGGGCCGCCGCCGCGTTCGCAGCCGTCACACCGGGCAGCACCCGCACGGGAACGTCCGCGTACGCGTCCTGCGAAGCCGCCTCAAGGACCGCCGTGGCCATCGCGAAGACGCCGGGGTCGCCGCCCGACACGACGGCCACGCGCCGCCCGCGCCGCGCCAGCTCAAGGGCGAACTCGGCGCGTTCGGACTCCACGCGGTTGTCGGAGCCGTGCCGCCGCTGCCCGGCGCGGTGCGGCACGCGGTCGACGTAGGTGGTGTAGCCGACGAGGTCGTCGGCGGCGGCGAGCGCGCCGCGCGTCTCGGGGGTCAGCCAGAGCGGCCCGGCGGGGCCCGTGCCGACCACGACGACCTCGCCACGGGGCTCCGCGGGCGGTTGTGGCGCGGGCCCGCCCGTCAGCGGCGCCACCCGGCTCGGCAGCACCGCCACGGAGAAGTACGGCACCGAGTCGGGGTCCACGTCGGCGAGGCGGCCGGTGCGCTCGCCCTCCATGGTGGCCCGCTCGACATAGCGGGCCTCGTCGAGCCGGCCCGCGCTCTCCAGGGCGCCGCGCACCTTCCCGAACGTACGCCCGAGCTTCATGACGACCGCCGAGTCCGTCGCCGCGAGGCGGGCGGCCAGCTCCTCCTCCGGGAGCGTGCCCGGCAGGATCGTGAGCACCTCCTCGGCCTCCACCAGGGGCTCGCCGAGCCGGGCCGCCGCCGCGCTCACCGAGGTGACGCCGGGGATCACCTCGGTCGGATAGCGGTGCGCGAGGCGCTTGTGCATGTGCTGGTAGGAGCCGTAGAAGAGCGGGTCCCCCTCGGCGAGGACGGCGACCGTGCGGCCCGCGTCGAGGTGGGCGGCGAGGCGGGCCGCCGCCTCCTCGTAGAACTCGTCGAGGGCGCCGCGGTAACCGCCGGGGTGATCGGTGGTCTCCGTGGTGACGGGGTAGACCAGCGGCTCCTCGATGTGGTCGTCCCTGAGGTGCTTCGCCGCGATGGAGCGGGCGATGGAGCGGCCGTGCCGGGCCGAGTGGTACGCGATCACGTCGGCGGACGCGATCACCTCGACGGCGCGCACGGTCATCAGGGAGGGGTCGCCGGGGCCGAGCCCGACTCCGTAGAGCCGCCCCTGCGGGATCTGTCCGGTGTTCACTCCGCCTCGCTCGCAATCGCGTTGATCGCCGCCGCGGCCATCGCGCTGCCGCCGCGCCGCCCCCGTACGACCAGGTACTCCAGGCCGGAGGAGTGCTCGGCCAGCGCGTCCTTGGACTCGGCGGCGCCGACGAAGCCGACCGGGATGCCGAGGACTGCGGCCGGGCGCGGCGCGCCTTCCTCGATCATCTCCAGGAGGCGGAAGAGCGCGGTGGGCGCGTTGCCGATGGCGACAACGGAGCCTTCGAGGCGGTCGCGCCAGAGCTCCATGGCGGCGGCGCTGCGGGTGGTGCCGAGCTCGGCGGCGAGGTCCGGCACGGACGGGTCGGCGAGGGTGCAGATCACGTCGTTGTCGGCGGGCAGCCGCTTGCGGGTGACGCCGCTCGCGACCATGTTCGCGTCGCAGAGGATCGGCGCGCCGTCGCGCAGCGCCTTGCGGGCGTCGGCGATCACCCGCGGGCTGTAGGCGAGGTCCTTCACGAGATCCACCATCCCGCAGGCGTGGATCATCCGGACCGCGACCTGGCTGACGTCGGCGGGCAGGCCGCGGAGGTCCGCCTCCGCGCGGATGGTGGCAAAGGACTCGCGGTAGATCGCCGCGCCGTCCTTCTCGTAGTCGAACACTGTGCTCTCGCTCATCTCGTGGCCGTTGGTTTCGTGGTGTTACGTGCCGTGGTGACCGTCTCGGTCAAGGTGTTGCCCGTCACGGGCGCCGGGTCCTCGCCGGCCCTGCGCACCGTCACCGCGTAACTCCCGTCGCCGGTGGCGAGGACGTCGACCCAGTCGCCGTGCGGGTGCCCGCAGCGCCGCTCGCAGCCGGACCAGTGGACGGGCAGACCGCCGGGGCCGGGGACGGCGTCGGCGCGTACGTCGGCCAGGGACTTGGCGCAGCCGGGGCGTCCGGTGCAGGCGCCGACGCCGAGCCAGGGGGAGTCGGGTGCGGTGACGTACCGGGCGGCGGCCAGCGCGGCCAGCCGTTCGCGGGCCGCCGCGCCGTCCGGGAAGCCGGGGAGCACGAAGCCGCGCCAGGGCGTGACCCGCAGCTCGTCGGCGGGGAGCGGGAGGAGGGCCCGCCACTGGGCCGCGCTCACACGGCCGAGGGGGGCGTGGACCACCACGGCGCGGCCGACGACGCCCGGGGCGGGCGGCGCGGTGACCTGTGGCGTCGGGGCTTCGGCGGGCGTGGCGGCGACATCGGCCCGGACCAGCGCTCCCGCGAGGTCGGCGGTCGTCCCTGCGGGCAGTTCGCGCACCCGCCAGGCGCCGTTGCCCGCCTCGCGCGCGGCGTCGAGGAAGGCGCCGGCGACGGCACGGGCGGCGCGCGGGGCGTCGGCCGCGGCGATGCGGAGGGCCTGGCCCCCGAGACGTACGACCGCGGTCCCGCCCGATTCTGCGATCAAGGTCACATCGCCGCCGAGCCCGGCCACGTCCCCGCGGCCGTCGTCCAGGGCGAACAGGAAGCGCCCCGAGAGCTCCGCGGTCCACTCCTCGGAGCACAGGAGTCCGTCCAGCTCACGGGCCCACAACTGCACGTCGGCGTGGCCGAGTCCGTCGGTGCCCGCGAGCGGGGACGCCACCACGTTCCGCACCCGCTCGTGCCGCTCGGAGGGCAGCAGCCCCGCGTCCGCGAGCAGCCGGGAGAGTTCGCCGCCGCACGCGTCGCCGAGGCCGCGCAGCTCGATGTTGCCGCGCGAGGTGACGCTGAGGTTCCCGTCCGCGAGACGCTCCGCCGCGGCGGCCAGCACGGCGACCTGATGCCCCGTCAAAAGGCCGCCGGGCAGCCGGAGTCGGGCGAGGCGCCCGTCGTCCGCGAGGTGCAGGCGGAGGGCTCCGGGGCAGGCGTCGCCCCGGTCGCGTATGAGGGATTCGCCCTGGTCTGGGGATGGTGCTCGGGTGGGCGGCATGGCGGCGAGCATACCCACGCGGATCCGGCCGGTCCCCTCCCGAGACGGGCCGTCCCGGCAGGTGCCCGCCCCATCCGCGGCGGGCAGGACTTACTATGCAGGCGGCGGACCGCCAGGTCCGTCGACGCCAGCGACGGCGTGGGTCCACCAGGACCCGAGGGAGGAAGCCCGGTGCGAATCCGGCGCGGTCCCGCCACTGTGAGTCCCACCCGCGTGGGGTGAGCCAGGAACTCCTGCCGTCCATACGACCACCCGGGGCGCGGACACCCCGAGGAAGGCCTGCGCCCGCATGCTTCTGCTGTTGTCGACCTCCGACACCGACCTGCTCAGCGCCCGCGCGGCGGGCGGCCCCGTCGACTACCGGTTCGCCAACCCGTCCCGTCTCGACCTGGACGGGCTGCCCGCCCTGCTCGACGGCGTCGACCTCGTCGTCGTGCGCCTCCTCGGCGGCGTCCGCGCCTGGCAGGACGGCCTGGACCAGCTCATCGCCACCGGCCTCCCGGTCGTCGTGCTCACCGGCGAGCAGGCGCCCGACGCCCAGTTGATGGCCTCCTCGACCGTGCCGATCGGCATCGCCGCCGAGGCGCACGCCTACCTCGCGCACGGCGGCCCCGCCAACCTGGAGCAGCTGGCCCGCTTCCTCTCCGACACCGTGCTGCTCACCGGCCACGGCTTCGAGCCGCCCGCCGCCGCACCCTCCTGGGGCCCGCTGGAGCGCACGGCCCGCGCAGGCGTCGAGGGCCCCACGGTCGCGGTGCTCTACTACCGCGCCCACCACATGAGCGGCAACACCGCCTTCGTGGACGCGCTGTGCGGCGCGATCGAGGACGCGGGCGCCCGCGCGATGCCGCTGTACGTGGCCTCGCTGCGCGCCCCGGAGCCCGAGCTGATCGACGAGCTGCGCGCCGCCGACGCCATCGTGACGACCGTCCTCGCGGCGGGCGGCACCAAGCCCGCCGAGGCGTCGGCGGGCGGCGACGACGAGTCGTGGGACGCGGGCGCGCTGACCGGCCTCGACGTGCCGATCCTCCAGGCGCTCTGCCTGACCGGGTCGCGCTCCGCGTGGGAGGAGAACGACGAGGGCGTCTCGCCGCTGGACGCCGCGAGCCAGATCGCGGTGCCGGAGTTCGACGGGCGCCTGATCACGGTCCCCTTCTCCTTCAAGGAGATCGACGAGGACGGCCTGCCCGCGTACGTGGCCGACGCCGAGCGGGCGGCCCGGGTCGCCGGCATCGCCGTACGGCACGCGCGTCTGAAGCACATCCCGGCCGCCGACAAGCGCCTCGCGCTGGTGCTCTCCGCCTACCCGACCAAGCACTCCCGCATCGGCAACGCGGTGGGCCTCGACACGCCCGCGTCCGCCGTCGCGCTCCTGCGCAGGCTCATCGCCGAGGGCTACGACTTCGGCCCCGAGGCCGACATCCCGGGCCTCGTCTCCGGCGACGGCGACGAGCTGATCCGCGCGCTCATCGACGCGGGCGGCCACGACCAGGACTGGCTCACCGAGGAGCAGCTCGCCGCCAACCCGGTGCGCATCCCGGCCGCCGGCTACAAGCGCTGGTACGCGACGCTGCCCGAGGAACTGCGCGAGTCGGTCGAGCGGCACTGGGGGCCGCCGCCCGGCGAGATGTTCCTCGACCGCTCCCGCGTGGGGAACGGCGGCGACCCCGAGGGCGACATCGTGCTCGCCGCGCTGCGCCGCGGGAACCTGCTCATCCTCATCCAGCCGCCGCGCGGCTTCGGCGAGAACCCCATCGCGATCTACCACGACCCGGACCTGCCGCCGTCGCACCACTATCTGGCGGCGTACCGCTGGATCGCGGCGTCCGCGTCGGACGGCGGCTTCGGCGCCGACGCGATGATCCACCTCGGCAAGCACGGCAACCTGGAGTGGCTGCCCGGCAAGAACGCGGGCCTGTCCGCCGCCTGCGGCCCGGACGCCGCGCTCGGCGACCTGCCGCTGATCTACCCCTTCCTGGTCAACGACCCGGGCGAGGGCACCCAGGCCAAGCGCCGCGTGCACGCCACGCTCATCGACCACCTGGTGCCGCCGATGGCGCGCGCCGACTCCTACGGCGACATCGCGCGCCTGGAGCAGCTCCTCGACGAGTACGCGCAGATCAGCTCCATGGACCCGGCGAAGCTTCCGGCGATCCGCGCGCAGATCTGGACGCTCATCCAGGCCGCGAAGCTCGACCACGACCTGGGCCTGGAGGACCGCCCGGACGACGACGGCTTCGACGACTTCCTGCTGCACGTCGACGGCTGGCTCTGCGAGATCAAGGACGCGCAGATCCGCGACGGCCTGCACGTCCTCGGCACGGCTCCGGCCGCCGGTGACCGCGTCAACCTCGTCCTCGCGATCCTGCGGGCCCGCCAGATCTGGGGCGGCACGAGCGCCCTGCCCGGTCTGCGCGAAGCCCTCGGCCTCGACGAGTCCGCGGCGACGCGCACCACCGCCGACGCGGCCGAGGAGCAGGCCCGCGCGCTGGTCCAGGCGATGGACGACGCGGACTGGGACCTCTCCGCCGTCCCGCGCGACCAGGGTGAACAGGTCGCCGCGGTCCTGGAGTTCGCGGCCCGCGAGGTGGTCCCGCGCCTCGCCGCCACCACCGCCGAGCTCGACCACTCCGTGCACGCTCTGAACGGCGGCTTCGTCCCTGCCGGGCCCTCCGGTTCGCCCCTGCGCGGCCTGGTCAACGTCCTGCCTACCGGCCGCAACTTCTACTCGGTCGACCCGAAGGCCGTCCCGTCGCGCCTCGCGTGGGAGACGGGCCAGGCCCTCGCCGACTCCCTGATCGAGCGGTACAGGTCCGACAACGGCGAGTACCCCACCTCCGTGGGCCTCTCCCTGTGGGGCACCAGCGCGATGCGCACCGCGGGCGACGACGTCGCCGAGGCCATGGCGCTGCTCGGCGTCCGCCCGGTCTGGGACGACGCGTCGCGCCGCGTCACGGGCCTGGAGGCCATCCCGTACGAGGAGCTCGGCCGCCCCCGCATCGACGTGACGCTGCGCATCTCGGGCTTCTTCCGCGACGCGTTCCCGCACACGATCGGCCTGCTCGACGACGCGGTGCGGCTCGCCGCCTCGCTCGACGAGCCCGCCGACCGGAACTATGTACGCGCCCACGCGCAGGCCGACCTCGCCGAGCACGGCGACGAGCGCCGGGCCACCACCCGCATCTTCGGCTCGCGCCCCGGCACGTACGGCGCGGGCCTGCTCCAGCTCATCGACTCCCGCGACTGGCGCACCGACGCGGACCTCGCCGAGGTGTACACGGTGTGGGGCGGTTACGCGTACGGCCGCGGGCTCGAAGGCCGCCCGGCGCGCGCCGAGATGGAGACCGCGTACAAGCGCATCGCGGTGGCCGCGAAGAACACCGACACCCGCGAGCACGACATCGCGGACTCGGACGACTACTTCCAGTACCACGGCGGCATGGTGGCGACCGTGCGCGCGCTGCGGGGCACGGCCCCGGAGGCGTACATCGGCGACTCCACGCGCCCCGAGACGGTCCGCACGCGCACCCTGGTCGAGGAGACCTCGCGCGTCTTCCGCGCCCGCGTCGTCAACCCCAAGTGGATCGAGGCGATGCGCCGCCACGGCTACAAGGGCGCCTTCGAACTCGCCGCCACGGTGGACTACTTGTTCGGCTACGACGCCACGACGGGCGTCGTCGCCGACTGGATGTACGACAAGCTCACCGAGACGTACGTCCTGGACCCGACCAACCGGCAGTTCCTCCAGGAGGCCAACCCCTGGGCCCTGCACGGCATCGCGGAACGCCTCCTGGAGGCGGAGTCGCGCGGCATGTGGGCCAAGCCGGACCCCGCGGTGCTCGAAGCGCTGCGGCAGGCCTACCTGGAGACCGAGGGCGACTTGGAGGACGGCGGCGACGAGGGCTGAGCGCCTGTCCCCGAACCTCCGAGCCAGGCGAGTGCGGCCGTCGTCAGCGCCGTGACACCGGTGGTGACGGCCGGCTCGACCAGCGGGGCGAAGAACGGCGAGTGGTTGGACGGGATGTCGCGCTCGAAGGTCCCCGCCTGCCGCGCGGCGGCCACCTCCGCCGGGTCGGCGCCGCCGAACAGCCAGTAGCAGAGCGGGACTTCGCGATCCGCGCAGGTCGCGAAGTACCCGACGTCCTCGCTGCCGGTCACCGGACCCGGGTCGAGGATCCGGTCCTCGCCGAGCACCGCGCCGATCGCCGCCATCGTCCGCTCGACGGCGGCCGCGTCGTTGTCGAGGACGGGGAACGAGTCGATCTCCGTGATCTCGGGTTCCCGCTCCGCGCCCGCCGTGGCCGCCTCGCCCTTGACGATGCGCTCGACGGCGGCGAGGACCCGGGTGCGGACCTCGGGCGTGTACGTCCGGATATTGATCTTCAGCTCGGCCTCGTCCGGGATGATGTTGTCCTTCGTGCCCGCCTGGAGCGAGCCGACGGTGACCACGGCCGTCTCGCCGCCCGCGATCTCCCGGGACACGACCGTCTGCAACCGCATCACGGTCGCGGCGGCCATCACCACGGGGTCGATCGACGCCTCGGGGCGCGAGCCGTGCGCGCCCTTGCCGAACATCCGCACGCGCCAGGCGTCGGTCGCCGCGAAGGCGTGCCCCGGGTGCGCCGCGACCATGCCGGCGGGGAGCGGCGCGACGTGCTGCCCGAGCACGACGTCCGGGACGCCGAACCGCTCGTAGAAGCCGTCCTCGACCATCGCCCGCGCACCCTGCGCGGTCTCCTCGGCGGGCTGGAAGACCCCGACGATCCGGCCCGCCCAGTCGGCGCGGGCGTCCGCGAGCAGCCGCAGCGCGCCCAGCAGACAGGTGACGTGCATGTCGTGGCCGCAGGCGTGCATCACACCGTCGTTGACGGACGCGTACGGCAGCCCCGTGCGCTCCGTCACGGGCAGCGCGTCGAAGTCGGCGCGCAGCAGGACGGTCGGGCCCTCGCCGTTCGCCAGGACGGCGACCACACCGGTGCGGCCGACGCCGGTCGTGACCTCGTACCCGTACGAGGAGGCGCGACGGGCGACCTCGGCGGCGGTGCGGTGCTCCTCGAAGGACAGCTCGGGGTGGGCGTGCAGATCGCGGTAGAGATCGGCGAGCTCGCCCTTGATGGCGTCGAGGCCCCGCAGGGCGGAGGCGTTCCGTTCGGCGGCGGTCATGTCACGCTCCTCGTCTGTCGTACTCCCGCCACCCTACGTACGGCGTTCCCGTCACGCCCGGAACCGGTCACCTCGCGAGCACGTCACCCCTGTCACCACCGAAGATCGGAAAGGGACCGCCGCGCCATGCCCACACCACCCCCGACCACCCCGCAGACCACGCGGCACCTCTACATCGCCCGGCACGGCGAGGCCACGCCGGACGAGAGCGGGCTGACGGAGGGCGGCCTCAGACAGGCGGTTCTCCTCGGCGAGCGCCTGCGGAGCGTGCCCCTGGCGGCGATCCACCACGGCCCGCTCCCCCGCGCCGAGCAGACCGCCCGCCTGGTCGCCGACCAGCTGAACGGCGCCGTCCCGCTGCACCGCTCGGCCCCGGCGGGCGACTACCTCCCCCACCTCCCGCACCGGGACGAACTGCCGCCCGAGACGGCCGACGCGACGCTCACACGCCTGGCCGCCTTCCCCGAGGCCGAGCGCGCGGACGGCCCCGCCCTGGCCCAGGACGCCCTCGCCCGCTTCACCGGCCCGGTCCCCGGCGACGAGCCGCGCCACGAACTGCTCGTCACCCACAACTTCCTGATCGGCTGGCTGGTCCGCGCCGCGCTGGAGGCCCCGCCGGCGCGCTGGCTCGGCCTCAACCACTGCAACGCGGCCCTGACGGCCATCCGCTACACGCCGGGCCGCCCCGCCGCCCTGGTGTTCTACAACGACATGCGCCACCTCCCCGATGAACTGCGCTGGACCGGCTTCCCCCCGGAGCTGCGCGCCTGAGCACGCGTTACCGTGGCCCGCCCGGCAGCACGATGTTGTTGATCAGCGGCCCCTCGACGGAGACCCCCTCGTTGACCAGCGTGTCGACGACGGGCAGCGGAATGGGATTCGCCGCGGCAGTCGCTGCTGTTGCCCCGGAGAGGACGAGGGCGGCGGCGAGAGCGATGACGGCTATGACGTGCCAAGACGACATACAACAGCCTTCCTGTGGAGGAGGGTTGGGCGAGCCGAGAAGCGGGCGACAACCCGCTCGTATGATCGCCGGTGACTTCCTGCCCGCCCAGGGGTTACACAGGGCGGACGGGCCGTGTCCGACGGCCCGGCGCGCACCTTTCAAGGAGGCCGCAGTGAACGGCAGTTGGGCACGGAAGATGTCCCGTTGGGCGCTGGTCGCGGCGGTGACGGCCACGCCGGCCGTCCTGTGCTCCGGCACGGCGCACGCCGACGAGGAGAACCACAACGCGCACAACGGACACAGGGTCGGGCTGATCAACACCGGCCAGGTCGACGACCCCCTGGAAGACGTGCTGGAACACACCCTGAACTTCGGCGACGGCTACCGGTGGGGCTGACGGCCGAGCGGTGCGCCCCACGAGCGCCACACTCCGGGGGGGCCGACCCGCACTCGCGCGCCCCGGCTCGGGAAACGCAAGTGCGGTGCGGGTGAGGGCGCGGTCAGGTCACGGCGCGAGACACCCCGTGACCGGAATCTCCGTGGGGAGGCCGGGGCTCGCCGGGTCGACGAGCGCCGTGATGTCCCCGGGCGTCTGGGCCAGGCAGCCGACGGTCGCGACGGGGTCCGGCACGGCGCTCGCGGGCGCCGCGAGGACTCCCAGCAACGCGACGGCACCGAGGATGACGGCGGCGGAACGGCGCATGTGAACTCTCCTTCAGGTCAACGAAGTTGCCTCCGGCTCGACGATCGGCGCGAGCCGCTCCGTGACTCCCCAGCCCGGGAACCCGATACGCCCCTTATCACCCGTACGTGAAAGAGGTAACGATTCACCTGCCGTGCCGGGTCCGGGTGTCGCCGCGCCGCCGGGCCACTGTCCGCGGCGCCGGGAGACGGTCCAAAATCTCGAAGTGCAGACGCAGGCTCGGGTGGTGGAGCAGCCGCAGGGTGATCGACTGTGTGCAGATCAGGCGCAGTCGCCCGCCCTGTCTGGCGCGGGCGCGGGTCAGAACCCGTACACCGGAACCGTCCATGAAGGTGACATGCCGCAGGTCGATCAGCAGATCGGCGCGGGGCGCGGGCGTCAGAGTGTCGAGGTACGAGGTGATGGCGGGCGCGGTGGAGACGTCCATCTCCCCCCGCAGGCTGACCACGAGATCGGGCCCGTGCGCGTGCAGGGATTCGATGCAGGACGTCGTGGGCGTCATAGACGGCATGACCCTCATTCGGCCGAGTACGGTGCGTCCCCCGGGGGACCGGTCGCGGGCGGGGTCTGGGCCGGCGCTTCACGGTACTGGCCGGGAAGCGCCTGTCGCGGCGGTTCAGCCGATTCTCCGCGCGGCCCGCCCCGCACCTGGTAATGGGCCTAACGGTCGTCGGTGGGGTCGGAGGTGGGCGGGTCGGGGAGGGTCAGGCGCTCGTGGACGATGGCGTGGGCGAGGGTCGTCAGGTCGATCTCCTCGGCGTGGGCGTGAGCCCGCAGCAGGGCCAGGGCCTGGTTGCCGGTGAGCGAGTGGCGGTAGCTGATCATGCCGACGGCCTGGTGCACCACGGCGTCGACGGGCAGCAGCCAGGCGTTGGCGAGGTCGTCCTCGGCCGGCAGGGGGGCGGCGAGGAGCAGGAGGTCGGCGGCGTCGGCATGGTTCTGGGCGGTGTGCAGGTCGGCGTCCGAGATCGGGCCGGGGTGGTGCCGGTAGAGGGTGAGGACGAGACCGGCCTGCCGTGCCGGGTCGCTGCCGTCCAGGACGGGCAGGGCGAAGACCGCGCGGATGTGATGAGCCTTGGCGTCGTGGGCATACAGGGGCCACTCGCGGGTGATGTCCGGGTCGTCGAGGTCGCCGGCGAGCACTCGGGTGCGCCGGTCGAGGGCCTGCACGCAGGGCCCTTCTCCGAGGTTGACCTGCAACGCCTCGCCCTGGGCGGCCAGCGGGCCGACGGCACTGAGCGACACCCGCTGCGCCAGGGCGGCGTCGACCGCCAGCGTGAGGCCCACCGAATAGGCGTCGCGCAGGGCTGAACGGCACGACGCGGCGATGCGGCCCGCCGGGTCGGCGTGGCCCGTGTGACGGGCGGCGAGGAAGACGGCTTCAGGCCGTGGGGCGGTCATCGGGGCTCGATGCGAGACCGTGCGGACGAACCACCCCCGTGATACGCGGGCATCTCGGTGTCCGATCTCCGGCATTCACCGCCGACGCTACCCGGATCGGAAGTCAATGACAGGGAGGCGGGAGGCTTGCGCCTACGGGTCGCTTGCGTCGTTCAGCCTACTCCCGTTCCTGTCCCCCCGCACAGGAGTCCGGCGTCCGTATCCGCCGGGCTGTCCCTACACTGATCCTGACCGGAGTGTGCCCCGCACCGCGGGGGCGCTCCCCAATGCGGCCGCATCGGGAGGTGAAGAGCCGTGGGCACCGACGATCTGGCCGCCGTGCTGGAGAGCCTGCGTCCCTCCCCCTTCCATGGGGGGCTGATCGGTGCCGACCCGAACCTGTGCGCACAGATCCTGCGGATGGACGGCATAGCGGTCTCCGCGACGACGGACAGCGGGCTGAGCGAATTGCTGTGGTCCACCGCGGGCCCCAGCACACGGCTGGAGGACTTGCAGTTCACCCTGGGCGAGGGACCGGGGCTCGACGTGACCGCCTCCGTCAAGCCCGTCCTCGTACCGGATCTGTCGTCCCTGCCCGCCGACCGCTGGCCCGCGCTGTCGCCCGAAGCGACGGCGCTGGGTATCGGCGCGATCTTCTGCTTCCCGCTGTCCCTCGGCTCCGCCTGTCTCGGCACCATGACCTTGCAGCGCGGGACGCCCGGGCCGATCGCGGCCGGCACCATGACCGACGTCCTGCTCGTGGCCAACGCCCTGGTCGCCGTCCTCGTCGAAGGCGGTCCGCAGCAGGCCGCCTTCGACGACGCCGACGACGCCGACTCCTCGGACTTCTACCGGGCCGCCGTGCACCAGGCCAGCGGCATGATCAGTGTGCAGGCCGGGATCTCCCTGGCCCAGGCGCTCCTCCGGCTGCGCGCCCACGCCTACCGGCACGGGCGGCCCGTGGTCGAGGTCGCCGAGGACGTTGTAGCCAGACGGCTGAGCTTCCAGAATGATGAAAACGGGCCGGACAAACCTGCCGGCGAAGGGACTGAAGGGCCATGACACGTGAAGAGCAACTGCTGGCAGCCATGGTCGAGGCCGTAGACACCCTCGTCGACGACTTCGAGCTGATCGACTTCCTGCACCAGCTGTGCGACCGGTGCAACGACCTGCTCGACGTCTCCGCCGTGGGCGTCATGCTCGCCGACCCCGCCGGCGGTCTGCAACTGATCGCCGCGTCCGACGAGCACACCCGGCTGCTGGAGCTCTTCTCCCTGCAGAGTGACCAGGGGCCGTGCGTGGAGTGCTACCGCGACGGCACCGCCCAGCTCAACATCAACCTGACGTCACCGGTGCATACAGCCGGCTTCCCGCTCTTCGCGGAGCGCGCCCGTCAGGAGGGCTTCGTCACCACCCACGCCCTGCCGATGCGCATGCGGCAGCAGGTCGTCGGCGCGCTGAACCTCTTCGACGTCCGCGACCAGAAGCTCAGCGAACGTGACGCGGGGGTGGCGCAGGCGCTGGCCGATGTGGCGACCATCGCCGTCCTGCAACACCGCACCATCGTGCACGGCAACGTCGAGCGTGCTCAACTGCGGTCCGCTCTGTCCAGCCGTATCGTCATCGAGCAGGCCAAGGGAATACTCGCCGAACGCTGGAGCACCACCCTCGACGAGTCGTTCGACGCCCTGCGCCGGCACGCCCGCAGCCACCAGCAGTCCCTGACCGAGCTGTGCCGTCAGATCATCGACGGCACCCTCGACTCCTCCGTCATCCACCGTCCCTGACCACCCGCCCCCGCGCACGCCCGCTGCCCCACCCCCATCTTCCGTATCCGCCCCGGCCCCCGGCGGAAGGACATGTCCCTTTCGCTGCCCGCCGGGCACGTACCAGTCAGAGGGACGACTCGTGAACCAGGACCATCACACCGCGGCCTGGCAGCGGGTCAGCGCCGCCACCGGCAGCCCCACGCTCGCCGCCGGCTGCCGGGCCTGCGCCGACGATCTGGAAGCCGACTTCGCCGGGGCGATCCTCGTGACCGCCGGCGAACTGCGCCTGCTGGGCGCGGCCACCGACGAGCGCGCCCGGCTGGTCGAGGACCTCCAACTGGTCACCGGGGAAGGGCCGTGCACCGACGCCTTCACCCGCCGTGCCCCCGTCGAAGTGCAGGACTTGCACCGCCTGGCCGACCGATGGCCCGCCTACACCCCCGGCGCCTGCGAGCAGGGCGTCCGCAGCGTCCTCGCGCTGCCTCTCGCCATCGGCACGCTCGCCATCGGCGCGCTTGACCTCTGCCGCAGCGCGCCCGGCCGGTTCACCCCCGCGCAGCGGGAGCGGGCCGACGCCTACGCCCGCGTCCTGGCCGTCCTCGCCCTGTACGAACACCCCCACCTGCTCACCACGGGGGTCCGGCTCACCCGGCCCGGGCCGCAGGGCTACCCGCCGACCGTCCACATGGCCGCCGGTGTCCTCGCCGCCAAGTACGGGCTCAGCGCCGACGACGCCCTGGCCCGCCTCCGGGCGCACGCCTTCCGGCACAACCAGCCCCTGCTGCGCACCGCCGAACACGTCCTCGACCACCAGCGGCTCGACTGACCGGCTCGCCGGCTCACGCCTGTGCGTGCTGGCCCACATGGCGGGCCCGGTGTCATCCGTTCCCCGGTCGGTGCCGTCGCGGCGGATTCCCGCATGTCACCCGGTGTTAGGGGTACAGGGCGGCCAATACCGCTCATAACGACATGACACCGGAGATTCCGCATGGCCACCACGAAGGTTTCCGACTACATCCTCCAGCGCCTGCGCGAGTGGGACGTGGAGCACGTCTTCGCCTACGCCGGGGACGGGATCAACGGTCTGCTCGCGGCATGGGGGCGGGCCGACAACAGGCCGAGGTTCGTGCAGGCCCGCCACGAGGAGATGGCGGCCTTCCAAGCGGTGGGGTACGCCAAGTTCTCCGGCAAGGTCGGCGTGTGTGCCGCGACGTCGGGGCCGGGCGCGATCCACCTGCTGAACGGCCTGTACGACGCGAAGCTCGACCACGTCCCGGTCGTGGCGCTGGTCGGCCAGACCAACCGCAGCGCCATGGGCGGCTCCTACCAGCAGGAAGTGGACCTCGCGAGTTTGTACAAGGACGTCGCGTCCGACTTCTGCGAGACCGTGACGGTTCCCGAGCAGCTGCCCAACGTCATCGACCGCGCGATGCGCACGGCCTACGCCAAGCGCACGGTCACGGCGGTCATCATCCCCGCCGACGTGCAGGAGCTGGAGTACTCCCCGCCGACGCACGCGTTCAAGATGGTGCCCTCAAGCCTCGGCCTCGGGCGGTACGCACCCGTGCCCGCGGACGAGGACATCGCGCGCGCGGCCGAGGTCCTGAACGCCGGCGAGAAGGTGGCCGTCCTCATCGGGCAGGGTGCGCGCGGCGCCCGCGACGAGGTCGAGCGGCTCGCGGACGTGCTCGGCGCGGGCGTCGCCAAGGCGCTGCTCGGCAAGGACGCGCTGCCGGACGACCTGCCCTACGTCACGGGCGCGATCGGGCTGCTCGGCACGAGGCCGTCGTACGAGCTGATGCAGGAGTGCGACACCCTGCTGATGATCGGCTCCAGCTTCCCCTACGCGCAGTTCCTGCCCGACTTCGACCAGGCGCGGGCGGTGCAGATCGACATCGACCCGCACATGATCGGTCTGCGGTATCCGTTCGAGGTGAACCTCGTCGGCGACGCGCGCGAGACGCTGCAACGCCTCCTGCCGCGCCTGCACCGCAAGGAGAGCCGGGCCTGGCGCGAGAAGGTCGAGAAGGACGTCGCGCGGTGGTGGGAGGTCATGCAGCGCCGTGCCGCGGTGGACGCCGACCCGATCAACCCGGAGTACGTGGTCCACGCCCTGGACGGCAAACTGCCCGGCGACGCGATCCTCTCCGCGGACTCCGGCTCCGCCGCCAACTGGTACGCCCGGCACCTGCGGCTGCGCGGCACCATGCGCGGTTCGCTCTCCGGCACGCTGGCGACGATGGGGCCGGGCGTGCCCTACGCCATCGGCGCCAAGTTCGCCCACCCGGACCGGCCGGCGATCGCCATCGTCGGCGACGGCGCCATGCAGATGAACGGCATGATGGAGATGGTCACCGCCGCGAAGTACCACCACGAGTGGTCCGACCCGCGCCTGATCGTGGCCGTCCTGAACAACGGCGACCTCAACCAGGTCACCTGGGAGATGCGGGCGATGTCGGGCGCCCCGCAGTTCGAGGAGTCGCAGCACCTGCCCGATCTGCCCTACGCCGACCTCGCACGCTCCATGGGCCTCGGCGGCGTACGGGTGGAGAAGCCCGAGCAGGTCGAGGCCGCCTGGGACCAGGCGCTCGCCGCGGACCGGCCCTTCGTCATCGACTTCCGCACCGACCCGGCCGTCCCGCCGATCCCGCCGCACGCCTCGCTGGACCAGATCGAGGCCGCCGCCTCGGCGATCCTGCACGGGGACAGCGACCGCGGCTCCGTGCTCAAGCAGGGCTTCAAGGCCAAGGTGCAGGAGATGCTGCCGGGCAGCCGGCACCGCGGCGACCGGCCCGGCGCCGCGGAGGGCGACAGCAGCGAGAAGGACAGGTGACCGGCCGGCTCCGGGGCGCCTCCTCATCCGTTCGGTCGCCGTCTGCTCGCACACCTCCTGCGCCGCGCATCAGATGGATTGCAGCCGGTCTGCCCGGATTTTCCGGCTTTCCGGGATTCCCGGATGAGTAGCCGACCGTCGGGTACGCGAGAAGTCACCGTGAAGCGGATGCGGTCAAGCAGCCCATCCGGTCTGGAAGGAGCACACCATGCCGCAGGGTTCCAGCCCGAAGCGAGAGCGTCAGTACGAGCACATCAAGGAGAGCGCCGAGAAGCGCGGCACCTCCAAGGGCCGCGCGAAGGAGATCGCCGCGCGCACCGTGAACAAGGAACGGGCCCGCTCCGGTGAGTCGAAGACCGCGAGCAAGACGTCCACCCAGGACCGCAAGTCCGCCCCGCAACGCGGGGGCGAGCGCTCGCACAGCGGCTCCCAGGGGCCGACGAAGGACCAGCTGTACGCGGAGGCGAAGAAGCGCAACATCGACGGCCGTTCGTCGATGAACAAGGACGAACTCGCCAAGGCCCTCGGCCGCTGACGGCGGCGTACGCGATGACCGAGTACGAACGTTCACGCACGATGCCCGCGCTGCCGGAGCACGTCTTCGATCAGGCCTCCGACGTCGGCCAGATGGACGCGTGGCTGCCGCAGGACCTGCACGTGGACGCCGGGGAGCCGCCCGCCGTCACCGTGCACGAGGACCGCACCGACCAGGACGTCTCCGCCCAGCTGCGGGCCCGCCGCGACCAGCTGCGGCTGGAGTGGGGCACCCGCGAGCAGGGCGGCTACACCGGCTGGCTCCAGGTGGCCGGCCTGGACAGCGGGACCAGTGAGGTCACGGTGCACCTGTCCTTCTTCGAGGAGGGGCACGACCCGGGTGAAGAGGCCGTGCACACCGCTCTCGACCGCAGCCTTCAGCGGCTGGAGGAACAGGTGCGGCTGCGCGTCGACAACGCGGCGGGCTGACGCACGCCGAGGCCGGCCGCGTGCTCCACGCGGCCGGCCTCGGCGTGGTCTTCTGTGCGGTCGGCGGCGCTACGCGTCGCTCGGCCGCAACTGGCGCATACGGCCGTCGAGTTCGCGCTGGTAGAAGTCGATGAAGCCGTCGGGGTCGGGCCCGGCGTTCTGCATGACCAGCCTGTCGAATCCCGCGTCGACGAACTTCTGCGCCACCTCGACGTACCGCGCGGGGTCCGTGCCGCAGGCGAACTTCTCCCGGATGTCCTCCTCGCGCACGGTCGTGGTCGCGGCGTCGAAGTTGACCGGATTGGGCAGCTCGCTCATGACCTTCCACCCGGTCATGGCCCAACGCGACGTCTCCAGGGCGGCCTTGGCCCCGGTGTGCTCGTCGGGCGCCCACGCCATCGGCACCTCCGCGTACCGCGGACCGGTGCCGCCCGCCTCCCGGTACTGCCGGACGATCTCGGGCTTGTCCTCCGTGGCGAACAGGCCGTCGCCCAGCTCCGCGGCGAGCGCCGTCGAGGCCTTGCCGCTGGCGGCCACCGCGATCAGCGGAAGTGTCTCTGGCAGGTCGAACACGCGGGCGTCCGTGAGCCGCAGGTGCTTTCCCTCGTACGACCGGTAGCCGCCGCTCCACAGCAGCCTGATGATCTCCAGGGCCTCCCTGAACATCTCGTGCCGGGTGGAGACGGCGTCCGGGAAACCGACGCCGGTGACGTGCTCGTTGAGCCGCTCGCCCGAACCGAGTCCGAGCACGAAACGGCCCTCCGACAGCAGGGCGAGGGTGGCGGCCGCCTGCGCGATGATCGCCGGGTGGTAGCGCACCGTCGGGCACGTCACGCCGGTCGCCAGCTCGATCCGTTCCGTCTTGGCCGCGATGCTGCCGAGCACCGTCCAGGCGAACGGCGAATGCCCCTGGTTGTCGAGCCAGGGATGGTAGTGATCGCTGATCTCGACGAAGTCGAAGCCCGCCTGCTCGGCCAGCACCGCCTGGCGCACCAGTTCCGCCGGGCCGAAGGCCTCGGCGGCGAGCTTGTAACCGATCTGCATGTGCGTCCCGTCTCCTTGCGTCCTCTGGCCCTTTGACTCTTCAGCCCTTTGGCCCTTTTGCCCGCATAGAGGTACCCGTCGACATCCGGGCATAACGCACACATCCGCCGAGGCCACGCCGACGCCGCCGAAGGTCACCCGCCCGGTCCGCGCCGACAGCGCCTACGCGGCGCCGGTGACCGCCCCCGCCACCCACGCGGCACGCAACGCCTTCTTGTCCACCTTGCCGACCTTCGTCGTCGGCAGCCGGTCGAGCAGGACCGTCTTCCGGGGCGTGTACAGCTCCCCCAGCTCGGCGGTGACCGCCGCGCCGACGGCCTCCGGGTCGACGTCGGCGTCCTCGGCCGTGGCCAGGAAGACCTGCACGGCCTCCCCGTACTCCTCGTCCGGCACACCGAGCGCCGCCGCGTTGCGCACCCCGGGCAGCGTGAGCAGGAAGTCCTCGAGGACGCGGGAGTAGACGTTGTCGCTGGTGCTGCCGGTGACGATGATGTCCTTGGCCCGGTCGACGAGGAAGAGGTGCCCCTCGGCGTCGAGATAGCCCAGGTCCCCGGTGCGCAGCCAGCCGTCCTGGAGCGCCTGCGCGGTGCGCTCCGGATCCTCGTAATAACCGAGCATCACCGTCTCGCCCCGCACGCACACCTCGCCGACCTGCCGGACGGGCAGCGCCACGGCGCTGTCCTCGGCGCGGATCTCGATCTCGGTGTCGGATATCGCGCGTCCGCAGCTGCGCCAGAGTTCGGGCCGCCCGGCGCTCTCCGAGGCGAGCTCCTCCGCGCCGAACGCGGCGATGCCGAGCGCCTCCGACTGCCCGTACCCCTGGCTGATCACGGGTCCGAAGACCTCGACCGCCTGCTGGAGCCTGCTGGGCGAGGAGGCCGCGCCGCCCACCACGATCCGCCGCAGCGCGGGAAGCACGCCCGGCTCGCACTCGGGGTGGTCGAGGAGCGCGTACAGCATCGGCGGTACGAACATGGTGGCGGTGATCCGCTCCTCCCGCAGCACCGCGAGCGCCGCACCCGCTTCGAACTCGGGCAGCACGACGAGGACGGAACCGGTCACCAGGGCCTGGATCGAGGTGAGGTGACCGCTGCCGTGCGTCAGCAGCGTGGCGGCGAGCACGCGGTCCGTGCTCCCCGCCGGGGCCTCGGCCGGGAGCCCCACGGGACCGAGCCCCTTCTCCCTGTCCTCCGCCAGGTCCACCAGCGCGTCGTAGAGCCGGTGGCTGTGCGCGGCGAGCTTGGGACGGCCGAGGGTGCCGCCGGTGTAGAGCACGGTGACGGCCTCGTCGGCGCCCGGGGCGGGCGCGCGCTCGGGCCGCACGTCCGGGCACTCCTCGGCGACGGCCAGCAGATCCACGGCCTCCTCCCCCGTCCCCTCACAGGGCCCGAGGCTCAGCAGCACGGGGGCACGGACGCTGCGGCCGGCCGCGTCGGCGGCCCGCCGCGCGAAGAGCGGATCGGTGACGACGGCACGGGCCCGGGACTGCTCGACCAGCGCGGCGAGTTCGCCCGGTCCGGGCTCGGGCGGCAGGAACACGACGCGGCAGCCGATGAGGTGGACGGCGAGCTGCACCAGTACGGAGTCGACCCGGTTGGCCAGGAACAGTCCCACTCCGTCACCGGGCGAGAGCCCCTGCCGACGCAGCGCGTGCCCCAGCCCGAACAACCGCCGCCGAGCCTGCCCCCGCGTCAACCGCCGCTCCCCCTGCACGAGCGCCTCGACGCCGTCGTCCCTGTGCCAGTGGTCGAGGATGCGGTCCACGTACGTCCGGGGCTCGGACGTGTCCGGTACGTAAACGATCATGAGCATATGCAAACATGCTGCTCGCCCACGGTGATCCGAGAGGGGGTGGGTTCGGCCATGGGCGGGCGGAGTAACATGCCCCGGCTCGGGGGCGGCTCATGTGTCCGGCGGAGGCTCCGGACGGGGGATCAGGCGTCCGGGTGGGTGCCGTCGAAGTACTGCTGGGACTCCGTCCAGACGTCGCGGGCGAGTTCGCGGGCCTGGGTGTCGGCCTCGGTGTGGTCGAACTCCCAGTGCACGCCGCCCCACAGGCGCGACTCGCCCACCTGCTGGGCCGCTTCGGAGAACGTGTCCCACTTGAGGGCGAGGTCCTTCGACGGCATGCCGGTCTCGATGCCCGAGCTGCCCGCCTTGATGACGCCCGTCCCGCCGTACTCGTCGGAGCCGGTGAACCGCTGGAGGATCTCCGCCCCGGCGGCGGTGAAGCCGGTGTGACCGGAGCCGTAGGCCGCGAAGGCCGGCGTCTTCAGGTACGGCTGCCACTTGGCGCCGTCGATCACCTTGGTGCCCTGGCCGGGGCCCGCGTAGCCGCGGATCTTCTTTCCGTCCATCGCGTAGCGGATCATGGTGATCGGACGGCCGTAGTCGAAGTGGACCTTGGTCTTCCAGTCGACGACCGCCTCATCGCCCTCCGCGATGTTCAGGGCGAAGAACAGCTTCACGTCCTCGTCGAGGCCGTGGTGGTCGCGCTTGGACACGAAGGCCGCCCACTCCTGCGGGATGGACGAGGACGAGGTGTCCCGGTACTGCCAGTACTCGGCCAGGGCCTTCTGGCGCTCCGTCAGATTGGCGTTGATGCGCATCTGCTGGGCTATGGCGCGCTTCGAGGCGGGGCTGCCGTACTTCGGTGGCGCCGGCGGCAGGTAGCTGTTCACGTCGTTGATGACGAACGGCTTCGCCGCCGCGAAGTGCGGGGTGAGGAAGTTGTGCGTCATGCCGTTCATGGTCAGCGGCGCCCACCGGCTCGGGTCGACGATCTTGCTCTTGTCGAAGTCGTTCACGTCCTGCGCCGGGTTGACCGGCTTGTAGAAGCCCTCCGGCGACGTGTACGGCGGGGTGCCCAGCTGGTTGGAGCCGTCCTGGTGGCGGACCTCGAGCAGCGCGTCGGTCGCCTCGACCGCCACGGCGGCGGGCGTTCCCGCCGCCGCGGTGCCGGCCTCGGCCGCGTCGTAGCCGAGCGCCGCGAGCTTGGCGTCGAACGTCGCCCGCTGCTTGGGGAACAGGTCGCTCAGCGCGCGGTGCGCCGCGAAGCTGACCGCCTTGCGCTTGTTGGCCTCGGTGCGCTCCGCCGCGGGGCGGCGCAGGTCGCCGCCGAGCTGGGTGCCGACGGCCTTCTCGTCGTACGCGGCCCAGGCGTCGTACATCGCGTTGTGCACGACGGCGAGCGTCCGGCCGCCGACCGGCGGCGGAGTGGGGTGCATGGAGCCCTGGTTGTTCACCGCCATGGCTTCGCTGATCAGCTTGTTCCACTGCACGACGACGTTGTCGCCGTCGGCCCGCGCCTGGACGGCGAGCGGAGTCGCCGCGGCGTCGCCGGCCGCCGCGGACGCGGGACCGGTGACCGTGGTGGCGAGGCTCAGGGCGGTGAGCGAGCCGAAGACCGCCCAGCGCTTGAGGGAGTCGGTGTGGAGACGGATGGACTTCATGACGGTGTCACGGAGCCTTTCTCGGTGGGTGACGAGTGGTGACGAGTGGGGTGGGCGGCCGTCGGTGGGCTACTCGGGCCAGCGCGATTCCGTGATGACGTCGACGAAGTTCGGTCGCACGTATCCCTCGGTGTAGCGCGCGAGGACGTCGGCCTTGATGTTGCCGAAGGTGGTGTCGGGGCGGTGCGCGATGCCGTCGTTGAAGGCCTGGAGGATCCGGCGCTTGAAGTCGGGGCGGGGGTGCGCCGCGACGACGGCGGCCCGCTGCTCGTCATCGATGTCGTCGTAGCCGATGCCGAGGACGTCGAGCTCGACACCGGCCGTGACCAGGGCGATCTCCGGGGCCATGTGGGTGGGGATCTCGGGGGTGGTGTGCAGGGCGACGGCCTCCCAGACCACCCGGGCCGCGTCCTCGGTGACGCCGCGCGCCAGCAGGAACTCCTTGGCGTCCTCGGCGCCGTCGATCTCGAAGCGGCGGGTGGACGTGCGGTGCTTCTCGGTGAGGCCGAGGTCGTGGAACATGGCGCCGACGTAGAGCAGTTCGGCGTCGTAGGACAGACCGCGCCGGTTCCCCTGAAGCGCGCCGAAGAGGTACACGCGGCGGGAGTGATGGAAGATCAGTTCGTCGGCCGTGTCCCGGACCAGCTCGGTGGCCTCCTTGGCCAGGACGCTGTCGGGCACCTTGATGTCGGCGATGGTCGTGGGTGCGGTGGGCATGTGTGCTCCTGTGGGCAGGTTCATGGGCGGGTTCAGCCGAAGGGGAGACGCGGCGCGCCGTGGTGGGCGGCTTCGGAGCGCGGCCCGGGCAGGTGTCCGGCGCATGCTCTCGGCGACGGGCAAGACAGTAGGTACGCGACGGGTGACCGCACAGGTCGCGGGGCGTGACTTCGTCAACTGGGGTGTGAGCGGGCGGGGTTCGGCCCGGTCTTCTCCGTGAGTCGCGCCCGCTGTCCCGAAGACCTGACAGAGCCTGCGGGGGCCGCTGTTCCGGCGGCGCGGCCCTCTTTAGGATCCGCCGCATGATGAGCCAACGGGCCGTCGGCCTCGTGGAACAACTCGCCGCCGAAGGAGTCCAGTCGTGGCTGGCCGTGGAAGGCGCACCACCCCTCGCCGTCCCGGACCGCCTCCCGCGCACCCTCCGGTCCCCGGCCGGTGTGCTGCTCCCCGCTCACGTACCGCCCGACCCGCAGGCGGTGCGGCACCTGTGCGAGCGGGTGCGGACCACGGCGGCGTCCCCGCTCGGCGGGCCGTCGCCCGGCCTTGTGTCGGCCCCGGTCGATCCCGCGTACGCCGATGACGCTCCGTCCCTCGTACGGGCCGCCCGGTCGCTCCGGGCACGCGTGGAGCGGTCGAACCTGCTGGTCCAGATTCCGGCCACCGAGGCGGGTCTGGAGGCGATGAGCGAGTGCCTCGCCCTGGGCATCGGCGTCGACGCCACGCTGGTCTGCACGGTGGAGCAGGCCGACCGGGTCTTCGACGCGCTGCTCGACGGCATGGAGCGCGCCTTGGTCGCGGGCGCCGCTCCGCTGGCGACCCCCGTCTGCCTGACCTGTCCGGTCGGCCTCCTGGACGACGTCCGCGCACCGGTCGCCGACGTACCGACCGCCGACGCACCGGCCGCCGGCGTGGCGATGGCCCGCCTCCTCTACGCACTCCGCGAACGACGTCTGAGGAACACCTGGTGGCGGGTGCTGCGGGCCGGCAGTGTCGCTCCCCCGACACTTCTGTGGTCGGCACTCCGGCCGCACCACCTGCCCCGGCTGATCGGCTGGAACACCGGGGTGGCCCTCACCGCCCCGGAGCTCGAAGCGGCGGCATCGGGCGTGGAGTTGCGGGGCGACGTCATGCCGGGCCTGCGGGAGGGCGAGGAGGAACTGCTGCTGTGCGGCGCGGGTGGTGGCGGGCCCGGCCCCCGGACGGCCTCGGATCTGCTCGTGGCGGAGCTGACCCGGTGCCGGCACGCCTGGCACGCCGCCGCCCACTGACCGGCAAGGGCCCGGGGACACGGGGGACACGCGAGGGACGGGGGACGGGTCGGTCCTCCTCAGCCGTCCGTCCGCGCGGGGAGCCCCGCCCCCGTCAGGCTCCGCAGCGGTGCCGCCTTCACCATCGTCTCCTCGAACTCCTCGTCCGGGTCGGACAGCGTGACGATCGCTCCGCCGACTCCATAGGTGACCCGGTCGTCGGTGACCACCGCGGTCCGGATGACGACACTCAGGTCGGCGGCTCCCGACAGGGAGAAGTAGCCGAGCGCGCCGGAGTAGACACCGCGCGCCCCGCCTTCGAGCCGGTCGAGTATGCGCATCGTGCGCACCTTCGGGGCGCCGGTCATGGAGCCGGCCGGGAAGGCCGCCCGCACGCAGTCCGCGGCGGTGCGGCCCGGGGCCAGCCGCCCCTGCACGGTGCTCACCAGCTGGTGCACGGTGGCGTACGTCTCCACCTCGAACAGCCCGGTGACCCGTACGCTGCCGGGCCGCGCGCAGCGCCCCACGTCGTTGCGGACCAGGTCGACGATCATGAGGTTCTCGGCGCGGTCCTTCTCGCTGCCCAGCAGGTCGGCGACGTGCGCGGCGTCCTGGGCGGGGCCCTCCCCGCGCGGCCTCGTCCCCTTGATGGGCTTCGACTCGATCAGCCCGTCGGACGAGACCGTCAGGAAGCGCTCGGGCGAGGTGCTCAGCACCGAGAAGCCGTCGAACTGGAGCAGGGCGCCGAACGGCGCGGGGTGGGCGCGGCGCAGCAGCCGGTACCCCTCCCACGGGTCGAACCTCCCGTGCACCTCCGCGTGGTTGGTGAGGCACACCTCGTACGTCTCGCCCGCGGCCAGTTCCTCCTGGCACGCGTCGATCAGGCCGAGGTAGGCGGCGCGGTCGTGGCGGAGCCGGAGCTCGTGCGCGCCGGCGGGCGGCACGGGTGCGGCGAGCGGCGGGCCGGGCGCGCCGCGGAGCAGGTCCTCGGTGGCCGTCAGCCAGTCGGTGGCGGCATCCGCCCGGCCGGCCGGTCCGTCCTCGGCCAGGGCCAGCAGATGGGTGAGGCCCGTCAGGTGGTCGAGGACCAGGGCGCGGTCGGCGAAGACCATGACGGCGTCGGGCTGCGGGGAGCGGTGTACCGCCGTACCGCCGCACTGCGCCTTGAGTTCATAGCCGAGATATCCGACCCAGCCGAGCGCGAAGTCGGTCGGCAGGCGCGGGAGTTGCACGCTCGTGCCGCGCAGGTCCCGGTCGAGCCAGTCGAGGAAGGAGCCGCCGACCACCTCCGTGCCCGCGCGCGAGGTCACGGAGACCGTGCCGCTGGCGACGTCGGCGGTGGCCACGCGGGCCAGCGGCCCCGAGGCGTCACCCATGACGGAGAACCGGCCGCGGGCCGGGTCGAAGCGGCTGCTGTCGAGCCAGAAGGCGTGCGCGTTCGGGCGGAAGAGACGGTCGTACGTCTCCTCCGCGCCCCAGCGGGTCGGCAGCCGCCGGGTCAGCACCCGGAGCCTGCGCGGGGTCGGCGCGTCCGGCGCCGCGGGCGGTAGACCGGCGGCCACGCGCCGCCCGACCCACGCGGGAACGGGACGCCCCACCCCACACTCGCGCGACAACTCGGCGAAGTTGCGCATGAGTTGGACGCCGTACTCCGTACAGATGGACTCCGGGTGGAACTGCACTCCCCACATCGGCCTGGTCCGGTGGCGGAGGCCCATCAGCACGCCGTCCGGGGTCCATGCGGTGGCGGCCAGGTCGGCCGGCAGGTCGGTCACCGCCAAGGAGTGGTAGCGGACCGCATCGAGCGGTGAGGGCAGCCCTCGGAACAGGTCACGCCCGTCGTGCAGGACGGGGGAGAGCCGTCCGTGGTGCGGTTCCGGGGCCCGGCCGACCCGGGCGCCGTGGGCCAGTCCGATGCCCTGGTGGCCGAGGCAGATGCCGAGCAGCGGCAGTTCGGTCCGCTCGACGATCTCCCGGCAGATCCCGAAGTCACCCGGGCGGCGGGGGTTTCCGGGGCCCGGCGAGATGATCACGCTGTCGAACCCGGACAGCATGCCGGGGTGCCAGTGGGCGTCGTCGTTGCGGACCACGACGGGTTCGCTGCCGGTCGCCTCGGTGACGTGGTGGAAGAGGTTGTAGGTGAAGGAGTCGTAGTTGTCGACGAGCAGAGTGCGCACGAGTGTCTGTTCCAGGGGTCAGCGGCCGGCGGGGACGACTTCGAGGAGCAGGTGCTCGACGCGGTCGCTGCCGTACACGCCCTCGAGAACGTCGACGGTGGCGACCGTGCGCAGTTCCCGGCCGCACGCGTCGGCGATCCGGCGCAGCGCGTCGAGGTCCCCGCGGGTGCTGAAGTGGAGCAGGGCCCTGCCGTGCGGTGTCAGGCGTGCGGGCGCCTCGGCCAGGAAGCGGCGGTGGGCGCGGTAGCCGACGTCGACGTAGGCGCACTCGTGGACGGAGCGGTACTCGTAACCCTCGGGCGCGAGGACGTAGTTGGAGCTCCAGAAGACCGTGTCGAAGCGCTCGTCCGGGGAGAGTCCGTCGAACATGTCGCTGTGCACCGACCGCACGCGGTCCGCCACGCCGTGCCGGCGGGCGTTGAGGTCCGCGTTGCGCACCGCCCCGCGGTTGATGTCCAGGGCGACGACCCGCTCGGCGCCGGCCAGCGCCGCCTGGACGGCGATGACCCCGGTGCCGGTTCCCACGTCGAGGAAGGACCGCGTCGAGGCCGCCGGGGCGCCTCCGGCGAGGCCGAGGAAGTCCAGGCCGATGCCCGTCGAGGGAGAGTAGACGGGGGCGAACACCTCGTCCAGGAGGTCCCACTCGCGGTCGCAGAGACGGAAGGTACGGGGTCTGTCCTTCCTGGTCAGGGATGCGCGACTGCGTTCGAGGGAGCGTTCATAGTTCTGGACGTGCAGCGTCATCGAGCGCCTCCAAAAAGGGGATTCCGGTGACTCTGCGACAGAGGTCGACCACCGGTTGTGGGCCTCACCCTGCCGCCCCGAAAGTGCCGCGGGAAGGTGCCTCCGCGACAGGCCGAGCCGCCACCAGCGGTGACCCGGCCACCGAGTCCCCGCCCTGACCTGCGTTTTTCACTTCAACAATCTGTTGACCTCCAGTTGACCCTTCTTTATGGTTCTGCGGTTGTGGGCGACGGCACGGCACGGGCCGGGCCGGACGGCCACACGGGGGAGGAACCATGCAGCAGGGCAGCGCGACCGATGAAATCGTGGGGATACTCGACCAGTTGGCCGTGGGAGCGCCGCCCGAGCGGCTGAGGCAGGTGGAGCGGGCCAGGGACCTCGCGCTGCGCGTGCAGGGGCTCATGTCCCAGCAGCACAGCCGGCAGACCGGACTCGCGGCGCTCATCGACACCGCGCGCGAGCTGACCCGCCCCTATGACCTGAGCAGTCTGCTCACCGTCATCGCGCGCCGGGCCCGCTTCCTGCTCGGCCTCGACATGGCCTGGCTGTCGATCCACTCCCCCGCGGGCGGTGAGTCGGTGGTGCACGCGGCGGACGGCCACGTCAGCATGGTCAGCGTGGGGATGCGGGTGCCCACCGCGGGCGGGCTCGGCAATCTGGTGACCGAGCGGGCCGCCCCCGTGTGGACCGCCGACTACCTCAACGAGGAGGAGATCCCGCGCACCGACACCACGCACGGCGCGGTGCGGGCGGAGGGATTGCGTGCCGTGCTCGGGGTGCCGCTGCGCAGGGACGCCGCCATCCTGGGCGTGCTCTACGTCGGGCACCGGCAGGTGCGGTCGTTCACGCCGGACGAGATCACCCTCATGTCGTCGCTCGGCGACCTGGCGGCCGTCGCGATCGAGAAGGCGCAACGCCTCGGCCGGGCGCAGGACGAGGTGAGCGAGCTCCGGCTCGACGCTTCCCGCGCCGAGGACTCGTACGCCTCGGCGCAGCGGCTGAACCTCGTCTACGCCAGGCTCATCGACCTGGTGCTGCGCGGCGGCGATCTCCACACCCTGGTGGACGAGGCGGGCGAACTGCTCGGCGGCACGTTCCTGGTCCGCGACCCGGGCGGCACCGATCTGACGGCCACGCCGGTCCCGGGCCTCGACGAGGCCGAACTCCGCAAGGTCGCCATGGGGGCGCACCCCGGAGGGCGGCCGGTGATGACACCCGGCGGCACCTGGGTGTGCCCGATCCTGGCGGGCGAGGAACCGCTCGGCACGCTGATCCTCGCCACGGACCGGCCGCTCGACGAACAGCAGACCCACATCATCTCCCTGACGGCGCAGGTCGCCGCCGTCTCCCTGCTCCTTCACCAGAGCACGAGCCTCGCCGAACTCCAGGTGCGCAGCGAGGTGTTCCAGGACCTGATCCACGGCGAGCAGCTGTCCGCACGGCAGTTGGCCGACCGCGCCCGCAGACTCGCCGTCGACCTGAGCGTGCCGCATGTGCTCGTCGTGGCCCGTCCCGAGAAGGACCCGCAGGGCAGGGGGGCCTTCTGGGCGTCCTCGTACGCGCATCAGCGCTCCGGCCTGAAGAGCGTGGAGTCGGACGGGATCGTGCTGCTGCTGCCGGGTGCCGACGCCGGGGCCGCCGGGCGGACCGTGGCCGCGGAGTTCGCCGCGGCGCTCGGCCATCCGGTGACGGTGGGCAGCGCGGGGCCCGTCACGTCCGCGGAGGCGCTCTCGGAGGCCTTCCAGGAGGCGCAGCGCTGCCTGGACGCGCTGACCGCGCTCGGCTCGGCGGGCGGCGCCGCCTCCTCGCGCGAACTGGGTTTCCTGGGGCTTCTGTTGTCCGACGAGCCCAAC
This sequence comes from Streptomyces sp. NPDC030245, assembly GCF_055572995.1. NCBI lineage: Bacteria > Bacillati > Actinomycetota > Actinomycetes > Kitasatosporales > Streptomycetaceae > Streptomyces > Streptomyces sp. NPDC030245. Next base: position 226,809 of record NZ_JBVICF010000003.1, on the reverse strand, counting down.
GCGGGCGGGTTCATCGCGGACGCCATCGGCCCGATCCTCGAGTACGACGCCCAGCAGGGCACCGAGCTCACCCGGACCCTGGAGACCTACTTCTCCCTCGGGGGCAGCGCCACCCGCACGGCCGACGCCCTGCACGTCCACCCCAACACGGTGGCCCGCAGGCTGGAGCGGATCACCGAACTGCTCGGTGAGCGCTGGCAGGACTCGACGCAGCGTCTCGAGGTGCAGATCGCGCTCCGGCTGAACCGGATCCGGCACACGGTGCGCGCACGGGGCGGCGGCCTGACGGCACGACGCTGACCCGGCGTCCCAGGACGACCGAGGCGCGGGTCCGGGCCGGCGAGGGGGGCATCTCCGACAGCGCGGCGACGGCGTGCGCGACGGAGGCCAGCGTCATGTGGCGGTGCCAGCCGCTGAAGGACCGGCCTTCGAAGTCCCGCAGGCCGACCCGGGCGCCGACGTTGTCCGCGCCGTGCGCGGTCCAGCCGCTCAGCTTCGTCAGGCGCAGCAGTGCGGGGAGCGGGGTCCGGGTCAGGTCGGTGAGCCAGATGTGGGCCGGCGGCAGCAGCGGGTCTTCCCACTCGCCGACGAGCAGCAGCGGTTGCCGGCCTTCGGGTCCCGCGGGCGCCGCCCCCCGCACGGGGCGGGGCAGAGCCACCGGTACCGCCAGGGCCAGCGAGGTGCGGCGGCGCCCCGAGGCGTGGTCGGTCCACTCCACCGCGCGCCGCAGGCTCTTGACGGACTCCAGGACGTGGCGGGCGGTGAGCGGGCCCGACCCGAAGCCGGGCAGCGCCGGCGCGGCCACTTCGCAGGCGGTCAGCGAGCCGACCCTGGCGACCAGCGGCACGGAGAGCGCGTCGCACTCGGTGGCCAGGCGGCGCACGTCGGCGCCCGGTACGTCGAAGACCACGGGCCGGGCGGGCAGCCGCCAGCTCCGCAGGGGGTCCAGGGCGGTCGCGGTGGCGCACTCCTCGGGGGTGGCGCCGATGACGTCCGCGGGGATGCCCGCGCGGCGTCTGCGGGTCTGGTCACCGGTCCACCGGTCCGAGAGGAAGAGGCGCCAGTTCACCGGGGCGCTCAGCTCGTCCGACGCCGACCACAGGCCGTAGGCGTACTGGCCGCCGGAGGGATCGCCCGCCTGTCTGTCGCCCCGCGGGTCGACGCCCACCGACCACTCCCCCACCTTGGGGATGACGTGCGGCCGGACCACCCAGGCGCTCGGCGGCGCGCTCCGCTGGAGATAGTGGGCGAGTGCCTCCCTTGCGGGCCGCCAGTCCCACGTCGAGGCGCTGATGAAGTGGTGCATGCTCTGTTCCGCGGCGCCGCCGCCGAGCAGGGCGGCGATGTTGCGCATGGACTTGCGTCCCTGTGCGGCGAGCAGCCCGCCCACGTACTGCTCGCCCTTGCTGAGCTGGTCCCTGCGGTGCAGGGAGTGCGGCAGCACGTACTCCGTCAGTCGCGAGGCCGAAGAGGGCGCCCTCTCCCCATGACCTGCTGGCTGCCTCGTGAGTGCGGTGGAAACCACGAGATCCCCCTTCTGGCTCGGTGTACGGCATCGGGCTGAGCACCACAGTGGCCGCTGGAGGACGCGCGGACGATGTGGCACCGGCACCCCGTTGGGGCGGTCACCGGTGGGCGGCTCATCAGGGGGACCGCCACCGCGGGGCGGATCGGGTGCCGTACGGGGATCGGGGTGTGGGCCGCCCACCATGGTGGGCGGCCCGGGTGGCCGGCGGCCTCAGACGAGCTGGGCGCGGACCTCCGGTGCGCCGAGCGTCCCGGAGGCCCGCAGCGCGGCACGCCGCACCTTGCCCGACACCGTCATCGGCAGCCGTGCGGCGATCTCGACGACCGCGACGGCCGTCTCCGGCGGCAGTTCGGTGGCCGCGAAGTCGAGCAGCGCCCTGGCCGCGCCCTCCCGGTCGAGCCAGCCGGGGGTGAGGACCACGAAGGCCTTCGGCACCCACAGGCCCACGGGGTCCGGCACCGGGACCACGGCGACCTGCGCCACCGCGGGATGCCGCAGCAGCACGCGCTCCAGCTCCAGCGGGGAGATGCGGTGGTCGAACGACTTGAACATGTCGTCGTCCCGGCCCGCGTAGCGCAGCTCCCCGTCGACGCCGAGGGAGACCAGGTCTCCCGTGTGATACCGGCCGTCCGCGAAGGCCCGCGCGGTCTTCTCCTCGTCGTCGAGGTAGCCGGTCATCAGGCCCATGGGCCGGTTCGTCAGTTCGAGGCAGAGCTCGCCGGTGGCGCCGGGCGCGGTGGGCAGGCCGGAGGCGGGGTCGACGACCACCGCGTCGTAGCCCGGCAGGACGCCGCCCATCGTGCCGGGCGTGGTGCGGGCACCGGATATGTGGCCGAGCTGCGCGGTGGTCTCCGTCTGGCCGTAGCCGTCGCGCACCCGCACGCCCCAGGCCCCCGCGACCCGGTCGACGAGGGACGCCTCCAGCGGCTCCCCGGCGCAGGTGGCCTCCCGCAGCACCGGCGGCACCGCGCCGAGGCCTTCGGCGAGCAGGCCGCGCCAGACGGTGGGCGGGGCGCAGAAGCTGGTGACGGACCGGGTGCGCAGCGCGTCGAGGATGTCGGCGGCGGCGGGCCGCGGATCGGTGAGCGCGACCACGGTGGCCTCCGCGTTCCACGGCACGAAGAAGGAGCTCCAGGCGTGCTTGGCCCAGCCCGGCGCGGAGATGTTCAGGTGGGTGTCGCCGGGGCGCAGTCCGTTCCAGAACATGCCGGACAGGTGGCCCACCGGGTAGCTGCTGTGGGTGTGCGCCACCATCTTGGGCCGGGAGGTGGTGCCCGAGGTGAAGTAGAGGAACAGCGGGTCAGTGGCGCGGGTGAGGACCTCCGGCACGAACCGCTCGCCGGACGCGGTCCACGACTCCTCGTACGACGTCCAGCCGGGCACCGGCGCGCCCGTGGCGATGCGGGTCCAGTCGCCCGGCGCGCCGGCGAAGCGGCCGGTGAGCGAGGCGTCGGTGAGTACGTGCCGCACCTCGGCCCGCGACAGCCGGTCGGCGAGGTCGGCCGGGGTCGCGGTGGCGTAGGTGGGGACCACCACCGCCCCCAGCTTGATCGCCGCCAGCATGGTCTCCCACAGGGCGCGGCCGTTGTGCAGGGCGATCAGGATGTGGTCCCCGCGCCGCACGCCCAAGCCGCGGAGCCAGTGGGCGACTTGGTCGGAGCGGAGCGACAACTCGTCGTAGGAGATGAGCTCGTCGGCCGCCGTGCCGGCTCCGACGAGGTGCAGGGCCGTCTTCGTGTTGCCTTCGGCGATGACGTCGAACCAGTCGAAGGCCCAGTTGAAGTGGGTGAGGCTGGGCCAGGAGAAGGCGTCGCGGGCGCCGGTGAGGTCGCCGTGGTGGTCGAGCAGTATGTCGCGGGCGGCGCGGAAGGCCCGGCTCCCCTCGGGGCTGTGCACGCTCATGCGGCACGTCCCGCGACGAGGGTGGCCGGCGCGGTCCTGGCCGCGTCGCGCGCCGCGCGCAGCATGTCGCGGGCGATGGCGTCGGCGTCCTGCCGGAACAGGGTGTTCAGTCCCGGCTTGCCGCTGCCGACCTGGGTGAACCAGCGGGTGTGCTCGGTCGGGATACCGAGGGCGTACAGGCCGTAGCGGACCGTCCCGTCGGCGGAGACGACGTGGAAGGGCGCCATGGTCACGTTGAGGCCGCCGGTGGCGCGGGTGCGGCCGGAGACCGGTTCCTCGTGGATGAACTCGCTGACCAGGCCCCCGGCCCTCAGGGACCGGGCCAGCGGTGAGACGTCCCGGTGCAGGTTCGGGGTGGGGATACGGGCGTCGATGAGCGTCTCGGCGCCGCGGTCGGACCCGGCCACCTGGGGCGAGCCGATCCGGAAGCGGCCCGTGGCCTCGTCCGCCGTGAACCGCGTGGCGGGCCCGGCCACCTCCACCACGCCGCTCTCCACGAGGGCGAGCAGCTGCTCCACCCGTTCGACGGGCGGACCGGCCGAGAGCAGCGCGTTGACCGGCACGAAGTCCCGCTGGAACTCCTCCGCGTGGGAATCGGGGTGCAGTCCGCCGAAGTCCACGGCTTCCCTGACCACGTTGCGGATGTCGCGCAGCACGTCGAGCGCCGCCTTGAGCGGGCCCGTTACGTTGCCCAGGGCGGCCTGCGCCAGGTCCTCACGCATGACCTCCACGAGCCGGTCGCGGAACGCCGCGGGAGAGTCGAACCGGGCGTCCTTGAAGGGGCGGGCCAGCGCGTGCAGGTCGAGGGGCGGCAGCGGCTCTGTGGCTCCCGACGCCCGGTGTGCGGAGCGGTACACATGGTCGAGGTCCTTCAGGAGCAGGGGCAGTACGTCCTCGTTGAAGCGCAGCCTGTCGCTGCCGGTGGCCGAGTACCGGCGCTTCCGGGCCGCGGCGACGGCCTCCTTGGTGAGGAAGCGCGGCCGGAAGGTGTGATCGGGCTCCTTCTGGTTCCTGCCGCGGGCCGGGATCGGCAGCCCGCTGCGCGACCCGGTGACGATCCTGGGTTCGAGGCCGCTGGGCACGTACCGGAGCCGGCCGTCCCCCGCCTGCTCGAAGGTGCCGCCGCGGCCGACCGTGAGGGAGAGCATCACGTCGTAGAACGACAGGCCCATGCCCCGGATGCCGACGGTGCTGCCCGGGGCGATCTCGCGCACGGAGAGCGGCATGTCCGCCGCGGAGTCACCGCACAGGTACGTGGTGCCGGGGTGGCGTGCCGCGAAGTCGAGGAGTTCGGCCTCGTGCGGGTCCGGCGCGTTCCGCGGGTGTCCGGTGGCGAGGAGGACCTTGTCGGCCTCGATCAGGTAGGGCGAGCAGTCGAGTTCGAGGGCGTAGCCACCGCGTGCGGTGGTGACGACGGAGGTGACCGAGCCGCGTATCTCGCTCAGCTCGACGTTCGCCGGGAGGTGATCGACGATCGTGCGGTAGACAGAGCGCAGGTACTGGCCGTACCGGCGCCGCGAGGCGTAGTCGTCGGCGCCCAGCGGGGGTTCGCCGTGAGTGGCGGCGCGCCGCGCGATCCACTGCCCGAGGGAGGGTCCGGCACCGGGTCGGGGCGGGCCGCCGTCGGGGACGCCGGAGTACATCGTCACCTGGCCGACGACGGTGTTCATGGTGAACCACTCGTCCTGGTCGGTGCGCCAGACGCGTCCGGCGCCCGGCTCGGTGGCGTCGATGGCGTGGATACGGACGGTGTGGTCGGCGAGTTCGCCCTCCGCGAGCCGGACGGCGAGCCGCTCCAGGACGGAGATGCCGCGCGGGCCGGTGCCGATGACCGCGATGGTGAGGGTGGGGCGTCTGCTGCTTTCTGCGGGCACGTTCGATTCAGTCCTTCGAGAGGGCGGTGGAGGAAGGGAGGGCGGGACCGGCCGTCGGGAGCTCCTCCAACGCGGCGTCGTCGTACCGCCGTTGCACGTAGCTGAGCATCTCCAGGAACGCGTCGGCGCGCAGTCGGCGCGCTCCGGCCGAGGCGGTCGTGGTGATCGGCATCGAGCCGACGGACTGCCATTGGAGGGTGCCGTCACCGGCTATGTAGCTGCGGGAGCGCTGGGCGTTGTCGGCGTGCAGGCAGTAGGGCACGTCCAAGTAGCCCTTGGCGAAGGCCTTGAGGAGGGCCTTCCCGATGTCCGGGTCCAGGTTCAGGACCGCGTCGACGAGGGCGCGCGCCTCGTCGTACACCGGGTTGCCGCCCGCCGGATCCGCGGCGGCGTCGATGCCCAGGGCGTCCGGCGGCAGCCGGGCGGCCGACTCCGCCGCGCGTGCCGCTTCCTGGAGTGCCTGGATGTTGTCGGCCACGGTGGGGATGCGGTGGGCCTCGGCGGGCGTCTTGACGATCATCCGCTCGGTGCCGGTCACCGCGGCGAGCACGGCGCTGTCCCGCAGCAGGGAGAGCGCTCCGGCCGGGGTGCGGGGGAACACGCCCATGTACGTGTAGAGCACGACGTGCCACTGGAGGTCGCCGAGGAGTTCGCCCGCGAGACGGCGCATGGCCCCGATCGCGTCGACGTCCTGGGCGAAGCTGGTCCCCTGCGCGTAGCTCAACGACACGCTGCGCAGGCCGTGCTGCTTGAAGAACATCCCTTCGAGCACGGAGATGGCCACCAGCAGGCCGGGCGGGCACAGCTGGCCGAGCATGCAGCCGCCGAAGCTCTCCAGGTGCGCCCCGTCGACCTGGTCCGCGAGCAGCTCGCAGCTGTCCGCCCAGGCGGTCACGGCTTCGGCGAGCGGGGTGCGGCTGTAGGGCAGGCAGTACGAGACGGGGCCGCCCTCGGTCGCGTCGAGCCCCGCGTCCAGCAGGGCCTGGACGATGCCCAGGGGCAGCGGCGAACCGTGCCGGACCTGGATGGCGAAGCCGGTGCCGCCGCCCACCCGGGCGATCATGTCGCGGGTGACGTCGGCGCCGTGCGCCACGATGGGGAAGCCGTTGAGATCGCTCCCCTCGTCGAGGGCCTTGCGCGCCGAGGCGTGGTCGCCGACCCGGGTGTAGCTGTCGAGCGTCACGGTGCCGACGGTGGTGGCGTCGGCCGCGGTCACCGCCCGCAGGCCGGTGAGCATGCCGGCCACGTCGGGGAAGCCCATGCGGGGCTGGACCACGAGCCGGCCCGCCGCCGCGGCGGCGGCCACCGCCGCCCCGAAGGGCGTGGTGGAACGCCGCCGCACGGCGACCGGGGCACCGGTCGCGAGCAACGTACTCATACGGTCTCTCCCGAAGCGACGAGAGCGGGCGCGGGTCGCGGGGCGCGGCCGATTCCCGGCCTGCCGGCTTCCGCGAGGTACCTGCGGAACGGGGCGACGCCCGCGGTGTCCTCGAAGACCGCGTCGAAGCCCGCGGCGATCAGCTCCGGACCGAGGGCGCGGTTCTCCGCGCCGCGGGTGCCGAGCTTGCCGCCGATGACGACGGGCAGCCCGCTCAGCCCGGGCTCGGCGCGGAGCCGGCCGATGAGCCGGCGGCCGTCCAGGTGGCCGTGGCCGTTGACGCTGCTGATCACCACCATGTCGGGGGCGGTACGGCGGCATTCCGCGATCAGCAGCTCATCGGGGACACAGGAGCCGAGATTGATCACTTCGTGTCCCAGCTCCTCCAGCATGAGCTGGAGGAAGACCAGATTCCACGTGTGGGAGTCCGAGGAGACGCTGGAGACCAGGACGCGCCGGCCGCCGTCTCGGACTTCGGGCGGGGCGTCGCCTGTCGGTGCGGGCGAGTGCATGAACCTCTCTCATTCGACGAGCCGTTGTTCGGTGACGGCGGCTGGGTGCGGGTCTCTCGGACGGAGGCGTCGGACGGCGGCGTCAGACGGAAGCGACCTCGCGGATCGGGCTCTGCGGCACCCGCGCCTCGGCCGGGCGCGTGCGGATGGCGAGGACGGTGCAGCCGTCGGCGCTGGACATCTGGTGCTGGGTGCCGGGGCCTTCGACGACCAGGTCGCCCTTGACGTACGAGGTGCCGTCGCTGTGGTCGAGGCGGCCGTCGAGCACCAGCATCAGCTCGTACCCGAGGTGCTCGTGGAAGTCGCCGTGGGCCGTCGGCGGGAAGCGCAGGAGCAGGCCGACCGAGTCCTCGCCGCTCTCGGCGTCCGGCGCCCACAGCACGTGGTGCTCGACGCCGGCCCGGCCGGGTTCCTGCCAGGACGTCCACTCGATGTCGGTCAGCTCGAACCCGCTGCGGAAGACGTTCTTGATGTACTCGATCTCGGACATGTGAATCCCATTTCTTTTCCGACCTGTTGGGCTTGGTCAAAAACTTATCCGGGTCGACGGGTGCCACAACGGGCCGGTGTCCGATGGGGGGCAACGGAAGAACCGCACGCCCTAAGTTGACTAAGTCATCCGGAGCGCGGTGACGCGGGCAGCCGCCGGACAGCAGAATGGGCCGATATATCAATGGCCGGAGGGGCGACCATGGAAATTACGCTGTATCAGGTGAGAACCTTCCTGGAGGTGGTGCGCACCGGCAGCATCACGCGGGCCGGACGCAATCTCGGATACTCGCAGTCGACCGCGGCGGCCCATATACGCGCGCTGGAATCACAGGTCGGCACCTCCCTTTTCCAGCGCCTCTACCACGGGGTGCGTCCCACGCCGGACGGCGAGACCTTCCACGGCTACGCGGTACGGCTGCTCGGCCTGGTCGACGAGTTGACCACGTCCCTGGCCGGCGGCCGGGAGATCAGCGGCCGGGTGTCCGTGGGCGCTTCCCCGCTCTCCGTCGACCAGGAGCTGACCCGGCTCGTCTGGGAATGCAGATACCGCTATCCGAAGCTGGAGCTCGCACCGGCGGGAATGGATTCCCAGCGCATCACGGAAGAGATATCCGCAGGACGTCTCGACATGGGCCTCATTCTTGAGCCGCAGGGCCGCGGCGCGCATGTACCGGCCGGTCTGCACGTCGAGGATCTGCGTTCCGTCGATGTGGTGGCGGTGGCCGGGCGTGAAATCCTCGGAATGCTCGAAGAAGACCGGCTGAACACCGCGCGACTGCTGCACGTGGATTCCGACGGCCAATCTCTCGAAAAATTCCGGGCGGGCATCGAAAACGCCTACACGCTGCGTACCGAGTTCATGTCGATAGCGTCCGTGCAGGGCGCGCTCGAACTCCTCCGCAACGGCCCGTGCATCGCGGTGCTGCCGCGCGAATCGGTGGGCCGGGAGCTGGAGAACGGCGAAGTCGGCGTGGTCGATGGGGTCCCCGGTGAACGCCATGTCGTGCGCATGGTCTGGAACCAGCAGACCTGGCTCCCGCCGGCTCTCGCGGCCACCCTCGAACTGGCCCGGCGGATCGGCTCACCGGCGGTCACCGTCGCCTGATCTCGCCCGAACCACCGGCCGCCCAAACACCGAATCCCGCACCGCGAGCGACGCGGTGCGGGATTCCTGGGATACGTGGACCGGTTCCTGGGTCACCACCAGTACGACGGGTAGGAGGGGGCGGCCCGGTTCAGGCCCGCCGCCATGCCGATGACGACCAGTACGGCCGCCGCCAGGGCAAGCAGCGCCAGGAAGGGCAGTACCGCGGGCTCCGTCAGGACGACGATCACCGCCGTGGCCGCGGCGGGTGAGTGCGGGGTGCGCGCCACCACCATCACGCCGAGCGCGAGGCCCCCCGCCACCGCGGCGGCGGCCATCGAGCCGCCGCCCACGGCGAGTACGACGAAACCGGTGCCCGCGGAGAGCAGTTGGCCTCCCACGACGCTGCGCGGCTGCGACAGCGGGAGCGCCGGGGCGCCGAAGATCAGCGCGGCGCTGGCGGCCAGCGGCGGCACGAGCAGCACCTGGTGCGTCCAGGCGCCGAGACCCACCAGGACCAGCAGGGCGGCCACGGCGCACAGGGTCGCGGGGATCACCCCCTTCCAAGCCGGCCTGGGAGGCGCCTTGCTGGTCAGGATCCTGACCAGCGGGCGGTCTGCTCGGGGGGACGGCTCGACGTCCCGCGTCTCGGTGGGGGTCTGGGGCTCGGTCACGGTAGGGGTTTCTGTTGCCATGCGCGCGACGCTAAATTCCGGCGGGGCGGCGACAGAAGCGGCGCCCTGTCACTTAGTCAGGTCCACCGGTCAGTCAGGTCCACCGGGCACGTCCACCGGCCGCAGCGCGCGCAGTTCGTTGCCGTAGTACACGGCCGGTTCCGCCTCGCCCGCCTGCGCCCAGGCGACCGTGCCGACCACGAGCGTGTGGTCGAACAGGGGCACCAGCTCGTGCACCTCGCACACCATCGCCGCGGTGGAGCGGCTCAGGACGGGGACCTGGCGCATGAGGTCCCAGCCGACCCCGGCGAACCGTTCGGCCGCCGTGCCGGTGGCGAACTTCCGCGTGAGCGCGCGGTCGGACCAGGGCAGCACGTTCACGGCGAAGGAGCCCGCCGCGCGGATCCGCTCCAGGGTGGCGCTCCGGCTGCCCAGGGAGACGAGGAGGCTCGGCGGTTCCAGGGAGAGTGACATGACCGCGTTGGCCGTGCAGCCCACCGGTCCTTCGGGACCGCTCGCGGTGATGACGGTGACTCCGGTGGGCAGGCGGGAGACGGCGGCGCGGTAGCCGTCCGCGGTGACCGCGGGCGAGGCGTCGTCCAGCAGGGCGAGCGGCGGGCCGCCCGGGGCCAGCGTGGGTTCAGCCATGGCGGGCCGCCAGGTTCGCGCCCAGGGCCTTGCGGTCGATCTTGCCGTTGGCGTTGAGCGGCAGCTCGGCGAAGACCGCGATGGAGCGCGGCACCATGTACGCGGGCAGCCGCGCCCGCAGCGCGCGGATCAGGTCGTCCGGGTCCAGGCCGCCACCCGTGCAGACCGCCTCAAGTACGGTCTCGCCACCGTGCCCGGCGACCGCGACGACGACGGCGTCACCCACCCCGGGCCGGGCGCGCAGCACGGCCTCGATCTCGCCGAGTTCCACGCGGTAGCCGCGCACCTTGACCTGCTGGTCGAGCCGGCCGAGGTGGACGAGACCGGTCTCGGGGCCGCCGCTGCGGACCCGGTCCCCGGTGCGGTACCAGTGCGCGTCGGTCAACGGGCCCTCGCCGTCGTAGCTCTGTGCGGCCGCCGACCCGTCCCCGGCGTACCGCACGAACCGGCCCGCGTTGTCGGCCGGATCCAGGTAGCCGGAGAACCGCTGGGCGCCGCGCACGACCAGCTCGCCCTGGTCGGCGGGCCGGCCCCGCTCGTCCAGGACGCGGTGTTCGAGCCCCGGGTAGAGCCGTCCGACGGGAACGGTGCCGTTGCCGGTGACCGGCCACGCGTCAGGGTCGCGCGGAAGCCTGAACTGCGTGCAGCTGATGGTCAGTTCGGTCGGCCCGTACAGGTTCTCCAGCGTGCTGTTCGGCGCCGCGTCGGCCCAGGCGCGGGCCTGCTGCACGGTCAGTGGTTCGCCGCAGAACAGGCTCCAGCGCAAGGAGGGCATCCGGTCGGGGCCCAGGGAGCGCATCCGGCTCGCGTAGGAGACCATCGACGGCACGGAGAACCAGTGGGTCAGTCTCTGCCGGGCGGCCCAGCGCACCGGCGCCATCAGGTCCTTGCGGTCGGGGACCACCAGGGTGCCGCCGCCGCCCCAGGCGGTGAACATGTCGAAGACCGAGAGGTCGAAGGTCAGGTCGAAGGTCTGCGAGACACGGCTGCCCGGCCGCACCTCGTACCGCTCCACGACGTGCGCGAGGTACGCGCACACCTGGCGGTGCCGGATCGGCACACCCTTCGGCCTGCCCGTCGAGCCGGAGGTGAAGAGCACGTACGCGACGCCGTCCGCCGCCGCCCGGTACCGCGGCGGCTCCGCCGTGGCAGCGGCGCCCGGCACCGTCGGGGGCACGAGGACGGGGACGGAGAGGCCGGCCGCGCTCCCCCGCTCCTCGGCGAGCACCAGGTCGAGGCGGCCCGCCGTCACCACGGCCTCGGTGCGTGCCGCCGGGAAGGCCGGGTTGAGGGGGACGACGGTGGCGCCGAGGCGCTGCACCGCCAGGTACCCGGCGTAGGCCGTCGCGCTGCGCTCGGCGAGCAGCCCGACCCGGTCGGGCACACCGCCGTGGGCCGCGACCAGCTCGGCGGCGAGGCGCTGGGCCAGTGCGTCCAGTTGTTCGTACGTCAGGCTGTCCGGGCCCACTTCGAGGGCGGGCTCGTGCGGGTGCGCGGCGACCGACGCCGCGAACCACTCGTACAGGGTCTCCTTCACTGCTGTCCTTCCAGGGGGTGCGGGGGTACCGGGGTCGGGGTCTGCACTGCGTCCGGGAGTGGTGCGAGCGCGTCGAGCAGCCTGTCGAAGGCCGCGCCCACCAGCCCCGCGCGCGGACGTCCGCGTTCGGCGGACCGGTCCGCGAAGCGCAGGGCGCGGGGCAGTTCGGCCCAGAGGGCGGTCAGTGTGTCGGCTGCCTCGCGGCTCACGGCGCCGGACTCGGCCAGCACGGCCAGGCGGTGGGCCTGGTGACAGCCCGCGGCCCACAGGTCATCGGCGTACCGGCCCGGTGCCGTCGGCTCGGCGACGAGGACATCGCGTACGTACGAGAGGACCTCGGGCAGGTCGAACAGCCAGCTCCCCTCGTCGGGCGCGGTGGCCGCCGGGTCGCGGGGGGCCGGGCCGGTGCCGTCCGCCGCGGGCTCCCGCGCCAGCCACCGGAAGCGGCCGGGAGCGGGTACCGGGACGGCGCTGCCCAGGGCGAGCCTGTCGCGCAGCGCGACCTCCGGCGCCGGGTCGGGCACGGGCGTGAGGGCCAGGGCCAGTTCGTCCCCGTCCAGATGGCCCAGGTGGGGCTCCTGCGGGCCGTGCGGTGTGAGGGCGACGAAGTGGTCGGCGACCAGCCAGCGGTCGTCGCGGTGGTCGTGCAGGAGCAACCAGTGCGGCGCGTCGGCGCGGCCGTACCCGGCCGACCACGGCAGGTACCGCGTGTTCCCGACCGCGAGAACCCTGCCGTGCAGGGCGAGTTCGCGGGCGAGCCCGGCACGGGCCGCATGCCGGTCGGCGGCGCTCCGGTAGGTGAGCGGGCCGAGGCCCGGCGCCGTGTCCACCCGGGTGTGGTGGGAGAAGGCGAGCCGGCCCGGTGGCAGTCCGGTGCGGACGGCGAGCCGTACGGAGTCCGCGAAGTGCCGTCCGGCGTCGGGCAGGTCCGCGGACAGGTAGGCGACCAGGTTCGTGGTGTAGCAGCTCAGCCTCGGGGGCGGTGCCGCGAGGGTCGTCGTCATCATCGCTCCAGGTCCGTGAAGGCACAGCTCAGGGGGATCGGAGAGCGGCGCAGGCTCACCCAGCGGTAGGGGCCCCAGCGGCCCCGGTCGCGGCCCGGTGCCACGTCGATCGTCCAGGGGCTGCCCGCGAGCCCGGTGCCCTCCGCCTTCACACAGGCCTCCTGCACGGTCCAGACGCGGGCGAACTCGGTGGACCTGTCGGGTTCGGGCAGGGCCCGCACCTGGGGGGCGTGGTCCCGCAGACATCTGCGTACCAAGGCGTCCGAAAGGCGCGCGGGCGGCACCTGGACGTCGACGCCGACGCGCCGTCCCGTGCCCACGGCGGCGGCGATGGTGCCGCCGTCGTGGGAGACGCTGATCCCGACGCCGGGGTGCCCGTCGAGGACGGGACGGCCGCGCCGGTCCTTGCGCACCGCCGCGTCGACGAGGTCGGCGCGCACCTGGTGCAGCAGGCGGCGCAGCACCGCCCGGCTCGCGGTGAACTCCGCGGCGCGCCACCGGGGCAGCCCGCGCGCCTGCCGCAGGTCGTCCTCGCTGGGCGCGGCGCCGGCGGGGAGGTCGTCCTGCGGGCCGCTGAGCACCCAGGTCCGGTCGGCCACCTCCTCGGCCCGCCAGGCGGTGGCGGTCATGCGCGCAGCCTCTCCAGGAGGGGTTCCGCGCCGTCGGCGACGCTGCCGAGCAGCAGCCCGGTGACCCCGCCGCCGATGCCGAGGACGGCGGCCTCGGCCCGGATCTGCTGCGCGCGGCCGCGCAGGAACCCGTCCGCGCCCTGGAGCTGTGCGCAGCAGGCGAGCACCTCGTCCGCAGCCAGGCCGACGGCGGACTTCAGGAGCGCCGCGGCCGCCAGGTCCTGCTCCTCGACGATGCGTCGCGCGTGCGTCTCGTACAGGGCGCGCAGGCCGGAGACCTTGACCAGGCAGGCCGCGAAGTCGCGGCGCACCACGTCGTTGTGCCACAGGGGTACGCCGTCGACGCTGCGGCCCTGGAGCACGTCGAGCGTCTGGGCGAGGACTCTGCCGGTGAGCGCGACGGCCCACTGCGCTCCGGCGAGCCGTTCGGTGCCCATGTGCCGGGCGAACGCGGCCATTCCGCGGCCCTGCCTGCCGACGATGTGGTCGGCGGGGAGGCGGACGGAGTCGAAGCGGATGTGTCCGGTGGCAGAGCCGGGCAGCAGGTCCGTCGCCGCGCTCACGACCTCGGCGCCGGGGGCGTCCGCGGGCACGAGCACCCAGGTGAAGCTGGTGAAGTGGCGGCCCGGCCGGTGCCTGGCGAGGACCAGGAAGTGTCCTGCCACGCGGGCGCCGGTGGCCCAGCGCTTTCCGCCGGTGAGGGTCAGACCGGCGCCGTCGACGCTCACTTCGGTGCCGAGTGCGGCCAGGTCCGAACCGGGGGCCGCGGCGTCCGTCGCCGCGAGGGCCACGGTCGTCTTCCCCCGCAGCGCCTCCTCGTACACCCGTGCCGCGGGCGATCCCGCGGGGGCGGAGCCCAGCAGGGGCACCGCGCTCGCCGTCTGCACCAGCACGCCGAGGGTGACGCCGTTGTCGCCGCGGGCGTCCGTGGCGGCCAGCAGCGCCCCGAGCCGTCCCGGGTCGGCGACGGGTCCGTCGCGGCCGGTGCGGCGGTAGACCCCGGCGAGGAGACCCGCGGCGCCGAGCGCACCCCACACCTTGGGGAGCGCGGCGTCCTCGGGCAGCGGCTCCAGGGCCCGCCCGGCCGCTGCCCGGAATCCGTCGGGGAAGGGCGGGCGGGTTGCGTCGTCAGACAAAGCGCACCTCCGGGTCGAGGAGGGCGAGCCTGCCGTCGGCCAGGTGCAGGCGGTCGTTGCTGTAGTTCAGGGCGGCCGAGCGCAGGTCGCGCAGCGCCTGTTCCAGGCGGGTCGGGGAGTTCTTGAGGTAGCCGTGGCGCATGCCGACCGCGGTCACCAGTTCGTCGACCGCACTGTGGCACATCTCGGCCGCGGTGATCTTGAGGGCGTTGAGCTGGAGCTGCACGCGGGGCACGCTCAGGTCCGTACTGTCCAGGACGGTCTGCTGCACCCTGATGAGCAGGGCGTGCACGGTGTCCAGGCGCTGCCGGACCTTCGAGAGCCGGGTGAGCAGCAGTTCGGAGGAGAGGTCGGTGCTGCCCCGGCCCTGCGGGGAGCGGAGCAGCTTCAGCACCCGCGAGAGCGCCCCGGCCGCGGTGCCCAGCCAGCACGCCGACCAGCCCAGGTGGGCGAGCGGTCCGAACACGGTGGCCGCGACGGTGTGGAACTGCCCGTGCTCGCCGATGACGTGGTGGGCCGGCACCGTGCCCGTCAGCAGGAGCGCTCCGCTGTGGCTGGCCCGCATGCCCAGGGGCTGCCACTCTCCGGAGGGCCGGATGTCGAGCTGTGTCCGGTCCGCGTAGACGAGGGAGACCTGGCCGGGTCCCGCGGCGCCGGGCGCGAGCATGGTGACGAGGAATCCGTCGGCGTGGCCGCCACCGGTGACGATGGGCGCGAAGCGGTCGATGACGAGATCGTCGCCTGCGGTGGTGAGCGCCGCCCGCGAGGTGAGCAGATGGCCGCCCTTCCCGGCCTCGGTGGTGACCGAGGCGAGATACACCTGGCCCGCGGCGATCCGCGGCAGGAGTTCGGCGCGCAGCCGTGCGCTGCCGTGGCGCACCACGGCCTCGGTCTGCTGGCAGTGCATCGCGAAGATCATCGCGACCGAGGTGTCGGCCCTGCCGAGCGTGATGCCCGCCTCGACGAGATCGGCGACGGTGCCGCCGAGTCCGCCGTACTCGCGGGGCACCAGCAGGCCGAGCAGCCGGGTGCGGCGCAGTTCGGCGAGTGCTTCGAGGGGGAAGGACGCGTCCTGGTCCCTGCGCGCCGCGTGCTCGGCGGCGACGGCTGCCACGGCGGCGACCCGGTCGGTCCACGGCACGTCGGCGGCGGTGGCGGCTTCGGGTGCTGTGAGGGTCACGCCGCCACGCCCTGGGCGGTCAGCGCCGCGTCGACGGCCTGCCACAGGCTGCCCGCCGTGGCGAACGTCGCGTCGTTCATGTCGTCGTCCGGGAGCGTGACTTGGAAGGTGTCCTCGATGGCGAAGAGCAGCTCGATGGCCTGCATCGAGTCGAGCCCCAGATCGCGCAGGGAGGAGTCCGCGCCGATCTCGTTGTCGCCGAGGAACTTGAGGAACGGGGTGAGCAGTTCGGTGAAACGAGCGTCCATCAGTCCATGACTCCTTGCCTGATAAGGGTGGTACGGGATATCTCGGGCGGCGTTCCCGGCCGGTCGCTGTCGACCACGGCCTCCGCGGGCAGCGGATGCCCGAGGAAGGCGACGAGGCTCGCCGACAGGCCGTAGGCGCCCACGTTGGGTACGGCGACCAGGTCGTGCGGGCGCAGCGCGGGCAGCCGCGCGGCACGCGACCAGGTGTCGAGGGGGGTGCACAGGGGGCCCGCGACGATGGCCGTCAACTCCCCTTCCGGCAGCGGTTCCTGGGCCGCGACCAGGGTCGGGTTGAGCGGCGGGAGCCGCCGCATCCCCGCCATGCCGCCCAGGTGGTTGATGCCGGATTCGAGGATCACGACGTCCTTGCCGTGCGAGCGCTTCACGTCGAGTACGGCCGTGAGCAGGGTGCCCGCGGTCCCCACGAGGTGGCGCCCGGACTCGAAGACCACCTCGGGGCCGCCGTCGCGCCAGCCGGGGATCTCCTCGTCGAACAGGGCCTCCAGGCGGGGCCGCAGGGCCCGCAGGTCGGGGGCGCGGCCGGCGCGGGCGAAGGGCGCCCCGAAGCCGCCGCCGAGGTCGAGCACCTCGCAGCGCACCCCGTGCGCGGACAGGGCGGCGTCGAGGGTCCGCGCGGTGCGCAGGGACCGGGTGAACTGCGCCTCCAGGGCGTCGACTTCGCCGAGGTTGCTGCCCATGTACAGATGCAGGCCGACGACGCGCGCATGCGGCCGGTTCGCGAACCGGGCCGGCTCGGCGAGGACCCAGCCGGCGTCGGCGCCGAACTGCGAGGCCACCCCGGTCATCGCGAGGCCCTGTCCCGGCACCGGTTCGTCGTCGTTGATCCGCAGCAGACAGCGGGCGGTGACCCCGCTCCCGCCCGCGAGACGGCTCAACTGGTCGATGGCGTGCGGCGAGTCGACGGAGAAGAACCGTACGCCGCGACCGAGCGCGTCGGTGATCTCCGCGTCACGCTTTCCGGGGCCCGTGTACAGCACCGTGTCGGCGGCCCAGCCCGCCTCCAGTGCGGCGGTGAGTTCGCCGGTGGAGCACACCTCGGGCCTGGCGCCGCCTTCGCGCAGGGTGCGCAGCAGGGCGGGGTGCGGGTTGGCCTTCAGCGAGTAGTACAGCCCGGTCCGCTCGGGCAGGGAGGCCCGCAAGCGCCGCTGGTTGCGGCGTACTTCTGCGAGGTCGTAGACGTAGGCGGGGGTCGGTACCTGCGCGAGGTCCGCCAGTGGGACGGGCAGCACGGACCCGCCCTCCTCGGTGGTGGGCCGGGGCGCGGCGTCAGTGAGCGCGGGCATGGCCGGCTCCTTCCTCCAGGGCGGCGAGCGCCTTGCGGTCGGTCTTGCCGTTGCCGGTCAGCGGCAGGGCGTCGATGACCAGGCAGTCGCGCGGAATCTTGAACTCCTCGATCTGCTCCCGCATGCGCAGCAGCACGTCGGCGCCGGTGAGGCCGCCGGTGACGTGGACGAAGAGCCGGGCGGCCCGGTCGCCCTCCGGGGCGAGCACGGCCGCGGCCTCCACTCCGGGCACCCGGCGCGCGGCCGCCTCCACCTCGGTGGCGCTCACCCGGAAGCCGTTGGTCTTGTAGATGTCGTCGCGGCGCCCGCTGAAGTACAGGAAGCCGTCCTCGTCGAGCCGGCCGTAGTCACCGGTGCGCAGCTCGGGGAAGAGGCCTTCCGCGCGGTGGAAGCGCTGCGCGGTCAGTTCGGGGCGGCGCCAGTACCCGGCCATGACGTGGGGGCCCCGTACGGTGATCTCCCCGATCTCGCCGGGCGGCAGGCGGTGGCCCGCGTCGTCGACGACGAACACCTCGGTGCCGGGCAGCGCCCGGCCGCTCGCACCCGGCCGTACGAGGTCCTCGTCGGCGGGCATGATGGTGGCGCGCTTGCACTCGGTGAGGCCGAACATCAGATGCACCCGGAGCCCGGGGACGGCCTCGCGCAGCGCGGCGAGGGCCTGCTGCGGCATCGCGGCGCCGGTGTTGGTCAGCATCCGCAGCCGGGGGGTGCGGTCCGGACCGGCCCTGCGCAGCAGCCGCGCCAGGGCGTCGGCCACGGCGGGGACGGCGGGCAGCACGGTCGCCCCGGCGCGCAGCAGGTTCGTCAGGAGCCGCGGCCCGACCTCGGCGGGCCGGCCGAGCCAGAGGTGCGCGCCGCTGCTCGTGGCGAGGAAGAGCTGGTAGAGGCCGTAGTCGAAGGACTGCGGCAGCGGGCTGTAGATCACGTCGTCCGGCCGGTAACCGAGCACCCGCTGGATCGCCCGCACCGCGAACACCGCCTGCTGATGGGTGCTGACCACGGCCTTCGGCAGCGCCGTGGTGCCGGAGGTGTAGATCAGGCAGAAGGGGTCGACCGGCAGCGGCGCGGCCGGCAGCGGACCGAGCGGTGCCTGCGGGTCGAAGGCCCGGCGGGCGACGTCGTCGGCATGGTGCGCGCGTACGCCCCGCAGCGCGGCGGCGGCCAGCGACTCGCTGTGGTCGCTCACCAGGAGCGCGGGCTCGCAGTCGCCGAGGACGTGGTCGAGGGCCGCGCCGCGCACCTGTTCGTGCAGCAGCGAGAAGGCGACACCCGCCCTGGAGGCGGCGTACACGAGGACGGACTGCAACACTCCGGGGCCGCCGGCGATGATCAGGCGCTCGCCCCTGCGCACACCCGACTCGTGGAGCCAGGCGGCGAGCCGGCGGCTGGCCGCGTCCAGCTCCGCGTAACTGACGTGCTGCTCACCGCTGGTGACGGCGGGGGCCTCGGGGTGGAGCCCGGCCGCGGTGTCGAGCAGTTCGTGCATGGTGGTGGCGCTCGGCGGGGCCGCCTGCGCGGTGGACGTCGGGAAGTTCATCGGCCCTCTCCGTCAAGGGCGAGCGCACGGGGTGCGCCGCCGTCGTTCGTTCGCTGGATGACGCGGCAGACCGCGTCGACGTGGTGCAAGTTCTCGGGGGCCAGGTCGTCGGCGGCGAACTCGATGCCCAGGTCGCTCTCCAGCCGCTCGACGATCTCCACGACCCGGAAGGAGCTGAACGACGGCACGGAGTCGAAGGCCGCGCCGGCGAGCAGGGTGGCCTCGTCGGTGCCGAGCACCCGGGCGGCCGTGGCGGCGACCGCGCGGCGCAGTCCCTCCGGCACGCCGGGGGTCCGCGGTCGCGGTGTCCGGGCGGCGGGGGCGGCCGGCCCCGCGCCGTGCCCGAAGACCACCGGGTCGGCGTGGAGGAGGGCGGCGAGCCGGTCGGTGAGGCCCTGGGGCTCCGGGCGGCCGCGCTCGACCCGGCGGTGTGCGAGGTAGGCCTGCTCGGTCAGCTTCCGCCAGGCGGTGAGATGCGCTTGCGGCGCGTCGCCGTCCGGGAGCCGCCCGGTGTGGCGGAGGTAGGCGGTGTGCAGCTCGCGGTCCCTGGTGAGCAGCCAGGTCTCCAGGGTCAGCTGCCGCAACGCTGCGTTGCGGTCGGGGTGTTGGCGGTACGCGTCGGCGTAGGCGTCCACCGTGTGCGGGTCCGCGAAGTCCGCCTCGGGCGCGGCCGCGGCGGGGGTGCCGCGCCCGGCTCCCAGCCGTACCGTGAGCGCCGGGCCGGGGACGGCGGCGGCGAACTCGCGCCGGGTCAGCGTCCACCGGCCCGGTCTGGCGATGCCCCAGGGCGTCTCGTTGTGGTAGCTGTCGCGGACGAGCACGCCGTCCGTACCGTCGTTCTCCAGCAGGAAGCTGTGCTCCATGTGGCGTTGCCGGTAGTACGGCACCCAGGGCAGGTGGAAGGCGTCGGCGACGACATAACAGCCGTCGGCGGGGGTGAGGTCCGCCGCCGAGGAGGCCGTGTACGGCTCGCCCGCCACGAGCCCGAGGCGCCGGGTGGCCTCCGCCAGCTGCGCGCGGACGCCGCGCTCCACCGTCGGCAGCCCGAGGGGCCCCGGCGCGGGCCTGAACCGCAGCGCGGCACCGAGCAGGAGATGGGTGCCGGCACCGTGCAGCCGGTCGGCGTGCGCCGCCAGGTTGACCTGGAGGCAGTCGAAGAGCTCAGCGTCCATCGCGGGCCCCGGTCAGCGCGATGTCGACGAGGTCCCGCACCGTCTCGAACCAGCGCCCGACGAGCACGTCGTCGGTGAAGTGGACCCCGAGCTCGTCCTCCAGCTCGACGAGAATGCTCAGTACCGCCAGGGAGTTGAGTTGCAGCACCTCACCGACCAGGAGCTCTTCCTCACGGACGGGGCCGGCGCCGGCGGGGAGCCGCTGGGCCAGGAGCCGTTGTACGCACGCGGCGACGGAGTCACGCGTCAGTAGGGCGCTCATCGTGTTCCTTCTGGGTCTGGGTGGTGTTCACGGTGTTCACGGTATTCACAGAGGGCGAGCGTCAAGGGCGGGCGTCGGACACGCCACGGAGGCGTCGACGAAGGTGTCGAGGTGCCGGAGGACCGTGCTGGTGTGCCCGGTGCCGAAGGTCTCGAAGTGGCCGCAGTCCAGCTCGGTCACGGCCAGCCGCGGTGCCCGCCGCCGCCAGTCGGTGATCTGCCGCTCGCGCTCGGCGCCCGCACAGGACATGAGCAGCACCGCTCCCGTGTGACGGCTCGTCACCCGGTGGGCGGCGCAGGCGTCGAGGTGCGCCTCGGCGGTGCGGCCCGCCGCCTCGGAGGCCGCGGGGCCCATCGGGACGAGCGCCCCGCGCCGGATGTCCGCGAGGAGCCGCTCGCGCGGTTTCCCGTACGCGGACCAGGGTTCGGCGAAACTGTCGATCATGACGACGGCGGGGGCGGGGCCGTCCGCGGCGAGCCGGGCCCCGGTCTCCCAGGCGAGCAGCCCGCCGAGCGACCAGCCGACCAGCAGGTTCGGGCGGTCCGGCAGGTCGCGGATGAGCCCGAGGTAGCGCTCGGTCATGGCGTCGACCGTGCGGTCCGGTTCCTCACCCGGTACGAGTCCCATGGCACGCACCCCGTGGACGGGGCCGCGCCGGGCCAGCCGGGAGAGCAGCGTCACGTACTGGCCGAGGCCGCCGCCCGCGGGATGGAACACCACGGTGTTCAGCGCCCCGGGCCGCCGTCCGAAGGGGGTGAGCACCGGCTGTGTCGGGGCCGTCATGCGGCGTTCACCTCCTGCGCGGCCGGAGCCTTCGCCTCCGACACGGCCACGGGCCGCGCCTTCAGCAGAACTTCGAGGGCGATCCCCGCGGCGACGGCGAGGGCCGCGTACAGCAGACCGACCGTGGACAGCGCGAGGACGTCGAAGAGCGCTCCGGCGAGCAGTGTGCAGACGATCAGCAGGCCGGTGCCGAGGGCGTTGACGAAGCTGGTCAGTGCCACCAGGTCGGTGGCCGGGCACTCCTGCACGACCTCCCCCTGCGCCGCCGTGAAGGCGAACTCGAAGAGGAAGAGGAAGCCGAAGTACGCGGCGTACAGGCTCCACGGCTGTGCGGTGAGGCAGACCACGAACATCACGGCGGCGGTCAGGGCGTTGAGCGCGAGCCCCTGGCGGGGGCGGGCCGTCGTGCGGCGCAGCACGACGGGGACGGTGACCGCGCCGAGGACGAGCGCGAGGCCCGCGACGATTTGCAGGTTCATCACGCCGGCCTCGCCCTGCCCGAGCACGTGGACCGGCACCACCGTGCGCGCCGCGCTGTGGAAGCCCTGGAACACCCCGACCGCGAGGACGAGATGCACCACCGCACGGATCAGCCCGGGCCGGCCGCTCAGGGTGGCCCGGACCTGGGCGGGCAGCCCGCGGCGCGCCGTGCCCTCGACGCGGGGCACCGAGACGGCCGGCAGCAGGCGGTAGCAGCAGGCGGAGAGGGTGAAGGTGACCGCGTCGACGGCCCCGGCGGTGACGACCGACACCTCACCGACGAGCAGGCTGCCGAGGACACCGCCGGCCGCGCTGCCCACGTAGTAGGAGTTGTTGAAGGTGTACGAGGCGAGCTTGAGGTCCGGCCCGTCGAAGAGCTGCCGTGCGTACACCACGCGGGCCGTCTTGGTGATGCCTTCCAGGAGTCCGCGGACCAGGAAGCAGCCGAGCACCACGACGATCAGGTCCGCGCCGAGGAAGACGCCGATGGCCAACGAGACGACGGCGCCGCCCAGTTCGGCGTACACGACCGTGCGGCGCAGCCGTGGTCCTTCGCACACCTTCCGGACGACGCCGACCAGCAGGACCGGCAGGATCCACTGGAAGCCGAAGACGGCGGCCGCGCCGAGCCCGGAGCCGCCCTCGGTGAGCAGCCAGGAGGAGGCGGTGAGCAGCAGGAAGAACGTACCGGCGGAGCTGACGAGCATGGCCGTCCAGAGCACCAGGAACCGGCGCGAGGTGAACAGCGCACGGCGCGCCGCAGCGGCGTCGGGCGCCGTGTCGTCCGGTGCCGGGCCTTCCGTCGCGTCCCCGGTGGGCCGGGCGCTCATGAGCGCGCCTCCAGCAGGCCGGGAGCCAGCGGCACCATGGGGAAGCCGAGGAGTTCCGAGATCTCCTCACGCAGCTCCGCACAGGCCGCCTCGGCCCGCGCGGCGTCCTCGGCGACCACCCGGATGACGCCGTACGTGGTGGTGTTGCCCTCCATGCCGAGCAGGCGGGAGCCGGGACCGATACTGCTGGACCCGGAGTGCAGCCGCGGCCGGAACGCCTCGAACCAGTCGGCGGGCAGGTCGTCGCGGACGACGCAGTCCTCCCGGGCCGCCAGGAAGGTGTGGCTCGCGGCCGTCTCGACCGGGAAGGGTTCGGGCGACAGCGGCTCGCCGACGTACAGGTCGACGAGGACTTCGAAGAGGCCGCGGCCGGTCGCCGCCCGGATGACCTCGGGCACGGTGCCGCCCGCGATCCGCGGATTGACCTCCACCAGGCGGGGGCCGTCCGCGGTGCCGATCACCTCGACGTGGAAGAGGCCCAGGTCCAGGCCGAGGGCCCGGCACACGTCGACCGCGTAGGCGCCGAGTTCCCGCTCGGCGGCCGGGGGCAGGCCGCACGGCACGGTGGAGCCGAGTTCGAGCACCGGGTTGCCGAGACCCAGCTTGCGGCGCACGGTGACGAGCGGCGTGTAGGTGGTGCCGTCCGTGGCGACCTCGACCGAGTAGAGCGGGCCGACGGCCACCTCCTCGAGGATGTAGCGGTCGTCGAGGTCCACGGCGAAACCCTGTTCGAGGGAGTCGAGCCGGGCCCCGGCCTCCTGGAAGTGCCGCTCGATGTCCTGGGGCGACCGGGCGAACGTGGTGACGTTCTTCCCCACGCCGCAGACCGGCTTGACGACGACCGGATAGCCGATGTCCGCGGCCGCGGCGAGCGCCGCTCCGACCTCGGTCACCTCGGCGTACCGCACGTTGGGCAGGCCGTGCTCGTCCACGGTCCTGCGGCAGGCCGTCTTGTCGCGGGCGGCGGCCACACCGCTGGGCGAGGGCCCCCGGGCACCGGTCAGCTCGGCGAGCCGCGCGGCCGTTCCGGCCAGCATGTGCAGGGTGGCGATCACCCCGTCGATCCCCTCCGCGGGCACCCCGGCGGCGCGCAGCGCCCGGAGCGCCGCTTGCGGATCATGGAGCTCCGCGACCTCGATGGCCCGGTCGGCGAGGGCGAGGGCCCGTGCACGGCTGGCGGGGGTGTGCATGAAGTCGTACCGCGACGACCACAGGAGGGTGACGCTGTCCCCTCTCTCCTTCGCGTACTCCATGGCCCGCAGGCCAAGGACGCTCGAATCGACAAAGACCAGATGCCGCACGGCTGCCGCCCTCACTGCTTCGTTGTCCGGCCGGGGGCCGGGTCGGCTGCCGCCAGTGCGGTCGCCAGGTCGGATGTGATGTCTTCGATGCCTTCGATGCCGGTCGAGAACCGGATGAGGCCGGGCGCCACGCCCGCCGCCCGCTGCTGTTCGGGCGTCAGCTGGTAGTGCGTCGTACTGGCCGGGTGGATGGCGAGACTGCGTACGTCGCCGATGTTGGCGAGGTGGCTGACGAGTTCGAGGCCGTCGATGAAGCGCGCGCCCGCCTCCCGCCCGCCGGCCAGCTCGAAGGAGACGACTCCGCCCGCTCCCCGCGGCAGGTATTTCCGCGCCAGGCCGTGCCAAGGACTGGACGGCAGCCCGGGATAGTGGACCGCCGAGACTTCGGGCCGGCCCTCCAGCCAGCGGGCGAGTTCAAGGGCATTGCTCACGTGCCGTTCCATGCGCAGCGAGAGCGTCTCCAGGCCCTGGAGCACCAGGAAGCTGGTGAACGGTGTGGTGGCGGGCCCGAGATCGCGCAGCAGCCGGAGCCGCAGCCGGCGGGCGTACGCGCCGGGGCCGAACTCGTCCCAGAACCGTAGTCCGTGGAAGCTCGGGTCGGGTTCGCTGTACTTCGGGAAGCGGTCCACGTGCGCGCCGAAGTCGAAGGTGCCGTTGTCGACGACGACACCGCCGATGACCGTGCCGTGCCCGGAGAGGTACTTCGACGTGGAGTGCACCACCACGTCGACGCCGTGCTCGGCGGGCCGCAACAGGTACGGCGTGAGGCCCGTGTTGTCGAGCACGAAAGGCACCCCGGCCGCGTGCGCGACACCGGCCACCGCGCCTATGTCGAGGAGATTGTTGCGGGGATTGCCCACCGTCTCGCCGAACACCACCTTGGTGGTGGGCCGCAGAGCCCGCCGCCACGCGTCGGGGTCATCGGGATCGTCGACGAACGTCGTCTCGATCCCGTACTCGGGCAGCAGGTGCCGCAGCAGGTTGTACGTCCCGCCGTACAGCGTCGCGCTCGACACGACATGGTCACCCGCACCGGCCAGATTCAGGATGGCCAGGGCCACGGCCGCGTGCCCGGAAGCCACGGCCACGGCGTCGACGGCGCCCTCCAGAGAGGCGATCCGGCGTTCGAGGGCTTCGTGGGTCGGGTTCTGGATGCGCGAGTAGATGTTGCCCTTCTCCTCCAGGGTGAAGAGGCGCGCCGCGTGGGCGGTGTCCTGGAACGCGAAGGCTCCCGTCTGGTAGATCGGCACGGCCCGGGCCAGGGTCGTCGGGTCGGGCGCCGTACCGGCATGGATCTGCCGGGTCTCGAAGGACCAGGCCGCAGGCGCCATAGCTTCCGTCATGGAGTGCTTTCCTGTCTCTCTCGTTCCTGCCGGCTCACTCGGTCCGCTCACCGGAGTGCGCCAGTGCCAGTGCCTGCCGGAGGACAGCACCGATCTGCTCGTGTTCGATGAGGAAGCCGTCGTGCCCCGTGGGCGATTCGACGACGGAGAAATGCACGCAGCGCGGCAGCCCGCGGGCGATCCGGTGCTGCTCGTAGGGCGGAAACAGCCGATCACTGCTGAACCCGACGACGAACGCATCCGCCCGCACGCGCCGCAGAGCCGCCTCCACACCCCCGCGCCCGCGCCCGATGTCGTGCCGGTTCATCGCGTCGGTGAGCACGACGTAGCTGCCCGCGTCGAAGCGGTGCACGAGTTTCTCGGCGTGATGGTCGAGATAGGACTCGACGGCGTAGCGGGCGTCTACCGCGGAGGCGGTCCTGCCCCGACGCCTCTCGACCCGCCTGCCGAAGCGCTCCTCGAGCTCGGCGCCACCGCGGTAGGTGATGTGGGCGATGCGGCGGGCGTTACCGAGGCCACGGTGCGGACCACAGCCGTCCGGGGCCTCGTAGTAGTCGCCGCCGCGCCAGTTGGGATCGCTGCGGATGGCGTGCAGTTGGGGAACGGACCAGGCGATCTGGTCCGCCGTGGCCGCCGCGGAGCAGGCCAGCACTCCCAGGGTGCGCACCCGGTCCGGCCGGCCGACGGCCCATTCCAGGGCACGCATGCCACCCATCGACCCACCGAGGACGGCCGCCCAGGTACGAATCCCGAGGGCATCGGCGAGAGCGGCTTCGGCGGCGACCTGGTCACGGATCGTCAGGGCAGGGAAGCGCGACCCCCAGGGGCGCCCGTGCCGCGTAGCCGAGGCGGGCCCGGTGGACCCCTGGCAGCCACCGAGCACATTGGGCGCGACGACGAACCACCGGTCGGTGTCCACTGCCCGGCCGGGCCCGACAAGGTCGTCCCACCACCCGGCGGTGGGATGCCCCGGCATCGCAGGCCCGCTCGCATGACTGTCACCCGTGAGCCCGTGCAGAACGAGCACCGCGTTCGACGCGTCGGGAGCGAGGACGCCCCAACTCTCATAGGCAATCCGCACATCGGGCAGCACGCCACCGCCCTCGAGCCCCAGCGGACCGGCCAGTTCAACCCACTGCCGCCGCCCGACAGCCGCCCCCGGCACCCAGGCCCCGCTAACAGGCGGCCCCACCCAAACGCGCCCCTCTGCACGCGCACTAGTACTCGTACGCGTAGTGGCACTGGCACTGGCACTGGCACTGGCATCCGGACCTTGGAGCACGGCCGGACGGATGCCCCCGGCCCGACGAAGTCCCAGGGCCAGAACGCTGTCTGTATCCATGCCGGAGAACCTAGAAGCGCAGCTCCCAGCCCCGGCACGGCCAACCCACTACTTCGTCATCTCCCCACCGAACCGGCCGCCTCGGGGCCCGCAGTAAGTCAGGTCACCCAACCCGAAGGCAACGACGGCCAAGCAAACCAACCGAAACAGGAACGCGGCAGCCGGTCAATCGTGCTCGAGTCCCGCCCACAGGAACCGAAGCCGTAAGGGCACCGGTGGACGCACTGGGGCAACCAATCCCGCCATGCCGCTTCTGCGGCCAACCCTCAAGCCTCCCAGGCCCGGAAGGACTACCTGACCACTTCTCATGCAGACGAGGGTCCAGGCGGCAGGTCATCGGTGACTGCTTCCCGCCCTCGCTGAGAGTCGACGTTGGTCTCGGCCGAGCCCGAATCGCCCGGCGGTGCGACAGATGAGGGCACGTCGCACTGATGAGCGATGATGTTGCCCCAGTGACGGAGTGGATCGGGGGGCGGCCGTGTATCTGAGTCGCGTCAAGGTAAGCGGACTGCGCGCGAGTGCAGAGACACCAATGAGCTGCGACCTGCCTGGCAGGTTCAGTGTGTTGATCGGCCCGAACGGTGCAGGGAAGACGACACTCACTGACGCGCTGTACCTCGCGCATCCAGGAAGCCGGTTCCCGGTGCTCCCAAGGCCGACCTCAGCCGTGCTGGCGGCGCCCGATACGGGTGTCGAACGCAGTGTGGACATCACGTACACCCTTGCCGACGAAATCCAGGCCGAGGGACGCCTGGGGCGCGAAATTCACACAGACGGGCACCGGCGACTCGGTGGCGAGGCGGAATCCTGGAGTGTCTCTCTGGAACGGCAACTGGGAACAGTCACCTCGCGCCTGATAAGCAACCACGGCCTTGCCCGGAGGATGGATCCCTTCAAGCTGATCTATCTGCCCGCATGGCGTCATCCGTTGGACGAATTGGCGCGCCGTGAGGTGCGCATCTTGGTGGAGCTTCTCCGCGCGCGGCAGCAGGAGCTCTACGGTAGCCGTAACTTAGTGGCTCTACGGGCTCGTGCTTCCCGGCTGTTGGAGGATCTAGCCAGGGACAGTCTGATCGAAGCCGTCGAGGCCCGCATCAGTGGGCAGATGGGCAGGCTGTCGGCCGGCGTGAGCCCGCAATGGCCCTACGTGCGCGGCCAGGTGATGGATGATGCCTATCTCGCCCGCGTCCTGGAGATCATGCTCGCCGTCATCGAGGGCCGCTCCTCAGCCCGCCCTCTAGAGGTCTCTGGCCTGGGGTACGTCAACCTGCTTCATATTGCCGTAACGCTAGCTGCGATACCCGACTCAACAGAGGTCCCTCGCTCGTCAACGAATACACTAGGCGACGCTAACGGTGAGCCCACGTCCGAGGAGGAGCAGGCGCGGCAAGCATTCGAGAACTTGGCTCAAGCGCATGCTGAGGCGGCCTCTGAAGAAGACTCCTTCTTCTCCACGACACCCTTTCACGCAACGGTCGTCATCGAAGAGCCTGAAGCTCATCTGCACCCACAGCTGCAGCACTCTTTGGTCCGGTACCTGCGTAGGACCGTCAAGGCGCGCCCCGAGCTGCAGGTGATCCTCACCAGTCACGCGACTGACATCATCACAGCTTGCGATCCCACGGAGCTCGTCGTCGTACGTCGCACCGACCGCGGCAGTGTGAGCCACTGCGTCAAGGACGTAGTCCCGGACCAATATCGCGACGCCACGCTTCGCCTGGCAAGGCTGCACTTGGACGCAAGTCGTTCATCGGCTCTCTTCGCCGAACGCCTTCTCCTGGTTGAAGGGGTCACCGAGGGCGCAGTGGTGCGCGAGTTCGGCCGAACCTGGGCAGGTCAAGACGAAGCCAAACAAGCCTTCATTGACGCCCTCAGCATAATCCCGATGGGGACCAAGGTCGGCCCGTGGGCTGCTCGTCTCCTGGCGACACCTGGCAAAGAATTGTGCACGAAGCTGGCCATCCTCCGGGACAGCGACAGCGACCTTCCCTTCGACATCACTCGCGATGTTCCAAAATGGGCGACGGAGCATGATCAGTCCGTAGCCCGGGTGTTCATCAGCCATCCCACTCTCGAACCGGCGATCACTCCGGGCAACGAGAACCTCGTCGCGGAGGCCCAACTAGCGATAGACCCAACCCATCCGTTGGGCGAAGTCACCGTCGACAGCGTTCGCTCATACTTCGCCAGCCGAAGCTCGGGAAAAAGCGGCGGAGAAGCAGTCAAAGAGGGCCGTGGTGCCCGCCGCAAGGCCGAGTTCGCCCTCGCTCTCGCCGCGGCACTCAGGGAAACCAACGACACCGGCCGCGAGGCAGGTGGCGACTTCTGCTCCGTATCGGTGCCCGATCACCTTGGAGAACTCTTCGACTTCCTCTACCCCGCCCCGCCCAGTTCTGCCAGCGACTTGACCTCCGACGAGGCTGCCGTGGAACCGCCCGAGTGGCTGGCACCTGACAATATTTGGGACGGAATGCCAGACGTCATCGACTGGGATGACGAGCTCAACGACCCGGGGTACTGGCCGGATGACGAGCCGGTCAGCGCTGAGCATGAGTTCGGTGCCGAAGCCAGCGCAGAGGACGGGACAAAGAGCCAGGGCGACCTTCCGCACGAGCCTCCGATCCAGCAGAACTACATGGCAGAGCGCCGACCGGGAGCCTGGCCCGCGCAAGGGATACCCGGAGCCGCTTCACGGGGGCAGGGCCATGCCTAGCCCCAACACGGGACTTGATGCGTTGACGCCCCAACAGTTGACCGCTAGCGGCTGCTCAAACAGCCGCATCTACGTCCAAGCTGCACCCGGATCAGGAAAGACCACTGTATCGGCCATGCGATTCGGCCTGCACCGCTTCGCTGCCTTCTCTGACCCGCGCGCGGTGGTAGCGGTCAGCTTCACCAGATCAGCCACCGAAGAGTTGCGCACACGAGTATCCCAGCAATGGGGCTCGGCTTCACTGCGCTGGCCTCATCGTATCGTTACCCTGGACACCCTGCTTTGCGACCTCCTCTTCTACCTGCTGAATGAAGGCGTACTGCACTGGCCAGGAGGGCATACCAAATTGGAGGTGGTGGACTCCTGGCGGACTGCTATCGCCACGCGGCGCAGCCGCATAAGGCCCGTCCTCCAGATCGATAGCGGTCATGTTGTCATAAGGACACTTAACGAGCACCAGCCCACCAGCCAGCCTTCAGCCCTGCACTTCAAGGAAGCCGTATTGGCTGGCACGTGTACACACGACAACGTGCGCGAGGTGCTCCAAGGAGCTCTCACTACTACTCCCGCACGCCAGGCACTGGTTGCATACTTCGAGAACTCAGTACGGTCGTTGACCGTGGACGAAGTGTTCGACGCCAACGACCTGGACCGGGAAATATTCTCGCTCGCTGCATCAGCGTCAACCTTTCTCACGTTAGTGGGCGATCCGTGGCAGGCGCTGTACCAGTTCAGAGGCGCACGCCCCGACGCAATGGCAAAGTACATCAGTGACAACGGATTCACCACGCATCACCTGGATGTCTCCTTTCGCTGGGGAACTGATAGACAGTCATGGACCGCACGACAGTTGCGTCGGCGCCTTCCGGTCAAATTGCCAGATGGACACGCCCGCGAAGCCGATGTAGCACTCGCCTACAAATGGAAACAGTTATGGGCGTGCGACCCCCTTATCCTGCCTCTGGCCATCAAGACCGGTGTCGGTCAGATGCAAGATGCGATCTGCACCTTGCTCCTCAACGAGATCGCGCAAGCCGCTCTAGGCACGCAGGTGACATTTCTGCTCGACGCTTTGATCACGCTCGGGCTTGACAAAGAAGAATTGAACATTATAGCCCGTCCCCATCTGCAGACTGCCATTAGTGACCTAAAAGATGGCCAGCAGATATCGCTGGTGTGGCAAAGACTCACAGCAAGCCTGGCCGACCGCCTTCCAATGCTTGCTGCTGCTGAATTCGCCCGCAAACCAACCAGCGCCCTCACCCTTCTGACACTTCGACTAACGGAGGGCCAGCTAATACCAGGTCTCACCTATCACCAGTCCAAGGGGCGGGAGTGGAATACGGTAGCCATCAAGTTAAGCCATACGGAAGCTGCAGCGCTGGCAAACGGTCTGGACCCTGGAAAAGAGGATCATCGCGCCCTGTACGTGGGACTTACACGCGCCCGCCTCAACGCCTTTTCCCTCGCCTAGTTATTCCGCGCGGTGGCCACTTGACTGAACGTGGTCGGCTTCCGAACGTGGGCTGAGCGTTATGGCGTTGGGCCACTCAATTTCACGTTTAGCGGCCATAGATAGCGATTTCCGGCGCACACCTGCAACAGTCGAGCAGGGCCACCGGTTGCCGATAGCGGGTACCACTTCCCTAAAACTCCATTGCCCCATCCAGCGCGCCCGTCGAGAGGCTGCTTGTAACGACCTCCCTTTCGCCGCCATACGGCACTGCATATACCGGTTCGCGTTGTGATACTCCGAAGCACAATCGAGCCCACCTGCGCAAGGCTGCCGAAAGCGTGCAATGACTGATACCAGCAGCCCCCCTGCATATGCCTCACTCGCCGATGGACCCCGCGAGACTTCAGCAGAACATCGGCAAGCAGCTCGCCAACCCGCTCTCGCGGGGATCTACGCAACGCCGAAGCCGGTCGGCGCAGCATGGTTGGCGGCCAGGAGGACATGATCATCGACATCGCGGCGACCCACTCTGCGTGCTGGTCAAGAACGGCAGGCGCCGGTGGAGACGGCGTCTAAGCCGATCTCCGTCCGGCCATAACCGTCAGAGCTTCGCCAAGAGAAAGCCAAAGATGCGCTTCTGCGGACCGCGACCTGCGAAAACATACCCCTGACAACCCGTTAGAGAGTGCTCCAACCGCGCGTCATATGTGCGCCACGAGCGTCGCTTGTGTGTCAAGATATCGCCCGTAACGCACACAACGCCCATAATGCACCGGGCAAAGCCGCAGGTCAGCGACCCTTATCAGCAGGCTCCAAAATCGCCACACACTCCACATGGTGAGTCATCGGAAACAAATCAAACGCCCGCAGCGTCCGCACCCGATACCCCCCCTCCCGGAAGTACCCCAGATCCCGCGCCAGCGCCGCCGGATCGCAAGCCACATAAGCGATCCGGCGCGCGCCCAGCTCCGCCAGCCGGCGGACCGTCTGCTTGCCCGCTCCCGCGCGCGGCGGGTCCAGGACGATGAGGTCGACCTCCGTGATGCCCGTGCGCGGGAGGACCGATTCGACCTTGCCCTGTTCGATGCGGACGCGGTCGAACGACGCGAGGTTGTGGCGGGCGTCCTCCACCGCGCGCTTGCTGGACTCGATGCCGAGCACCGCGCCCTTCTCGCCGACGCGGTCGGCCAGTGCGCCCGCGAAGAGGCCGACGCCGCAGTAGAGGTCGAGGGCCGACTCGCCCTTGCGGGGGGTGAGGCCCTGCATGACGGCCAGCATGAGGGTCTCGGCGGCCTTGGGGTGGACCTGCCAGAAGCCGCCGCTGCCCACGCGGTACGTGCGGCCGTCGGCCCGCTCGCGGACGAAGGGGCGGCCGTGGACCCGGTGGACCCCGCCGTCCTTCTCGCCCACGCGCATCACCGAGACCGGCTTGTCCAGTTCGACGATGGGCAGGCGCGCGCCGGGGCGCGGGGCCAGGATCACCTGGCGGTCCTGGGAGCCCGTCGCCGCGATCGCCTCGACCGAGGCCATGCCCGACCAGTCGCGCTGTTCGATGCCGAGTTCGGAGACGCCCTCCGCCGCGATCATGCAGTGCTCGATCGGCTCGACCTCGTGCGAGCGGTGGCGGCGCAGGCCCGCCTTGCCGGTCGAGGCGTCCACCGCGTACTGGACGCGCGTGCGCCAGGACGGGACCTCACCCGGCGGAAGCTTGTCGCCCTCCGCCGGCATGACCGTGCCGTCCCAGCCCGCCTCCTCGGGGGTGAGTCCGGCCAGGCGCTTGAGCTGCTCGGCGATGACCTCGCCCTTGAGGCGGCGCTGCGCGCCCGGCTTCGCGTGCTGCCAGTCGCAGCCGCCGCAGCGGCCGGGGCCGGCGTAGGGGCAGGGGGCCTCGACGCGGTCCTTGGAGGGGTCCAGGATCGTCACCGCGTCCGCGCGCAGGAAGCGTGCGCCCTCCTCGCCCTCCGTCACGCGTGCGACGACCTTCTCGCCGGGCAGCGCGTGCCGGACGAAGAGCACCTGGCCCTCGTCCGTACGGGCGATGCAGTGGCCGCCGTGCGCGACGGGGCCGATCTCGACCTCGTACTCCTGACCGATCAGTGAGACCGGCGATGTCGACGGTGTCGACGCGTGTCCCGCCTGCGGGTTGTTCTGGTCTGCCTGCATGGCGGGGTGACTCCACAACGTCAGAGTGAAAGGGGACGGCCGGACCACGGACGGCCGGACCACAGCCCACCAGTCTACGTGGGTGTCGTCCGGCCGTCCGACCAGAGCGGGCCTGAGCGCGTCAGGCCTTCTTGCTCGGCTCCTTCACGCGCTTCGGCTTCTCCACCGGTCCCCGCCGCACCGCTCCCGGCGCGTTCCACTCCGAACGCCTGCGGGCCCGCCTCTTCGCGGCCTCGGAGGAGTCCAGCTGGTAGGGGACGGAGGTCACCATGACGCCCGGTGTGAAGAGCAGGCGGCCCTTGAGGCGCAGGGCGCTCTGGTTGTGGAGCAGGTGCTCGTACCAGTGGCCCACCACGTACTCGGGGATGATCACGCTGACCACGTCGCGCGGGCTCTCGCGGCGCAGGTTCTTGACGTACTCGATGATCGGGCGGGTGATCTCACGGTACGGCGAGTCGAGGACCTTCAGGGGGACCGTGATGCCGCGGCGCTCCCACTCCTCCTTGAGGGCCTTGGTCTCCGCCGGGTCGACGTTGATGCTGAGCGCCTCCAGCGTGTGGGAGCGCATCAGCTTCGCGTACGCCAGCGCGCGCAGCGTCGGACGGTGGATCTTGGAGACCAGGACGATCGAGTGGACCCGCGAGGGGCGCACGCTGTCGTCGCCGAGGGTCTCCGGGGCCGCGATCTCCTCGGCCACGCGGTCGTAGTGGCGGCGGATCGCCGTCATCGTCGCGTAGAAGATGCACATGCCGAGCAGGGCGACCCAGGCGCCGTGCGTGAACTTGGTGACCAGGACGACGACGAGGACGAGGCCCGTGAAGAACGCGCCGAACGTGTTGATCGCGCGGGAGCGGACCATGCGGCGGCGCTTGTCCCGGTCCTTCTCGGTGGCCAGGTGGCGGTTCCAGTGCCGGACCATGCCGATCTGGCTGAGCGTGAAGGAGACGAAGACGCCGACGATGTAGAGCTGGATGAGGCGCGTCGAGTCCGCGCCGTAGACGACCACGAGGAGCGCGGCCGCGCCGGCGAGCAGCACGATGCCGTTGGAGAACGCGAGGCGGTCGCCGCGGGTGTGCAGCTGGCGCGGCAGGTAGCGGTCCTGCGCCAGGATCGAGCCGAGCAGCGGGAAGCCGTTGTACGCGGTGTTGGCCGCGAGGAAGAGGACCAGCGCGGTCGCCGCGGCGAGGATCATGAACAGGAAGCTGCCGTGGCCGAAGACGGCCTCGGCGACCTGGGAGATCACCGGGTTCTGGACGTAGTCGCTGCCGACCGGCACACCGTTGTGGATCAGGTCGTCGGCGGGCTTCTCGGCCATGTGGACGTTGGTCGCCATGGCGAGGCCGATGATGCCGCAGAACATCGTGACGGCCAGGGCCCCCATGAGCGCGAGGGTCGTCGCGGCGTTCTTGGACTTCGGCTTGCGGAAGGCCGGGACGCCGTTGCTGATGGCCTCGACGCCGGTGAGCGCCGCACAGCCCGAGGAGAAGGCCCGCAGGAGCAGGAAGACGAGGGCGAAGCCCGCGAGGCCCTGGTGCTCGGGCTTGATCTCGTAGTCGGCGGTGGGCGAGTTCATCGTGTCGCCGAGGACGAGGCCGCGGAAGGCACCCCACGCGATCATGATGAAGACGCCGGCCACGAAGACGTACGTCGGGATCGCGAAGAGCTTCCCGGACTCCTTCACGCCGCGCAGGTTCATCACGGTGAGGAGCAGGATCACCGCCGACGCGCAGAGCACCTTGTGCTCGACCACGAACGGGACCGCGGAGCCGAGGTTCTCGATGCCCGAGGAGATCGACACGGCCACCGTCAGGACGTAGTCGACGAGCAGGGCGCTCGCGACGGTGAGTCCGGCGCGCGGGCCGAGGTTGGTGGTGGCGACCTCGTAGTCGCCACCACCGCTCGGGTACGCGTGCACGTTCTGTCTGTAGGACGCGACGACCGTGAACATCAGCACGACGACCGCGACGGCGATCCACGGGCTGAAGTGGTAGGCCGACACGCCCGCGATGGAGAGGACGAGAAGTACCTCTCCCGGCGCGTACGCCACGGACGAGAGCGGGTCGGACGCGAAGACGGGGAGTGCGATGCGCTTCGGCAGGAGCGTCTCTCCGAGCCGGTCACTGCGCAGTGCGCGCCCGATGAGGATCCGTTTGGGCACGTCGGTCAGTTTGGACACGGAGAGGATCGTAAGCGTTCGAATGGGGGCGCGCCCACCCACCACCCCCAACTGCTCCGGCTATCGGCCTTGTGCGATCCTGCGCCCCTCCGGACGGGCGTGGTGCTCCCCCGTGAACCGCTCCTCCACGGCCTGTTCCCCCGCTCCGTGCTCCCCTGTCCCCCGGAATTCCGCGGCGACCCGGGCCTCCGCGCGGCGGATCGCGCCCGACGGCCACCACGTGGCGCGGCCGAGCAGCAGCAGCGCGGCGGGCAGGATCATGACGCGGATCACAAACGCGTCGAGCAGGACGGCCACCGCCAGGACGAGGCCCATCTGCTTCATCTCCAGGATGTGCAGCATCACGAAGCTCGCGAAGACGGTGACCATGACGAGCGCCGCGCTGGTGACGACCTTGGCGGAGGAGGTGATGCCGTCGATGACCGCCTGGCGCGTGGGCACGCCGTTCAGGGCGGCCTCGCGGATGCGGCTGACCACGAAGACCTGGTAGTCCATCGAGAGCCCGAAGAGGATCACGAAGAGGAAGAGCGGCACGCGCGAGGAGATGCCGTCGAGCGAGATGAAGGAGAGCAGTTCCTCGGCCCACTCGCCCTGGAAGACGAGGACGAGCACGCCGAGCGCCGACGCGGCGGAGAGCAGGTTGAGGACGACGCCGAGCACTCCGAGGACGACCGAGCGGAACGCGAAGACCGTCATGACGAAGGTCATCAGGAGCAGGAAGCCGAGGACGAGCGGCAGCTTCTCGTTCTGGTGTTCCACGTAGTCGACGCCGCGCGCCACCTCGCCGGTGACGGCCGTCTCGACGCCGGGCAGCCTGCCGACGGTCGCGGGGATGTGGTCGTGCCGGATGCGGTCGAGCGAGTCCTCGGCCTTCTCCGAGTACGTCGGGTGCGGACCGTTGAGTTCCAGCGTGGTGGTCCGCCGGTCGTCGGAGGTGCGGAGCAGCGGGGTGCGTGAGGGGTGCGAGAAGAGCGGGTCGGCCTGCGCCCTGCGGTCCAGCTGCTCCAGGGCCGCCCGCACGTCGGCGGCGCGCGAGGCCTCGGCCCGCACCACGACGAGGTGCCGCAGGCGCTGCTCCGGGAAGGTTTCGAGCAGCCTGTCGTACCCCCGCATCGCGGGGATCTCGCGGGAGAAGCTGTCGCGCGCGGGGTTCTTGAGGTTCATGTCCAGGGCGGGCAGCGCCAGGCCCAGCATGGCGAGGACGGAGAGGCAGAGGGTGAGCGCGGGGCGCTTACGGGCGGGGGCGAGCAGGGCGCTCCAGGCACGTCCGGGCTTCTTCTCGCCGTACGACGCGGAGGACGCGGACGACGCGGCCTGCCCAGGTGACCCGGACTGCCCAGACGCCCCTGGCAGCCCTGACGCCCCGTACGACCGGACCGGCTTGCCCCGCGCGGCGCGCCTGGCCGCGCGGCGCTCGGTCCGTCGTCCGAGCCGGACCAGGAGCGCCGGCAGGACCGTCACGGAGCTGACCACGGCGACGGCGACGACCAGGATCGTGCCGGTGGCGAGCGAGTCGAAGATGACGTCACGGGCGAGGAAGAGCGCGGTGGTGGAGACGATGACCGCGAGCCCGGAGACCACGATCGCCCGGCCCGCCGTCGCGGCGGCGGCCTCGACCAGCGCTTCCGAGGTGAGGCGGCCGCCCGCGCGGGCCCGCTCCTCGCGCTCGCGCTTGAGATAGAAGAGCGTGTAGTCGACGCCGACCGCCATGCCGATGAGCAGGATCATGCTCATCCCGACGCCGGTGTCGGGCAGCAGGTGCGAGGCCACCATCGCGAGGCCCATCGTCGCCATGATCGAGGTGATGGCGAGCAGCAGCGGTACGCCGACCATGACGACCGAGCCGAAGACCACGGCGAGCGTGATCAGCGTGATCGGCAGGGTGATCGCCTCGGAGAACTTCAGGTCCTTGTCGCGCTGCCCTTCGACGCCCTTGCTCACGGAGGCGTCGCCGGTCTCCTCGATCCGCAGGCCGGGGTGGGCCTCGGCGGCCTGCGCGGTCTGGGCCTGGAGCGGCGGGACGCGTTCCTGGTCGTCCTGGTCGGAGCCGGTCAGCTCCACCGGGACCCGCAGCACGCGTCCGTCGGCGGAGGCGACCGGAGCCTTGACCGCGGCGACCTCGGGCAGGGCCCGCATCCGGTCGGTGATGTCCTTGACGGCGGCGTCGGCGGCCGCCCTGTCCAGCGGTCCCGGCCGGTCCCAGGAGCCCGTCGCGGCACGAATCAGTATGTGTTCCGTGGAGCGGTGCGGGATGCCGCCCTCGTCGGCCAGGGCCTCGGCCCGGCCCGCCTCGCCGACGCGGAAGTCCGCCGAGGTCGCGCTGTTCGTCCCGGCGGCGATTCCGCCGCCGAGGCAGAGCGCCACGAAGACCAGCCAGCCGACGATCGCCCGCCATGGGTGCCGCGCGCTCCACCTGGCCACGCGCACCGTGACCGATCGCTTTCTCATGTCCGTCCCCCGCCCTTTCGGCATCGCTCGTGCTTCATGTGTAAGTGGAGACTGACAGGTGGCGGAACGAGCCGTCAACTGTCATGGATGAGCGGATAGGCGTCGGCGCGCCGCGGATTGACAGCGGTTCCCGTCATGCGTAAGCCTTGACTGACAGGTTTTGGAGCAGCGCGAAGGCGGACCATGGACAGCGAGGAGCTGCTGGCTTTTCTCGCGGCGGTCGGCCATGCACAGCGCATCCGGATCATCACCGAGCTCGCGTCCGGCAGGCTGTACGTCAGCGAGCTGGCCCGCCGGCTCGGGGTGTCCCGCCCCTTGCTCTACATGCACCTCGAACGCATGGAGAAGGCAGGCCTCGTCGTCGGCCACCTGGAGCTCTCCGACGACGGCAAGGCGCTCAAGTACTTCGAACTGGCGCCATTCGACGTGCAGTTGAACGCGGATACGATCGTCGCGGCCGTCCGCCACGACCAGTCGGGTCAGACAGGTCGGTCGGGCGATGACGGACAGCACTCAGCAAAGGGGACGCCCTAGTGGACGACGTGATCATTCCCGTCGCTTTCTTCCTGATACTCGCCGGCGCGATCGTCGCCGTCGCCTACTTCCAGACGCAGCGCAACCGCGAGCGCGACCGGCAGTACGCCGAGGCCATGCAGGGGTACCGTGAGGCCGTCGAGCGCGCCAGGTCCGAGCAGGAGTCGACCCGCCTCCAGCTCGTCGAGCTCGGCCACCGGCTGGAGAAGGTCGAGGGGCTGCTGCGCAGCGTGGACTGAGCTCTCACCTCCGCCGGGCCCTTTCGCGTCCTCATGGGTGAGCCCGGGGACGGACCCGGGTCCAGCCCGGGTGTGTCCGTGGTGAGTACGCGAGTGAGTGCAAGGGCCTCGTTGCGGCTTAAGCTCGTCTCTTGGCAACGCCGCACGCTGTTGCCCCGTTGTTGCCAGCAGAGTGAGAGAGAAGAGTGAGCACGATGTTTTCGCAGGTCAGCGGGATGACCAGGAGTGCGGGGTAAAGGACAGGTGCACATCGTCATCATGGGCTGCGGGAGAGTCGGGTCCGCTCTCGCCCAGAACCTGGAACAACAGGGGCACACGGTCGCCGTCGTCGACCAGGACCCCACCGCCTTCCGCCGTCTCGGCTCCGGGTTCGGCGGCCGCCGCGTCACCGGCGTCGGTTTCGACCAGGACACCCTGCGCGAGGCCGGCATCGAGGAGGCGGGCGCCTTCGCCGCCGTCTCCAGCGGCGACAACTCCAACATCATCGCCGCCCGCGTGGCCCGCGAGATGTTCGGCATCGAGAACGTCGCGGCCCGCATCTACGACCCGCGCCGCGCCGAGGTCTACCAGCGCCTGGGCATCCCGACGGTCGCCACGGTCCGGTGGACCGCCGACCAGATGCTGCGCCGCCTGCTGCCCTCCGGCGCCGAGCCGCTCTGGCGCGACCCCACCGGCGGTGTCCAGCTCGCCGAGGTGCACGCCTCGGCGGCGTGGATCGGGCACAAGATCAGCCAGCTCCAGGAGGAGACCGGCGTCCGCGTCGCCTTCCTCACCCGGCTGGGCGAAGCGGTCCTGCCGACGTCGCAGACGGTCCTGCAAGAAGGTGACCTGGTGCACGTCATGATGCGCACCGACCAGGTCGACAAGGTCGAAGCGGCGTTCGCCGAAGGCCCCGAGGAAGGCGGTCACTGATGAGGGTCGCCATTGCCGGAGCAGGCGCGGTGGGCCGTTCCATCGCCGGTGA
Organism: Streptomyces sp. NPDC030245; assembly: GCF_055572995.1. Lineage (NCBI taxonomy): Bacteria > Bacillati > Actinomycetota > Actinomycetes > Kitasatosporales > Streptomycetaceae > Streptomyces > Streptomyces sp. NPDC030245. The sequence goes on along the minus strand of NZ_JBVICF010000003.1, from coordinate 187,936 downwards.
GCTCCTGGAGAACGGGCACGAGATCCTGCTCATCGACAAGGCGCCGACCGCCATCTCGGTGGAGCGCGTGCCGCAGGCCGAGTGGCTGCTCGCCGACGCCTGTGAGATCACCTCGCTCGACGAGGCGGCGCTCCAGCGCTGCAACGTCGTGATCGCCGCGACCGGCGACGACAAGGTCAACCTCGTCGTCTCGCTGCTCGCCAAGACCGAGTACGGCGTCCCGCGGGTCGTCGCCCGCGTCAACAACCCGAAGAACGAGTGGCTCTTCAACGAGTCCTGGGGCGTCGACGTCGCGGTCTCCACGCCGCGCCTGATGTCCGCGCTCGTCGAGGAGGCGGTGAGCGTCGGCGATCTCGTCCGGCTGCTCCGCTTCAGCCACGGCGACGCGAACCTCGTCGAGCTGACGCTGCCGCCCGAGTCGGCCCTCGCGGGCACACAGGTCGGCGACGTGCAGTGGCCCGAGGACACGTCGCTGGTCACGATCATCCGCGGTACGCGTGTCCTCGCGCCGACGGCGGACGACTCCCTGGAGGCGGGGGACGAGCTTCTCTTCGTGGCCGCGCAGGCGCGTGAGGAGCAGTTGGAGGATCTGCTTTCGGTGCGGCGCGAGAGCTAGCCCCTGGGCTCTGAACCGTGGATGGGGGCGCCCGGCGATTGTCGGGCGCCCCCATCTCGTGCGTATGTATGACTGGTGCGGGTGCGTCGTGGCTTGTCGCGCAGTTCCCCGCGCCCCTGGACCGCCCCTCCGGGGCGGCTTCAGGCGCCCCTGTGCTCCCGTTCGCGTTCCGCCTTGCGGGCCTCCTCCGCCTTCTCTGCGGCCTCCATCTCGGCGAAGACGTCGATCGGCGGCGGGGCCTTCGCGAGGAAGACCCAGGTCAGGTAGACGGCGAGGAGGAAGGGCGGGATCTTCAGGGCGACCAGGACCCAGCCGAACTGGGTGGTGTCCGCCCACCAGTACAGCGGGAAGAGGATCGCGCACTTGGCGAGCAGGATCAGGCCCCAGGCCCAGCTGGCCTTCGCGTACGCCTTCTTGCGGCCGGGGTTGCGGGTGCGCCAGGAGAGGTTCTCCTTGAAGACCGGGCCGAGGATGAGGCCGATCAGCGGGACGCCCGCGAGAGTCGTGATGATGTACGCCAGGGCGAGGCCCAGGGTGTAGAGCATGCCGGGCAGGTAGAAGTCCTTGGCGTTGCCGGTCATCATCGCGAAGACCACACCGAAGGCGACACCGAAGACACCGCTGAAGGCGTGCTTGACGGTGTCCTTCATGACCAGGCGGACCACGACGAGCACCAGGGACACCGCGAGGGCCGCGATGGCCGACATGTGCAGGTCCTTGTTGATCGTGAAGATGGTCACGAAGAGCAGGCCGGGAACGACCGTCTCCACCATGCCCCGCACGCCGCCGAAGGCTTCGAAGAGCGCTGCCTCGGTCACGGCCCTGGAATCGGCGTCCTGATCGGCGCTCCCGTGGTCCGTCGGCTTGTCGAGGGACGTCACCGGTTACTCCCGTCCGAGGGGTCTGAGTTCGTACTTGGGGTTGAACAGCACCCGGCGGCCTCGGCTCATCGAGATCCGGCCCGATGCGATCAGCCTGCGCCCCGGCTCTATCCCGACGATGGAGCGCCTGCCGAGCCACACCACGTCCAGCGCCGCCGAGCCGTCGAACAGCTCGGCCTCCAGGGCGGGAACCCCGGCGCGTGGTCGCAGAGTGACCGTGCGCAAGGTACCAGTAACGGTGACTATCTGGCGGTCCTGGCAGTCGCCGATACGGACGCAGCCCGCTGTCTCGGCGTCCTCCCGCAGCTCCTCCGACTCCAGGTCCTCCTGGGAGGAGGAGAGCCGGTCGAGCATGCGCCGGAAGCGGCCCGCCGGCTTGTCGGAACCAGAAACAGCACTCATACAAGAAGCGTACCGGTGGGCGCCGACACCCGGGACAGGGGTGCGCTCAGCTGTGCGTATGCCCGCTCACTTACCCGCTCCGGGGGCTGGTGAAGCGAGCGGTCCGCTCAGTATTTCCGGTCATTTCCCGAACCCGTATCCGGTCACCCGTATCCGGTCATTTCTCGAACCGGTATCCCATTCCCGGTTCCGTGATGAAGTGCCGCGGGTGCGCCGGGTCCGCCTCCAGCTTGCGGCGCAGCTGCGCCATGTAGACCCGGAGGTAGTTCGTCTCCGTGCCGTACGAGGGGCCCCAGACCTCCTGGAGCAGCTGCTTCTGGCTGACCAGGCGGCCGGTGTTGCGCACCAGGACCTCCAGGAGGTGCCACTCCGTGGGGGTGAGGCGTACGTCGCGTCCGCCGCGGTTGACCTTCTTCGCGGCCAGGTCGACGGAGAAGTCGCCGGTGTCGACCAGGACGTCGTCGTCACCGGGGCCTGTGGGCTCCGCCCTGCGGACGGCGGCGCGCAGCCGGGCGAGGAGTTCGTCCATGCCGAAGGGCTTGGTCACGTAGTCGTCGGCGCCCGCGTCCAGCGCCTCGACCTTCTCGTCCGAGCTGTGCCGGGCGGAGAGCACCAGGATCGGGACGCGCGTCCAGCCGCGCAGGCCCCGGATGACCTCCACGCCGTCCATGTCGGGCAGACCGAGGTCGAGCACGATCACGTCGGGGTGGCGGGCCGCGGCGACCTGAAGCGCCGTGGCGCCGTCGGGGGCCGAGTCCACCTCGTACTTGCGCGCCTTCAGGTTGATCACGAGGGCGCGTACGATCTGCGGCTCGTCGTCGACCACGAGCACCCGGGTCATGCGTACCTGCCTTTCCGGCTTCTGGTTCTGGAGCACGGCTTGTGTTCTGGGTCCGGGGTCCGGTTCCGGGTCACGAGGTGGCCCGGGACGAGAGCTCCGGGCGGACCGGCGGTGGGCCGGCGGCCGCCCGCAGGGTGAGGACCATGGTGAGGCCGCCGCCGGGGGTGTCCTCGGCGGCGAGGGTGCCGCCCATGGCCTCGACGAAGCCGCGGGCGACGGCGAGGCCGAGGCCCACACCGGCACCCCGTGGAGCGTCACCGTAGCGCTGGAAGGGCGCGAAGATGCGGTCCTTGGCGCTGTCCGGGACGCCGGGGCCGCGGTCCACGACGCGGATCTCGACGCGCTCGCCGAGGGCGCTGGCGGAGACCTTGACGGGCGCGCCCACGGGGGCGTACTTCACGGCGTTCTCGACGATGTTGGCGACCGCCCGCTCCAGGAGGCCCTTGTCGACGGCGACCATGGGCAGCGTCTCGGGGATGTCCAGCTCCGCGCTGCCGTCGGGTACGCCGCCGAGGGCCATCGGGACGACCTCGTCGAGGTCGATCTCCCGGATCAGCGGGGTGACCGTGCCGGTCTGGAGCCGGGACATGTCGAGGAGGTTCCCGACGAGGTGTTCGAGCCGGTCGGCGCCCTCCTCGATGCCCGCCAGGAGCTCGGCCTCGTCCTCCTCGGACCACTCCACGTCGTCGGAGCGCAGCGAGGAGACGGCTGCCTTGATGCCCGCGAGCGGGGTGCGCAGGTCGTGGCTGACGGCGGCGAGCAGGGCGGTGCGGATGCGGTTGCCCTCGGCGAGGGTGCGGGCCTGGTGGGCCTCGGACTGGAGGCGCTGGCGGTCGAGGACGACGGCGGCCTGCGCGGCGAACGCGGCGAGGACGCGGCGGTCGGCGGCGGGCAGGACGCGGCCGGAGAGGGCGAGCGCCATGTGGTCGCCGACGGGCATGTCGACGTCGGCGTCCTCGGGGCGCTCCAGCGGGCGGCCGTCGCCGACGCTGCCCGCGCAGGTCCAGGGGTCGGTGTCGCCCGCGCGCTCCAGGAGGGCCACGGACTCCATGGCGAAGGTCTCGCGGACCCGCTCGAGGAGGGCCTCCAGGCTGGTCTCGCCTCGCAGCACGCTGCCGGCGAGGAAGGAGAGTATCTCCGCCTCGGCGCGCAGGCGGGCCGCCTGGTGGGTGCGGCGGGCGGCGAGGTCCACGACGGAGGCCACCGACACCGCGACGCCCACGAAGACGGCGATGGCGAGGATGTTCTTGTTGTTGGAGACCGTCCACAGGTGCAGTGGCGGCGTGAAGTAGTAGTTGATGAGCAGCGAGCCGAACGCCGCTGATGCCAGTGCCGGGGCCAGCCCGCCGAGCAGCGCCGCGGCCACCGTGAGGGCCAGGAACAGCAGCATGTCGTTGGCGAGGCCGAGGTCGGCGTCGACGTGGGTGAGCAGCAGCGTGAGCAGCGTGGGGCCCGCGACGCCGACCAGCCAGCCCCAGATGACCCGGGAGCGGCCGAGGCGCGCCCCGCGGGCGACGGGCAGGCCGCGCCCCTTGGCGACCTCGCCGTGCGTGACGATGTGCACGTCCAGGTCGGGGCCCGAGTCGCGGGCGACGGTCGTGCCGACGCCGGGCCCGAAGACGTACTGCCAGGTCTTGCGGCGGGAGGAGCCGAGGACGATCTGGGTGGCGTTGACGCCGCGGGCGAAGTCGAGGAGCGCGGCGGGTATGTCGTCGCCTATGACGTGGTGGAAGGTGCCGCCGAGGTCTTCGACGAGGGTGCGCTGGACGGCGAGTTCCTTGGGGGACGCGCCGGTCAGGCCGTCGCTGCGGGCGATGTGGACGGCGAGGATCTCGCTGCCCGAGCCCTTGGCGGCCATCCGGGAGGCGCGTCGTATGAGGGTGCGGCCCTCGGGGCCGCCGGTGAGGCCGACGACGATGCGCTCGCGGGCCTGCCAGGTGGAGCGGATGTTGTGCTCGCCGCGGTACTGCTGGAGGTATTCGTCGACGCGGTCGGCGACCCAGAGCAGTGCGAGCTCGCGCAGCGCCGTGAGGTTGCCGGGGCGGAAGTAGTTGGAGAGGGACGCGTCGATGCGGTCGGGCTTGTAGATGTTGCCGTGCGCCATGCGGCGGCGGAGCGCCTGTGGCGACATGTCGACCAGTTCGATCTGGTCGGCGCGGCGCACCACCTCGTCCGGCACGGTCTCCTTCTGGCGCACCCCGGTGATCGACTCGACGACGTCGCCGAGGGATTCCAGATGCTGGATGTTGACCGTCGAGACGACGTCGATGCCGGCCGCGAGGAGCTCCTCGACGTCCTGCCAGCGCTTGGGGTTGCGCGATCCCGGGACGTTCGTGTGGGCGAGCTCGTCGACCAGGGCGACGGCCGGGGCGCGCTCCAGGGTGGCGTCGACGTCCATCTCGGTGAACGCCGTGCCGCGGTACTCCAGCTCCTTGCGGGGCACCTGTTCGAGGCCGTGCAGCATCACCTCGGTGCGCGGCCGGTCGTGGTGCTCCACGAAGGCGACCACGCAGTCGGTGCCGCGCTCGATGCGGCGGTGGGCCTCGGAGAGCATCGCGTACGTCTTGCCGACGCCCGGTGCCGCACCGAGGTAGATCCGAAGCTTGCCGCGTGCCATGGCCTCATTGTCTTCCCGAAACTGCTGTGTACGCAGCGTCGACCTTACGGCCAACAATTCCGGCATTACGGATGAGGGGGCGCGGGGGTGGCGTCCTTGACACAACCCTGATGCGGGCCGCCGGACGGCCTCGCGCCCCGCCTGTGATCAGTCCGCGACGATTTCCCCGTCGCGCAGTTCCAGGACCCGGTCGGCCAGGTCGAGCAGGGCCGCGTCGTGCGTGGCGACGAGGGCGGTGACCTTCTCGCTGCGGACGACCGCGCGCAGCAGCTCCATCACGGCGAGCCCGGTCTCCGCGTCGAGCTGTCCGGTGGGCTCGTCGGCGATCAGCAGGGCGGGTGCGTTGGCGAGGGCGCGGGCGATGGCGACCCGCTGCTGCTGTCCTCCGGAGAGCTCGCCGGGCCGCTGACCCGCGTGGTCGCTGAGGCCGACGAGAGCCAGGAGGAGGGCGACCCGTTCCTCACGCGCGCGTGGCTCGGCCTTGCGCAGCCGCAGGGGGACGCCGACGTTCTCGGCGGCGGTGAGGATGGGGATGAGTCCGAAGGACTGGAAGACGAACCCGAGGCGGTCCCTGCGCAGTTCGAGCAGCCCCTTCTCCCCCAGCCCCACGAGCCCCACGCCGTCCACGGTGACCTTGCCCCGGTCCGGGACGTCGAGTCCGCCGACGAGGTTGAGCAGCGTCGTCTTGCCGGACCCCGAGCGGCCCTTGAGGGCGACCAGCTCCCCGCGCGGCACCGTGAAGGAGACGCCCCGCAGGGCGTGCACGGCGGCGGCACCGCTGCCGTAGGTCCGGTGCAGATCCTCTACGACGACCATGGCGTCGGCCCCCCTCACCGCGCCTCCCCCCGCCCGGCGCCGGACCCGTCGGGCCACACCCCCACGTGATCGGGCTCCGCCGTCAGCCGTACCCGCCCCCGCAGGCCGTACCGCTCCACGTACTCGCCCGGCAGTTGCAGCCGCCCCGCCCGGTCGAGGACCGTGAACTCCTCGCCCGTGCCGCCCTGTTCGCGGAGCGTCTCCGTCGACGTACGGCCGTCGCGGATACGGACCGTGCGGCGGACCTGCTCGGAGACGAGAGGGTCGTGGGTGACGACCAGGACGGTCGCGCCGAGCTCTTCGTTGGCGCGGCGCAGGGCGGCGAAGACGTCCTCTCCGGAGACGGTGTCCAGTTCGCCGGTCGGCTCGTCGGCGAGCAGGACGCGCGGGGAGTTGGCGGTGGCGACGGCGACGGCCACGCGCTGCTGCTCGCCACCGGAGAGTTCGGTCGGGCGCCGGTCGCGGCAGTGTGCGACGCCGAGTACGCCGAGCAGTTCGGCGGCCTTGTCCCGGCGTGTGCGGCGCGGCACGCGCGTGTATTTCATCGGCAGGGCCACGTTCTCCAGTGCGGTCAGGTAGGGCAGCAGATTGCGTCCGGTCTGCTGCCAGACGAAGCCCACGGTGCTCCTGCGGTAGCCGAGGCGCTCGCGGCGCCCCATCGCGAGCAGATCGTGGCCCGCGACCCTCGCGCGCCCCGCGGTGGGCAGGTCGAGGCCGGAGAGGATCGACAGGAGCGTGGACTTGCCCGACCCCGACGCGCCGACCAGCGCCACGCACTCGCCGGCCGCGACGACCAGGTCCAGGCCCTGGAGCGCCTGCACCTCGACCTCGTCGGTGCGGTAGACGCGGACGAGGTTGTCGCAGACGACGAGGCCCTCGTCGTCGGCGGTACGCCCGGCGGCGCGGGCCCGCGCCTCAAGGTCGGCAAGTTCAGTCATCCGCTCTCCCGAGTCGTAGGACGGCGCCGAGCCCCCGGCGCCGTCCGAGCCAGCTCTCCACGCCCACCGCCGCGGCCACCAGGACACAGAGTCCCGCGCTCAGGGCCGCGGTGAACAGCGCATCGACGTGCCGGTCGGGCGCGGTGGGCCCGCCGGTGAACTCCCGCAGGTCGAGGGCGGGCCCGAGCAGCGCGGGCAGCGCGAGGCCGAGCGCGACGCCGCCCACGACGGCGGCGAGCACCAGGGGCAGGAGCTGCACCAGGTGCAGGGCGGACGCGGCACGCCCACCGAGGCCGAGGGTGCGCAGGTAGGCGGTGGTGCGTCCGCGCGCGGGGGCGGACAGGAGCAGTTCGAGGACGAGGGCGAGGAGCGCGAGGAGCACGGCGAGCGCGGTGCAGGCGGTGTGTGCCAGGGTGACGGCGGTGATCAGCCGGTCGTCGGCGGCCTCGGCCTGTTCCTCGGCGCGGACGCGGAGCTCTCCGGCGCTCGCTCCGGGCGCGGCGCGCGGTACGAGGGAACGCAGCGCCTCGGCGTCCAGGCGCGCGCCGTACAGCAGGAGCGCGGACTCCTCGAAGTCCGACGCGGCGAAGGCGCGCAGGTCGCGGCTGTCGGCGAGGAGCAGGTGCTGCCGGGACTCGGTGGCGCCGCGCACGGGTCCGAGCGCGGCGTCGCCCGCCACGCTCTCCGGCAGCGGTCCGACGACCCGCAGCCGGTGCTCCTTGCCGTGCAGGGAGAAAGTGAGCAGGTCACCTGTGCGCCCCTCGGAGGCGAGCACCCGGATGTCCCTGCCGCCCCCGCCCCTGGTGAGGCCCGCGTCGGCCAGGGCGCGGGCGGCGGCCGAACTCCCGTCGGCCGCGCGCAGCCTCGCACCGTCCACCCCCACCAGGCTGGAGATCCCGTACCGCCCCCCGTCCCTCCCACTCACCGGATCGACTCTCAGCTGCCGCACGGTCACCGTTTCCCGCACTCCACGCGCGCGTGCCAGCCGTTCCGCCGTGCCGGGGTCGCGGTCGGCCCCGAGGAAGGAGGCGTCGGCGCCCACCCGCCAGGCCGCCGCGGCCCGCCGCCCCTCGACCAGCGTCCCCGAGACGAGCCCTCCGAAGACGGCACCGGCGAGCGTCACCACCAGGACGAGCAGCGCGAGGCCGCGCGCCGGGGCCTCCTTGGCGGCGCGGGAGAGCGCGACGAGCACCACGGTGCCCCGCCCCCGCGCCGACCAGCGCGCCACCGCCCGCACCGGCCAGGGGTAGCACCGCACGAGGACGGCGACCGTCGCGAGCCCCAGCAGCACGGGCACCGCGGCGAGCAGCGGATCCGGCCCGGCCGCCCCTTCCGTGCCCCGTGCCCGCAGCGCGACGACCCCGCCCGCGGCCAGCAGCAGCACCAGCGCCTCCACCACGATCCGGCGCCCGGCGCCCCGCGGCGCGCGCTCCCGCAGCACGGCCCGGTCCCGCACGGCGAACCACGTGAGGGCGGGCAGCAGCAGCCAGCACAGGAGGGCGACGGCCAGCCCTTCGCCGTACGCGGGTGAGCCGCCCGGCGCCCGTGTCAGCGCCGCGGCCGCGCAGCCGGCACCGAAGCCGAGCAGCGCCGCCGGTGCGCTCTCCGCGGCGCGCCCCAGGGCGAGCCCGGCGGCCGACGCCCCGCGCGCCCGCAGCAGCCGGTCCCCGTCGAGCCGCCGCCGCACCACGAGCAGCGCCGTCACGACGGCGGCGGCGAACCCCACGCCGAGCAGCGAGGCCAGGGCGAACGACATGACGACGCCCGCCTGTCCCCACTGGCGCCGGAACTCCTCGAAGACGCCGACCAGTTCGGTGTCGGTCGCCAGCTCCGTCGCGGGGTGGGAGCCGAGGACGCACCACTTGCCGCCGAACGTCTCCATGTCGCAGAAGGCTTCCTTGGCCGCGAGCGGGTAGCGGGCCATGAGCCGGTGGAAGTCCCGTGCGCCGCGCTCCCCCACGAACCGGCCCGCGATCTCCTCCGCCAGGTCGAGCCGCATGTTCCACTCGACGGTGAGCTCGGCGTCCGCCTGGTTCTGGAGGATCTCGGCGCCGCGGGGCGCGATGAGCGCGCCGACGTCCGGGACGGCCCTCTCCGCGCCGGTCAGCGGCCGTGCCAGCAGCGGCTGTTCGCTCCACAGCCGTGTACCCTTCCCGGAGCCGGAGCCGCGACCGGGGCCGGAGCCCTGATCGGAGCCGGAGCCGGAGCCCTGATCGGGGCCGGAGTCGGAGCCCGAGCCCGGCGCCCGGAAGACCCCGACGAGCCGCCCGACCGCACGGACGTTCTCCATGGCGCCGCCCTGTAGCCCGATCCGCTGCCCGACGCGCAGCCGGAGCGCGTCACGCGTCCGCTCGGACACGGCGAGCTCCACCACCTGCCCGCGCGCGCGGGGCGCCCGCCCGGCGACGTACGCGCTCCGCCCCGGGGCGTCGGACGCGTACACCAGCGACAGCGAGACGCCGCCCGCCACGTCCCCCTCCACCGTGGGCAGTTCGATCCGGGTCGAGTCGTGGACGAGTCCGCCGCGCAGCCGGCCCGGCGAGGCGTTCTCGATGACGGTCGCGTACCTCGCGAGATCGGCCCCCAGCTCGCCCTCCTCGCCCGGACGGGGTTGCTCCGGATCGATCCGCGCGCTGTGCACCACCCCGGGCGCCGTGCGCTGCACCTGCTCGAACCGGCCCGCGAGCGCCTGGCCGCCGAGCCGTTCGAGCAGCCCGGGACCGGCGGCGGCGACGGCCACGAGCACGCCGATCACCATCCCGAGACCCACCACCAGCGGCGCCCGCCGCCACCACTCACGCCGCACAGCGCCCCCCGGACCTCACGGGCCACCGCACCCGCACACCCCACCGGCGCCCGATCACACGTCCTCCCCCGCCCGGAGCACCCGCGCCAGATCCACCCGCCCGAGCAGCCGCGCCGCCACCGTCACGACCGCGCAGATCACCGCCGCGGTCACCCCGGCCGTCACCACCACCCGCACCCACGGCACGGACGCCGCCAGCTCGGGGAAGACCGGATCCCCCTCCGCGTCGACCGTCACCACCGGCATGATCAGCGCGGCGAGGGCGGCCCCGAGGACCGTGCCGAGCACCGCCGCCACCCCGGCCAGCGCCAACTGCTCCGTCCACAGGTACGCCGCGAGCTGCCCCCGCCGCGTCCCGAGCGCCCGCAACAGGCCGAACTCGCGCTCCCTGGCCCGTGCGGAGACCACGGTGTGCAGGGCGAACGCGATGACGGCGAAGGCGGGGGCGAGGACCAGGCACAGCACGAGCGCCCCGCGCGCCCCGCGCCGCAGCGGGTCGGCGGCCAGCTCCTTCCTGACCTGCGGGACGTCCACCGCGTGCCCCAGCCGCGGGTCCGCCCGCACCGCCGCCGCTGCCGCCGCCGCGTCCGTGCCCCGGACCCCCACCCACCAGGCGCTCTCCGTCCCCGGCAACGCCCCGCTCAGGGCCCACTGGGCGGCCATCGCCCGGGAGTCGGCGAGCAGCCGCGGCCGGTCGCGCGGCATCCCCGGCACCGCCGCGAGCCGCCCGACGATCTCGACCCGCGCGCTCCCGCCCGTGCTCCCGCGCACCGTCACGGTGTCCCCGACCCGCACCGCCCCGGAGGCCAGCAGCGCGTCGGAGGCGAGCGCGGGCGCGGCCGGGCGCCCCTTGGCGCTGTCCGTGCCGAGCCGCACGCTCCACGTGGGGTACTTCAGCTGTCCGTCGGGGCCGCGCAGCACCGCGTCGATGAGCTTGCCGCAGCCGGGCCGGTCGGCGCAGAGGACGGGTCCTGGCGCCTTCCCGGACGGCGGCCGCCCCGGCGCGCGCCCCCGCTCCCGCGCGGCCCCCGGACATCCCGCCGCACGCCGGTCGGGCCGGTCCGCCCGCAGATCGCGCCAGCGTGCCTCCCGCGTCAGTCCCGGTACCTGATCGACGGTCAGGCGGTACGTCCGGCGCACCCGCTCACCGGCCATGCTCAGGTCGATCTGCACAATGCGGACGCCGTCGCCGCGCGCCCCCACCTTCAGCGGCACGGTCCGTGCGCCGCCCTCCTTGACGACCACGGAACTCTCGTGGACCAGCCCGTCGCTGTCTTCGAAGAAGACGGTGAGCCGTACGGGTACGACCGTGCCTGCGCCGTCGGCCGACATCCGCACGCGCAGCGGCAGTTCTCCCTCGGGCCCCCGCCCTGCCCCCGCCACCGGCAGGCCGTGCTCGGGTATCCCCTTGCCGAGCGGCGCCACGAGTTCGCGGACGGGCCGGTCCGCGAGGTCGCCGCGCAACGAAGGGACCGGCCCCCGCCGGGTGTTGATGCCGGTGACGGCCACCGCGTCCTGTCCGACGTACCCCTCCGAAGTGATCACGGGCGTGACGGATTCGGCGCCCGGCAGCGCCTCGTACGCGGCGCGCCGCTCGCCCGGCGGCACCCCGTCGCCCGGTACGACGCGCAGGTCGGCGCCGACCTGGAAGACGGCCTGGTCCCGGTCGCCCCGGTCAAGGACCGCCAGGGCCGTACTGCTGAGCGCGGCGACCGCGAGAGCGAGCGTCACGACCAGGGCGGGTCCGGCGTGCCGGGCGGCGCGCCGGCCGAGCTGCCAGCCGCCGAGCGGCAGGACGAGGCCGCGGCCGCGCCGTGCGAGCGGGTCGACGACGCGGGCGAGCAGCGGCAGGAACCGCAGGACGAGCAGCGCGGCCGCCACGGTCATCGCGACGGGCGCGAGCACGAGGACGGGATCGACACCCCCGACGCCCTCTCCGCCCCCGGTCACCGGCGAGCGGTACTGCCGCAGTTGCAGCCAGCCGAGCACGGCGACCGCGGCGAGCGCCAGGTCGGCCCCGAACCGCTGGGCCGCGGCGAACCTCGCGATCCGCCACCGGAGCCGGGCCACCGCCCGCCGGTCCCGCACGACCCGCACCGTCGGGACGAGCACCGCGAGGCCGTGCACGACCAGCGCGCCCACGACGGCCGCCCACCCCGCGCCGGTCACCGCCGACGCGGGCACCTCGCCCTCGACGAGCCCGCCGCCTTCGAGCGCGTGGAGCAGCGGCCCGGCGAGGAACGGCGCGGCAAGACCGGCGGGCACGGCGGCGCAGGCCCACTGCGCGGCCGTCGACAGGGCGATCCGGCGCGGGCCCGCCCCGCGCGCGGCCAGCAAGGCCAACTCGGGGCGGCGGTGTTCGACGAGGCGGCGCGCGGTGAGCACGAGGGCGGCCACGGCGAGCGCGGCGAGGAGCGTCGCGGGGACGTAGAGCCCGGCGCGGGCCACGGCGATGGGTGTGGTGAGCCGGTCGAGCGCCCTGCGCAGCCCGGCGGAGAGCGTCAGGTCGCCCCCGCCCGCCTCGCGCGACACGGAGAGCGCGGCGTCGCTGCCCGCGAACCGGCCGGCCCGCTCCCGGAGCGCCCCGATGTCCCCGAGCCGCAGCCCGCCCGTCTCGGGCACGCCGAGCCACAGCGCGGTGGCGTCCCCGGCGAGCCCGCCGCCCTCGGCGAAGGCCCGGCGCGGCACGACCGCGATCGAGTCGGGCGTCCCGAACGTGCTGCTGAGTGCGGCCCACAGGGCGGGCGAGCGCCCTTCGGCGGCGTACAGGCCGACGACCCGCAGCGGCACCGGCCGTTCGTCGGCGTCCCGCACCGTGAGCCGGTCGCCGGTCCGCACGCCGAGCTCCCCGGCGGCGGCCTCGGTCAGCGCGACCTCGACCGGCCCGTCCCCGGGGCGCGGCCACCGCCCGGCCACCGGCGAGGCGTGCCGGGCCACGCCCTGGAGGGCGACGACGGAGAGGGTGGCGTCCTCGCGCGGGCGGCCTGCGGCCTCGGTGACGGCGAGTTCGTCGTTGCGGGCGGCGGGCGCCCGCAGCGCGGACCAGGTGCGGTGGGCCACGTCGCCGTACGTGCGGTCGAGCGCGGTACGTACGTCCCGGTCCAGCTTTCCCGCGGCGGCGGCCCCGCGGCGTGCCGCGACCTCGACGACGGCGTCGCGGTCGGCGGCGAGCCTGCGCTGCACCCCGCCCTCGACGGCCTTCTCGGACAGCGCCGCCAGCGCGGCGAGCACGGTGGCGGCGAGCAGCACGGCGAGCCCGGCCGCGCCAAGGACCAAGCCATGGTGCCGGCTCCCCCGCACTGCCGCGGGCAGGCGTCGTCCCCTCACCGCACCGGTCTCCCCCCGAGTGACCGGCACAGTATGGGCGGACACGAAAGTGGCCCGCAATGGTCCGGACGAACCGGAACCACTGCGGGCCACCAGGCAGTTGAGTACCTGTCAGCGGACCTCGGCGGTCAGCGCACCTCGGTGATCTCGGGGCCGCGCTGAAGCTGGCCCATGCCGCCGGAGAAGCGCGAGCCCTCCTGCTGCTCCTGCTGGACGCTGCCCTCGGCGACCATCTGCGCGTCCTCCGGCAGCTTCAGGACGATCGGGTCGCGCGGCGCCATCGGGCCGTCGCCGCGCACGACGACGGTGTCCCGGAAGATCTGCTCCAGGAGCCCGGCGGCCTGCGGCTGCACCGCGCCCTGCCCGGAGATCACACCGCGCAGGAACCAGCGGGGGCCGTCGACGCCGATGAAGCGCACGACCTGCACGCCGCCCGTGCCGTCCGGCAGCTGCACCGGCACCTGGGCGCGCAGCTCCCAGCCGAGGGGACCCTCGACCTCGTCGATGACACCGCCCTGCTGGGTGATGCCGGAGGCGATCTCCTCGCGGACCTCGCCCCAGATGCCCTCCTTCTTGGGGGCGGCGAAGCCCTGAAGCTGGATGGCGCTGTCCTGGAGCACCACGGTGGCCGCGACGATCGCGTCGCCCGCGACCTCCACGCGCAGCTCCATGCCCTCGACACCGGGCACGAAGAGCCCACCGAGGTCCACGCGGCCCTCGCCGGGCTCACGGACCTCGGAGAGGTCCCAGGGACCGTCGGGGCGGGGCTCGGGCTCGAGCCTCACGCGCGAGCGCGCGACGCCGGAGTCGGCGGACTCATCGCCGCGCACGTCGTCGACGACCTGCTCGTCCGCGCCCGCCGCGTCCTCGGCGGCACTGTCCTTCTTGCGACGTCCGAACACGTCACTGTCCTTCCCGGTCGGATACGACCGATGCGTATCGATTCCCACCCGTTTGTTCGCCCGGGCTCACGCCCGGACCGCTGCCCACGGCGGCATGGCCACCGGTGGACCCGAAGCCCCCCTCGGCCCGCGCCGATACGGGAAGCTCCGCCACCTCCTGGAAGCGAACCTTCTCGACCTGCTGGACGACCAGTTGGGCAATCCGGTCGAAGCGCTCGAACCGCACGGTCTCGCGCGGGTCGAGATTCACCACGATCACCTTGATCTCTCCACGGTACCCGGCATCCACCGTCCCCGGGGCATTCACCAGAGCGACACCGCAGCGGGCGGCGAGCCCGGAACGCGGGTGCACGAAGGCCGCGTACCCCTCAGGGAGCGCGATCGACACTCCGGTCGGCAGCACCACCCGCTCACCGGGCGCGAGTTCGTGGGCCTCCGTGGTCCGCAGATCGGCGCCCGCGTCACCGGGCTGCGCGTAGGCGGGCAGCGGCACGTCGGGGTCGACACGCCTGATCAGTACGTTCAGTTCGTTGGAGGGCGTCTCGTCGGAGGGCATCACGGGTTCACCTCGAAAGCACGGGCGCGCCGGATCTGGTCCGGGTCGTTCATGGCGGCCTGGATCTCCTCCGGGCGGCCGTTGTCGATGAAGTGCTCGACCTTCACCTCGATGAAGAGGGCGTCGGCGCGGACCGCGACGGGCCCGTCGGGGCCGCCGATCCGCCCGGTGGCGGTCGAGTAGATCTTCCGTCCGGCGACGGCGGTGACCTCGGCCTCCAGGAACAGCACGGTTCCCAGCGGCACGGGGCGCACGAAGTCGGTCTCGAGGCGGCCGGTCACGGCGATCACCCGCAGCAGCCAGTTCAGTGAGCCGAGCGTCTCGTCGAGCGCGGTGGCGAGGATGCCGCCGTGCGCGAGCCCCGGAGCGCCCTGGTGCGCCTCGCGCACGGTGAACTCGGCGGTGACGGCGACGCCCTCGCCGGCCCGCGCCGCGAGGTGCAGTCCGTGCGCCTGCCCCTCGCCACAGCCGAAACAGTGCTCGTAGTGGGCACCGATGAGCTCGCCGGGGGCGGGTGCGTCGGGGTGGCGGACGGGCGCTATCGCGTCGGCCGGGGGCGTCAGAGCTGCAGATGTACCACTCACAGGCGCAGACCTTACCTCCGCGTCAGCGCGGCAACCGCACCATGCCAAGCTTGGTTCCATGCAGCCTTACGAAGAACGCCTGACCGCGCCCCGTTCGTGGTGGTTCGCCTCGGTCCTGGTGGGTGTCGCGATGGCCCTGATCCTGCTGCCGTTCGGCACGCTGCCGCTCCTCGGCGGCCTGGTCGGCGGCACCGCCGTGGCGGCCGTCGTCACCAGCGCGTACGGCGCCGTGCGGATCAGGGTGGTGGCGGGCTCACTGGTCGCGGGCGACGCGAAGATCCCGGTGTCCGCCCTGGGCGAGGCCGAGGTCCTCTCCGGCGAGGAGACCCGCGCCTGGCGCACCTACAAGGCCGACCCGCGCGCGTACATGCTGCTGCGTGCCTACATCCCCACGGCGCTGCGCATCCCGATCACGGACCCGGACGACCCGACGCCGTACGCGTACGTCTCGACGAGGCATCCGGAAGAGCTCGCGAAGGCCCTGGCGGCGGTACGCGAGAGCGCCGCGTAACCGAAGGCGCCCCTCCAGGGGCGCGGGGAACTGCGCGCTCAGCCACAGCCGGCCCGCGGCCGACCAGACCGGCTCAGCGCCCCAGCTCCTTGGGGAGACCAGCCACCCGCAGAGGATCGTCCGGCCGCTCCAGGGGCGGCAACTCCGGCAACGCATCCCACGGCACCTGACTCCGCCGAAGATCCGCACGGACCTTCGCGGCCAGCTTCTTCGTGTCCCAGCGGTTCATGACCGCCCCCACCGCGGCACCCACCATGAACGGCATGAGGTTCGGCAGGTTCCGGACCATCCGCTTCATGATCTGCTGCCGCAGCTCCCGCTTCATCTGGCCGCCCAGCGCGGCGTTGAAGGTCGTCGGCTTCGTGACATCGATGCCACGCTCCTCGGACCAGGAGTTCAGATACGCGGTGCTGCGCTGCTTCAGATTGCCCTCGGGCCGCCGTCCGTAGACCTCGTGCAGCTCGGCGATGAGTTTCAGTTCGATGGCGGCGACGCCGGTGATCTCCGCCGCGAGCTCGGCGGGCATCGCGGGCGGCACCGGCATCATCGCGGCGGCGCCCACTCCCGCGCCCACGGTGGACGTGGCGTTGGCGGCGCCCGCGACGAGCTTGTCCGCGAGCTGCTCGGGGCCAAGGCCCGGGAACTGCTTGCGGAGGGTCGCGAGATCGCGGACCGGGATCCGCGGGGCGTTCTCGATGAGCCGGTCGGCGAGATATCCGATACCGGCCCTGGCGCCGCGCCCGCCCTTGCGCACGCCTTCCTTCACTCCGTGCGTGACGGCGGCGACGCGGCCCGTCCGGGACCCGCCCCCCGCTCTCCGAGTGGCCCTGGGAGCCTCGTCGGACGCCGTCGCGTCCGGCACCGCCTCCAGGGCGTCCGCCGGTTCGAGCGAGGCTTCTCCGGTGGCGGAAGAGCCTCGCCCGTCGTCACGTACGCCGGCGTCGTGGACGCCGGCCTCGTCCGCTCCGCCCTTGCGGAAGCGGCGCTTCCAGGACGGGGTCGAGCCAGTCACGGCCGACCCCGCCTCAGTCGCAGTCGCGGCAGATCGGCTGGCCGTTCTTCTCCCTGGCCAGCTGGCTGCGGTGGTGGACCAGGAAGCAGCTCATGCAGGTGAACTCGTCCTGCTGCTTCGGGAGCACGCGGACGGCGAGCTCCTCGTTCGAAAGGTCCGCGCCGGGGAGTTCGAGGCCCTCTGCGGCCTCGAACTCGTCGACGTCCACGGCCGACGTCGACTTGTCGTTCCGACGTGCCTTGAGTTCCTCGATGCTGTCCTCGTTGACGTCATCGTCGGTCTTGCGTGGGGTGTCGTAGTCCGTTGCCATGTCGCTCTCCCCCTCTGGGTGTCTGCGGGTGTCTCCAGCGCACGTAACGCGTGAGAGGCCGGACTTGTGCCCGACCCGAGGCGGAGATTTTGCCTCACATCAAGGTCTGTTACTCAATCGACACCCAACCGCACCCCCGAAGAGGTGCTCGGGTTGGATGGCGATCGGACCGTACACGGTCCGAATGTCGCACTTCACGGGCGCCACCCCGTGTACTTCCCGTGATCAAGACCCCCGAAAACCCGCATTTTCCCGGCTTTCCGACGACTTTCACGATCACAGAGAGTAGATGGCCGAAAAATCGGCCATGTGATCGATCGCACATTTCTTCCCCGGGGTGGAGCCCCGAAAATTCCGCGCAAAGCGAACACAGTGGCGTGCCTGATCCTGCGCCTCAGAGGGGCAAGGTGACTCGCATCACGAGGCCACCCCCCTCACGCGGCTCCGCGATGATACGGCCCCCGTGGGCCCGCGCCACCGACCGGGCGATCGACAGGCCGAGTCCGACGCCCTTGTCGCTGCCCGTCCGCTCCGTCCGCAGCCTCCGGAACGGCTCGAAAAGGTTGTCGATCTCGTACGCGGGCACCACAGGGCCCGTGTTCGACACCACCAGGACCGCCTGACCGTGCTGGGCCTCCGTGGTGACCTCGACCCAGCCCTCATCCGGCACGTTGTACCTGACGGCGTTCTGCACGAGGTTCAGCGCGATGCGCTCCAGGAGGACGCCGTTGCCCTGCACGACCGCCGGGCCGCGCTCTCCGCGGATCTCCACGCCCTTGGCCTCGGCCTCGGCACTCACCTGGTCGACGGCGCGGTCGGCGACCTCGGCGAGGTCGACCGGTTTGCGCTCCACGATCTGGTTGTCGCTGCGGGCGAGCAGCAGCAGGCCCTCCACGAGCTGCTCACTGCGCTCGTTGGTGGCAAGGAGCGTCTTGCCGAGCTGGTGGAGCTCGGGGGGCGCCCCGGGGTCGGAGAGGTGGACCTCCAGGAGCGTGCGGTTGATCGCCAGGGGCGTGCGCAGCTCGTGCGAGGCGTTGCCGACGAACCGCTGCTGGGCGGTGAAGGCCCGCTCCAGGCGGTCCAGCATCTCGTCGAAGGTGTCCGAGAGCTCCTTCAGCTCGTCGTCCGGGCCGTCCAGCTCGATGCGGCGGGACAGGTCCGTGCCGGCCACCCTGCGGGCGGTGCGCGTGATCCGGCCCAGCGGCGAGAGCACGCGGCCCGCCATCGCGTACCCGAACGCGAAGGCGATCACGGCGAGGCCGAGCAGGGCGAGCAGCGAACGGCTCAGGAGGTTGTCGAGGGCGCTCTGGCGCATCTGGTTGACGCACTCGTTCAGCGCGGCGTTGAGCTGCACCTCCGAGGGGCGCTCCGGGAGCCCCTGGAAGTTGGCACAGGTGCTGCTGCTGACCGTGGACTTGCCCGTGACCCGGAACGGCAGGTCACTGCCCACGTTCAGCGCCTGCGCGGCGAGCAGGTAGATGATCGAGAGGAGCAGGATGCCCGCGATCAGGAACATGCCGCCGTACAGCAGCGTGAGCCGTATACGGATGGTCGGGCGCAGCCACGGGAACGGCGGTTCGACCTTCCTCGGGTCCCACGTCGGCTTCGGGGGCGCGGCTGGTGGCGCCGGGGTCGCGGCCACCGCCGGTCAGATCCGGTAGCCGGAGCCCGGCACCGTCACGATGACGGCCGGCTCGCCGAGCTTGCGGCGCAGGGTCATGACGGTGACCCGGACGACGTTCGTGAACGGGTCCGTGTTCTCGTCCCAGGCCTTCTCCAGGAGCTGCTCCGCGGAGACGACCGCGCCCTCGCTGCGCAGCAGCACTTCGAGGACGGCGAACTCCTTGGGGGCCAGCTGGATCTCCCGGCCCTCGCGGAACACCTCGCGGCGGTTG
The DNA here is from genome assembly GCF_055572995.1 of Streptomyces sp. NPDC030245. Taxonomy (NCBI): domain Bacteria; kingdom Bacillati; phylum Actinomycetota; class Actinomycetes; order Kitasatosporales; family Streptomycetaceae; genus Streptomyces; species Streptomyces sp. NPDC030245. The sequence continues at coordinate 168,922 of NZ_JBVICF010000003.1, read as the reverse complement.
GGGTCGAGCTTGATCCCGGCGCGCTCCAGGACGGGCGGCAGCGGCACGCTGGTGCGCCGCCCGAGGGCACGCACGCGTGCCGTGAGCTCGCTGAACGCGAACGGCTTGGGCAGGTAGTCGTCGGCGCCGATCTCCAGGCCCTCGACGCGGTCGCTGACGTCGCCCGACGCGGTGAGCATCAGGACGCGGGTCGGCATGCCGAGCTCGACGATCTTGCGGCAGACGTCGTCGCCGTGGACGAGCGGGAGGTCCCGGTCGAGCACCACCACGTCGTAGTCGTTGACACCGATGCGCTCCAGGGCGGCCGCTCCGTCGTACACGACGTCGACGGCCATGGCCTCCCGGCGCAGTCCGGTGGCCACCGCATCGGCGAGCAGCTGCTCGTCCTCGACGACGAGTACGCGCACGTGGCTGTCCTTCCTCTGTGCCCCTGCGGGCAGGTCTGTCTTGGGGTAGGCCTCCATCCTGCCCCTTTCGGCCATAAACCGGCTGTAAGGCGGTCTGGCCCGGGGCCCGGCACCCGGGAATGCGGGATTTTCTCCGCCGGTTGAGGTTTCTGCGGAACGGAGCCAGGGGAGGACGGCCTTACACCCGCGATCACGCTTTGTATGTGGCGCGCCACGAACCGCTTCTCCCGAGCGGCTTGAGACGTGATCGCCCCACTCCTTTGAGGGCACACCCCCGTGCCATCGACCCACGACCCAGCCGAGGGGGCGCAACCATGGACGCATTCACCGCAGGTCTCCTGCAGCGCATAGAGGCCACGGAGTCCGACCTCACGAAGGCCCGTGAGACGGGAGACGACTTCCTGGCCGAGGTCGAGCTGGCGGAGCTGGAAGATCTCCACCGCCTGGCCGCCGAGCACGGCGTCGAGGTGGGCGCACTCCACGCCTGACCGACGCCTCTGGACATGAGCGGAAGGGCCCCGGCACCTGCGGATCAGGTGCCGGGGCCCTTCCGTGCGCGCGGGGCTCGCCCCGTCTCAGTCGTGCCAGGCGCCGAGGTCCTCCAGGAGGCCCTGGAGCGTCTCGAAGAGGGCGGGCGGGGCCGCGACGGCCAGCTCGCCCGAGAGGGGCTCTCCGGGGCGGCCACCGGTCAGGGCGCCCGCTTCCCGCGCCACGAGGTCACCGGCCGCGAAGTCCCAGGGGTTGAGCCCCCGCTCGTAGTACGCGTCGAGGCGGCCCGCCGCCACGTCGCAGAGGTCGATCGCGGCCGACCCGGCGCGCCGGATGTCCCGCACCTCGGGGATCAGGTGGCGCGCCACCTCGGCCTGCTGGGCGCGGCGCTCGGCGACGTATCCGAAGCCGGTGCCGATCAGCGCCCGGTCGAGCGGCGGCGCCGGACGCACCCGGATGGGTTTGTCGTCGAGGTGGGCGCCCTCTCCGAGGACCGCGCGGTAGGTCTCGCCGCGCATCGGGGCGTGCACGACACCGACGAGCGTCTCGCCGTCCTTGCGGGCGGCGACGGACACCGACCAGTCGGGGCGTCCGTAGAGGTAGTTGACCGTGCCGTCGATGGGGTCGACGACCCACTGGACACCGCTGGTGCCCTCGGAGCTCGCGCCCTCCTCGCCGAGCACGCCGTCGGCCGGCCTGCGCTCGGCGAGGAAGTCGGTGATCAGCTTCTCGGAGGCGATGTCCATCTCGGTCACGACATCGACGGCGCTGGACTTGGTGGCGGCGACGCCGAGGTCGTCGGGCCGGCCGTCGCGCAGGAAGGTCCCGGCGCGGTGCGCGGCCTCCAGGGCGACGGCGAGGAGTTCTGCCTTGAGGTCGGTCACATCACTCACTCCGGGTCCTTACGCGAACGGGCTGTCGGCGCCCGCGGCGGCGGGCTTGGGGGCGCGGGCGGGGCAGCAGCCCACCGGGCACAGGTCGTGGCTCGCACCGAGGGAGCCCAGGGCGCACGGCGTGACGGGCGTGCCGCTCTCCGCGGCGGCCCGCTCCAGGACCAGCTCCCGGATCGCCGCGGCGAACCGCGGGTCGGCGCCGACGGTCGCCGAGCGGCGCACCGGCAGACCCAGCTCCGCCGCCTTGGCCTTCGCCTCGGTGTCGAGGTCGTACAGGACCTCCATGTGGTCCGAGACGAAGCCGATGGGGACCATGACCACGGCGGGTGCCCCCGCCGCGTGCCGCTCCTCCAGGTGGTCGCAGATGTCGGGCTCCAGCCACGGGATGTGCGGGGCGCCGCTGCGCGACTGGTAGACGAGCTGCCAGGGGTGCTCGACGCCGGTCTCCTCGCGGACGGCGTCGGCGATGAGCCGGGCCACGTCCAGGTGCTCCCGCACGTACGCACCGCCGTCGCCGTGCTCCTCGACCGGGCCCGAGGTGTCCGCCGCCGAGTCCGGGATCGAGTGCGTGGTGAAGGCGAGGTGCGCGCCCTCCCGCACGTCGTCGGGGAGGTCGGCGAGGGACTTCAGGACGCCGTCGATCATGGGGCGGACGAAGCCGGGGTGGTTGAAGTAGTGCCGGAGCTTGTCGACCTTCGGCAGCTCCAGTCCCTCGGACTCCAGGACGGCGAGGGAGTCCGCGAGATTCTCGCGGTACTGGCGGCAGCCCGAGTACGAGGCGTACGCGCTGGTGGCGAGGACGAGGATGCGGCGGTGGCCGGCGGTGACCATCTCGCGCAGCGTGTCGGTCAGATAGGGCGCCCAGTTGCGGTTGCCCCAGTAAATCGGCAGGTCGAGGCCGTGCTCCGCGAAGTCCTTGCGCAGGGCGTCGAGCAGGGCGCGGTTCTGGTCGTTGATGGGGCTGACCCCGCCGAACAGGAAGTAGTGCTGCCCCACCTCCTTGAGCCGCTCCTTGGGGATGCCGCGGCCACGCGTCACGTTCTCCAGGAACGGGACGACGTCGTCCGGGCCTTCGGGGCCGCCGAAGGAGAGCAGCAGCAGGGCGTCGTACGGAGTGGGATCCAGCGCATCGGACATGTCTCCGATCCTGCCACCCGCCACTGACAGGCGGAAAACGGCCTCCGCCGTCCGGAAAAACACGGTGCGGCCGACCGCCCCGGAGCCGTAAGCTGTATAGGCCATCTTTACGCCTTACCGGAGCCCCTCCTCCCCCGGAGCCGCTCCGGTCCCTCAGCGGAGTCCACGTGCCCAGCCCCTACCGCGCCATATTCGCCGCCCCCGGCACCAAGGCCTTCTCCAGCGCCGGGTTCCTCGGCCGCATGCCGCTGTCGATGATGGGCATCGGCATCGTGACCATGGTGTCCCAGCTCACCGGGCGGTACGGCCTCGCGGGCGCCCTGTCGGCGACCGTCGCGCTGTCCGCCGCGGCGATCGGACCGCAGATCTCGCGCCTTGTGGACCGGCACGGCCAGCGCCGTGTGCTGCGGCCCGCGACGCTGGTGTCCCTGGCCGCCGTCGCCGGGCTGTTGCTCTGTGCGAAGTTCGAGGCGCCGGACTGGACGCTGTTCGTCTTCGCCGCCCTGGTCGGCTGCGTGCCGAGCGTGGGCTCGATGATCCGGGCGCGCTGGGCCGTCCTGTACCGCAACACCCCGCAGCTCCACACGGCGTACTCGTTCGAGTCGGTGGTGGACGAGGTCTGCTTCATCTTCGGCCCGATCATCTCGATCGGTCTGTCCACGGTGTGGTTCCCCGAGGCGGGGCCGCTGCTCGCCGGCGTCTTCCTCGCCGTGGGCGTGTTCTGGCTGACCGCCCAGCGGGCCACCGAACCGGTGCCGCACCCGCGCGAGCACCACACCAAGGAGTCGGCGCTGCGCTCCGTGGGCCTTCAGGTGCTCGTCCTCACCTTCGTCGCGACCGGCGCGATCTTCGGTTCGGTCGACGTGGTCACCGTGGCGTACGCGGAGGACCAGGGCCACAAGTCCGCGGCGAGCCTGGTCCTCGCCGTCTACGCGCTCGGCTCCTGCCTGGCGGGCGCGGCTTTCGGGCTGCTGCACTTCAAGGGGGCGCCCGCCCCCCGGTGGCTGCTGGGTGTCTGCGCGATGGCCGTGAGTATGATCCCGCTTCAACTGGTCGGGAACCTTCCGTTGCTGGCCGTGGCGTTGTTCGTGGCGGGCCTCTCCATCGCACCGACGATGATCACGACGATGGCCCTCGTCGAGCAGCACGTACCACGCGCGAAACTGACCGAGGGCATGACGTGGGTGAGCACGGGACTCGCGGTCGGCGTCGCGCTCGGCTCCTCCGCGGCCGGCTGGGTCATCGACGCCGCGGGGTCGGAGGCGGGGTACGGGGTACCGGGCATCTCCGGAGCCGTCGCGGTGGCGGTCGGGTTCCTTGGGTACCGCCGGCTGACGAGGCCGGTGCCGCAACGGGGAGGGCCGCATGAGTACGGACACGGGCAGCGGGAAGAGCACAGCGACGTGGCGTAACTGGGCGGGCAACGTCACCGCGCGGCCGGCCAGGGAGGTCACCCCCGCCTCGGTCGGCGAACTGTCCGCCGCGCTGCGCCGGGCCAAGGACGACGGCCTCAAGGTGAAGCCGGTCGGCTCCGGGCACTCCTTCACGGCGACCGCGGTGACCGACGGCGTCCTCATACGCCCCGACCTGCTCACGGGCATCCGTGGCATCGACCGTGCGGCGGGCACGGTCACCGTCGGGGCGGGTACTCCCCTGAAGCGCCTGAACGCGGCGCTGGCCCGCGAGGGCCTGTCGCTCACGAACATGGGCGACATCATGGAGCAGACCGTCTCCGGAGCGGTCAGCACCGGCACGCACGGCACGGGCCGCGACTCGGCCTCGATCGCCGCCCAGATCACGGCACTCGAACTGGTCACCGCCGACGGCACGGTCCTCACCTGCTCCGCCGAGGAGAACCCCGAAGTCTTCGCCGCCGCCCGCGTCGGACTCGGCGCCCTCGGCGTGATCACCGCGATCACCTTCGCCGTGGAGCCGATCTTCTTCCTCACGGCCCGCGAGGAGCCGATGACCTTCGACAGGGTCACCGACGACTTCGACGCGCTCGTCACCGAGAACGAGCACTTCGAGTTCTACTGGTTCCCGCACACCGGCAACTGCAACACCAAGCGCAACAACCGCAGCCCTGGCCCGGCGGAGCCGCCCGGCAGGATCAGCGCCTTCGTCGAGGACGAACTGCTCTCCAACGGCCTCTTCCAGGTGGTCAATTCCCTCGGCCGTGCCGTCCCCGCCGCCATACCCGGCATCGCCAAGGTCTCCAGCAAGGCGCTCTCCGCGCGTACGTACACGGACATCCCCTACAAGGTCTTCACCAGCCCGCGCCGCGTGCGGTTCATGGAGATGGAGTACGCCGTCCCGCGCGAAGCCCTCGTACCGGCCCTGCGGGAGCTGCGGGCGATGGTGGACCGCTCGCGGCTGCGGATCAGCTTCCCCGTGGAGGTGCGCACGGCCCCCGCGGACGACATGGCGCTCTCCACGGCCTCGGGCCGGGAGAGCGCCTACATCGCCGTCCACATGTACCGGGGCACGCCGTACCAGGCGTACTTCGCGGCCGCCGAGCGGATTTTCACCGCGCACGAGGGGCGGCCGCACTGGGGCAAGGTGCACACGCGCGACGCGGAGTACTTCGCGAAGGCGTACCCCCGCTTCGGCGAGTTCACGGCCCTGCGCGACCGCCTCGACCCGGACCGCCTGTTCGGCAACGCCTACCTGCGGCGGGTCCTCGGCGACTGAACCCCGCTCTACGGAGTGGGGGTCCCGCCCTGCTCGGCGTCGCCGTCCGTGCCGGTGCCCGTGCCGCTCGACGGAGTGGACGTCGGGGGCGGCGTGGGCGTCGGGTCCGTCTTGGAACCGTCGTCTCCGGAGTCGTCGCCCTGGTCCTTGCCGGGGTCCGTGCCGTTGCCGGTGTCCGGGTCGTCCTTGGAGCCGGAGTCATTGCCGTTCCCGGTGCCCTTGCCCGTGCCGTTGCCCTGGGTGGGGGTGCCGGTCCCGCTCGGGTCCTGGGTGGCGCCGCCGTCCTTGCCCGACCCGTCACCTGTTTCCGGAGTGCCGTTGTCCGAAGGCTGCCCGGAGGGTTCCACGGAAGGCGTGGACGGCTCCTTTGGAGAGGAGTTGCGGCCCGAGAAGCCGTTGCCGATCGTGGTGCCCTTGCCGCCGCTGAGGTCCTTCCCGTCGACCACTTCGTACGTGGTGATCCCCGCCATGGCGACACCGAAGACGACGGCCGCGGCGATCAACGGCCGCTTCCAGCTGCGGACCTGCGAGCGGTGCGTGGTGCCCTCGCTGAACTCCTCCGACGGCAGCGGCGGTTCGTAGGAGGGCGCCGGGTCCTGGCCCGTGGTGCGCAGCACGCGCGTGGCGTCGTCCCGGGGCACCAACTGTGTGGCGTCCAGCTCCGCGGGGTCCACGGGTCCGAGGAGCTGGGTCCTGTCCGCGTCGGCGTCGAGCCCGGCCGCCACGGAGGGCAGCACCGTCGTGGGATCCGCGTCCCCCGCCGTGGGCAGCACCGTGGTCGCGTCGGCGTCGGCGCCCGGGTCCGTCGGCTGGGGCCTCCCCCACGTCGTGGTCACGGGGCCCGTCGCGCCGACGGCTCCCGTGTAGGAGGCGGTTCTGAACGTCGCGGGCACCTGCTTCGCGGCCGGCACCGGAACCTGCCGCGCCTTCGGCTTGGCGTGCACCGTGACGTCACGTATCTGCTCGCCCGTACGCTTGAAGAAGTGCTGGAAGACCGTGCCGCCGCAGGTCGCGATCGCGCTGACGACACCGGCGCCGAGGATCGTCCCGTAGACCCCGAGGTTCGAGGCGAGCTTCGCCGCCACGACCGCGGCGATGGCGCTGCCCGCCACCTGCGGCACGCTCAGATCGAGGCGCCCCTTCTCCTCCGGCTCCTCCTGGTCCTTCGACTCCTTGCCGGAATCCGGCTTTTCACGCATCTCCGACCCTTGCCTGCTTTCTCGCGCTTCTCAACCTTTTCTCGGCCGACTACACGAGACAGGGACGTATGGGCGAAGCGATTAGTTCCGTTTCTGTCTTTTCCGTGAAGTGCGCCACGCGCACGCGGGCGCGGTGCGACGGGGCGACCACCAACTCCCTTCCACCACGAGAACTTCGGCGGCGCGGCGGTCCACCCCCGTGGCCCGAATGGAGTACTGTTGCGAGCCCTGGGTCCGGTCTCCCGCCAGGGTGCCCGGGGCCTTCCAGAACCGCCGGGTGGGGGGCTGGCCGCACAGGGTGGCGAAGGTCGTCACTTAGCGTTGCAAAATGGTTACCGTGCCATAACGGCGATCCAGGGCCCCTGCCCGACACGCCGGGCAACTCGGCAAGGTTGTGGCAGGCTGCACCCGGGCAGGCCACACTCGACTAGCGGAAGCAGCGACGCACGTGACGTCGGCAGGCACCACCCGGGAGGTCCCCATGCCCGAACTGCGTGTCGTGGCCGTCAGCAACGACGGCACACGGCTGGTGCTGAAGGCTGCGGACAGCACGGAGTACACGCTTCCGATCGACGAGCGGCTGCGTGCGGCCGTCCGCGGCGACAGGCCCCGACTCGGACAGATCGAGATCGAGGTGGAGAGCCACCTCCGGCCGCGCGACATCCAGGCGCGGATACGCGCGGGTGCCAGCGCCGAGGAAGTGGCCCAGCTCGCGGGCATCCCCGTCGATCGCGTCCGCCGCTTCGAGGGGCCCGTGCTCGCCGAGCGCGCCTTCATGGCGGAGCGCGCCCGGAAGACGCCCGTACGCCGCCCCGGTGAGAACACCGGCCCCCAGCTCGGCGAGGCCGTGCAGGAGCGGCTGATGATGCGGGGCGTCGACAAGGACACCGTCCAGTGGGACTCCTGGCGCCGCGACGACGGCACCTGGGAAGTCCTCCTCGTCTACCGCGTCGCGGCCGAGCCGCACTCCGCGTGCTGGACGTACGACCCGCCCCGGCGGCTCGTGCAGGCCGTGGACGACGAGGCGCGCTCGCTGATCGGCGAGACGGACGACATCTCCGCGCCCGAGCCGAGCTTCCCGTTCGTGCCGCGCATCGCGCGGCTCCCCAGGGACCGCCCGGCCGACCGGCCGCTCGACCGCGCCCTCGACCGTCAGCTGGACCGCCCGAGCATCCCCGCCCCGCCCGCCGAGCCGGCGGAGGAGGGCACCGGGGCCGGTGGCGCAGTCGCCGAGCAGGAGCGCGACTCCCTGACCAGCCTCCTGGAGGCGGTGCCGAGCTTCCGCGGCGACATGGTCGTGCCCGAGCGCCCCACGGCCGCGACCACTACGGAGCTGCCGCCGCCCGCCCAGGAGGAGCCCGAGCAGGAGCCGGACGCCGAGGAGCCCCCGGCGGCGTCCGCCGGGGCCGGCGCGGCCTATGCGGACGTCCTCATGCCGCGCTCGGTGGCGAGCCACCGCGACCGGCTCGTCGGCTCCACGGACCGGCAGGCCGAGGCGGACGGCGTGCGGCCGGGCCGCCGCGCGGCGGTCCCCAGCTGGGACGAGATCGTCTTCGGCACCCGCCGCAAGAAGCAGGAGTAATGCTCGGGTGGCCGGTCCCCCTGCCCATCGGGTGCGGGGACCGGCCGTTTCCCACGCCGGCCGTTTCCTACTCCGGCCGTCTCCTACTGCGGGTCGGGGCCCGTCGCCACGGGCCGCGACGGGTCGGCCGACCACTCCGACCACGAGCCGACGTACAGCGCGGCCGGAATGCCCGCCACCGCGAGGGCGAGCACCTCGTGGGCGCCCGAGATGCCGGAGCCGCAGTAGACGCCGACCTCGGACGTGCCGGACGTGCCGAGCGCCTTGAAGCGGTCCGCCAGCTCGTCGGCCGGCTTGAAGCGGCCGTCCGCCGCGACGTTCTCCGTGGTCGGCGCCGAGACCGCGCCCGGGATGTGGCCGGCCACGCGGTCGATCGGCTCGACCTCGCCGCGGTAGCGCTCGGCGGCGCGGGCGTCCAGGAGGAGCCCGGAGCGTGCCAGGGCCGCTGCGGCGTCCGCGTCCAGCAGGTCCTTGCTGTTCGGGGCCGGCTCGAAGGAGCCCTCGGCCACAGCCGTACCCGCGCCCCGCTCCAGCGGGCCCGTCCAGAGGCCGATGCCGCCGTCGAGGACCCGGACGGACGCGTGCCCCGTCCAGCGCAGCATCCACCACAGGCGGGCCGCCGCCCAGTTCTGGCCACCGTCGTAGACGACGACGGACCGGTCCTGCGAGACCCCGGCCGCCCGCATCACGGCACCGAACCGGTCCACGTCGGGCAGCGGGTGCCGGCCACCGGAACCCGCGGGACCGGCCAGGTCGGCGTCCAGATCGACGAAGACAGCCGACGGAATGTGCCCTTCTTCGTAGGCGGAGCGCAGGGAGCCCTCGTGCTGCCAGCGGACGTCGAGCACGACCGGCGGATTCTCGCCCGCCAGCTCGCTCGCGAGTTCGGATGCGGAGATGATGGCATTCATGGCCCCATCCTCGCGCACGGGGTGGTCGTGCCGCCAAGGTCCGGCTACCCTGCCCGCCGGACGGCGCCCGATCACGGGGCGTATGGAACCATGCACGGCCTGTACGGCTGACGGTCACTGTCGCGCGTCTTTTGTTCACGGATGAGAAGCGGGAATTCGGGCATCTACCGCGAGAAGCCGGACAAGCGGCGCCGTCGTGGCGCGTGTGACGGCAGGCGGTGCGAGCATCTGCACGGGCGCGAGTCCGCGCGGAATCGTACGCACATTCGAGAACAAGGCTGAGCGGTCGTACGAAGACCGAGGAGAGGGTGACGATGACCGAGGCGCGGGCGAATGGGGTCTCCCCCAAACAGAGCTCGTCTGGACAGAGCTCGTCGGAGCCCTTCGGAAAAGTCCGGCGGGACGGTGCGTGGACCGGCCTGCGGGACAAGCCCGGAACGCCCTGCTGGGTGAGTCTGATGACGCACGACCTGCGCGCGACCCAGGAGTTCTACGGGTCACTCTTCGGGTGGGAGTTCCGACCGGGACCACAGCAGCTCGGCCCCTATGTGCGGGCCCTGCTCGACGACCAGGAGGTGGCGGGCATCGGCCAGCTGCCCGCGGGACGTCAGCTGCCCATCGCCTGGACGCCCTATCTGGCCACGGACGACGCGGACGCGACGGCGGAGGCGGTGCGGCACTCCTGCGGCACGGTCGGCGTCGGTCCGCTCGACGCGGGTGACGCCGGACGGCTGATCATCGCGTCGGACCCGATGGGCGCCGTGTTCGGCGTCTGGCAGGCGGCGGCCCACCTGGGCACCGCGGTGGTCGGCAGGCCCGGCACGCCGACCTGGAACGAGCTGGTGACGCTGGAGACGGCGAGCGTCGTGAAGTTCTACCAGAACGTCTTCGGCTGCACCGCGGAGGCCGTCGTCTCCGCCGACTTCGACTACGTGACGCTGTGCGTGGACGGCCGGCCGGTGGCGGGCGTGCACGGCGTGGGCCAGGCGCTCCCGCGCGACCGGGGCCCGCACTGGATGACGCACTTCGAGGTCGCCGACGTGGACGAGGCGGTGGAGCGGGTCCTCGACCTCGGTGGCCAGGTCCTCAGACCGGCCTGGGCCGGCAGCTACGGCCGGATGGCGACGGTCGCCGACCCGGAGGGCGCGGCCTTCACTCTCGTACGCTCACACACGGACGGCTGAGCCGGGCGCGGCCGCTGCCGCGTCGACCGGCAGCACGTCCGGCGACAGGGCTCCCGCCCGCGCGGTCGCCGCCGTCGTCCTGCGCCGGTGATGGCGGCGGCACAGCACTTCGTACCCCACCTCGTCCGCCGACTGGTTGACGTCGCCCACGACGACCTGGGCGCCCTCGACGACCATCTCGCCGCCTATCGTGCGGGCGTTGTGGGTGGCGCGGGCACCGCACCAGCAGAGCGCCTCGACCTGGAGGACCTCGACGCGGTCGGCGAGTTCGACCAGGCGCTGCGAGCCCGGGAAGAGCTTGGAGCGGAAGTCCGTGGTGATGCCGAACGCGAAGACGTCCAGGCCGAGGTCGTCGACGATCCTGGCGAGCTGGTCGATCTGGTCCGGCGCCAGGAACTGCGCCTCGTCCGCGATCACGTAGTCCGCGCGGCCGCCCTGCGAGAGGTGGTCGACGAGGTGGGCGTAGAAGTCGAAGTCGTCCGCGGCCTCGATCGCGTCGGTGACGAGGCCGAGGCGGGAGGAGAGCTTGCCCTCGCCCGCGCGGTCGTCCCGAGTGAAGATCATCCCCTGGAGCCCGCGGGCGGAGCGGTTGTGCTCGATCTGCAGAGCCAGCGTGCTCTTTCCGCAGTCCATCGTTCCGGAGAAGAACACCAGCTCGGGCATGGGGGGTCGAAGACCTTTCGAGGTTCGGGGAGAGGGGTGGACGGGGGCGGAGCGGTCAGGAGCGTACTTCGAGGAGCGGGACGAGCTGCTCCACGGGGGTCATGGAGCCGTGCATGCCGACCAGGGCCGACTCCTTGGGCTCACGCTCGGAGGCGATGATCGCCACATCGGCGTGGGCCGCCGCGACGACGTCGCCGATGCGCCCGTACACGCGCTCATCGACGTGTGGACCGAACCAGCCCGCGGCGATCGCCTCGTCCCGTCCGGCCACCCAGAACTGCTCGCCGAGCACCTCGCGCCAGACCGTCAGGACGTCGTTCTCGGCACCCGGCACCGCGTAGACGTGCCGGGCGCGGCCCTCGCCGCCGAGGAGGGCGACGCCGGCGCGCAGCTCCCAGTCCGCGTCGAAGTCGATGCGGGACTCGTCGTCGAAGGGGATGTCGAGCATGCCGTGGTCCGCGGTGACGTACAGGGCGCTGCGCGGGGGCAGCTGCTCGGCGAGGCGCTGGACGAGCCGGTCGACGTACATGAGCTGGCCGCGCCAGGCGTCGGAGTCGACACCGAAGCGGTGGCCCTTGCCGTCCACTTCCGCGTAGTACGTGTAGACCAAGGAGCGGTCCCCGGCGGCCAGTTGTTCGGCGGCGAGGTCCATGCGGTCCTCTCCGGAGACCCTGCCCCGGAAGGAACCGCCGCTCAGGGCGACCTTGGTGAGCGGCGTGTGCTCGAAGGTCGGGGAGGAGACCTGCGCGGTGTGCACACCGGCTTCGTGGGCCCGCTGGAAGACGGTGGGGTAGGGCTGCCACGCGTGCGGGTCGGTCCAGGGGTTCCAGCGGAGCTGGTTCATCAGCTCGCCGGTCGCGGGGTCGCGGACGGTGTAGCCGGGCAGGCCGTGCGTGCCGGGCGGCAGGCCCGTGCCGACGGAGGCGAGCGAGGTCGCGGTGGTGGCGGGGAAGCCCGCGGTGACGGGCCGTCCCGTGCCGCCGCGCGAGCTCTGCACCAGCGAGGTCAGGAAGGGGGCCTCGGCCGGGTGCGCCCTGAGCTGCTCCCAGCCGAGGCCGTCGATCAGGAAGACGCAGTTCCGGTCGGCCGGGGCGAGTTCGGGGATGACGGGCGTGAAGCCGTCGACGCCCTGGTGGGCGACGAGTGTGGGCAGCAGGTCGGCGAGCGAGCCGGTGCCGTACGCGGGCACGGGGGCGGTGTCGAGGGCGAGCGGTTGTACGTCGTCCCAGGCGGGCAGCGACATCAGCGGGCGGTGTCCGCGGTCGCCTCGGACAGGGCCTGGGCGAAGGCGAGGGTCTGCCGCACGGCGTCGGGGCCGTCGCCCGCCTCGCTGACGCGCAGGCTCAGGTCGTCGGCGGTCGAGCTGCCCGTGTACCCGTGGTCGGCCTCGCAGTTGGGGTCGCCGCAGGCCGCGGGCTCCAGGTCGAGGCGGGCCACGGCGCCCCAGCCGATGGTCAGGACGACCTCGCGGGGCGGGGTGCCCGGCACGTACTTCTCGGGGTTGCCGACGACGCGGCTGACCACGACCGAGGAGATGCGGCCGATCCTCACCGACTCGGTGGAGGTCGTCGCGTACGGCGTCGGGGAGGTGCTGTCCGCCGCCTGCTCGTCGGTGTGGCTGACGATGAAGCGCGTGCCGGTCAGGACGAGGACGGTGACATGCCGGCGCACTTCGTTGGCGTCGAACGTCGTCTCCTGGTGGACCAGGTAGGACCCGATGGCCTCGCCGCCGATCGCGGCCTCCACCGCCTCGGCCACGAGGGCCGGGTAGTAGCCGCTGCGCTCGATCGCCGCGCGCAGCCCCTGGGTCGTCGTACCGGTCTTTGCCATGCCGTCCATCCTACGGCCAGGCGCGGGGCGCACGGTGCCCCGCGGCCTCAGTAGCCGGGAAGGGTGCGCGGACCGAGGTCGTCGCGGGCGGGCGGGGGTGCGAGCCGGACCGAGGCGTCGAGCACGGAGAGGCCGCGCTGGGCGACGACGACGGGCTCCAGGGTGACGGTGACCACTTCGGGGTGGTCGTCGACGAGCCGGGAGACCCGCTGGAGCAGCTCTTCGAGTGCCGCGGTGTCGACGGGTGCGGAGCCTCGCCAGCCGAACAGGAGCGGTGCGGTCCGGATGGACCTGACCATGGAGCCCGCCTCGCGGTCGGTGACCGGGACCAGGCGGTGGGCGGTGTCGCCGAGCAGTTCGGACGCGGCGCCCGCGAGGCCGAACGAGAGCACCGCTCCGGCGGCCGGGTCGATGACCGCGCGCACGACGGTGTCGACGCCGCGCGGCACCATGCCCTGCACGACGGGACGCAGCTCGGCGGGGCCGCCGAAGGCGTCCGTCAACTCCTGGTAGGCGCGTCGCAGTTGCTCCTCGTCGGCGAGGTCGAGGCGCACTCCGCCGAGGTCGGCGCGGTGCCGCAAGTGGGGGGCGGTGGTCTTCAGGGCGACGGGGTAGCCGAGGGTGCGGGCGGCCTGTGCCGCCGCGTCGGGGCCGGGCGCGGGCAGGGCCTGTCGTACGCGGATGCCGTAGCGCCCGAGCAGTTCGTGGGCGTCGGCCGGGGCGAGGGTGAGTCCGCGCGGGTCGCCGTCCTTGGCCAGCAGCTCCTCGATGCGGCCGGCGGCCCCGCTCTCGTCGATGTCGTCGTACTCGGGCACCCGCCCGGGCTCGGCGGCCTCGCGCCGCCACTGCGCGTACTTGACGGCTTCGGAGAGGGCGCGGACGGCCCGCTCGGCGGCGGGGTAGGCCGGGATGCGGTACTGCTCCGCGGCGGGAGCCTGCTCCTCCGGGGTGTCCGGGGCGGCTTCCTCGGCGGGCTGCCGGCCGGTCGGCGGGGCGGGGGCGTCGGGGCGTGTGCTGGCCGCGGCGGCCAGCGCCTCGGCGAGCCCGCCGAGCTCGACGTGGACCACGGCGACGGGCTTGGCGGGGCATCCCGCGGCGGCGGCCCGCAGCTCCGTGGCCAGCGTCTCTGGGTCGGTGGCGGCCCCGTCCTCGCCGACCCAGGGGATCGCGTTGACGATCACCGCGTCGCAGCCGTCGTCCGAGAGCGCCTCGGCGAGCGCGGCGCGGAAGTCGGCCGGGGTCGCCGCCGTGGTGAGGTCGCGGGGCGGCAGCGGCCGCAGTCCGTCGGCGACGCAGGCGTCGTACGTGAGGAGGCCGAGGGACTCGGAGTTCCCGAGGATGCCCACGCGGGGCCCGGAGGGCAGCGGCTGCCCGGCGAGCAGGAGCCCCGCGTCGACCATCTCCGTGACGGTGTCGACGCGGATGACGCCCGCCTGGCGCAGCAGCGCCGAGACGGTGGCGTGCGGCAGGCGGGTGGCCTGCACGGCGTGGCCGGTCGGCGTGATGCCGCTGTGGCGGGCGCCCTGGACGACGACGAGGGGCTTGGTGGTGGCCGAACGCCGTGCGAGACGGGTGAACTTGCGCGGGTTGCCGATGGTCTCCAGGTACATCAGCGTGACGTCGGTGTCGGGGTCCTCGAACCAGTACTGGAGCAGGTCGTTGCCGGACACGTCGGCGCGGTTGCCGGATCCGACGAACGTGGAGAGGCCCGCGCCCCGCCGGTGCAGTCCGGACAGCAGGGCGATCCCGATCGCGCCGGACTGGGTGAACAGACCGATGCGCCCGCGCGCGGGTGACTGCGGGGCGAGGGAGGCGTTGAGCCGTGTCTCCGGAGAGGTGTTGATGACGCCGAAGGCGTTCGGGCCGATGATGCGCATGCCGTACGACCGGGCCTGGCGCACCAGTTCGCGCTGGCGCTCGCGGCCGAGCGGGCCGCTCTCTCCGTAGCCCGCGGAGAGGACCACGAGGCCGCGCACGCCGCGCTCCCCGCACTCGGCGACGGCCTGGGGGACGCGCTCGGCGGGCACGGCGACCACCGCGAGGTCCACGGGCTCCTCGATGGCGGCCACGGAGCGGTGCGCGGGCACACCGTCGACGCCAGCCCCCTCGGCCTCCTCTTCGAAGGCGCTGTTCACCGCGTACAGGCGCCCGGTGAAGCCGGACTCCCGGAGGTTGGCCAGCACGCTGCGGCCCACGCCGCCGGGGGCGCGGCCCACGCCGATCACCGCGACCGAGCCGGGTGTCAGGAGGCGCTGCACGGACCGTCCCTCGGCGCGCTGTTCGCGGGCGCGCTGCACGGCGAGTGAGCGGGCGGTCGGCTCCAGGTCGAACTCCAGGCGTACGACGCCGTCCTCGAAGCTGCGCTTCTGCTGGTAGCCCGCGTCCGTGAACACCTTGATCATTTTGGTGTTGGCGGGCAGCACCTCGGCGGCGAAGCGCCGGATGCCGCGCTCCCTGGCGACGGCCGCGATGTGCTCCAGGAGTGTGGAGGCGACGCCGCGGCCCTGGTGGGCGTCCTGCACGAGGAAGGCGACCTCGGCCTCGTCAGCGGGCGCGCTGGCGGCCATGCCGCGCTCGTCGATGCGGTCGTAGCGCACGGTGGCGATGAACTCACCGCCCACGGTGGCCGCGAGGCCCACCCGGTCCACCTGGTCGTGGTGGGTGAAGCGGTGCACGTCCTTGGCGGACAGCCGGGGGTAGGGCGCGAAGAAGCGGTAGTACTTCGACTCGTCCGAGACCTGTTCGTAGAAGCTGACCAGGCGGTCCGCGTCCTCGGCCGTGATGGGCCTGATCCGGGCGGTGCCTCCGTCGCGCAGCACCACATCGGCTTCCCAGTGCGACGGGTAGTCGTGCCGATCCTGCTGATCCGACGGGGTCTGCATGGGGCCAGGGTACGGGTCGCGCGGCCGTCGGGGCCGGGGCAAGCTGGGACGGGTCGAGGCAGTCGGGGCCGGACCGGGTCCGGCAGAGCACCCGTGACGGCATGAGACACTGGTCTAGACAAGTGTGAGACACCTGGAAGGGCAGCAACACATGGCTGAGCGCCGCGTCAACGTCGGCTGGGCCGAGGGCCTTCACGCCCGACCCGCCTCCATCTTCGTCCGTGCGGCCACCGCCTCCGGTGTCCCCGTGACGATCGCCAAGGCCGGCGGCGACCCGGTCAACGCCGGCTCGATGCTCGCGGTGCTCGGCCTGGGCGCCCAGGGCGGCGAGGAGATCGTGCTCGCGTCCGACGCCGAGGGCGCCGACGCCGCTCTCGACCGTCTGGCGAAGCTGGTCTCGGAGGGTCTTGAGGAGCTTCCGGAGACGGTCTAGAACACGTTTCCAGCATTACGTGGATGGGGTCACCCGGAATTACCGGGTGACCCCATTCGCGTATGCGGGCGCATGCGCTCGAAAAAATGGCTTTTCTTTTGTATACGGCACCTCCGTTAATTCCGGAGGCTCACCGTGTTTACGGCATGTTGCGAATCCCTCACACGGCCGGGCCGGCGCGCGGGGCGCAACCGGTGGGCCGCCCTCGCCCGTTCGGCGTGCGCGGCGGTGAGCGCCCTGGCCCGCTCCGGGTCCCGGCGGGCGACCGCGTCGAGGATCGCGGCATGCTCCGACCAGGACTCGCCGGGCGCCGCCGGGGTCTCCACGACGTACATCCAGGCGATCTTGTGCCGGAGCTGGGTGAGCAGCGCGCTGAGGTTGGGGCTTCCGCAGGCCTGGGCGAGCGTCTCGTGGAACCAGCCGTCCAGGGAGCGCAGATCTTCCCCTGCGCCGCCCCGTGAGCGCTCCTGGCCCAGCCTGACGAGCCCGCGCAACACCTTCAGGTGCGCGTCGGTGCGGCGCTGCGCGGCGCGCGCCGCGGCGAGCGGTTCGAGCAGCGTCCTGACCTCCAGGAGGTCGGCGGCCTCCTGCTCCGTGGGCTCGGCGACGCAGGCGCCCGCGTGCCTGCGGGTGACGACGAAGCCCTCGGCCTCCAGCGTGCGCAGGGCCTCGCGCACGGGCACCCGGGAGACGCCGTAGCGGCGTGCGAGGAGTTCCTCGGTGAGCCGGCCGCCCCTTTCGTGGACACCGGCGACGATGTCGTCCCGAATGGCCGTGCATACCGAGTGCGCGGGAACGCGCATGACCGGACCTCCGCCTTAATCCCCGCGAAACGCGGTCGACCGACGCTCATTCAGTGACTCTATTGCAGGGCGTCGGAATTCCGACGGCGGGCCGGAATTCATGGATATCTTTTGGCCAAGGGTCGTGCGAGGGCCACGCGAAAGCCCCGGCTCGGATCGAGCCGGGGCTTTCGAAGCTGTACGGGCCGTGCGTGCCGTACGGGGGGCCGCCGTCCGTCAGACGTTGACGCCGTGCGAGCGGAGGTACGCGACGGGGTCGATGTCCGAGCCGTAGTCGGCGCCGGTGCGGGCCTCGAAGTGGAGGTGCGGGCCGCTGGAGTTGCCGGTGGAACCGGAGAGGCCGATCTGCTGGCCCGGGGTGACCGTCTGGCCCACGGTGACGCTGAGGGACGACATGTGGCCGTACTGGGTGTACGTGCCGTCGTTCATCTTGATGACCACGTTGTTGCCGTAGGCGCCGCCCCAGCCGGCCTCGACGACGGTGCCGGAGCCGACCGCGTGGACCGGGGTGCCGGACGCCGCGTGGAAGTCGACGCCGGTGTGGCTGCCGGAGGACCACATGGCGCCGCCGGTCTGGTAGCCCGTGGAGACGTACGAGCCGCTGATCGGGGAGACGTAGGCGTTCAGGCGCTTGCGCTCGGCCTCGCGGGAGGCGCGCTCCTTGGCCTCGCGGGCCTCGCGCTCCTTCTTGGCCTTCGCCTTGGCCTCGGCCTCGGCCTTCCGCTTCTCCTCGGCGGCCAGCTTCCTGGCGGCCTCTTCGGCCTTCTTCGCGGCGGCGGCGTCGTCGGCGGCCTCCTGCTGCGCCGCGGCCTGCGCGTCGATGCTCGCGGCGAGCGAGCCGCCCACGGATATCGCCTGGGTGAGGCCGGTGTGCTCCATGGCCGCCTCGTCGGGGGCGGCGAGCGCCGGGGCCGCGAGGCCGCCGATGACACCGGTGGTGGTGAGCGCCGCGACACCGGCGACGTTCGCGGTGGTACGCGTCAGGCGGCTCGGACGACGGTGCTTCCCGGTGGCACGGGTGAACGCCATGTGGCGGGTGTTCCTTTCCTTCCCTCTCGCCTACCGGGTTAGCTGACGGGTTCGGAGCAGGAAGGTCTCCTACGGATCCCTCGCCTCACGGCAAGGTGCCCGATTCACCCCAGGGGACATGTGGGTCCCCGGCTCCCCTGGCTCGCGCCGTACGGGGACTCGGCGATGACTGTCCGGTGCCGCGGATGCGGCGTACTGCGCGACGAACAGCCGGGTCGACGCTAAACGGGCCGCCTTCAATCGACAAACAGAAGTCGCTTTTTGTAGCGCACGCCACACGGCAGACAGGCAACCACCATATGAATTCGGACATATGAGGACCCCGGCACCTGAAGCGGTCACCGGGGTCCCGATATGTCCTGACCGTCACTCAGCTGGTGACGACATTCACTTCGCCGAGGCCGAGGGCCCTGACGGGCTCCTCGATCTGCGCGGCGTCCCCGACCAGGATCGTCACCAGCCGGTCCGCCGGGAAGGCGTTCACGACGGCGGCGGTGGCCTCCACGGTGCCGGTGGCGGCCAGCTGCCGGTACAGCTGCGCCTGGAAGTCGTCCGGCAGGTTCTGCTCGACCTGGTCGGCGAGGGTGGCCGCCACGGAGGCCGCCATCTCGTACTTGAGCGGGGCGACGCCCACCAGGTTCTGCACGGCCACGTCGCGCTCGGCGTCCGTGAGGCCCTCGGCGGCGAGGACGCGCAGGACCTTCCACAGGTCCTCCAGCGCAGGCCCCGTGTTCGGGGTGTCGACGGAGCCGCTGATGGCGAGCATCGCGGCGCCCGAGCCGTCCGGCGCCGAACGCAGGACCTGGCTGAACGCCCGTACGCCGTAGGTGTATCCCTTCTCCTCGCGCAGGACGCGGTCGAGACGCGAGGTGAGGGTGCCGCCCAGGCAGTACGTGCCGAGGACCTGGGCCGGCCAGACGCGGTCGTGCCGGTCGGCGCCGATGCGGCCGATCAGCAGCTGCGTCTGGACCGCTCCGGGGCGGTCCACGATGACGACGCGGCCGCGGTCGTCGGCGGTCACCGGCGGCACCGGGCGCGGCTCGCCCGGGGAGCCCGTCCAGGCGCCCACCGTGTCCGCGAGGACGGCGTCCAGGTCGGTCCCCGTCAGGTCGCCGACCACGACGAGGGTGGCCGTGGCGGGGCGGACGTGCTTCTCGTAGAAGGCGCGCACCGCCGCCGAGTCGATGGCCGCGACCGTCTCCTCGGTGCCCTGGCGGGGGCGCGACATGCGCGAGGTCGCGGGGAAGAGCTCCTTGGAGAGCTCCTTGGCGGCGCGGCGCGCCGGGTTGGCGGCCTCGTGCGGGATCTCGTCGAGGCGGTTGCGGACGAGCCGCTCGATCTCGCCGTCCGCGAAGGCGGGGGCCCGCAGGGCGTCGGCGAGCAGGCCGAGCGCCTTCGGCAGCCGGGAGACCGGGACCTCCAGGGAGACGCGTACGCCGGGGTGGTCGGCGTGCGCGTCCATGGTGGCGCCGCAGCGGTCGAGCTCGGCGGCGAACTCCTCGGCGGAGTGCTTGTCGGTGCCTTCGTTGAAGGCCCTCGCCATGATCGTGGCGACACCGTCGAGGCCCTCGGGCTCGGCGTCCAGGGGCGCTTCGAGGTTGATCTCGACGGCGACGACCTGCTGGCCCGGGCGGTCGCAGCGCAGCACGGTGAGGCCGTTGGGCAGCGTGCCGCGCTCGGGCGCCGGGAAGGCCCAGGGCTTGGCGGGGCCCGCCTGGGGCTGGGGGTGGAACTGCATCGTCGCGGCCTCGGTCACTTCGCCGCCTCCTCTTCTTCCTCAGCGGCCTCTGCGCCCTCGTCGGCGGCAGTCACGGGTTCGTACACGAGCACCGCGCGGTTGTCGGGGCGCAGGCGGGCCCCCGCGACCTGCTTGACCTCTTCCGCCGTGACGTCGAGGACGCGCTGGACGGCGGTGAGGGCGAGCTGCGGGTCGCCGAACAGGACGGCGTACCGGCAGAGTTCGTCGGCGCGTCCCGCGACCGTGCCGAGCCGGTCGAGCCACTCGCGCTCCAACTGCGCCTGGGCGCGCTCCATCTCCTCCGGAGTGGGGCCCTCGGCGGCGAAGCGGGCCAGCTCCTCGTCGACGGCGGCCTCGATCACGGGGACCTCGACGTCGCCGGACGTCTTCACGTCCAGCCAGCCGAGCGAGGGCGCCCCGGCGAGGCGCAGCAGGCCGAAGCCCGCGGCGACCGCCGTGCGGTCCCGGCGCACGAGGCGGTTGTAGAGCCGGGAGGACTCGCCGCTGCCGAGGACGGTGAGGGCGATGTCGGCCGCGTCGCACGCGCGCGTGCCGTCCTCCGGGAGGCGGTAGGCGGCCATCAGGGCGCGGGCCGGGACGTCCTCCTCGACGACCTCGCGCAGCTCCTCGCCGATGCGCTCGGGCAGGGACCCGTCGCGGGGCGGCTGCTTGCCGTCGTGCCCGGGGATCGATCCGAAGTACTTCTCGATCCAGGCGAGCGTCTGCTCCGGGTCGATGTCGCCGACGACCGAGAGGACGGCGTTGTTGGGCGCGTAGTACGTGCGGAAGAACGCGCGCGCGTCGTCCAGGGTGGCCGCGTCCAGGTCGGCCATGGAGCCGATCGGCGTGTGGTGGTACGGGTGGCCCTCCGGGTACGAGAGGGCGGTCAGCTTTTCGAAGGCCGTGCCGTACGGGACGTTGTCGTAGCGCTGGCGGCGCTCGTTCTTGACGACGTCGCGCTGGTTCTCCATGGACTCCTCGTCGAGGGCGGAGAGCAGCGAGCCCATCCGGTCGGCCTCGAGCCAGAGGGCGAGCTCCAACTGGTGGGCGGGCATCGTCTCGAAGTAGTTGGTGCGCTCGAAGCTCGTCGTGCCGTTGAGCGAGCCGCCCGCGCCCTGGACCAGCTCGAAGTGGCCGTTGCCGTGCACCTGCTTCGAGCCCTGGAACATGAGGTGCTCGAAGAGGTGCGCGAGGCCGGTTCGCCCCTTGACCTCGTGGCGTGAGCCGACGTCGTACCAGAGGCAGACCGCGGCGACGGGGGTCAGGTGGTCCTCGGAGAGCACCACGCGCAGGCCGTTGGCCAGCCGGTGCTCGGTCGCTGTCAGGCCGCCGGAGCCGGCCTCGGCTGTGGCCGTGTGACCCATGGGCATGTACGTCCCTTCGATCGCTAAAACATTGCTGGTTCTGCCAGTCCTGCCACTGTATGCAAGCGTGCGGACACCTGACGAAGTTCCCGGTCCGCCCTCGGCGTAGTCGCGCGTGACACCGCCGGTGCACGGGTCGTGGTCGGCGTTGTCAGTGGGACAGTCCACAATGGTCGGCGTCAGAACCCGCACTTGCTTGGTGAAGGAGCCGCAGCAGCGATGGCCCGCCGCAGCACGAAGACCCCGCCGCCCGACGACGCGTACGAGGAGAAGATCCTCGACATCGACGTTGTCGACGAGATGCAGGGCTCCTTCCTCGAGTACGCGTATTCGGTCATCTACTCCCGCGCCCTGCCGGACGCCCGCGACGGCATGAAGCCGGTCCACCGCAGGATCGTCTACCAGATGAACGAGATGGGCCTGCGCCCCGACCGCGGCTATGTGAAGTGCGCCCGCGTCGTCGGCGAGGTCATGGGTAAGTTGCACCCGCACGGCGACGCGTCGATCTACGACGCGCTGGTGCGCATGGCCCAGCCCTTCTCGATGCGCCTCCCCCTGGTCGACGGCCACGGCAACTTCGGCTCCCTCGGCAACGACGACCCGCCGGCCGCCATGCGGTACACCGAGTGCAGGATGGCCGACGCCACCTCCCTGATGACGGAGTCGATCGACGAGAACACCGTCGACTTCGAGCCGAACTACGACGGCCAGGAGATGGAGCCCTCCGCCCTCCCCGCGGCCTATCCGAACCTCCTGGTCAACGGCGCGTCGGGCATCGCCGTCGGCATGGCGACGAACATGCCGCCGCACAACCTCGGCGAGGTCATCGCCGCCGCCCGCCACCTGATCAAGCACCCGGGCGCCGACCTCGAGACCCTGATGAAGTACGTGCCGGGCCCCGACCTGCCCACGGGCGGCCGGATCGTCGGGCTGAGCGGCATCAAGGACGCGTACGACACGGGCCGCGGCACCTTCAAGACCCGCGCGACGGTCTCCGTGGAGAACGTGACGGCGCGCCGCAAGGGCCTCGTCGTCACCGAACTGCCCTTCACGGTCGGACCCGAGAAGGTCATCTCCAAGATCAAGGACCTGGTCGGCTCGAAGAAGCTCCAGGGCATCGCCGACGTCAAGGACCTCACCGACCGCGCGCACGGCCTGCGCCTGGTCATCGAGATCAAGAACGGCTTCGTCCCCGAGGCCGTCCTGGAGCAGCTGTACAAACTGACGCCGATGGAGGAGTCCTTCGGCATCAACAACGTCGCGCTGGTCGACGGCCAGCCCCTCACCCTCGGCCTCAAGGAGCTCCTTGAGGTCTATCTCGACCACCGGTTCGACGTGGTGCGCCGCCGCAGCGAGTTCCGCCGCGGCAAGAAGCGCGACCGTCTGCACCTGGTCGAGGGCCTCCTGGTCGCCCTCCTGGACATCGACGAGGTCATCCGCCTCATCCGCTCCAGTGACAACTCCACGCAGGCCAAGGAGCGCCTGATCGAGCGCTTCTCGCTCAGCGACATCCAGACGCAGTACATCCTGGACACGCCGCTGCGCCGCCTGACCAAGTACGACCGCATCGAGCTGGAGTCCGAGCGCGACAAGCTCAACGGCGAGATCGACGAGCTGACCGGCATCCTCGACTCGGACGCGGAGCTGCGCAAGCTGGTCTCGTCGGAACTGGCCGCCGTCGCCAAGAAGTTCGGCACCGACCGGCGGACGGTGCTCCTGGAGTCGGCCGGCTCCCCGGCCCCCGCCGTCTCGCTCCAGGTGGCGGACGACCCGTGCCGGGTGCTCCTGTCGTCGACGGGCCTCCTGGCCCGCACGGCCAACGGCGACCCCTTCGCCGACGGCGACACCAAGCGCGTCAAGCACGACGTGATCGTCTCGGCGGTACCGGCGACGGCGCGCGGCGAGGTGGGCGCGGTCACCTCCCAGGGGCGGCTGCTGCGCCTCTCCGTAGTGGACCTTCCCCAGCTGCCGGAGACGGCGAGCGCGCCCAACCTCTCCGGAGGAGCGCCCGTCGCGGAGCTGCTCACCCTGGAGAAGGACGAGAAGCTGATCTGTCTGATGACGCTCGACGAGTCCTCGCCGGGTCTCGCGCTCGGCACCGAGCAGGGCGTCGTCAAGCGCGTGGTCCCCGACTATCCGTCCAACAAGGAGGAGTTGGAGGTCATCACCCTGAAGGACGGTGACCGGATCGTCGGCGCGGCCGAGCTGCGCACCGGCGAGGAGGACCTCGTCTTCATCACGGACGACGCCCAGCTCCTGCGGTACCAGGCCTCGCAGGTCCGTCCGCAGGGCCGGCCCGCGGGCGGCATGGCGGGCATCAAGCTCGCCGAGGGCGCGAAGGTCATCTCCTTCGCCGCGGTGGACCCGGCGGTGGACGCGGTGGTCTTCACGGTGGCGGGCTCGCGCGGCACGCTCGACGACTCGGTCCAGACGACGGCGAAGCTCACGCCGTTCGACCAGTACCCGCGCAAGGGGCGTGCCACGGGCGGTGTGCGCGTCCAGCGATTCCTGAAGGGCGAGGACTGCCTGAGCTTCGCCTGGGCGGGCCCGACGCCGCCGCGCGCGGCCCAGCGCAACGGCTCACCGGCGGAGCTGCCGGAGATCGACCCGCGCCGCGACGGCTCGGGCGTCTCGCTCGGGAAGCCGGTGACGGCGGTGGCCGGGCCGGTGTAGCCGCGGCGGCTACGCCTGCTCTTCAGGCTCCTGTACGTATCGCAGTACGCCCCACATGCCACGCTCGTCGGCCTGTGGGGCGTCCTCGCGACAGGCCTCCAGCTCCTTCTCCAGGGCCCGTACGTCGATGTGCGACCCGATGAGCACGAGCTGGGTCAGCCGCGGCTCGTCCGGACCCCACGGCTCCGGGTAGAAGCGCAGGAACCGCCCCACGGCGTGCACCTCGTACCGGTTGCGCGGGTCGGCGGGGCCGAAATCGACGTACCCCTTGATGCGGTAGAGCCCTTCGGGACGGCTGTCGAGCAGGGCCATCAGGGCGCGCGGCCCCATGGGCACGTCCGAGGTGAAGGCGAGGCTTTCGTAGGCGGCGTGCAGGTGGTCCTGATGACCGCCACGGCCCTCGTGATCCGCACCGCCCGCCTCACCGTCCGTTCCGTCCGCTTCGTGATCGCGCAGGTCGTCGAAGGAGAGCTGTCCGACCCTCTCCCCCACCGGCGCCCGGTCGAAGAACAGCTCGACGTCGACGCGGCCGTAGGAGGCGGCGACGACGGCCGCGCGCCCCGCGAGCCCGCGGACGAGGTCGAGGAGGCGCTCACGCTCCGCCGCGGGCACACGGTCGGTCTTGTTGACCACGACGAGATCGGCGATGCCCACGTGCCGGTCCAGCTCGGGGTGCCGCTCCCTGGTGGCGTCGAACTCGGCCGCGTCGACGACCTCGACGAGCCCTCCGTAGACGATGTGCGGGTTCTCGCTGGCGAGCAGCATCCTGACGAGCTCCTGCGGCTCGGCGAGCCCGCTCGCCTCGATGACGATGACGTCGATCCCGGCGGCGGGCCGGGCGAGCCGCTCCAGGTACTCGTCGAGCTCACTGGCGTCCACGGCACAGCACAGACACCCGTTGCCGAGGGAGACGGTCGAGTCGCCGAGCTGGCCCGCGACCGACATGGCGTCGATCTCGATCGAACCGAAGTCGTTGACGATCGCCCCGATGCGGCTGCCGCCGCTGCGGTGCAGCAGATGGTTGAGCAGGGTCGTCTTGCCGGAGCCCAGGAAGCCGGCGAGGACGACGACCGGGATCTGCTGTTTGTTCAACGCGGACCTCTCGTGCCGACGCTGGTACGGACCGCGGCGGATTCCGTACGACGAATGAAGACCGGCCAAGGATAGGCGCGCGTGGCCGGGCCGCGAAGTGAACGATTGTCGGCGGCGCTCGCGGGGCACACGTCAGGCACGGCGTCGGGACGCGCGACCGCTTGTGCTCCCCGTGCGCCGCCGTGCCACCTCCCCGCCGGTCAGAGCCGCTCGGCAGTCTGGGAGACGGCAAGCGCACCGCCCATCGCTCGCCGGTCCGCTCCCTGTCGACCCGCATCCGACGACCGGCGGACGGTCGCCCGAATCGGGGGTTGACATGTTCACAAAGATGCACGCGGCAGAGATGCTGCGCTGCGTTGTCACAGCAGGGCTTGGCATCGCCGCGGGCGCCGTCGCCACCTCGGCCGCGCAGCGACGCTCCTTCGACGCGCTCGACGAGCGGCTCAGCCGCCTGGAGCGGTCGGCGCGGACCCAGCGCCACACGAATCTGACCTGCCAGCAGCGGCTCCACTGGGAGCTCCTGAGCAAGGCCATGGACGACGCAGACCTCGCCGAGGTTCTCGACGCCTACGGAGAGGGCGTCTCCGCCAAACGACAACGGCAGTACCTGTACGCCAACGCCATGTACACCAACATGGTGCTCAACTACCGCCTCGGGAACTTCACCCGTGAGCAGTTCTACGGTTACGCCCGCGGCATGTTCCAGAACCCGATCGTCCGGGAGTACTGGCACGCGACGCAGCCCCACCGGGCGACGCTGGACAGCGCCACGGAAGAAGCCCAACTGGGCCTGTTGGTCGACGACCTCCTACGGCAGCTGGAGGAGACGGACATCGACGACTGGTGGGTCGTGGGCGAGCCGCCGCCGACCGATCCCGCCTGAGCCCACCTGGGGGAACGCGGACGGGCCACACGTGTCGCGAACACTGCCCGTAACCAAATTTGGCACTGTGACGTTCTGTAGTGGCAGTGCCAGTCGGTGAACGCCAGATTCGAGGGAAACGACAGTGAGCCAGATCATCCGTCGGGTCGGGGCATCCCCTCGCGCACGAGGCTGCGCGACAGGCCAGAACTGCCCCGACATCTTCGAACTGTCCGACGGAAGCTTCGCCGTCATCGGCACCGACGTCACAGCCACGCTGGACGCCGGCCTCCCCGCCGACGCCTCGCGAGCCGACTACGAGCGCATCGTCACGATCTCCCGCGAGACCCTCATCCGAGCCAAGGCCGACATTCCCGACGCCTGACAGCCGGCTCGGCGGTCGGTACGCGGGCTTGTTCCCGCCCGCGTGCCGGCGCTCTCCCCCGAGGCGTGAATCACCCGCAGTGAGCGCAGGTTAGGCTCACCTGTGTGAGTACGTGCGCGACCGCCTCGCGGGACCTGGCCGAACCTCTCGCGGGGACCGCCGCCACCGCCAGGACATGGCTCCTGCTGGAACAGCCGGGCCCCTGGGGCGCCAAGGCGCTGAAGTCCAGCCGTCTCGACCCGGAGGTCGGCCGCGCCCTGGAGAAGGCCGTCGAGGGAACCGGCGTGCGCGTCGCCCTGATCCGCCGCCCCGGACGCCACGCCGACTCTCACACGCCGCGCCGGCACCAGGTGTACGTGGGACACACCGTCCCCGGTCGCGCCTGGCTGCGCGGCGCCGTGCTCGACGACCCGCGGCGGCTGACGGAGCTCGACTTCGCGGCCCTCGGCGCGGGCGACCACGGCGGCTTCGGGGCCCCGCACACCGGCGCCCCGCTGGTGTTCGTCTGCACCAACGGCAAGCGCGACCGCTGTTGCGCCCTGCTCGGCAAGCCTCTCGCCGACGCCCTCACCGCCTCGGGGGAAGAGGGCGCCTGGGAAGTCACCCATCTGGGCGGGCACCGGTTCTCGCCGACCCTGCTCGTGCTGCCCCACGGGTATGCGTACGGCCGGATGGACGTGCCCGCCGTCAAGGAAGTCCTCGAAGCGGTACGCGCGGACCGCGTCGTCACCGCGGGCTGCCGGGGCAGCTCGGCCTGGGAGCGGCCCGGACAGGCCGCCGAGCTCGCGGTGCGCACGTCGACCGGGGAGGACGCGGCGGGCACGCTGAACGTCGTCGCCACGGAAGGTGCGGGTGCACGCCTGGAAGTGACCGTCGCGCACACCGACGGCCGCCGGTGGCGGGTCACCGTCGAACAGACCGCTTCCCTGCCGCCCCGCCCGGAGAGTTGCGGCGCCGCCCTCGTATCACCCGCGCGGATGGACGTGGTGGCGATCCGGTCGCTCCCCGACGGTCCGGGGTACGAGATCCCCGCCACAGTGACTTCGGAGTAGACCGCTCCCGGCCGTACCGTTCGTACACATGAGCCCCACCTCCCCTGCGCGACGCCTCCGCCTCGGTCTGCCGCGGCGTGTGTTCTCGCAGGTGCTGCTGATGCAGCTGGCCATCGCCGCCGGGGTCGCGGTGCTCGCCACCGGCCTCTTCCTCGCACCGCTGAGCGACCAGCTCGACGACCAGGCGATGCGCCGCGCGCTCGCCATCGCCCAGACGACGGCCGCACAGCCGGAGCTCGCCGAGGACCTCTCGGCGTCGCGGCCGACGGCCGACGGACCGGTCCAGGAGGCGGCCGAGCGGATCCGGCGGGCCAGCGGCGCCGAGTATGTGGTGATCATGAACAAGGAGGGTGTGCGCTGGTCCCACACCGACCGCGCCCAGATCGGCAAGGTCGTCTCGACGGACCCGAGCGACGCCCTCGCGGGCCGCGACGTCATGGAGATCGACAACGGCACCCTGGGGCGCTCGGCCCGCGGCAAGGTGGCGCTGCGGGACGCGCACGGGGACATCGTGGGCGCCGTCTCCGTAGGCATCGAGTACGACAGTGTGCGGGCGCGCCTCGTCCACTCGATCCCGGGGCTGCTCGCCTACGCGGGCGGGGCTCTCGCCGTCGGCGCGCTGGCGGCGTATCTGATCTCCCGCAGGGTGCAGCGGCAGACCCGCGACCTGGCCTTCTCGGACATCTCCGCCCTGCTCGCGGAACGCGAGGCGATGTTGCACGGCATCCGCGAGGGCGTCGTCGCCCTGGACCGCACCGGCCGGATCCGGCTGCTCAACGACGAGGCCCAGCGCCTCCTCGGCCTCGGCACCGAGGTGACCGGGCAGCCGCTCGACGAGGCGCTCGGTCCGGGCCGGACGACCGACGTGCTCGCCGGCCGGGTCACCGGCACCGATCTCCTGACGGTGCGCGGGCAGCGCGTCCTGGTCGCCAACCGCATGCCCACCGACGACGGGGGCGCCGTCGCCACCCTGCGGGACCGCACGGAGCTGGAGCAGCTCGGCCGCGAGCTCGACTCCACGCGCGGTCTCATCGACGCCCTGCGCGCCCAGGACCACGAGCACGCCAACCGCATGCACACGCTCCTCGGCCTGCTCGAACTGGAGATGTACGAGGAGGCGGCGGAGTTCGTCGGCGAGGTCGCGGGGGCCCACCGGGTGACCGCCGAGCAGATCACGGAGAAGATCCACGATCCGCTGCTCGCGGCCCTGCTGGTCGGCAAGGCCACGGTCGCCGCGGAGCGCGGCGTCGCGCTCTCCGTACGGCGCGGGGCCGCTCTGCCGGACCGGCTCGTCGACCCCGGCGGGCTCGTCACGATCGTCGGCAACCTCGTCGACAACGCGCTGGACGCCGCCGCGGGCAGCCGCCACGCGCGCGTGGAGGTCGATGTGCGCACCGAAGGGCGAACCGTCGTCCTCCAGGTGTGCGATTCCGGCCCGGGAGTTCCCGCCGGGCAGCGCGAGACGATCTTCACCGAGGGCTGGACCACCAAGGAGCCCCCGGCGCACGGCAAGCGCGGCATCGGCCTCGCGCTGGTCCGCAGGCTCGCCGAGCGGCAGGGCGGCAGCGCGCGGGTCGGTGAAGCGCCGGACGGGGGCGCGGAGTTCACCGTCGTCCTGCCCGAGGCGCTCACGCGGCCCGAGCTCGCCGCGCCGGAGGAGCACGCCGCCCCCGAGCGCGAAGGAGCGACGATGACCAGGGCCCCGAAGGAGTCACGATGAACGACGGCGTGATCGACGGGATGATCGAGGTACTCGTCGTGGACGACGACGTCCGTGTGGCGGACGTCAATGCCGCCTATGTGGCGAAGATCCCCGGCTTCCGCGTGGCGGCGAAGGCGCACAACGCCGCCGAGGCCCTGCGCCTCGTCGAGGACGTCCCGGTCGATCTGGTGCTCCTGGACCACTACCTGCCGGACGAGACGGGCCTGTCGGTCGTACGCAGCCTGCGTGAGCGCGGCCATCAGACCGACGTGATCATGGTGACCGCGGCGCGCGACGTCGCCACGGTGCAGGCGGCGATGCGGCACGGCGCGCTCCAGTACCTCGTCAAACCGTTCTCCTACGCGGGACTTCGCGCCAAGCTCGACGCGTACGCGACGCTGCGCCGCACCCTGGACGGCGGTGGCGAGGCCGAGCAGGCCGAGGTGGACCGCATCTTCGGCGCCCTCTCGGCGACTCCGGCGCCCGAGCTGCCCAAGGGCCACTCCCCCACCACGGCGGAGCTGGTGCGGCGGGCCCTGATGGCCGCTGAGGGGCCGCTCTCGGCCCAGGAGCTGGCGGACCGCACGCGGCTCAGCCGGCAGACGGCACAGCGCTATCTGAAGCTCCTGGAGCGCACGGGCCGGGTCAGGCTCAGCCTCAAGTACGGCGACACGGGCCGTCCGGAGCACCGCTACGAGTGGGCGGCCAGCGTCTGAGCCCCCGGCCCGTCCGAGGAACCGCGGGCGCCGGGCCCCGGGAAATCGTTACGCCGCACCGGCGCCGGTGAGCGACCGCACCTCCGTCTCGGCGTGCTTGGCCTCGTCCGCCTCCTCGCGCGAGGTCACCGTGCCGAGCCACCCCGCGAGGAAGCCCAGCGGGATGGAGACGAGCCCGGGGTTCTCCAGGGGGAAGTACTGGAAGTCCACTCCGGGGAACAGGGAGTCGGGCCCTCCGGAGACGACGGGTGAGAGGACCACCAGCGCGAGCGCGGGCAGCAGGCCCCCGTACACCGACCAGAGCGCGCCGCGCGTGGTGAAGTTCCGCCAGAACAGGGAGTAGAGCAGGATCGGCAGGTTGGCGGAGGCGGCGACCGCGAAGGCGAGGCCCACCAGGAACGCGACGTTGAGGTCGCGGGCCAGCAGGCCGAGGCCGATCGCGACCACGCCGATCCCGGCCGCGGCGACACGGGCGACCGCCACCTCACTGTGCGGCTTCGCGCTCCGCCGCCGCAGGGAGGCGTACAGGTCGTGGGCCACGGACGCCGAGGAGGCGAGAGTGATGCCGGCGACCACGGCGAGGATGGTGGCGAAGGCGATGGCGGCGACGACCGCGAACAGAACCGTTCCGCCTGTGGTGCGGGCGCCGCCTCCCAGGTCGAGCGCGAGGAGGGGGACCGCCGTGTTGCCCGCGGCGTTCGACCCGCGCACCGCCTCCGGGCCGACCAGGGCCGCCGCGCCGAAGCCGAGCACGATCGTCATCAGGTAGAAGCTGCCGATGAGGCCGATGGACCAGACGACCGAGCGGCGGGCGGCGCGCGCGGTCGGCACGGTGTAGAAGCGGGACAGGATGTGCGGCAGACCGGCGGTGCCGAGCACGAGGGCGAGCCCGAGGCTGATGAAGTCGAGGCGCGCGGTCCAGTCGCCGCCGTACCTCAACCCGGGCGCGAGGAACCGCTCGCCGTGGCCGCTGCGGTCCGCCGCGGTCCGCAGCAGTTGGTCGAAGTCCCCGTGGAAGCGCATCAGGACGAGCACGGTCAGCACGATCGCCCCGCCCATCAGCAGGACCGCTTTGACGATCTGGATCCAGGTGGTGGCCCTCATCCCTCCGAACGACACGTAGAACACCATGAGCGCGCCGACACCGACCACGGTCCAGGTCCGCGCCACGCCGCTCGTCCCGCCGAGCAGCAGCGCCACCAGTGAGCCCGCACCCACCATCTGCGCCACCAGGTAGAGAACGGACACGGTCACCGAGGAAGTTCCCGCCGCGATCCGCACCGGCCGCTCCCTCATCCGCGCGGCGACGACGTCCCCGAGCGTGAACCGGCCGCAGTTGCGCACCAGTTCGGCCACGAGGAACAGCACGACCAGCCAGGCGACGAAGAAACCCACCGAGTAGAGCAGCCCGTCGTATCCGAAGAGGGCGATCAGGCCGGAGATGCCGAGGAAGGAGGCGGCCGACATGTAGTCACCGGCGATGGCGAAACCGTTCTCCATGGGGGAGAAGAGCCGTCCGCCCGCGTAGAACTCCTCAGCGGTGCCGTGCCGGTTGCGGCTCGCCCAGGTGGTGATCGCGAGGGTGACGGCCACGAACACCCCGAACAGCAGCAGGGCCGGCCCCTGATGATCCCCCGTCACCGGCCGACCCCCCGCTCGGGCCGCCGCTCCTGCCGCCTCTTCCGCTCGAAGACGGCCCAGCGCAGATCGAGCGCCGCCCGGTCCCGCCGCAGCCTCGCGTGTCGTGCGTACGCCCAGGTCAGCAGGAACGTGGTGAGGAACTGTCCGAGCCCGGCCAGCATCGCCACATTCACGGCTCCGGCGACCGGGCGTGCCATCAGGGACGGCGCGGAGGTCGCGGTCACGACGTACGCCACGTACCAGGTGAAGAAGGTGGCGCAGGCGGGGACGACGAACCGCCGGTACCTGCCGCGCACCTCCTGGAAGGCTTCGCTGCGCTGCACTTCCAGGTAGATGTCGGCCGGGCTCGCGCTCCGCTGGCGGGCCACGGTCCGGGGCGGCGCCACGGGGGCCGGCGCCCCCGTGCCGTCCGGCTCTCCCCAGCCGGACGCGGGCGCGTCGTACCAGGGATCCCTCAGGTCTCCGGACCGGTCCCGGCCGGCGTCGGTCCGGCCCGGCACCACATCGGGCCCGTCGTGCTTCTCCACCGAACTCTCCTTAGCCCGCGGCCCTGTTCGGCCACGTGCCCAAGGATGGGCAGAACGGGAAGATCCGTGACTCTCCTCCCCGCGCTCTTCACCCCATCAGGTGAAGCCGGCGGACACGCCTACGCGTCGATGCGGGAGCGGTCGAGTGTCGCGGCGGAGCTGGTGATGAACTCCTTGCGGGGCGCGACGTCGTTGCCCATCAGGAGGTCGAAGACCTGTTCGGCCGAGTCCAGGTCGGAGATGTTGATCCGGCGCAGGGTGCGGAACCGCGGGTCCATCGTCGTCTCGGCCAGCTGGTCGGCGTCCATCTCACCGAGGCCCTTGTACCGCTGGATGGAGTCCTTGTACCGCACGTTCTTCCGCTGGAGCTCCAGCAGCGTCTCCCGCAGCTCCCGGTCCGAGTACGTGTAGATGTACTTGTCCTGGCCCTTCTTCGGCTGGCTGAGCTCGATGCGGTGCAGCGGCGGCACCGCGGCGAAGACCCGTCCCGCCTCCACCATCGGCCGCATGTACCGCTGGAAGAGCGTCAGCAGCAGGATCCGGATGTGCGCGCCGTCGACGTCGGCGTCCACGAGCAGGATGATCTTTCCGTACCGCGCCGCGTCGATGTCGAAGGTCCGGCCCGACCCGGCTCCTATCACCTGGATGATCGCACCGCACTCGGCGTTCTTCAGCATGTCCGTCACGGACGCCTTCTGCACGTTCAGGATCTTGCCCCGGATCGGCAGCAGCGCCTGGAATTCCGAGTTCCGCGCGAGCTTCGCGGTGCCGAGCGCGGAGTCGCCCTCCACGATGAACAGCTCGCTGCGCTCCACGTCGTCGCTGCGGCAGTCCGCCAGCTTCGCGGGCAGCGACGAGGACTCCAGGGCGGTCTTGCGCCGCTGGGCGTCCTTGTGCTGACGCGCCGCGATCCGCGTCCTCGCGGCCGCGACCGCCTTGTCCATGACCGCGCGGGCCTGCGCCTTCGCGTCCCGCTTGGTCGACGTAAGGAACGCCTTCAGCTCCTTGGCGATCACATTGGCGACGATGCGGTTGGCCGCGGAGGTGCCGAGCACCTCCTTCGTCTGGCCCTCGAACTGCGGCTCCGCCAGACGCACCGTGACGACCGCCGTGAGCCCCTCCAGGGCGTCGTCCTTGACGATGTCGTCCTCGGCGACGCGGAGCACCTTCTGGGCACGCATCGCCTCGTTCATCGTCTTGGTCAGCGAACGCTCGAAACCGCTGACATGGGTGCCGCCCTTCGGAGTGGCGATGATGTTGACGAACGACTTGATCGTCGTGTCGTAACCGGTGCCCCAGCGCATGGCCACGTCCACGCCGAGCTCGCGGGTGACCTCGGTCGGCGTCATCTGGCCGTGCTCGTCCAGGACGGGGACGGTCTCCTTGAAGGTGCCCTGTCCGGAGAACCGCAGGACGTCGCAGACCGCCTTGTCCTGCGCCAGGTACTCACAGAACTCGCTGATGCCGCCGTCGAAGCGGAAGGATTCCTCACCCTTCGTGCCGCCCTCGCCGAGACCGAACTCGTCCCGCACGATGATGGTCAGGCCCGGCACCAGGAACGCGGTCTGCCGCGCCCGCTGGTGCAGGTTCTCCAGGGACAGCTTGGCGTCCTTGAGGAAGATCTGCCGGTCCGCCCAGTAGCGCACACGGGTGCCGCTGCGGGCCTTGGGGATCTTCTTGACCTTGGTCAGCTTGGCGGAGGGGTCGAAGGGCGCGTCGGGCCCGGTCTTGGCGAAGGCGCCGGGGACACCGCGCCGGAAGCTGATCGCGTGGGTGTGCCCGGCGCGGTCCACCTCGACGTCGAGCCGCGCGGAGAGCGCGTTCACCACGGAGGCGCCCACGCC
The DNA here is from genome assembly GCF_055572995.1 of Streptomyces sp. NPDC030245. NCBI lineage: Bacteria > Bacillati > Actinomycetota > Actinomycetes > Kitasatosporales > Streptomycetaceae > Streptomyces > Streptomyces sp. NPDC030245. Next base: position 135,193 of record NZ_JBVICF010000003.1, on the reverse strand, counting down.
GTGCAGACCGCCCGAGGCCGCGTACGAACCGCCGCCGAACTTTCCGCCCGCGTGCAGCTTGGTCATGACGACCTCGACTCCGGAGAGGCCGGTCTTGGGCTCGACGTCGACCGGGATGCCCCGGCCGTTGTCCCGGACCTCCACGGAGGCGTCGTCGTGGAGGATGACTTCGATGTGGTCGCAGTAACCGCCCAGGGCCTCGTCGACGGAGTTGTCGATGATTTCCCAGAGGCAGTGCATCAGGCCGCGGCTGTCCGTCGACCCGATGTACATGCCCGGACGCTTGCGGACCGCCTCGAGCCCCTCCAGGACGAGCAGGTGCCGCGCGGTGTAGTTGGAACCGTCCCGGTCTGCTCCTGTCAGCAATGCTGTGGACGGCACGGACGTCTCGGCGGTCACGCGGTTCGCTCCTCGCTGAATTTCAAGGGGAGTCCTTTGGGGTAAGGACGCGGCTTCGGTTGCCGGTCCGAGGGTACCGAGGCCTGGTAGAGCCGTTGTCACGCCACCCTCGTCTCAACTCAGACTAGTCCAGACTCGCATACGTGTTCGATCCCTCGATGGAGTGAAGCGCACGTCACGTTCCCTTCGAGGCATGAACCATTTAGGCTCCGGGCACGTCCTCATGAACAACCGGCAAGCCAGCCGGGGAGGATCCGACCCTGACAGACAGCGCGAAACCGTAAGACACGTAAGAGACGCAATACGGCACATTCGCCGCCAACCGGCAACGACAACCTCCTCGGGAAAGAAAATTCGAGGAAAAGCCACGAGCGGGAACGTTTTCGGCCTGGTTGGATGTTGACCCTGGTACGACAGCTCGTCGAGCTAGAGAAGAGGCGACGTGACTACTGTTCTGACCCCCGCGAGCCCCCTGACGGCCGCTGATCGCTGCGACCGCTGCGGCGCCCAGGCATACCTGCGCGTCGTCCTGTTGAGCGGCGGTGAACTGCTCTTCTGCGCCCACCACGGACGCAAGTTCGAGCCGGAACTCAAGAAGATCGCCGCTGAGATACAGGATGAGACGGAGCGACTGACCGCCGTTCCCGACAGCAGCACCGAAGAGGAACGCTGACACATCGCATCCACGACGAGCCAGCTCCGGCACACCAGGCCGGTGATCGGGCGGCCGCTCCTGCCGACACAGCAGGAACGGCCGCCCGCTCTCGTCACAGGGCCTTACAGGGCCTTGCAGACCCCTTCCCGGCCCTCATGCGTCCCTCCCGGGGCCGAACCCACCGCTCCCCGAGCCGCTGAGCCTCCCGGACGGCCTCAGCCGCGGGCCTTCGCCGAGTCGACGACCTCGGAGATCCGCGTATAGACGCCCGGCCTGCCCGGGCGCCCACACCCGCTCCCCCAGGACACCAGCCCGATGAGCCGGCCACGCGCGACCAGCGGCCCGCCGCTGTCCCCCTGGCAGGCGTCCCGCCCACCGCCCAGGGCCCCGGCACAGAGCATGCTGCGGGCCACGTAGCGCCCGTCGGCACTGCCCGGATACGCCTTCTCGCACACCGCGTCGGCCAGGACCTCCACGCGCGCCGCGTGCAGCGTACGGGCGTAGTCGCCGCTGCCCGTGGTGTCCCCCCAGCCGTACACGGCAGCGCCCGTCCCCGGCGCGTACGCGGGATCGCCCGGGCCCGCCATGCGGATCGTGTGCGTCTCGGGAAGCGGCTTGGCCAGGGTCAGCGCCGCCACGTCTCCGGAGTTCGTGTAGCCGTCGTACTCCGGGTTGACCCAGACCTTGTCCACCCGGACCTCCTCGCCCTCCGACGACTCCAGGTCTCCGCGGCCGACGATGACCCTGAGGTCCGTCACCTGGGCCAGCGGCACTCCCAGAACCTCCTTGGTCATGCAGTGGGCCGCTGTCAGGACGGTCGTACGCCCGGTGACCACGCCACCGCAGAACTGCCCGGAGCGGTCAGCGCCGAACCGGTCACGACTGGCGACCGCCACCGCCCACGGACTCTTGGACACCTCCACCGGGCTGCCCCCGACGACGACACTGTCGGCCGCCGCGGGCGCCGGTGAGGCCAGGGGCAGGGCGGCGGCGGTGGCCGCCGCGACCAGCGCCCCGGTCCATGCTCGGGCGAAGGGACGACGCATGCGATCTCCTCACTCTGGGTTGGCGGTTAGTACCCCAGAGTCATGCAGTATCACTCGCCCCGCACCCGCACCCGGCGCACTCGCCCGGCGCACGCACGCGAAAGGCCCGGAGCCGCATGCTGCGGGCTCCGGGCCTTTAGTGGAGTGCTTCGACCCGATCGCCGGGGCGACCGGTCTGCCTAGTCGAGGTAGTCGCGCAGGACCTGCGAACGCGACGGGTGGCGCAGCTTCGACATCGTCTTCGACTCGATCTGACGGATGCGCTCACGCGTCACTCCGTAGACCTTGCCGATCTCGTCGAGGGTCTTGGGCTGGCCGTCCGTGAGGCCGAAGCGCATGGAGACCACGCCCGCCTCACGCTCGGAGAGGGTGTCCAGGACGGAGTGCAGCTGCTCCTGGAGGAGCGTGAAGCTGACCGCGTCGGCCGGCACGACCGCTTCGGAGTCCTCGATGAGGTCACCGAACTCGCTGTCGCCGTCCTCACCCAGGGGGGTGTGGAGGGAGATCGGCTCGCGGCCGTACTTCTGGACCTCGATGACCTTCTCCGGGGTCATGTCGAGTTCCTTGGCCAGCTCCTCCGGGGTGGGCTCGCGGCCCAGGTCCTGGAGCATCTGGCGCTGGACACGGGCCAGCTTGTTGATGACCTCGACCATGTGCACCGGGATACGGATGGTGCGGGCCTGGTCGGCCATGGCGCGGGTGATCGCCTGACGGATCCACCAGGTGGCGTACGTGGAGAACTTGTAGCCCTTGGTGTAGTCGAACTTCTCGACCGCGCGGATCAGACCGAGGTTGCCCTCCTGGATGAGGTCCAGGAAGAGCATGCCGCGGCCGGTGTAGCGCTTGGCCAGGGAGACCACCAGGCGGAGGTTGGCCTCCAGGAGGTGGTTCTTGGCGCGGCGGCCGTCCTCGGCGATGATCTCCAGCTCGCGCTTGAGCTTGGGGGCCAGCTTGTCGGCGTTGGCCAGCTTGTCCTCGGCGAACAGGCCCGCCTCGATGCGCTTGGCGAGCTCGACCTCCTGCTCGGCGTTGAGCAGCGGGACCTTGCCGATCTGCTTCAGGTAGTCCTTGACGGGGTCGGCCGTGGCGCCTGCCGCGGCGACCTGCTGGGCCGGCGCGTCGTCCTCGTCCTCGTCGGACAGCACGAAGCCCTGGGCGCCCTCCTCGGCGGGCTCGCCCTCGCCGGGCTTGCCGGCGACGGGTGCCTCCTCGGTGACCTCGTCGTCCAGGAGCTCGTCGGCGTCCTTCTTGGAGGTGGTCTTCTTCGCCGTCGTCTTCTTGGCGGTGGTCTTCTTGGCGACGGCCTTCTTCGCCGTCGTCTTCTTGGCTGCGACCTTCTTCGCGGGCGTGCCCTCGGAGCCACCGTCCGCGGTCGGTGCCTCAGTGGCGGCGGTGGCGGTGGGCTTCGCCGTGGCGGCCTTGGCGGCGACCGTCCTGGTCGCGGTGCGCTTGGCCGGGCTCTTCGCTGCGACGCTCTTGCGGGGGCGCTTGGGCTCCGCGGCACTGACCATCAGCGTCACACCCTCTTCCTCGAGGATCTGGTTGAGGCTGCGCAGAACGTTCTTCCACTGGGTGGCCGGGATCTGGTCAGCTTCGAAGGCACGACGCACGTCATCGCCGGCGATCTGCCCATCAGCCTTTCCCCGCTCGATGAGCGCCATGACAGAGACGGATTCGGCGATCTCCGGCGGGAGCGTACGGGATGTGCTGGCCGACACGAACAACCTCTCGGAACGTTGGAAAACGGCTTCCGGCCCCGTCCATTGTGGACCGGAGCCGACGACCGGCGGCTGGGAATTGTGCCGACGGCGCGGGCGGGGGCCGGGGAGCTGCACAGCGTCGCGGACGACGTCTGTATTCCCTCCTCGGCTATCACCTCTTAGGTCATCGCGCTGTTCCTTGGAGCGTTACGCCCAATCTACGTGGCCCGAGTCACACCACGTAAGCGCACAAAAGCATCCAGACACGGTCAGAAGCCACCTATACGCATGCACGAATGATCCCCGGATGCCCCGCGAAGAAACCCCCCACACTCGTGTCGCCGGACTCCGCCGAGCCCCAGGGGAGCTCGCGGAGGTCCGGCGACGCTGGACAGCGGTGGCGGGAGTCGTCGACGGTCGCGGAGCGGCGTAGGCGACGGCTCGGTGCCGCCGCGGGGCACGCGCACGACGGCGGCGCCGGGGTGGCCGCGCGGTCAGTGCTCGCGCGGGGCGGGCACGACGCGCTCCATGTCGGGGTGGACGACGAGCAGCTGCCGCATGGCGGCCTCGGCGCCGGCTCCGTCGCCCGCCGCGAGTCCCTCGACGACGCGGGAGTGGTGCACGAGGGACGCCTCGCTGGGGCGGTCGCAGCCGGTGATCGGCCCACCCGAGACCTGGAGGGCGGCCGAGACGATGCCGGACAGGTGCTCCAGCATGCGGTTGCCGGCGACCTGGATGAGCAGCGAGTGAAACTCCGCGTCGGCGCGGGAGAAGGTGATCACGTCGCCCTGGCCCAGCGCGTGCCCCATGATCTCGACCATGTCGGAGAGGCGCTGCTGCACCTCCTCGCGGCCGTGCCCCGCGGCCAGGCGGGCGGCGAGGGGCTCGATCATCCAGCGCAGCTCGCCGAGCTCGCGCCGCTGGTCGTCGCGCTGGGGGCCGAAGGCCCGCCACTCGATGATGTCGGGGTCGAGCAGGTTCCAGTCGCTGACGGGGCGCACGCGCGTGCCGACGTTGGGCCGGGCGCTGACGAGGCCCTTGGCCTCGAGGACGCGGAGGGACTCACGGACGACGGTGCGGGAGACCTCGAAGCGCTGGCCGATCTCCTCGGGGACGAGGGGGCGGTCGGCTCCGAGGTCTCCGGAGACGATCATCTGGCCCAGCTGTTGGACGAGTTGGCCGTGCAGCCCGCGGCCGCGACTTCCTGCGGCGCGCCGGCCCATGCGTCCCAGATCCTGGTCGGGGCCTTCCCACACGGGGGCGACGACGCGGTCGCCACCGGCGGGCTCCGCGTACGGGTATCGGTCGAGGTCGCCCGGTCCTGCGAGGCCGGAGTCGGCGGAGCGGGCGGTGGTCATCATGGTGTGCGCAAGGGTACTCACGGATCAGTTGTCGGCGCTGCCTCCAACTCCCTTGAGGTCTTTGGTGAAAAGCACACGAAAGGGTGATCGCTTACCCCGCCGCAATTGACGCCTTATCGGAAAGAAACGGACGCCCTCCGGGGAGTTACCCACAGCGCCTCTCCGGGAGGTTTCCGACGGCCCTCAGCGGACCCTGGCACGCGTCGCCGTGAGCAGATATGTGCAGAGCAGAGCGGTGAGGGACAACATCAGTGCGCCGCCCACGGGTTGGGCGATCATGCGCACTCCCGCGACCAGATACCGCTCGGCGCCGAACGGCCACTGCACCAGAGCGAGGTCCCTGAGCCGCGCAGGAAGTCCGGCCGCGGATCGCACGGACGGCCCCTCGACGGCTTTCTGTACGAGGGGTACGACGACGATCGGCACCGCGAGCACCGCGGCGAGGCCCGCCGCCGTGGACCGGAAGACACCCGCGGCAAGCACCCCGGCCCAGGCGCAGCCCGTCACCAGGGCCACCCAACTCGCGCCGAGCGAAAGCCAGTCGGCGGGAACTTTTGTGACCTCGTCTCCGTATACGAGGTGGAGCAGCGCGGCGTCGGAGGCCACCGTGACGGTGCTCAGCAGCAGCGCTGTGACGGCCGCGACGAGCAGTTTGGCGCCGAGCATCCCGAGGCGGCGCGGGACGGTGCCCCGGTCCGCGGCGAGCGCGGGGTGGCGGAACTCGTCGCCGAAGGCCAGGGCTCCCAGCAGCCCGGCACCAAGGGCCGCGGGCGGCAGGGGAAGTTCGTGCGGCCAGGCCGCGAGGAGGCGCGGCTGCGGCGTGTGCCCGCTCCGCGCCAGGAAGACGCAGAGCAGGGCGGAGCCGGCGAGGACGGCGGCCAGGGTGAAGTAGCCCGCACCGACGCCCAGCAGACGGCGCACTTCGTAGCGCAGGGGGTTGAGGGGGCTTCTGCTGGGGCGGACGGTGATGGGGGGTGGCAGGGGGGACAACGCAGCTTGCGGGGTGGGCGGGGTCTGTGTGGCATGCGGGGCTTGTGTGCCATGCGTGGCATGCGGGGCCTCGGAGGGCGCGTCCGGGCGGATGTCGGGGCGCGTGGCTCCGGCGTCGAGCGGGACGGTGTCGTCGGCGCCTTCGAGCGGGAGGGCGAGTGGCAGCGGGAGGGTTTCTTTGGGATCCCTGGCGGCGGTGGTCGGTGGCGCGGTCGCGGTACCGGGTGACTCCGCAGGCACCGGCTGCGGTCGCGGTTGCGCATGCGGCTGCTGGGGCGGCTGTGCATGCGGCTGGGGTGCATGCGGTTGCGGCTGGGGTGCATGCGGTTGCGGCTGGGGTGCATGCGGTTGCGGCTGGGGTGCATGCGGTTGCGGCTGCGGCTGCGGCTGCATCGAGGGACCCGTGTCACCGATCTCGTCGGCAAGTTGGTGGACGAGGATGCCGTGCCGGTACGCGGTCTCCCCCACGTCGGCGCAGTTGCTGCCGTACACGGAGAGCCTGTTGCCGTCCTCCGTGACCACCTCGATCGAGCGTCGGCCCGCGCGCGCCTCTTTGGTGAGCAGGGCGCCGAGGCGGGCGGCGTGCGGGCTCCGGACGGCGACGCGGGGGCGGAGCCTGGTCCGGGCGAAGTCCGCGGCCTCTTGGTCGGCGACCAGCCGTCCCGACTCCAGGGTGACGACGCGGTCGGCGGCCCGAGCCGCCTCCTTGGAGTCGTTCGTGGTGAACAGGACCGTGCCGCCCTGATCGGCGTGGGCCCGCAGGATCCCGTGCAGCCACGCGCTCTCGCGGGCCGAGAGACCGTCACCCGGTCCGTCCAGGACGAGCGCGTGCGGATCGGCGAGCAGCGCACACGCGAGCCCGAGACGGCGGTCCATGCCGCGCGAGAGGGTGCCGAGGCGCTCTTCCCTGAGGCTGACGAGTCCGACGACCTCCAGGACGTCGTCGGCGCGCCCGGCGGGCACGCCCACGGCCGCGCAGAGCATGCGCAGGTGGCCGCGGACCGAGCGCGCGGGGTGCCCGGGGACCTCGCCCAGGACGACACCCACCTCGTGCGAGGGCCGGGCGATGCGGCGCAGGGGGCGGCCTCTGAAGTAGGTGATGCCACGGCCCTGTTGAAGTTCGAGCATCAGCCGCAGCACCGTGGTCGCGTCGGCGGTGTCGGCGTCGAGCAGCGCCGTCACGCGGCCGGTGCGCGCCTCGAAGGACACGTCGTCCACGGCGGGCGGGAGCTCCTGGCGGGGATTGCTGGTCAGTCCGATGGCCTGGATCATCGCTTCTCTCGCAGGATGTGCGACCGCTCGGCGGCCGGGGCCCGTCCGCCGGATCGGGGACGGACGGACCCCGTGGGTACTGCAGCAAGATAACGCGACATTTACGGCTTTTCGGTCAGGGCTTGGGCCAGTTGTGTCCCAGCCGGACCGCCGCAGGACTCCGCCGCCGGTCTGCGACGCCGATCTTCGGTGCCGATCTTTGGTGCCCGTCTTCGGGCGCCGGTCTCCGCCGTCAGACTTCGCCGTCAGACTTCAGGGCGCAGCATCGGCGGGTTGAGGAGCGTCGCGCCGCCCGCGCGGAAGAGCTGGGCGGGGCGGCCGCCCTGCCGGGTGGTGGTCCCGCCGGTGGGCACGAGGAAGCCCGGCGTGCCGGTGACCTTGCGGTGGAAGTTGCGCGGGTCGAGGACGACGCCCCAGACGGCCTCGTACACCCGCCGCAACTCACCGACGGTGAACTCCGGCGGGCAGAACGCGGTGGCCAGTGAGGAGTACTCGATCTTGGAGCGGGCGCGCTCCACGCCGTCCGCGAGGATCTGGGCGTGGTCGAAGGCGAGCGGCGCCGCCTGTTCGTCCTCGCGGCCGTAACCCCCCTGCTGGAGCAGGGCCTCGACCGGGGCCCAGCGGGCGCTGTGCGCGTCGCCGCCGGCCCGGGGCGCGGGCAGGTCCGGCGCGAGCGCGAGGTGGGCCACGCTGACCACGCGCATGCGGGGATCGCGCTTGGGGTCGCCGTAGGTCGCGAGCTGTTCGAGATGCGCTCCGTTGGCCTGGGCGGGGGCGTCGGGGTCGTGGGCGCACAGGCCCGTCTCCTCGATCAGCTCGCGCGCGGCCGCCGCCGACAGGTCCTCGTCGGCCCGCACGAAACCTCCGGGGAGCGCCCAACGCCCCTGGAACGGCTGCTCACCGCGCCGCACGGCCAGTGCGCAGAGCGCGTGCCGGCGCACGGTCAGCACGACCAGGTCGACGGTGACTGCGAAGGGCGGGAAGGCCGACGGGTCGTAGGGCGACATGCCGCGATCATAGTCGTCTGCCTGACGATAAACATCTCCTTCGCCCATTGCTTCACGGTTCGCGGCGCCGGGCATGCCCGGCCGTTCCTCAGCTCGCCGCCGCGCGGTTCTCGGCTCGGTCACACCCCCAACTGGAGCCCGTCGGCCGCCTGCTCGACCATGGCGAGGCCGAGTCTGGTGACCCGCACGGAGAACGGGGCTCCCGCGACGCTCAGCGCGCTCAGCTCCAGCTCGCCCAGCGGGACGCTGCGGACCGGGTTGAGCTTCACCGTGCGGGCGGGCGCGTCGGGCCGGATCCCGGCGAGTGCCACGAGGACGTGCACCCCCGCGGCCGCGGCGGTGGCGGCCGGGCGGCAGGCGGCCGGGTGCGGCAGCGGAGCCGCGCCCTCGGTGCGCTGCTCCCCCGCGTACATCTCGGGGAGCCGGTGGCCGAAGGACTCGGCCGCGGAGAGCAGGCCGCGCAGCAGCGAGTCGGCCTCCTTCTCGTATCCCGCCGCGGCCAGCCCCGCGACGGCGATCGCCGTCTCGTGCACGCGGACCGCCCCTCCCCGGTGTCCGAACGGGTTGTACGCGGCCTCCTTCGCGCCGAGACCGCGCAGCCCCCAGCCGGAGTCCATGGCGGGGCCGCCGAGCAGCCGGGCGAGCTGTCCGGTCCTGACCTTGTCGAGCAGTCCGGGGGCGTGGGTGCCGGACCCGAGCAGACCGGTGTCCAGGAGGTGGGCCACTCCGCCGGTGAGGTGCGGCACGGGCCGTCCGTCGGCGAGGCGGGCGGCCGCGGGTCTGCCGCCCGCCCGGTCGTCCACCCAGAACTCGTCCTGGAACGCGGACCGCAGCCGTGCGGCCCACTGCCGCAGACCGGCGGGGTCCGCGCGGCCGTGCGCGTCGAGCAGGTCGGCGCCGAGGAGCGCGGCGCGGTGGGCGTGGGCCTGGATCTCACCGCGCGCGATGCCACCGGGGCAGGCGTCGGACAGGAACGTGCCGTCGCCGACCGAGGCGCGCAGCCACCGCAGACACCGCTCCGCGGCGGGCAGCAGCTCCTCGACCTCCGGCTCGGGGAGCCCCCAGCGCCAGGCCTCCGCGAGGAGCACGGGGAAGAGCAGGGTCGCCTCGGTGCCCGTGCAGCCGGGCGGCAGGTGCGGCCCCGCGTCCCGCAGCGGCCCGGGGATCATGCCGGAGCGGGGGCCGGGTTCGGTGAGTTGGCTGCGGGCGAGGGTGCGCAGCGTCCCGACGGCGATGCGCGTGCCCAGTGGGAGCGCCATGCGGGCGGCGGCCAGTGCCTCGGCCGGCGCGAGTCCGCAGCGCCACGGCGCCCCCGCGGCCGGGTACAGGTCGCTCGGGTGCCGGGGGTCGCGCAGCAGCAATGCCTGTAGATCCTCGACGGACCGGGCGAACAGCGGCTGGACCCGCGGGTCGTCCCCGGCGGCCCGTGCTGCGGTTCCCGGGCGCGCCGCGCCGTGGCCGACGGCCCGGACCGGCCCGGCGCCGTCGGGCCGCGCCCGCAGCTCCACGCTCCGGGAGGCACCGGGCGGCAGGTGCATCTCCCAGCGCAGCAGGCCCGCGGATGCCAGGGCGTCGGCGGGCGCGGGGTCGGCCGTGACGAGGCAGTGGGCCGTGGCGGAGGACCAGCGCATGCCGGAGTCGTGCACGGTGGCGGGCAGTTCGGGTCCGGCTCGGCCCGAGGCGACCGCGCCGACCTCGGCGAGGTCCGTGCCGAGTGAAATTTCGAGGGGCAGCCGCAGGGGGCGGCCGGACGCGCTGTGCAGTGTGATGCGCTCCGTGCCGTCGGCGTGGCGGATCCGCTCGACGACGACCTCGGGGTCCGGGCCGCCGTCCGTCGACAGACGCAGCGTGGCGACGAAGCGGGCGCTGTCCGCGGACAGCATGCGGGCCTGCACGGCGACCGGCTCGCGTCCCGCCACACGCACCTGGCATCGGGACAGGGTCCGGCGCCCCGCGCGGTAGAAGCCCTCCAGTCCACGGCCGGTCAGTTGCCCCTGGTCCGTCGAGATCGCCAGGGCGGGCAGGGCGACGCAGATCAGCACGGAGTGCGCGGGCGGGAGATCGCCGGGGCCGCGTGGCGTCGGAACCGGGGACGGAGCCGGTGCGGGTGCCGGTCCACCGGAGAAGGGGGCGGGGGCCGACGCGGGTCGCCGGCGCCCCTCTCTGTCGAAGACGGAAGACGGAGCGGGAAGAGACATGGGCAGCTTCTTCTGCGTTGTCTGCGCTACGGGAGGTCGGAGGAGGTGCCGCGGCGCGACCCGGCTGCGGGTACCGCCACTCAGGTGAACGGGCCGACCCGGTCCCGAGTAACGCCCCTTGGCGGGAAGCCGACCATCTGGCCCAGCACCGGAACCGCGCGCTCACTGGTCGTCCCTCGCGCCGCGCCCGGTGGTGTGGCGACGCTTTCGCGGGCCTGGACCCGGGATGCCGGGGGTCCGCGGACCGCCGACGGTTGCAGGGCCGCCGGGAGCCCTGGGTCCTTCGCCCGCCGCCGAGCGGTGCGGCCGTCGGCGGCGGCGCCGGGGCGAGGCGCCTTCCGGTGCCTTGGGGGCCACCGTGCCCGGCGCCGCCTCGTCGCTGCGGTCGTCGCGCCGCCTCCGCAGGCAGCGGCGGATCGACTCGGGGTCCAAATCCTCGTTGCAGGCGCGGTTGAGGAGCAGGGCGAAGGTGTAGTCGGCATCGGCGCGCAGCGCCATGTCGAGGGCCTCCTGGCCTTCCGCCAGGTCTCCGAGGGACCAGGCGACCCAGCCGGCGAGGGCGAGGGGCGCGGCCGCGTGCTCCGCGTACGCACCGACGCAGCGCCTGGCCAGGGCCCTCCAGAGGCGCAGCGCGGGCGGTCCTTCGGCGCCCTCCATCCATTCCGCCGCGCGGTCGCGGGTCGCCCTGGACTGGAGGCCGAGGATCAGGGCGGCCGCCTCGTCGTGCGCGATCAGCTCGTCGTCGCTGTTGTCCGCGTCGAGGGGGTCGGGCAGCGCGGGAGAGGCGGCCAGCCGCGCCATGATCCGGCGGGCCAGGTCGAGAGTCTCGGCGGCGACTCCGTGGACGGCTTGATCGCCTCCGTCGTCTTCGAGGTCCCCCTCGCTGAGCATCCTGGGGGCGAGTTCGCATGCTGCCGCGTCGAGTGCGCGCTCCTGGTCCGTCGCCGCCGCGGTGGTCCACGGGGTCAGCCGTCCTCTGATCTCGCTCTGCGTGGTGGTCGCGCGGACGCCCATGTAGGTCGCGGCGGCGGCCAGGACCGAGGTGCCCGGCCTGAGCAGAGGCGTGCCTTCCGGCGGGCAGCAGCGGGTGTCCGGGCAGCAGTACGTCCAGAAGCGGCCTGCCGAGATGCACACGACTTCGAACACCGGCACGTCAAGGCGGCCGCACGCGGTGCGCAGCACCTGTGCCAGCGGCCGCAGGCGTGCCACGACCTGCTGTCCCGTCTCGCCGTCGGCGGGTTCCTGGCAGAGGAAGGCGACGATCCCGTCGGGGCGCCCTCCCCTCCTCTCGCAACCGCTCACCAGGCACCGGGCCAGCTGCTCCGCGACGCAGGGCCAGTCCCCCGCGCGCTCGGGGACGCCGAGGCGCACGCGGCCGCCGAAGCGCCCCCGCTCCCCGTGCAGGGCGATGAGCACGATGCTCTCCTCGGGCTTGAAGCCGAGCAAGTACGGCAAGGCGTCCGCCAGTTCGGCCGGAGTACGCAGGGTGACCACCGGCCCGTCGAGCGGGCCGACTACTTCGCTGTGATTCGTCATGCGTCGACTCTCCCGCGGATCGCAGGATTCCTGTTGACCCTGTGGATAACCCCGGTCAGGGGCACGCCAACGGTTATCCACAGGCCCAGCGAACTCGCCCGCTCCGGCCTCAAGATGTGTCTCACACCAGCGCTCGGCTGACCGGCCGACCCAATCAGCCATGGGGCTATTTAGGTTAGGCTAAGCTAAGGTCAACTTGCAGTTCGGACCCAGCGGTGCGCGCGTCTTCAGGGGAGGGAAATCACCCATGGGCCTACCCGCCATCGGCTCCTACCCGATGCCGGACCGCACCGACCTGCCCCGGTCGCATGTCTCCTGGAGGATCGATCCGGTGCGTGCCGCGCTGCTGGTCCACGACATGCAGAACCACTTCGTGGGCGCGTTCCCCACGGGACGCTCCCCGGTGGTGGAGCTCGTCGACAACATCGCGACGCTTCGGGAACTCGCGGCGACGCTGGACATACCCGTGGTCTTCAGCGCGGAGCCGGCCGAGCAGGAGCCGGGGCAGCGAGGGCTCGTCGCCGACATGTGGGGTCCCGGCATAGGGGACGAGCCGGGCGCCGCCGCCATCGTCGCGCCGCTCACCCCCCGCCCCGGCGAGCACCTGTTGGCGAACGTGCGCCACAACGCCTTCCTGCGCAGCCACCTCGGCAGGCTGCTGCGGTCGAAAGGCCGCGACCAGCTGATCATCTGCGGGGTGTACGCACACCTGGGTGTCCTGCTGACCGCGGCGGACGCCTTCATGAACGACATACAGCCGTTCGTCGTCGCCGACGCGGTGGCCGACCTCTCCGCCGAGGAACACACGTTGGCGCTTCGCTGGGCGGCGCGCACCGGCATGGTCTGCACGACCGACGGCCTGCTGCGCGGCCTGCTCCTGCACAGGGAGCCGAACCACGCCTGAGACGCGCGGAGCGCACGGACAGCCAGACAGACGGACCCTCACGAGAGACGGAGACCATGACAGTACGGGCCGCGGTGGCCGGAGCCAGTGGCTATGCCGGCGGGGAGATCCTCCGCCTGCTGTTGTCGCATCCGGAGGTCGAGATCGGCGCGGTGACCGCGCACAGCAGCGCGGGGCGGCGACTCGGGGACGTACAACCGCACTTGGCCGCCGTCGCGGACCGGACCCTGGAGGAGACGTCGGCCGCGTCCCTGCGCGGCCACGACGTGGTGTTCCTCGCGCTGCCGCACGGCCAGTCCGCCGCGCTGGCGCGCCAGTTGGAGGCGGGCACGCTCGTCGTGGACTGCGGGGCGGACTTCCGGCTGCGCGACCCGGCCGACTGGGAGCGGTTCTACGGCTCCCCGCACGCCGGGACCTGGCCCTATGGACTGCCCGAACTGCCGGGGGCGCGGGACGCGTTGAAGGGCACCGATCGCGTCGCCGTGCCCGGTTGCTACCCGACGGCGGTGACCCTGGCGCTCTTCCCCGCCTTCCTGGCACAGCTGGTGGAGCCGGAAGCCGTCGTCGTCGCCGCCAGCGGCACGTCGGGGGCGGGCCGGGTGGCCAAGCCCCATCTGGTCGGTTCCGAGGTGATGGGCTCGATGACGCCCTACGGAGTCGGCGGTGGCCACCGGCACACCCCGGAGCTGACGCAGAACCTGTCCCATGTCGCGGGTGAGCGGGTGACCGTGTCCTTCACCCCGACCCTGGCACCGATGCCCCGGGGCATCCTGGCGACCTGCTCGGCGCGCCTGCGCCCCGGCATACCGGCCGACACCGCCGAGGACGAGGTGCGCGCCGCCTACGAGAACGCCTACGCCGACGAGCCCTTCGTACGCCTCCTGCCGCCCGGTACCTGGCCGTCCACGGGCGCCGTCCTCGGCTCCAACACCGCCCAGTTGCAGGTGGCGGTGGACACGGCCGCTCGCCGGGTCGTCTGTGTGAGCGCCATCGACAACCTGACCAAGGGCACCGCGGGTGGCGCGGTGCAGAGCATGAACGTCGCCCTCGGCCTTCCCGAAGGAATGGGCCTGCCCATGAACGGAGTGGCTCCGTGAGCGTGACCGCTGCCCGGGGATTCCTCGCGAGCGGAGTCTCCGCCGGGCTCAAGGAGTCCGGCGCCCCGGACCTGGCGCTGGTGGTGAACCGCGGGCCTTCGAGCGCCGCGGCCGGCGTCTTCACCTCGAACCGCGTCCAGGCCGCGCCCGTGCGCTGGTCCCGGCGCGTGATCGCGGACGGCGACTTGGCCGCGGTCGTCCTCAACTCCGGTGGGGCCAACGCCTGTACGGGCCCCGAGGGCGAGGCCGACACCCGGGAGATGGCCGAGCGCACGGCTCGGGCCGTAGGCACCGAGCCCGGTCGGGTCGCGGTGTGCTCCACCGGGCTCATCGGCGTACGGCTGCCCATGGAGCGGGTGACGGCGGGCATCGAGTCCGCCGCGGCACGGCTGTCGGACGACGGCGGCGAGACCGCCGCGGTCGCGATCAAGACGACCGACTCGGTGCACAAGACGGCGGTGGCGTCCGGTCCCGGCTGGACCGTGGGCGGCATGGCGAAGGGCGCGGGCATGCTGGCCCCCGGGCTCGCGACCATGCTGGTGGTCCTCACCACCGACGCCGACGTGAGCGCCGCGGCGCTCGACTCCACGCTCAGGGAGGCGGTGCGCACCACCTTCGACCGGGTGGACTCCGACGGCTGCATGTCCACCAACGACACCGTGCTGCTGCTCGCGTCGGGCGCCTCGGGGGTGCGGCCGAACCCGGCCGAGTTCGCCGAGGCCGTGCACGGCGTCTGTCTCGACCTGGCGCTCCGGCTCGTCGCGGACGCGGAGGGCGCCTCCAAGGACATCGAGATACGAGTGATCGGCGCCGCGTCCGAGGAGGATGCCGTGACGGTCGGCCGCTCGGTGGCCCGCAACAACCTCCTCAAGTGCGCCCTGCACGGCGAGGACCCGAACTGGGGCCGGGTCCTTTCGGCGATCGGTACGACCTCCGCCGTCTTCGACCCGGACCGCCTCGACGTGGCGATCAACGACGTATGGGTGTGCCGGGACGGCGCGGCGGGCGAGCCGCGGGACGGGGTGGACCTGTCGGGCCGTCAGGTGACGGTCACCGTCGACCTGCGCTCGGGCGAGGCGGCGGCGACGATCTGGACGAACGACCTCACCGCGGCGTACGTCCACGAGAACAGCGCGTACAGCTCGTGAACGGAGTAGGGGCAGACATGCGAACGGTCGTCAGGGAGCACGCACAGGTCTCCGAGGAGCTGCGGGGCAGCGTGGTCGTCGTGAAGTTCGGCGGTCACGCCATGGTCGACGCCGAATTGCAGCGGACCTTCGCGCGTGACGTCGTGGACCTGTGGCAAGCGGGTCTGCGCCCCGTCGTCGTGCACGGGGGCGGCCCGCAGATCAACGCGATGCTCGACCGTCTGGGCCTGGAGACCCGGTTCGCGGCGGGTATGCGGGTGACGACGCCGGAGACCATGGAGGTGGTCCGCATGGTGCTGACCGGCCGGGTCCAGCGGGATCTGGTCGGCCACATCAACGCCCACGGGCCCTTCGCCGTGGGCATGACGGGCGAGGACGCGCACACGATGACGGCCGTGCGGCGGTCCGCCTGGGTGGACGGCCGGCCGGTGGACATCGGTCTCGTCGGCGACATCGTGGACGTGAACACCGGCGCGGTGCGCACGCTTCTGGAGCAGGACCACATCCCGGTCGTCTCCCCCGTGGCACGCGGCGAGGACGGTCAGGTCTACAACGTCAACGCCGATCTCGCGGCGTCGGCCCTGGCCGTGGCCCTCGACGCCGAGCGCCTCGTGATGCTCACCGACGTGGAGGGCCTGTACGCGAACTGGCCGCACAGCACCGAGGTGATAGAGCGGCTGACGGCCGATGCGCTGGACGGGCTGCTGCCGGAGCTGGCGAGCGGGATGCTGCCGAAGATGGAGGGGTGCCTGCGGGCCGTCCGCGGCGGCGTGCGCAAGGCGCACGTGCTCGACGGGCGAGTGCCGCACGCGGTGCTGCGGGGCCTTCTGGACAGGACCAGCCCCGGCACGACCGTGGTTCCCGACAGCAGTCCGGACCTCGCCGAGTGCGCCGTCTGACCTGCCTGACCTGTCTGACCTGTTTGACCTGTCTGACCGCGTAATGGACGAAGCTCCCGGCCCCGGTGCGATCCGGGGCGGGAGCGCCGCCGCCACTTCGTGTCAGAGACTCCGCGCGAGTACCCGCGCGTTGCGCCGGGGGTCGAGGGAGCGTGCCCAGGCCGGCGGCGCCAGGCGCGGGTCCGCGGGGGCGAACCCATAGCGGAGGAACAGGTCGCCGCCGCCCGTCGTCGCCGTGAACAGGGCGTCGAGCGATTGGGCGTGCGCCAGGGCCAGTACGGCGCGCAGCAGACCGGCGCCCACTCCACGGCCCTGCCGGTGCCCGGCCACGCAGAAGTTGTACAGGACGCCCGTGGCCTTCCGACCCTCCGCCGGATCGGCCGGGTGCACGCGGAGGCCCACGCAGCCCTCCAGCGGGCCGCCCGGTACGTCCATCACGAGGAAGTCGGCGGCGTGGGCCGCGTAGAGCGAGGGCGGGCGCTCCCGCAGCGCACCGGAGCGTACGAAGGGCAGTGACAGCGCAACGAGTGCGGCGGCGTCCTCTTCACGGGCGGCGCGCACGGTGGGCATTCCCTCGGGGAGCTCTTGCCGCGGCGGAGCTGAGAGCTGGTGGTGCGGGTGGGCAGGGCGCGGCGTAGCCGTGATCAAGGCTGGACCTTCCTCGGCGTTCCACGATCGAGGAACGGCCCGTCGGGACAAGTGAGGTAAGGCTAGCCTTACTTAGATCGGCGAGTCCAGCCGGGACGGATCTTCGGCACTGGCCGAGAGGGGCTATGCAGCGGGCGGGATGCGGTCAGGTCCGCAGTCCGCAGAGAGCAGAGAGCAGAGAGCAGGGAACGACCGGGGCCCGAAACAACAAAGGCAAGAGGGTGTACTCACCTCTTGCCACTCTCAACTTATAGCGCACTGGGGGGCTTGCGGCAAGGCCCCGGTCGTCCCGGACAATCACTGGCCTAAGCCTGATCCTGCGGAGTTCGGAGACCCCCCTGACCACCAGTGCGTTCAACCTGCCCGCCACCCTTTCGGCCAAGGCCGACCCGGCGCTCATCGGCCGCGACGAACAACACTTCGCCGCCATCGCGGACAGCCTCGACCAGGCCATCGGCGAACTCTCCGGCCGTCTCGACGTGCTGCGCAAGGCGCCCGGCGGCATCGGCCGGGAGGCGATGGACCGGGACTCGGAGATCCACCGGCTGAGCAGCCGCCTGCGCACCCTGCGCCGCTTCGGCCTCGACCTGTGTCTGGGGCGCGTCGTCACCACGGACGGCGCCGCCGACGCGGAACCGCTCTACATCGGACGTCTCGGCCTCACCGACAACGACGGCAACCGGCTCCTCGTCGACTGGCGTTCGCCCGCGGCCGAGCCGTTCTTCGCGGCGACCCACGCCAACCCGATGGGGCTGGCGAGCCGCCGCAGGTACCGCTGGACCAGCGGCCGGATCAGCGACTACTGGGACGAGGTGTTCACCGCCGACGGCCTCGAACACCACGCCGCGCTCGACGACCAGTCCGCCTTCATCGCCAGCCTGGGCGGCAACCGGTCGGCCCGGATGCGCGATGTGCTCGGCACCATCCAGGCCGACCAGGACGCCATCATCCGCGCGAGCTCCCGCGGCGCCCTCGTCGTCGACGGCGGGCCGGGCACCGGCAAGACCGTCGTCGCCCTGCACCGCTCCGCGTACCTCCTCTACTCCGACCCCCGCCTCGGCAAGAACCGGCGCGGCAGCGTGCTCTTCGTCGGGCCGCACGAGCCCTACCTGGGTTACGTCGCCGACGTCCTGCCGAGCCTGGGTGAGGAGGGCGTGCAGACCTGCACGCTGCGGGACCTCGTCGCCGAGGGCGCCGCGGCGGTGCCCGAGGCCGACCCCGCGGTGGCCCGCCTGAAGGCGTCGGCGGACATGGTGAGGGCGGTCGAGAAGGCCGTCGCGTTCTACGAGGAGCCGCCGACCGAGGCCGTCACGGTCAGGACACCCTGGGCCGAGGTGAGGGTGGGCAGGGCCGACTGGGCCGAGGCGTTCCGGGCGCCGGGTCCGGCCACCGCGCACAACGAGGCGCGCGAGCTGATCTGGGAGGAGCTGGCCACGATCCTCATGGACAAGCAGGGCATGGACGAGGAGGAGGACGGCGTCTCCCTTGAGATGTTCCAGCGGTCGCTGCGGCAGGACAGGGAACTCGTCACGACCCTCAACCGCGCGTGGCCGCTGCTCGAAGCCGCCGACGTCGTCTCCGACCTGTGGACGGTCCCCGCGTACTTGCGGATGTGCGCGCCCTGGCTCGACCGCGACGACGTCATGAGGTTGCAGCGCAAGGACGCGCCCCAGGCCTGGACCGTGTCGGACCTGCCGATCCTGGACGCGGCGCGGCAGCGGCTCGGCGACCCCGCGGCCGCGCGGCGCAGGCGGCGGCACGACATCGCGGTCGCCGCCGAGCGCGAGCGCATGTCCGGCGTCATCGACCAGATCCTGGCGGCGGCCGACTTCTCCTCGGCCGGTGACGACAGCGAGGGCGCCGTGCGGATGTTGCACGGCAAGGACCTCCAGGACAGCCTGATCGACGAGAGCGCCCTGCCCACCGAGGACCCGGACCGGCTCGCGGGCCCGTTCGTGCACGTCGTCGTGGACGAGGCGCAGGAGCTGACCGACGCCGAGTGGCAGATGCTGCTGCTGCGCTGCCCGTCCCGGAGCTTCACCATCGTCGGTGACCGCGCGCAGGCAAGGCATGGCTTCACCGAGTCGTGGGAGGAGCGCCTGGCGCGGGCCGGGATCGACCGGATCACGATGGCCTCCCTGAGCATCAACTACCGCACGCCCGAGGAGGTCATGGCGGAGGCCGAGCCGGTCATCCGGGCTGAACTCCCCGACGCGAACGTGCCGACGTCCATCCGCAGCAGCGGCGTTCCCGTCGCGCACGGGGCGGTCGTGGACCTGGAGTCGGTGCTCGACGACTGGCTCGCCGCGCACGAGGGCGGGGTCGCGTGCGTCATCGGCGACGCCGCGTTCCACGAGAAGTTCCAGGCTCCGCCGCGGGTGAGCTGCCTGACCCCGGAGCTGTCGAAGGGCCTTGAGTTCGACCTGGTCGTGCTCGTCGAGCCGGACTCGTTCGGTGCGGGCATCGAGGGGGCGGTCGACCGCTATGTCGCGATGACGCGGGCGACCCGGCAACTCGTGATCCTCACGGGCTCCTAGGCCCCTGGGCCCCTGGGTTTCTGGGCTCCTAGGGGCCGGGAGGGGCGGTGCGTCTACTGTCCCGTCGCGCGTCCGTCGACGTAGGTCGCCGCCACCTCGATGGCGCCGATGCGCGACGGGTCGACGCGGCGGGGGTCGTCGCCGAGCACGACCAGGTCCGCGCGCTTGCCCGGGGTGAGGCTGCCCAAAGTGTCCTCCCAGTGGCAGGCGTGGGCGCCGGCGACGGTGTAGGCGTGCAGGGCCTCGTCGACGGTGATGGCCTCGTCCGGGCCGATGACCTGGCCGGACGCGGAGGCGCGCTCGACCATGAACTGGATGGCGCGCAGCGGGGAGCCGTCCGCGACGGGGCGGTCGGAGCTGCCGACGAGAGGGATGCCTTGGTCGAGGAAGCCTCGGCCCCGGTAGAGCCAGGGTGCCCTGTCCTTACCCATGATCGCCGCGTAGTCGTCACCGAAGTACCGCAGGAAGTTGGGCTGGACGACCGCGGTGACGCCGAGCCGTGCGAAGCGCGGGAGCTGGTCGGGGCGGATCAGTCCGGCGTGTTCGACACGGTGCCGGGCCGCGGGGCGCGGCCGCAGGCGCTGGGCGCGCTCCAGGGCGTCCAGGGCGAGGTCGGCCGCGCGGTCGCCGATCGCGTGGACGGCGAGCTGCCAGCCCGCGAGGTGCCCGTCCACGATCGTGTCGGCGAGCGCCTGCGGGTCGTCCTGCAACTGGCCCGCGTGGTCGAGGCCTTCGTACGGCGTGCTCAGCGCGGCGGTACGGGCCATCATGCCACCGTCGGTGTAGATCTTGAGCGCACCCACGGAGAGCCGGTCGTCGCCGAACCCGGTGCGCAGGCCGAGGTCGAGCGCCTTGGGTATGCCGTCGGCCGCGTGCGCGGCGACGGGGTTCAGCCGGTCCGCGGAGACCATGAGCTGGACGCGGAGCGGCAACAGGTCTTCGTCGCGGGCGAGTTGGTAGGCACCCAGCTCGACCGGGCTGTGGCCGAAGAGGGTGCCGCCGATGCCCGCCTCGGCGCAGGCGGTGACGCCCTCGCCCAGGCAGATCCGCGCAGCGCGTCCGATCGCCTCGGCCAACTCGCGCTGGGAGTACGGCAGACGCAGCGCGCGGGCGGCCCCCATCGCGCCCTCGGCCAGGAAGCCGTTCTCGTGCGGGGTGCCGGCAGGGAGCAGGTCAAGTACGGCGGAGTTGACGACGCAGCCGTGCCCGGACTCGTGCAGCAGGAACACCTTGCGGCCGTGGCTGACCCGGTCCAGTTCGGCGGCGGTCAGATGGCGGCCGAGGGGCCGCTGGTCGTAGCCGGCGACGTGCAGCCAGGAGCCGGGGGCGCCCTCTGCGGTGTCCGCCGCGCCCTCCGTGGTGGCCGCCGCGCCCTCCGTGGTGGCCGCCGCGTCCACCACGGCCAGCACGTCGTCGATCCGGGTGCGGCCCACGATGCTCAAGGTGGTCTCCTTGAGGCCGGTCCAGGCCAGGTGCACATGGGCGTCGACGAAGCCGGGCAGCACGGTGGCGCCCTCCAGGTCGATCACCTCGCGCGCGGGCAGCGAGGCCACGGCCTCGTCCAGGCCCACGATCCGCCCCCGCCAGATGCCCAGCTCGTGGGCGACGGGGTGGTCCGGATCCATCGTGAGGAAGCGCGCGTTCGTCAGTCTGGTGCAGAGCATCGACGGTGTCCCTTGCGGTGGGCGCGAGGTGCGCGGGGCGCGGGGCGCGCGGGGTGCCTCGGAGGTCAGCCGTCCACGGAGGCCGCGAGGGAGCGCGGGCGCAGGTCGGTCCAGTTGGTCTCGATGTACGCCAGGCAGGCGTCCCGCGTGTTCTCCTCGAAGGCGATGGTCCACCCGCCGGGGACCTCGACGAAGGACGGCCAGAGCGAGTGCTGCCCCTCGTCGTTCACCAGGACCAGGAAGCGGCCTTCGGGGTCGTCGAAGGGGTTGGTGCTCATGTGTCGGTGCCTCCTTGGGCGTGACGGACGTATCTTGGGCGAGACCGAGGATTAGGTTAGGCTCCCCTAAATTAATGCGAGCTTAGCCTTTCTTCCTTCACCCTCACAAGGAGACGTTCATGCGCCTGGCGGCCGACACGGACAGCGCCTTCGCCGAGTTCGGACTGCCCGGTGAGCCCGGCACCGAGGCGTTCTGGGCGGGTGCTCGTACTCCTGTGTGCGTACGCGCTGATGCCGAAGGTGACAGTGGTGGGTGGAGGGCGCTTTTTCTGTGGCGTGGTTCCTCCGCCGCGCGCGTCGTGTTTGAGAGCTGGTCGGAGCCTGTGCCCCTGCGGCGGTGGGCCGACACGGACTGCTGGTACGCCGAAGTGCGCATGCCCGCGCGGCTGCGGGTGACCTACCAGATCCTCGCCGACGGCGAGGCGTACGCCGACCCCTTCAACCCTGAAGGCGCGGGCGGGGACCGGTCCATCGCCACGACCCCGGACGCCCCGGCCCAGCCCCACTGGCCCTCCGTCGGCCCCGACGACATCCTGCCGCTGCCGAGCACCCGGATCCGGTGGGCCAGCCAGCGGCTCGGCGGGCGGCGTACCGTGCGGGTCCACGCGGCGGGCGGCGGCGGGCCGTTGGTCCTGCTGCTCGACGGGGACGACTGGCTGTACCTCCACCCGGCCGTGACCGCGTTCGATTCGGCTGTGGCCGCCGGTGACATGCCTCCCGTCACTCTTGTCTTCCTGCCGGCCAAGGACCGCGAGGCCGAGTTCGCGTGCGAGCCCGCGCTGTGGGAGGCCGTCCGGGACGAACTGCTGCCGCTGGTGGCGGAGTGCGGCGTGCCCGGCGACCCGGAGCGGCTGGTGGTCGTCGGGCAGAGCCTCGGCGGGCTGAGCGCGGTGTACGCGGCGCTGGAGTTCCCGGAGTTGGTGTCCCGTGTGGCCTGCCAGTCGGGGTCGTTCTGGTGGACGCCGGACGCGGTGGGTTCGGCGGATCCGCTGGGCGGGGCGGTGGGCGGTGCCTTGGCCGCGCGGCTCGGGGCGGGGGTGGATCGGGGCGGTTCGGCCGGTCGGCCCGACCTGTCCGGGTTGCGGGTCGCCTTCGACGTGGGGGAGCACGAGGTGCGGATGCTGCCTCACTGTGAGCTGACGGAGGAGCTGGTTCGGGGGGCCGGGGCGGAGGTCAAGGTCTCTCGGGCGGCGGCTGGGCATGATCGGGTGGGGTGGCGGGGGGCGTTGGTTCGGGATGTGGCGTGGGTGCTTGGTGCTTCGCAGGGTGGCGGTGGTGCACTCGTGGGGCGGTGAGGGGCTTTGCGCAGTTCCCCGCGCCCCTGAGCGCACCCCACCGCCGTCGCCCGCCTGCGGGCCGGTGGGGGTTGTTCGCGCAGTTCCCCGCGCCCCTATAAGCGCACCCCACCGCCGTCGCCCGCCTGCGGGCCCGTGGGGGTTGTTCGCGCAGTTCCCCGCGCCCCTGAAAGCGCGCCCCACCGCCGTTGCCCGCCTGCGGGCCCGTGGGGGTTGTTCGCGCAGTTCCCCGCGCCCCTATAAGCGCACCCCACCGCCGTCGCCCGCCTGCGGGCCCGTGGGGGTTGTTCGCGCAGTTCCC
>NZ_JBVICF010000003.1:0-112160 GCF_055572995.1 Streptomyces sp. NPDC030245 | reverse complement strand
CCCGCGCCCCTGAAAGCGCGCCCCACCGCCGTTGCCCGCCTGCGGGCCCGTGGGGGTTGTTCGCGCAGTTCCCCGCGCCCCTGAAAGCGCGCCCCACCGCCGTTGCCCGCCTGCGGGCCGGTGGGGGTTGTTCGCGCAGTTCCCCGCGCCCCTAAAAGCACACCCCCCCTGCCGTCACCCCCCCCCGCAGGGCCAGAAGACGGCCCCCCCTAGCGCGCCACCGCCGCGCAATACGACTCGTTCGTCGCGAGTAGGTTTCTGTGGGTGTCTTCGGCTGTGATCGTGCCGTCCGTCAGGATCAGGACTCGGTCGGCGGCGTCCAGGAGGGCCGGGCTGCTGGTGATGACCAGGGTGGTGCGGCCCTTGCGGAGCTTTGCGATGTTGCGGGCGATGAGTTGTTCCGTGACCGCGTCGACGGCCGTCGTCGGGTTGTGCAGGACGAGGATGTCCGTGTCCGCGGCCAGGGCGCGGGCCAACGAGAGGCGTTGGCGCTGGCCGCCGGAGAGGTTCGCGCCGCGGTCGCGGACCGCGTAGTCGAGGCCCTCGCGGTGCAGGGCGACGACATCCGTGAGCATGGACGCCTCGACCGCCTCGGGCACCGAGACACTCGTGCCCGACGGGTCGATGTTCGTGCGCAGGGTGCCGGCGAAGATCTCCGCGTCGTACGGGTTGACCAGCATGTGCTCGCGGACCGCCTCGACGGAGAGCGCGGCGAGCTCCTGGCCGCTGACCCGCACCACTCCCTCGTACGCGTCCGGCGGCACGTTCACCGCGAGGATCGACGCCAGGTCGGCCACCGCGCGCGGCTGGTAGCCGGCGATCGCCACGAACTCGCCGGCCGCCACCGTGAACTTCAGGTCGCGCAGGGAGCCGTAGCGGACGTGGTCGATCTCAAGGTCGCCGCCTGCCGACGGGCGTTCGGGGCCGGGGGCGGTGACCGGGGGCGCCGAGAGGACGAGTGCCATGCGCTCCGCCGACGCCCGCGCGATCATCACGTACTTGGGCATCTCCGAGAACATCTTGAGGGGTTCCATGATGAACTGCGCCAGGCCGACGGCCATGACCAGTTCGCCGATGGTGATCCGGCCCTCGAAGGCCAGCCAGCCCGCCGTCAGGGTCACCGCGGCCGCGAGGACCGCGTTGAGGGCCTGCGCGGTGCCCGCGTACACGCCGTTCACCTTGGCGACGGTGATCGCCTGGTGCTTCGCCTCCGTGCTGACCGTCCGGTAGGAGCGGAACGCCGCGTGGTTGCCGCCGAAGCCGTGCAGCGGGCGCAGGCCGCTGATCAGGTCGGCGACCTTCGCCCCGGCCCGCGCCACCCGGGCCTGCTGTTCGCGCGTGCTGGAACCGATCCGCTTGGACAGCACGCTGAGGACGGAGAGGATCGCGACGGTTCCGACGATCACGAGCAGGCCGAGCCGGTAGTCGGCCATGCCCAGCGCGACCGCCGCGACGAGCACCGCGACCATCGAGCTGATGAGCAGCGGCACCACCTCGATGATGTCGGCGGTCTGGTCGGCGTCCTCGGTGGCGATGGTGAGGACTTCACCGGACTTGAGGTCGACGTCCCTGGCCACCGGCTGGAGGCCGCAGCCCGCGACCTTCACCCGCCAGCGGTGCGCCTCCGTCGTGTTGGCCTTCTGGAGGATGCGCATGCCGAACCGCCACGACAGCGAGACCGTCGTGATGATCACGGCCAGCGCGCCGATGGAGAGGGCGAGCGCGCCGAGCGTGCGGTCGTCCCGCATCGTGTGCTCGACGATCATGCCGAGCGCGATGGGGAAGGCCGTCTCACCCGCTTGGTAGAGGCCCATGAGGACGGTGCCCCAGACCATGGCGCCGATGTTGCGGCGCAGGGCGGTCCGGAGGATCTCGGATCCCGGGTGCGGCCGCTTCGCGGCGGGGCTGTTCGTGGGTGTCGGGGTTTCAGTCTTCATCGAGGTGGCGGGCAATCGCTTCCGGGGTTCGCAGGGTGAACAGGTCTCGGATCGTGATCACGGGACCGTACTCGCGGCGGAGCAGGCCGATGAGCCGTACCGCCAGCATGGAGTGTCCGCCGAGGGACACGAAATCGCTCACCGCGCTCACCTCGTCGTCGTCGAGGTCCAGGGCTTCGGCGAAGAACTCGCAGACCACCGTCTCCGTCTCGGTCTCGGGGCCGCGCTCCCCCGCCGTGGTCAGCGCGCCGAGGGGCTTGGCCTCCGGCAGCGCCTTGGTGTCGGCCTTCCCGTTCACGGTGAGCGGGATGCCGTCCACCTGGGCGTAGTGCGTGGGGCGCAGGAAGTCGGGCAGTCCGGTGCCGACCTCGGCGGCGACGGCGGCCAGGTCGGCGCCGTCGAGGACGAGGTAGGCGGCGAGGCGGTACGCCCCGTCGACCTGCGGGTCGGGCTGGGCGACCGCGGCGGCGAACCGCACCGCCGGGTGGGCGGCGAACGCGGCCTCGACCTCGCCCAGTTCGACCCGGTGGCCGCGGATCTTGACCTGCTGGTCGGTGCGGCCCAGGTAGGTGAGGTTCCCGTCGGGGCGGCGGGTCACCAGGTCCCCGGTGCGGTACATGCGCTCGCCCGGCGCGCCGAACGGGCAGGCGACGAAGCGGTGCGCGGTCTGCGCGGCCTGGCCGAGGTAGCCGCGGGCGATGCCGATGCCCGACACGTACAGCTCGCCGGGGACGCCGTCCGGCAGCGGCCGCAGCCAGGGGTCGAGGACGTACACGTCGGTGTTGTCGATGGCGACGCCCACCACCGGGTCCTGGCACTCGAAGGTGCCGACGCCGAGGGTGTTGATCGTGTACTCGGTGGGGCCGTAGAGGTTGTAGCCGACGGTCCCCTCGGTCTCGGCGAGCCGCTGCCACAGCGTCGGGGTGACGGCCTCGCCGCCGAGGAGGACCAGCGCCGGGCGCCGCTCCGGGTCGGCGAGCAGGCCTTCGGACACCAGCTGCTGGGCGTAGGTCGGCGTCACGTTGATGACGTCGATCGCGTGCTCCAGGCAGTACTCGACGAGGCCGGGCGCGTCGCGGCGCAGTTCCTCGTCGCAGATGTGCACCTCATGGCCGTCGGCGAGCCACAGCAGCTCCTCCCACGACATGTCGAAGGCGAACGACACGGTGTGCGCGATCCGGAAGGTCCGGTGTCCGTGCTCGGCGAGGACCGGCTCGAAGATCCGGCGCTGGTGGTTGATCAGCATGTTGGTGAGTCCGGCGTACTCGGTCACCACGCCCTTGGGCTTACCGGTCGAACCGGAGGTGTAGATCGTGTACGCCGGGTGGCGCAGCCGGTCCGGGTCGTCCGGCGCGAACGTCACGAACGGCGCGGCCTCGGGCAGCGGACGGTCCAGCTCGATCAGGTCGCCGGACCCGACGAGGCCGCCGGTCAGCCGGGGCGACACCGCGCTCACGGTGAGGATCACGTCCGGGCGGGCGTCCGCGACGATCGCCGCGATCCGCTCGTCGGGGTGGTCCAGTTCGAGGGGTACGTAGGCGGCGCCGACGCGCAGCACCGCGAACAGCGCCACGATCGAGTCGAGGGAGCGGGGGATCGCGAGGCCGACGGTCGTCTCGGGGCCGAGGCCCCGCCGGGCGAGCACCCCGGCCACCGCGCGGCTGCGGTCCCGGAGCTCGGCGAAGGTCATCGTCGCGCCGTGGGCGACCAGGGCGACCCGCTCGGGGTCACGGTCGGCCGCCCGGTCGAAGCGGTCGACGACGGTGTCCGTGCCGATGTCCGTGCGTTCGGCGGGCTCGGGGTGCCGGCCGAGGCCGGGCAGCGCGCCGACCGGGCCGGTGGCGCGGGCCAGGTCCTCCAGGACGCGGATGTAGTCGTCGAGGAGGCGGCGGGCGTCGTCGGTGCCGCCGTGGCGGTGCTCCAGCTTGACGGTGAGCCGGTCGCCGGGGGTGACGACCCAGGTGAAGGGGTAGTGGGTGGAGTCGTCGGCCTGCACGGACGTGATGCCGTGCCGGGCGTTCATCTCGGCGAACGCGTCCAAGTCCAGGAAGTTCTGGAGTACGAACAGGTTGTCGAAGAGCGTGTCGTGGCCGCTGGCGCGCTGGATCTCGCCCAACCCGAGGTGCTCGTGCTCCATCGCCTCGACGCGAGCCTCCTGGACGGCCGTCAGGTACTCGGCGACGGTCTGGTCCGGCCTGGCCTTCGTCCACTGCGGAACGGTGTTGAGCAGCACGCCGACGATGTCGGACAGGCCCTCGCCGTCGCGGCCGGAGACGGTCACGCCGAACACGGCGTCACCGCGGCCCGTGTGCGCGCCGAGCAGGAGGCCGAACGCGCCGGTCAGCACCGAGTTGAGCGTCACGCCGTGCGCCTTGGCCGCGTCCCGCAGCAGCTCCGACTGTTCGGCGGAGAGGGTGTGGACGAGCGCGGGCGGCAGGTCTTGCGAGAGGGTGGGGGCCGGTCCCGCGAGCAGGGTCGGGCCGGGGAGTCCGGCCAGGTGCTCCGCCCAGAAGCGTTCCGACACGCCCGCGTTCTCGGTGTTCCTGGCGTCGAGCGCCCTGGCGTACTCCTCGAAGCTCGGCGTGGCCGGGGCGTCGTCGAGCGGCTCGCCCGCGACGACGGCCTCGTAGGCGTCGAAGAGGTCCCGCAGCACGATCTCGCGGGACCAGCCGTCCCACAGCAGCAGGTGGTAGCTGAGCAGCAGGCCGTCGCGGCCGTCCGGCAGGCGGACCACCGTGAGGCGGATCAGCGGCGGCTCGGCCGGGTCGAAGCCGGTGTCGCGGTCGCGGGTGCGCAGGGCGTCGATGTCCGCCTCGTCGGTCACCTCGACCGTGCGGACGCCGACGCGGCGGCCCGCCTTGAGGACCTGGACGGGGTTGCCGTCGTCGTCGGTGGTGAAGCCGGCGCCGACGACCGGGTGCCGTGCAATGACGTGCGCCATCGCCTCGGCCAGCGCGTCCGTTTCCAGACGCCGGTCGAAGGTGAACCAGCTCTGCGCGACGTAGTGCCCGGCCTCGCCCGCCAGCTGCGCCTGGAAGAACAGGCCCCGCTGGAGGGGGGTGACCGGCGCGGTGCGCTCGGCGGTCGCGGAGGCGTCCGCGATCTGCTCCAGGGCGCGTCGCCAGTGCTCGGTGATCGCGTCGGGGACGCCGTCGGCGAGGGTGAAGGCCGCGTGCAGGCTGCCGGTGGCGTCGTCGACCCAGGCGTTGACCTCGACGGCGTACGGGCTGCCCTGGTCGCCGCCGGTGATGTGCACCGCCTGGGACTCGCTGCCCCGGCCGAGGTAGTTGAACAGGACCTGCGGGCGGCCGGTCAGCAGCGGCGCGGTCTGCGGGTTGAGATACCTCAGCCGGCCGTACGCGACGTGCCCGCGCTCGTCGGGCTGGCGCTCGGCGACCTCGCGCGCGGCGGCGACGGGGTCGGTGTGCGCGGTGAGGCGTACGGGCGCGATGGAGGTGAACCAGCCGACGGTACGGCTGTAGTCGTGCTGTTCGAGGACCGGGACGCGGCCGTGCCGCTCCAGCTCGACCGCGAGGTCGGTGGGTGTCTCCTGCACCTGGGTCAGCGCGGTGCGCAGCGCGCCGCACAGCAGCTCGGTGAGGCCGACGCCGAGCGCGGCGGGCGCGGTGCGGGTCACGCGGTCGCTGGTCCCTGGCGTGAGGACGACGGTGGTCTCGCGCAGGCCCGCGGCCGTGGGCGTCTCCGCCGACGGCAGCAGGCCGGGCGCCTGGAGCGTGGTGATCCAGTGCCCGAGGTCGTCGACCGCCTCGTCGGACCCGAGCGTGAGCGCCTCGGCGTACTCGGCGTAGGACGTGGTCGGCGGCGCGAGCTCCGCGCCGCGCAGGGCGGTGGCGAGGTCGTCGAGGAGGATCAGCCAGGACACCGCGTCGACGGCGAGGTGGTGCACGACGACGACCAGGGTGCGGCTCGCCGCCAGCCAGGAGAACGCGACGACGTCCCCGGACTCGGGGTCGAGCCGTCCGGCGGCCTCGTTCGCGGCGGCGGTCGCGTCGGTCGCGTCGCTGTGTACGACGGTGATCTCGCGCGCGGGTTCGGTGCGCAGCGTCCACACGCCGTGCGTCACGCGCAGCCGCAGCCGGAGCGCCGGGTGGGCGGCCACGACGGCGTTCGCGGCGCGCTCCGCGTCGGCGAACCCGGTGCCCTCGGGCGCCACCAGCGTCCGGGCCTGGGCGAACCGGTCGAGCGAGCCGCCCAGTTCGCGCTGGCGCAGGACGATCGGCGTCGGTGCGAGGGGGCCGTCCTCGCGGCGGGCGGGGGCGGCGGGCGCCGCGGCCTGCGGTGCGCTCGCTTCCAGGTGTTCGGCGAGCGCGCGGGGCGTCCTGAACAGGAACACGTCGCGCGGCGCGATGCGGAGGCCGAGCGCCCTGGCCCGGTTGATCACGGTGATGGCGACGATGCTGTCGCCGCCGGCGGCGAAGAAGTCGGTGTCGGCGTCCGCGGTGGTGCCACCGGGCAGCGTCTCCGAGAAGATGTCCACCAACTGGCCGAGTACCGAGGCGTCTTCGCCCGTGGTCGCGCCGTGTCCGGTGGCGGCGGTCTCCGGGGCGGCGGCCGCACGCGCGGCCAGCGCCTTGCGGTCCAGCTTGCCGTTGACCGTCAGCGGCAGGGCGTCGACCGGCAGGACCCGGCCCGGCACCATGTGCACGGGCAGCTTGGCGCCGAGCAGTTCCGTGAGGTCCTCGGGCGCGCTGCCCACGACGTGCGCGATCAGGTGGTCGCCGCTGTCCGCGACGGTGACGGCCACGTCGACGACGCCATCGAGCTCGCGGACCGCGGCCTCGACCTCGCCGAGCTCGATGCGGAACCCCTTGAGCTGCACCTGGTCGTCGGCGCGTCCGGCGAACTCCAGCTCGCCGTCGAGCGTCCGGCGGGCGAGGTCGCCCGTGTGGTACATGCGGGAGCCGTCGTCCGCGAACGGGTTGGCCACGAACCGGCCCGCGGTCAGGCCCGGCCTGCCCAGGTAGCCGAGCGACACCTGGTCACCGGCGACGTAGATGGCGCCGGTCCGGCCCGGCGGCACCGGCCGCAGCCGGTCGTCGAGGAGGTAGGTGACCAGGCCCGGGATCGGCCCGCCGATGGGGCTGACGTCCTCGCCGCGGGCGAAGTCGGCGTCGGTCAGGACGCGGTGGGTGACGTGGACGGTGGTCTCGGTGATGCCGTACATGTTGACCAGCTCGGGCGCCGCGGTGCCGTGCCGCTCGACCCAGCCGCGCAGTCGCCCGAGGTCGAGCGCCTCGCCGCCGAAGATGATCCGGCGCAGCGCGGGCAGCGGCTCGCCGGCGTGCCGGTCGGCCTCGATGAACTGGTAGAACGCCGACGGCGTCTGGTTGAGCACGGTGACGCCGCGCTCGCGGACAAGGCGAAGGAAGTCGACCGGGGAGCGGGTCAGGCCGTACTCGGGCACCAGCAGCTCACCGCCGTGCGCCAGCGCGCCCCACAGCTCCCAGACCGCGAAGTCGAAGGAGAAGGAGTGGAACTGGACCCACACGTCGTGCGGTCCGAAGTCCATGTCGGGCCGGGTGTTGGCGAGCAGCGTCACCACGCTGGAGTGCGGGACGACGACGCCCTTGGGGCGGCCGGTCGAGCCCGAGGTGTAGATGACGTACGCGGGATCGTGCCAGCCCGCGCCGGGCGCGGGCGCGGTGGTCTCCGCCTGCGGCTCTTCTCCTTGGACGAGGACGCGGGCCGGTATGCCCGTGCGGTCGAGGAGCGCGGTGAAGCGGTCCCGCTGCTCGCGGTCGACGAGCACGACCTGCGGGGCGGCGTCGGCGAGGATGTACTCCAGGCGCTCGTCCGGGTACGCGAGGTCCAGCGGTACGTAGGCGCCGCCCGCGGCGACGATCGCGACCAGGGCGACGACCTGCTCCACGGAGCGCGGCACGGCGACGGCGACGCGCTTGCCGGGGCCGACGCCTGCCGCGCGCAGCGCCGAGGCCAACTCTTCCTTGGCGGCGGCGAGTTCGCCGTACGTCAGGGACCGGGTGGTGCCGTCGAGTGCGCACTGGGTGACGGCGGTGGCCGCCGGATCGCGCCGGGCGGCGGCGTCGAACAGGCCGCCCAGGGTGGTGCGTTCGACGGCTGCGGGGCGGCGGGCGGCCGCGGGTGCCAGGTCGGCGACCGGGGCGTCGGGCCGGGTGAGCAGGCCGGTGAGGGCCGTGGTGAACGTGCGCAGGATCTCGCGGGCGGTGGTCTCGCCGAGGAGTTCGCCGTCGTAGATCAGGTTGAAGCGCGGGCGGCCGTCGGGCGTGCGCTCGACGACGAGCGTCAACGGGTAGTGCGGGGCACCTTCGTTGACGACGTCGGCGATGACGAGTTCGGCGTCGGCGCTGCGCAGGTCGGCCAGGTCGGTGGCGACGTCGAAGACGACGAGGGTGTCGAAGAGCGAGCCGACGCCCGCCTGGCGGCCGATGCGCGCGAGCGACACGTGCTGGTGGGGCAGGACGGCGCTCTGGTGCTCCCGCACCGACGCGAGGAGTTCGCGGGCCGTGGTCGTACCGCTCCAACGGGCGCGCACGGGAACGGTGTTGATGAACAAGCCCACCATGTCGCCGATGCCGGGCACGTCGGCGTCCCGGCCGGACACGGTGGAGCCGAAGACGACGTCGTCGCCGTGCAGGATGCCGCCGAGCGTCACCGCCCAGGCGCTGTGCACGGCCACGCTCAGGGGCACCCCGGCCGTCCGCACGGCCGCGTCGATGTCGTCCTCCGCCTCGACGGCGGTGTCGGCGAACCGGTCGGAGGGGGTGTGGCCCTCGGCGACCAGCGAGGGCCCGGGCAGCCCGGCGAGCTCCTCGCGCCACACCCGGTCGCTCTCGTCGTCGTCGCGCCCGGCGAGCCAGTGCACGTAGTCGGAGAAGCCGCCGATCGGGTACACGGTGCCCGGCGCGTGGTACTCGGCGAGGAGCGCGCGGAGCATCGGCGGGACCGACCAGCCGTCGGCGATGATGTGGTGCACGGTCTGCACCAGGACATTGCGGCCGTCGCCGGCGCGGACGAGCGTGTACCGCATCAGCGGCCCGGTGGCCAGGTCGAACCCGGCGCGGCGGTCCCGCTCGGCGAGGTCGCGTATCTCCTCGTCGGTGATGCCGGGGCGGTCCACGGTGGTGAAGGGCGCCTGGACGCCGTTCTCCAGGACGGAGACGACGCGGCCGTCGGCGAGGGCGGTGAACCGCGCGGCCAGGTTCGGGTACAGCGCGAGCAGCCGGGTCGCCGCGGCCGCGAGCCGGTCGGCGTCGACCTCGCCGTCCGGCGCGTCCAGCGTGAGGAGCTGCTGCTCGACGTACGCGCCCGCCGAGTCGTCGTCGAAGACCGAGTGGAAGTAGAGGCCTTCCTGCAACGGCGTCAGCGGCAGTACGTCCCGCAGCGCGGGGCCGTCCAGGGCGTCGACGTCGGCCTGGGTGAGCGGGACCAGCGGGAAGTCGCTGGGCGTGTGGCCGCCCTCGTCGAGTGCGGCGAGCCCGGCGAGGGCCACGCGGAAGTAGCCGCCGAGCGTCGCGATGTCCTCGTCGGTGAACATGCCGTCGGGCCAGGAGACGGTGGTGACCAGCTCGTACTCGCCGCCGGTGGCCGCCGGTTCGGCGATCGCGTTGAACTCCAGGGCGCGCGGCAGACACATGTCCGGGTCGCGCTTCTCGCCCAACTGGCCCGTGGTGCCCGCCAGTTGCCAGTCCCCGGCGGCGCCCGCGTCGAAGCGGCCCAGGTAGTTGAAGAGCACCTGCGGCGCGGGGATGTCGAATTCGGTGCCGGTGAGGTAGCGCAGGGCTCCGTACGAGATGCCGTTGCCCGGCACCCGCGCAAGGTCCTCCTTGACCGCCTTGAGGGCGGCGGCGAGGTACGCGGGGGCGGTGAGGTCGGGGGCGGTGCCGGGGTCCACGGTCACCGGGAACAGGGTGGTGAACCAGCCGACGGTGCGGGACAGGTCCGGCTCGAAGCCGGCGGAGTCCGCCACGAAGCCGGCCTCGCGGCCGTGGCCCTCCAGCTCGATGTGCGCGAACGTCTGGTCCTGTCCGAGGTCGCGGCGGAACCGGGCGAGGGCGACGGCGAGCGCGGTGAGGAGGACGTCGTTGACGCCCGCGTGGAACTTCGCGGGGAGCTCGCCGAGGAGCGCGGCGGTGATCTCGGGGCCGACCGTGAAGGTCTGGAGCCGCTCGCGGGCGACGGTGTCGGCGGCGGTCAGGGCGCGCCGGCCCACGGGCCGGTCCGGGCCGGGCAGGGGGCGCTGGAAGTACGCGAGGTCGGCGTCGAAGCCCGCGCGCTCCAGGAGCTGCGTCCAGCGGCGGAACGACGTGCCCACCGGGGGCAGTTCGACGCTCGCGCCCGAGGTGACCTGGCGCCACGCCGTGGCAAGGTCCTCCATCAGGACCCGCCAGGACACGCCGTCGACCACCACGTGGTGGGCGACCATGACCAGCTGGCGCGCCTCGCGGCGCCAGACGGCGCGCAGCATCACGCCGTTGTCGGGGTCGAGCCCGTCGGTGGCGAGCGCGACGCAGTCGTCGAGCGGCAGGTCGCTCTCCTGCCACGCCGGGGCGGCCGGGGCCGCGGCCGGTATGTCGAAGCTCCAGCGGTCGCCGCGGACCAGCTTGGCGCGCAGCATGTCGTGCCGTGCGAGGACGGCGCCGAGCATCCGGTCGAGCGCTTCGGCGGTCAGCTCCGCGGGGGTGTTCAGGACGACCGACTGCACGAAGCCGTCGATGGCGTCCGTGGTCTCGCCGAGCCACTGCACGATGGGCGATCCCACGACGGCGCCGGTGGCGACGTCGCCGTGGTCCACCGTGGACACGTCCTCGCGGCTCGCCACCGCGGCGAGCGCGCCCACGACGCTGTTGGTGAAGATCTGCCGCGCCGTGACGTAGAGACCGGCTTCGCGCAACGCGCTGAGCAGCGAGATCGTCAGGATGCTGTCGCCGCCGAGCTGGAAGAAGTCCTGGTCGACGCCGACCTCGTCGAGCTGAAGCACTGCCGCGACCGCCGCGCAGACCACGCGTTCGTTCTCGGTGGCGGGCGGGGTGACGGTGCCCTTCGGGGTGGTGGGTTCCGGCAGCGCGTTCCGGTCGAGCTTGCCGTTCGCCGTGAGCGGGAACGCGTCGAGGACGACGATGTGCGTGGGCACCATGTACTCGACCATGTGGTCGGTGGCCCACGCCTTGACCTCGTCGGCGCGCAGCCCCTCGTGGCCCGCGGCGGGGATGACGTAGCCCACGAGGTAGGTGCCGCCCGCCGTGTTCTTCTTGGCGACGACGCAGGTGTGGCGGACGCCGGGGTGTTCGGCGAGGCCGACCTCGACGTCCTCGATCTCCAGGCGCATGCCGCGGATCTTGATCTGGTTGTCGGCGCGGCCGAGGAAGTCGAGGGATCCGTCGGGCGCGAACCGCGCGAGGTCACCGGTCCGGTAGAGCCGGGACCCGTCCGAGGCGAAGGGGTTGGCGACGAACCGGGAGGCGGTCAGGCCGGGCGCGTTGACGTAGCCGCGTCCCAGGAGGAAGCCGCCGACGTACAGCTCGCCGCCGACGCCGACCGGGACGGGGCGCAGTTCGTCGTCGAGGACGTACAGCTGGGTGTTGGGGTTGGCCTTGCCGATCGACGTCGACAGGCGTTCGGCCTCGCCGCGGTAGATGACGTGCGAGACGCCGATCGTCGTCTCGGCCGGGCCGTAGCCGTGGTACATGGGGATGTCGAGCCGGTTGCGGAACCGCTCGTACAGCTCGGGGGTGAGCACCTCGCCGCCGCACCAGACGTGCCGCAGGCTGTCAAGCCTGCCGGAGTCGCCCGCCATCTCCAGGAGCACATCCAGCATGGACGAGACCAGGTACGTGAAGGTGACGCGCTGCTCGGCGATCACGCCGAGCAGGTGGTGCGGGTCGCGCTCGCCGCCGGTCCGCAGGACCACCACGCGGCCGCCGCAGACCAGCGGCAGGAAGATCTCGTTGATGGAGATGTCGAAGGAGAGCGGCGCCTTGAACAGCGACGCGTCGTCGGGGCCGAAGCCGAGGATCTCGTCGACCTGCCAGAGCAGGCGCTCACTGATCGCCTCATGGCGGATCATCGCGCCCTTGGGCCGCCCGGTCGAGCCGGAGGTGAAGATCACGTACGCGAGGGCGTTGCCCGGGACGGTGATCCCTGTCCCCTCGGTGGGGAGGGCGCCGAACCGCCAGTCGCCGAGGTCGACGGCGACGGCCTCCGGCTCCTGCGGGTCGTGCTCGCCCGAGGCGTTGAGCTGGAGGACGACGCGGGCGTCCTCGATGACGACGGACCGGCGTGCGGCGGGCCACTGCGGGTCGAGCGGCACGAACGCGCAGCCCGCCTGGAGCACGGCGAGCAGGCCGACGACCATGTCGGCGGAGCGGGCGAGTGAGATGCCGACGACCTGTTCGGCGGTGAGGCCGCGCGCGACGAGGTGGTGGGCCAGCTGGGCGGAGCGCTCGGCCGCCTCACGGTAGGTGAGGGAGCGGTGCTCGTCGACGATGGCGACGGCGTCCGGCCTGAGCCGCGCCTGCTCGCGGAACATCTCGACGATGGTCGGGCGGACCCGGTCGGCGTGGGTGTCGTTCCACTGGGCGAGGGCCTTGAGCCTGGCCGCCGGGGTGGACGGGCCGATGGTGCCGAGCGGCCGGTCGGGGAAGTCGGCGAGGTCGTCGAGCGCGAGCTGCGCGTCGGCCGGGTCGACGCCGTCGGGGACGGCGATGTACCGGCCGTCCGCGCCGGCGTCCGAACTGCCGGGCCCGCTGCCGCCGTTGTCGACCCAGCCGAGGACGTCGGCGAAGAGGGTGCCGGGGGTGAGCTCGATGCCTTCGGGGCTCCGGCCGGTGGCCCAGTACGCGAGGCCGATGGCACACGCCTCGGCGACGGTCCGGTCGGAGTAGTCGCCGGTGCGCCGACGTACGTCGGCCAGGCGGGCGGGGGAAAGCAGCACGAGGCCGGCGCTCGGTTCCATCATCGAAGACTCAGCGTCCCTTCCAGGTAATCGCAGTAAGGCTAACCTAAATTAGGCTTGCCTAACTACCCTCTCGCCAGGCCCGCCACAGGCGCGCGTACCGGCCGCCGAGCGCCACCAACTCGTCGTGCGTGCCCAGCTCCACCACACGCCCCGCGTCCAGCACGGCGATCCGGTCGGCCGCCATCGCCTGTGTCAGCCGGTGCGCCACGAACAGCGTGGTACGGCCCGCGCACGCGGCAAGCACGGCGCGCTCCAGCTCGGCGGCGCCCTCGCTGCCCGCCTCCGCGGTCGACTCGTCGAGCACCACCACCGGCGTGCGGCTCAACACGAGCCGGGCCAGGGCGATCTGGGCGATCTTGGTGACGTCCAACCGCTCGCCGCCCTCGCCGACCACGGTGTGCAGACCCTCGGGAAGGTGCTCCACCCACCCGTCGGCGCCCACCGTGCGCAGGGCGTCGAGCAGTTCGGCATCGGTCACCTCCGGCGCGGCGAGCCGCAGGTCGTCGGCGAGCGGACCGGAGAACACATGGGTCTCCTGCGTCAGGATGCTCACCAAGGCCCGCGCCCCCGCCTCGTCCAGGCCGCCGAGGTCGTGCTCCCCCACGCGCACCGAGCCGGCCTGCGGCGTCCCGATGCCCGCGATCAGCGCGGCAAGGGTCGACTTGCCCGCGCCCGTCGCGCCCACCAGGGCCAGCGAACCGCCCGCCGGAATCGTCAGGTCGACGTCCCGCAGCACCGGTTCGTCGGCGCCGGGATAGCTGAACGTCAGCCCCTCCACCGTCACCTGGTGCGGCACGGCGTCCGCCGCCTGCACCGCCGTGTCGCCCACCAGACGCTCGTCCCCGGACTCCCCGAGGACACCGACGAGACGGGTCAGGCTCGCGCCCGACTTCTGCGCCTCGTCGAAGGTGAACATGATGGCGCCGAGCGGCGTGAAGAGGCGGTGGAACATGAGCGGGGCCGCCGACACCTCGCCCAGGCTGGCGGCGTCGGCCTCCAACAGGGCGTATCCGACCACCAGGATGAGGACGAGCCCGATGAACTCGGCGCGGTTCTCCCGGCCCACGAACCGGCCGAAGAACCGGAACACGTCGATACCGAGATTGCGCACCCGCCACGACTCCTGCGTGACCTTCTCCCGGACCGAGTCCTCCAGGCGGTACGCCCGGACCGTGTCGATCCCGTTCAGGCCGCTGATCAGCGCCTGCGCGCGGTCCGCCTGCGCCACGCGCTGCTTGCGGTAGAGCGGGGCGGACCTGGGCAGGTACCAGCGCAGGGCCAGCGCGTACGCGGGCAGCGCGCCGGCGCCCGCGAGGCCGAGGCGCCAGTCGAGGCCGAACATGCCGACCGTGGCGATGAAGACCAGCACGCCCGCCGAGAACACCGTGGGGATGGCCGTCCGGATTCCCTTGGACAGCACGGCCACGTCGTCACCGACCCGGGAGAGCACGTCACCCCGGCCGACCTGCTCGATCCGCGCGCTCGGCATTCCGAGTACGGCGCGGACGGCGCCCTCGCGCAGCCGCGCGAGGAGGTCGGCACCGAGCCGGCCGATCAGATAGGTCGACGCCGCGGTGGCCGCCGCGCCGAGCAGCGCGGCGACCCCCATCAGGACCCCGACGGTGACCAGGACGGACCGCGGATCGCCCTCGACCACCCCGTCGACCACCCGGCCGAGCAGGAGTACCGGGAGGATCTGGAGCGCCGCCCCGGCCACCGTCGTGGCGACGGTGGCCGTGGTCAGCCAGGGCACTTCGCGGCAGTGCGCCGAGACCCACCTGGTGGCCTCACGTCCGGTCGCCGTGCGCAGTGTCGCCGGGGCGACGCCGTTGTCGGTGGTGGGTGTTTCGGTGGTGCTCACGCGGTGGCCAAGTCGGGACGGGGACGGGACGGGTTGAACGGCATCTCTATTCGACCGACTTGACGAGCTCGTCGATCGCGTACGGGAGGGAGAGCGCGGTGCCCTGCGACATCGCGGCGCCCACCGCCGGGCCCTCGCTGTCCAGCAGGTAGGACACGTTGCCCTTCTTCACGGCGTCCAGGTTGTTGAACAGCTTGAACTTCTTCAACGCCACCGTGTCCGCCTTGTCGTTGATGACGACGATGCGGTCCACGTCGATGAGGTCCGTGCGCTCGGGGGAGAGCTCGGTGGAGAACTTGCCGCCCGCGATCTTGTCGATCTTGGTCTGGTACTTGAAGCCCATGCCCGTCAGGAGCCGGCCGCGCACGTCGGTGGAGGTGAACGGGTTGATGGCGTCCTTGTACCAGGACAGCGCGACGGAAGTCTGCTTCGCGAACTTCGGGTGAGCCTTCTTGGCCTCGGTCAGCTTGTCCTCGACGCCCTGGACGATCTTCTTGCCCTCGTCCTCCTTGCCCAGCGCCTTGGAGATGTGCACCACGTTGTCCTGCCACGGGGCGCTGAAGAGCTCCTTCTCACCCTTGGTGCGGCCCACGGTCGGGGCGAGCTTGGAGAGCTTGTCGTAGGCGGCCTTGTCGATCTCGGAGTAGACCGCGATGATCAGGTCCGGCCGCAGCGAGGCGATCTTCTCGTAGTTCGGGCCGCTGTCGCCGTTCTTCATGACGACCTCGGGCTTGGTGTCGCCCCACTTGTCCTTCACCCAGGGCCACTGGGTGTTGATGTCGGGGGACTTGCCCTCCGGGTTCGGGTACTGGTCGACCATGCCGACCGGCTTGGTGCCGAGCGCCAGGACGGTCTGGTCGTCGGTGTAGCCGACGGTCACGACGCGCTTGGGAGCCTTGGTGATCTTCGTCGACCCGAACGCGTGGTCCACGGTGACCGGGAACGTGCCGCCGCCGGCGGCCGCCGGGGTCTCCTCGCCCGCCTTGTCTTCCGAGTCGGAACCGCATCCCGAGAGGAGGCCGACGCCGAGGGTCGCGGCGGTCAGTACGGCCGCCAGCCGCCGCCGTGGCGTCGTGAGCTTCGTTCGGTTGAGGAGCATCCGGATTCCCTTGCTTTCGCGCTGACCGCTGCGCCCCATGTCTAAGGGCAGCCAAACCTTAACCTGCGGAGATGAGGTTAGCCTAGCCTTACCCATGTATTGGACGGCGGGTACGCCGAGTTGCGCCCCGCACACCTCGAACTGACGTCAGTCGAGCTGTACGTGCGTACGACCGATCGGCACGATGAGCGGCCGGTCCCCCACCGGATCGTCGACGACCCTGGCACGCAGCCCGAACGCCTCGTGCAGCAGTTCCGCGGTGATCACGTCACGCGGGTGCCCCTGCGCAAGGATCGAACCGTCCTTCATCACCACGAGGTTGTCGCTGTACCGCGTGGCGAGGTTCAGGTCGTGCAGGACCATGACCACGGTGCGCCCCGACTCGTGCAGGTCGTCCACCAGGTCCAGCACGTCGATGGCGTGCGCCAGGTCCAGATAGGTGGTCGGCTCGTCGAGGAGCAGCAGGTCGGTGCCCTGGGCCAGGGTCATCGAGATCCAGACGCGCTGCCGCTGTCCGCCGGAGAGCGAGTCGACCGGCCGGTCGGCGAGGTCGGAGACCCCGGTCATGGCCAGCGCGCGCTCCACGACGCCCGCGTCGTCCGACGACCACTGGCGCAGCCAGCTCTGGTGCGGGTGGCGCCCCCGCGCGACCAGGTCGGCCACGGTCAGGCCCTCCGGCGCGACGGGCGTCTGCGGCAGCAGGCCGAGCTTCTTCGCCACGTCCCGGGTCCTGAGCTTGTCGATGTCCTTGCCGTCGAGCACGACGGAGCCCTTGACCGGCTTGAGCAGCCGCGTCAGGGTGCGCAACAGGGTCGATTTGCCGCAGCCGTTGGGGCCGATGATCGTGGTGATCACCCCGGGCGGGATGGTCACGTCGAGGCCGTCGATGACGGACCGGCCGCCGTAGCCGACCGAGACGCCCTTGGCGGCCAGCCGTGCGGTGCTGTCGGTGTCCGCGGCCTGCGACTCGATGTCCCCGACCTTCGGCTCGATCTCGGTGATGTACTGAGCGACCACAAGCCCCCCTAATATTAGGTTTGCCTCACCTTTGTACCAGCTCTTCGATCCGTACCCACCATCGAGTGCCCCGTGGTTACTTGAAGTGGCTGCTTGAAGTGGCCGCTTGAGGTGGTTACTTGACGTGGTTACTTGAGGTTCTTGAGGTTCGCCCGCACCAACAGGTAGACGAGGAAGGGGCCGCCGATCGCGGCGGTGACCACGCCGACGGGCAGGCTGTCCGGCAGCACCGCACGCGTCGCCAGGTCGGCGCCGATCAGCAGCACCGCTCCGGCCAGGCCGGACGCCACCATCGGCGGCGTCGGACGCCGCGTCAGACGCATCGCCACCTGTGGCGCCACCAGTGCGACGAACGGCACCGGGCCCGCCGCGCTCACCGCCACCGCGGCCAGCAGCACCGCGCACAGCAGCAGGACGGCGCGTACGCGCGTGTAACGGACGCCGAGTCCCGCGGCGACGTCGTCGCCGAGGTGCATCGGCTTGAACTGGAAGGCGGCGCAGGCCACCACGGCCAGGAGGGCGAGCGAGCACCAGAGCGCGATCCACACCTCGTCCCACGACCGGTTGTCCAGCGAACCGACCAGCCACGCCTGGGCGCGGGCCACATCCCTCATCTCGGCCGAGACGAGCAGCCAGGTCGTGATCGCCTCCATCACGGCGCTCACCGAGATGCCGATGAGGATCAGCCGGAAGCCGTCGACGCCGCGGCGCCACGCCAGGAAGTACACGAGCAGTCCGGTGCCGAGACCGCCGGCGAGCGCCGCCGCGGACAGGCCCACGGAGTCGACGACCGCCGCTGCGGTGCCGCCCGACACCGTCACCGAGAACACCGCGACCGCGCTGGCGCCCCCGGTGATCCCCAGGATGTCCGGGCTCGCCAAGGGGTTGCGCGCGACCGACTGGGTGATCGCGCCGGAGACGCCGAGCGCGATCCCCACGACGAGTCCGGCCAGCGCCCGCGGCATCCGCAGATCCATGATGACGAACTCGTCGACCTGCTCGCCGTTGCCGACGAGCGTGGCCATCACGCGCGACAGGCCGATGGAGAAGTCCCCGACGCTGATGGAGAGGCAGAACAGCAGGAAGGTCGCCGCCGCGAGGAGCAGCGTGACGAGGACGAGCCAGGGCCGCCAGACGAACGACATCCGCCCGAGCCGCACGCCCGGCGTCACGGAGGGCTTCACTTCCGTCGCGTCCACTTCTGTCGCGTTCG
The DNA here is from genome assembly GCF_055572995.1 of Streptomyces sp. NPDC030245. Taxonomy (NCBI): domain Bacteria; kingdom Bacillati; phylum Actinomycetota; class Actinomycetes; order Kitasatosporales; family Streptomycetaceae; genus Streptomyces; species Streptomyces sp. NPDC030245. Next base: position 94,076 of record NZ_JBVICF010000003.1, on the reverse strand, counting down.
CTTCCGTCGCGTCGGCCTCTGTCGCGTTCATGTGCCCTCGCGTCCCGCTCATGCGTTCTTGAACTTCCCTCGCCACACCAGGACCGCGAAGAACGGCGCCCCGAGCAGCGCCACGACGACGCCCGCCTCCAACTCGCCGGGCCGCACCACCAGTCGCCCCACGATGTCGCAGACCAGCAGGACGACGGCGCCGAGCAGACCCGCGTACGGCACGAGCCAGCGGTAGTCGGGGCCGGTCCAGTACCGGGCCACGTGGGCCACCATGAGGCCGAGGAAAGCGATGGGGCCGCAGGCCGCCGTCGCCGCGCCCGCGAGCAGCGTGATGGCGAGGATGCCGACGGTCCGGCTGAACGCGATGTTCACGCCGAGTCCGCGCGCCACGTCCTCGCCCAGGTTGAGCAGGTTGAGGGCGGGCAGCGTCGTCATGGCGAGGACGAGGCCGACCGCGATGAACGCGGCCACCGGCCAGATGACGTCGAAGCCGACACCCGCCACGGAGCCCGCGTTCCAGAACCGCAGCGCGTTCAGGGACTTCTGGTCCGAGAGCGCGACCGCCGTCGTCATCGCCGCGAGGAACACCGTGATGCCCTGCCCGGCGAGTGCGAGCGTCAGGGGGTTGCCGGCCCCGCGGCCGATGCTCGCGAGGCCGAAGACGACGACACCCGCCACGGCCGCCCCGAGGAAGGCGAACCATACGTACTGGAACGGGTTGGAGAGCCCGAACACGGCGATCACCGACACCACGGCGAACGACGCGCCCGCGTTCACCCCCAGCAGGCCGGTGTCCGCGATCGGGTTGCGCGTGTACCCCTGGATCAGCGCCCCGCCGACACCGAGGGCGACGCCCGCGACCAGCGCGAGCACCGTCCGCGGCACCCGCACGGTCTGCACGATGAGCCGGATCTCGGTGAGCCGCTGGTCGGATTCCGGCGCCGCGAACAGCCCGTGCCACACCTCGGCGGGGCTCAGTGCGCGCGCGCCCACGGCCAGCGACACCGCCGCCGCGACCACCAGGACCACGGCGAGCAGGCCAAGGCCGAGAACCCGACGCCGTCGGGCCTCCGTTGCGCCCTTCGGCACGGGGCGCTCCAGTGCAGTCGTGCTCATGTCGACGTACGTTATCCCTTTGATCGGCCCGCGCCGCACGGCCGGGTGGGGCGCTCCCGGTGTGCGGGCGGCGCTAGCGGGCGGCGCTGCCGGTTTCGCCGGCGACCGGGCGGGCCTCGGCGGACGCAGACCCGGCCGCCTCGGTGCCCCGGGCGCGGACCGAGTCCAGGATCTCGCCGACGCGGATCGCGATGTTGGAGAGCAGCGACGAGGTGATGCCGTGCGTGTGCTCCGTGCCGCCCTGGAGGTAGATGCCGCAGCGCAGGTCGGGGTCGGTGGTGATGCGGTAGTCGCGCTCGACGCGGACGCGGCCCTGCTCGTCGCGGAGGCAGCGGTCGGCGACCTCGCCGAGGAGGCCGACGGGGTCGGCGGGGCTGTAGCCGGTGGCGAATACGACGACGTCGGCGTCGACGAGGTTCTCCTCGCCCGTGACGAGCGACTTCACCGCGGCCTGGACACCGTCGGCCGTCTCCTTGACGCCGGTGAGGCGGGAGACGTTGAGGAAGCGCAGCCGCTGGGTGCCGAGGACCTTCTCCTGGTACATCTGCCGGTACAGGTCGTCGATCAGGTCGATGTCCACCACGGAGTAGTTGGTGTTGCCGTGGTAGTCCATCAGCCGTCGCTTGACGTCCTCGGGCGCCTCGAAGTACTCGTCGACGGCGTCCGGGTCGAAGATCCGGTTGGCGAAGCTGCTGTCGTCGGCGGGGCTGTAACCGTAGCGGGAGAAGACGGCGCAGACCTCGGCCTCGGGGAAGCGGCGGTGCAGGTAGGCGACGTTCTCGGCGGCGCTCTGGCCGGCGCCCACGACGACGAAGCGGGAGGGCGATGTGCCCTCCAACTGCTCGACCTTGGTGAGCAGTTCGGAGTTGTGCCAGACGCGGTCGCCGCGCTCCACGCCCTCCGGCATGAGGGGGCGCAGGCCGGTGCCTATGACGAGGTTGCGGGCGCGGTGGACCGCGAGCCCCTCCGCCGAACGGACCGTCACGTCCAGGTACTCCACGACTCCGTCACGGACATGCGGCGTGACGCCGACGACCTCGTGGCCGTAGGAGACCATGTCGTCGACCTTGGCCGCGGACCACTCCAGGTAGTCGTGGAACTCAACCCGCAGCGGGAAGAGGTTCTTGTGGTTGATGAAGTCGGTCAGCCTCCCCTTGCTCTTCAGATAGCAGAGGAAGCTGAACTCGCTGGTGGGGTTCCGCTGTGTCACCAGGTCCTTGAGGAAGGACACCTGCATGGTCGCGTCGTCGATCAGCATGCCGCGGTGCCAGCCGAAGCTCGGCTGCTGCTCGAAGAAGTGAGCGGTGACCGTCTCCTCCCTGCCGACGCTTGCGTTGTGCTCGCTGAGCGCGATCGCCATCGCCACATTGGACGGGCCGAAGCCGATGCCAATGAGGTCGTGGACCAGTGGTGCGTCGCCAGGAAGAACCTGTGACATGTCACTCCCATCGTGCGGGGAAGCCGCCTGTCAGGCGTGGGGACGGTACAGATGGTGGGCACGTCGACAGAGCGACCCACTCGAACTTAGGTGAGCCTAAGCTAATCACACGCGACTGTCGACCGGGCAAAACGGGCAACCAGCCCTTTGATGCGGGTATCCGGCCCCGTCAACTGAGGCGCAAAGTAGACTCGTTGCATACTAAGGTAAGCCTTGCTTTACTTATCGTCAGTCGTTCCCTGCTCTGAGGAGGAACCCCATGCGGGTCGTCATGTTCGGTTACCAGACCTGGGGGCACCGCACCCTGCAAGCCCTCCTGGACTCCGAACACGACGTGGCACTGGTCGTGACGCACCCCAAGAGCGAGCACGCGTACGAGAAGATCTGGAGCGACTCCGTCGCCGACCTCGCCGAGGAGCACGGCGTACCGGTCCTGATCCGCAACCGCCCCGACGACGAGGAGCTGTTCGAGCGCCTCAAGGAGGCGGACGCGGACATCATCGTCGCCAACAACTGGCGCACCTGGATTCCCCCGCGCATCTTCGGCCTCCCCCGCCACGGCACGCTGAACGTCCACGACTCGCTGCTGCCGAAGTACGCGGGCTTCTCCCCGATCATCTGGGCGATGATCAACGGCGAGTCCGAAGTCGGCGTGACCGCGCACATGATGGACGACGAACTCGACGCCGGTGACATCGTCCGCCAGGAGTCCGTCCCGGTCGGCCCGAAGGACACCGCGACCGACCTCTTCCACAAGACGGTCGACCTGATCGCCCCGGTCACCATCGGCGCCCTCGACCTCATAGCGAGCGGCCAGACGGAGTTCACCAAGCAGGACCGCTCACAGGCGAGCTTCTTCCACAAGCGGTCCGCCGAGGACATCCGCATCGACTGGACCTGGCCGGCCGAGGACCTGGAGCGCCTGATCCGCGCCCAGTCCGCGCCGTACCCGAGCGCCTTCGCCTTCCACAAGGGCAAGCGACTGGAGATCGTCTCCGCGGTGGTCTCCGAGGGCCGTTACGGCGGTACGCCCGGACGCATCTTCTACCGCGAGGGCGAAGGCGTGGTCATCGTCGCCGGAGCCGACGCCCGGCACGGCCGCAACCACGGCCTGGCCATCACGCGCGTCCGCACCGAGGACGGCCGCGAGCTGCCCGCGACGGAGTACTTCACCTCCATGGGCGGCTACTTGACCAGCCGCCCCTGAGCCCCGGAGCCCCGCGCCCCGGAGCGCGGGAGCGCTGGAGCGCCGAATCGCTCCACCGAAGTGAAGTGAAGTGCTGAGTCCCCGGGCCGCTCCCGTCCCGGGGACTCAGCCCGCCGCGGCGAGGACCAGGGGCAGCACCTGCTCGGCGCCCGCGCGGCGCAGCAGGCGGGCGGCGACCGCGAGCGTCCAGCCGGAGTCGGTGTAGTCGTCCACCAACAGCACCGGTCCCGGTGCGTCCGCCAGGGCGGCGGCCAGCTCGCCCTCGACGCTGAAGGCACCGGACAGCGCCCGGAGCCGCTGGGCGGAATTGCTGCGGCGCGCCGCGTGCGCGCCGTCCGGGCTCGTGTACGTCAGCGTGCCCAGGAAGGGCAGTCGGCCGACGGACGCGATGCCCTGTGCGAGGGAGCCGCCGAGCTGCGGTCGGGTCAGGGACGGCACGGCCACGACACCCACCGGCCGGGCGGCGGCATCGGCGGCGTCCGACGCCCATCCCCCGGGCGAGCGCGCCCAGTCGGCGAGGACCGCCACCGCGGCGCGCAGGACGTCGTCGGGGACCGGGCCGTCCGGCGCGCCCTCCGCGAGGAGCGGGCGCAGGCGGTTGCCCCAGCCGATGTCCGAGAGCCGGCCGAGGGCGCGCCCGGTGGAGCACTGCTCCTTCGCCGGGATGCGGCCCTTGAGGTCGACGCCGAGCGCGGGCATGCCCGTCGGCCACATTCTGCGTGGCTCGATCTCGACGCCGGGGCGGTCCAGCTCCTTCGTCGCGCCCGTGAGCGCCTCCGCCGACACGGATGAATCGGTCCAGGGGCCCGCGCAGTTGTCGCAGCGTCCGCACGGCACCGCCCCCTCATCGTCCAGCTGGCGGCGGAGGAACTCCATGCGGCACTGGCCCGTGCTCACGTACTCCCGCATGGCCTGCTGCTCGGACTGACGCTGCCTGGCGACCCATGCGTACCGCTCGGCGTCGTAGACCCAGGGCTCGCCGGTGGAGATCCAGCCGCCCTTGACGCGCTTGACCGCGCCGTCCACGTCGAGCACCTTCAGCATGGTCTCCAGCCGGGTGCGACGCAGCTCGACCAAGGCCTCCAGAGCGGGCACGGACAGCGGCCGGCCTGCGTCGGCGAGGGCCGTGAGGGTCTGGCGGACCTGTGCCTCGGGCGGGAACGCCGTATCGGCGAAGTAGCGCCAGATGGCCTCGTCCTCCTTGCCGGGCAGCAGCAGCACGTCGGCGTGCTCGACGCCGCGGCCCGCACGGCCGACCTGCTGGTAGTACGCGATCGGGGAGGACGGCGACCCGAGGTGGACGACGAATCCGAGGTCCGGCTTGTCGAAGCCCATGCCGAGCGCCGAGGTGGCGACGAGCGCCTTGACCCGGTTCTCCTGGAGGTCGGTCTCGGCCTGGAGCCGGTCGGCGTTCTCCGTGCGGCCCGTGTACGAGGCCACCTTGAAGCCGCGCTGGCGCAGGAAGGCGGTGGCCTCCTCGGCCGCGGCGACCGTCAGTGCGTAGATGATGCCGGAGCCCGGCAGCTCGTCCAGGTGCTCGGCGAGCCAGGCCAGCCGGTGTGCCGCGTCCGGGAGTTGCACCACGCCGAGGCGCAGGCTCTCCCTGTCCAGCGGGCCGCGCAGCACCAGGGCCTCACCGGCGCCGGTGCCCAGCTGCTCGGCGACGTCCGCGGTGACGCGGGCGTTCGCCGTCGCGGTGGTGGCGAGGACCGGCACGCCGACCGGGAGCTCGGTCAGCATCGACCGCAGCCTGCGGTAGTCCGGCCGGAAGTCGTGCCCCCAGTCGGAGATGCAGTGCGCCTCGTCCACCACCAGGAGTCCGGTGGTGGAGGCGAGCTTGGGCAGGACCTGGTCGCGGAAGTCCACCGAGTTCAGCCGCTCCGGGCTGACGAGGAGGACGTCGGTCTCGCCGCGCTCCACCTCCCCGTAGATCGTGTCCCACTCCTCCGGGTTCGCCGAGTTGATGGTGCGGGCCTGGATGCCGGCGCGGGCCGCCGACTCGACCTGGTTGCGCATCAGCGCGAGCAGCGGCGAGATGATCACCGTCGGGCCCGCGCCGCGCCGCCGCAGCAGGGCGGTGGCCACGAAGTACACCGCCGACTTGCCCCAGCCGGTGCGCTGCACCACCAGGGCGCGCCGCCGCTCCCGCACCAGCGCCGCCACCGCCTGCCACTGGTCCTCGCGCAGCCGCGCCGAACCCCCGGGGTCGCCGACGAGCTCGGCGAGGATGGCGTCGGCTTCGGTGCGGAGCTCCAGGTTGTCCATGACTCCATGCAACCCGATGCCACTGACAATCGCCCAATCCGCCACGGCAGGCTCCGCGCGACGGGCATGCCGCCGCAGGCCGCGGGTGTGCGTTACCGCTGGTCCTTGCCGTGCGAGGAGGGCGCAAGCGTCGGAAGACCATGAACTGGGCAGGATATAAGCAGCGCATCATCCGATACCGGAACGCGGTCCCGATTGCTCGTTGCCGCCGACGACTGCGACGGGAAGAATCGAAGTCGCTCCCCCGTGCGGCTTCCCGTGGTCCGGTAGGGCTGTGCCGCGCTGCGCTCCCCCAGTCCGACCCCGCCCGCCACGGGCGCGTAGCCGAAGGGAGGACCGTGACCTTCGGATTCGCTTCGTCCCCTGCCGTACCGGTGCCGGAGCCCCCGGCCTCGGCCGAGTTGTACGCCGATTCCGACCACCGCCTGGCCCGGATGCTCGAACCCTCGGAGTGGTCGGCCGCGGGCATCCCGCTGCTGCGCAACCCACGGGAGGTCGTCAGCGGTCTGCACGCACGTCATCGGCCGACCCCGGCGACGGCCGTCGTGGCCGTGCTCGATCCGGACGAACGCCTGCGGGCCAGCGCCTCGTTCAGCCGGCGCGCGACCGTGACGGACGGCTGGGTCTTCCGGAACGCGCTGCTCACGCAGTTGCGCCGGGTCATCCCGCACGATCTGCGGCGCCGCACCCCGGTGCGGACCGCCGTGCTGCTCTACTGCCGTGACGGCGACGCCCGTTGGACCCAGGAGGACGGGGCCTGGATGTGGGGGCTGCGGGACGCCTGCACCCTGCACGGGCTGCGCTGCGGCGCGTACATCACGCTGACGCGTGACGGCTGGCAGGTGCTGGGCGAGGGGCGCGGCGGCCGCCGGCCGAGCGCCGGGTCGCAGCCCGAGGAGCTCGGCGAGGCCGAGCTGCCCGCGGCGCGTACCGGAGGCGCCGCCTCCGAGGTACTGCGGCGCGCGGCGGCACGCTGACGACGGGCTCCTGCCCGCCCCTGGCCGACGCATCTGCGCAGACTGCGACAGCGCACACGGAACCGAATGCACGGCACGGAAGCCGACGGCATACGTCGGCCACCGCACTGTGCTTTCGGCTGCCGTGCTCCTGCGCAGCCGTGCTTCGGCTCTGCCGTGTTCAGCTCAGCCGGTGCAGCTCAGCCGTGATCTCGCCGCGTCACCGCGCGAACGGCCACCGAACAGGCGGCGGCCACCGCGCGGTCGTCGGTGTCAGACGCCCGCGCCCAGCATCGCGTTGATCCGCTGCGGGTCGCCGCAGACGATCAGCAGGGTCTTCGCGCGCGTGAGCGCCGTCGGCAGCGCCGCGACCGCGGTCTCTTCGCTGCCGCCGTTGACGGCGACGACGACCACGGGCCGGGGCGCGGCACGGTGCAGCGCGGCGGCGTCGGCGTAGAAGACGTCGTCACCCGCGTCGTGCTGAGCCCAGTAGGCGGCTTCGCCGAAGGACAGCTCGTGCGCGGCCCACGGGTGCGGGTCACCGGTGCTGATCACCAGGACGTCGCCGGGGGCACGCCCGGAGTCGAGCAGGAGGTCGACGGCTTCCTCGGCCGCGTCCAGCGCGCCCTCGGCCGAGGCCGGGATCAGCTGGACCTGCGGAACCGAGGCCGAGGCGTCGGGGGCAGCCGGGGCGGGCGCCCCGGGCTTGGCGGCCGTGTCGCGCGGCGCGCGCTGCGCGGGCGGCATCGGCCGGACAGGACCCGGACGGCCGGGACGCGGCGGAGCCGCGGGACGCGGGCCGGGTACGGGGCGGGGGGTCGGCGCGGTGCGGCCGCTGGCCTGCGTGGCGCGGGGACCCTGGGCACTCTCGTGAATCTGAGGCTCCTCGGGAATGAGAGGCATGAAGTGTTGTCTATCAAACGCCGATGCGACTCGCGTCGGCGGGTGGCACATGAGTGCGATCGGAAGCGCCGGAAAAGCGTCAGAACTCAAAGCCGAGCTGACCCTCGATTTCCGGAACTTTTCCGTCCGCCCAGCTGCGGGCCTTCTTGAGGTGCCGCCACTGGGGCAACGCATCAAGATACGCCCACGAAAGCCGGTGGTACGGGGTGGGCCCCCGCTCCGCCAGCGCGGCCTTGTGCACCGGCGACGGATAGCCGGCGTTGGCCGCAAAACCGAAGTCTGCATGTTCGATGCCCAGTTCGGCCATCATTTTGTCGCGCTGAACCTTGGCGATCACCGAAGCCGCGGCGACAGCCACACAGGACTGGTCACCTTTGATCACCGTACGAACCTGCCAGGGAGTCCCGAGATAGTCGTGCTTCCCGTCGAGGATGACCGCGTCCGGGCGGAGCGGCAGCCCCTCCAGAGCGCGCACCGCGGCGAGCCGCAGCGCGGCCGTCATCCCCAGTTCGTCGATCTCCTCGTGCGAGGCGTGACCGAGGGCGTGCGCCGTGACCCAGCTCTCCAGCTCCGCGGCGAGCGCGGTGCGCCGCTTGGGAGTGATCAGCTTGGAGTCGGTGAGCCCTGCGGGCGGCCGGCGCAGTCCCGTGACCGCCGCACAGACGGTGACCGGTCCCGCCCACGCGCCGCGCCCGACCTCGTCGACACCGGCGACGATCTTCGCTCCGGTGGTGGCGCGCAAGGAGCGCTCGACGGTGTGGGTGGGTGCTTCGTACGGCATGGCGCCAATAGCCTACGCCGCCGGGGACCGCCCGCGACACCCAGGCCGCCCAAACGTCCCCGCACCGGTCAGGGACGCAGCAGCGGGACCATCACCCGGTCGATCAAGGCCTCGAACTCATCGTCCCGCCATTCACTTCCGCACACCTTCGAGCGGTACATGAACATGGCCGGAATGACATCACAGACGTACGCGTCGAGCCCCCCGGAACGTACCTCTCCGCGCTCGATTCCCCGCCGGATGACCTCCTTGATCAATTTCACGCTCGGCTCGACGACGCCTTCGAAGATCACGTCATGGAAGCGCTCGGCCGTTGCCGTGTCGCACTCGTGAAGCACGGCCCGCAGGGCGTGCCCGGGGCGCGAGAACATCGTCACCCGCACCCGCCTGCACAGCTCCAGCAGATCCTCCCGGACGCTGCCGAGGTCCGGGACGCTGTCGAGCCGCGGCAGCCCCGCCCGCAGCGCGTGCACGACCAGATCCTCCTTGGACGGCCAGCGGCGGTAGACGGCGGCCTTGCCGGTCTGCGCGCCCGCGGCCACTCCTTCCATCGTCAGCCCGCTCCAGCCGACCGTGCCGAGCTGCTCGAGGGCGGCATCCAGAATCGCCCGTTCCAGGACAGCACCCCGGCGGCGCGGGGAGACCGTTCGAGCGGGCACGGCCGCCCAGCGGGAAGTAGCCATCATTTTCTCTCCATTGAGCGCGCAAGGAAGGGTGAGTGCACGAGAAGGGTGAGTGAACGCTTGCGTTCACTCAAGGGGAGTCACTACCGTCGTAAGAACAGTGAACGGGGCCGTTCACTAAGGAACTTGTGGGGGATCATGACGACCACCTCTCAGCTGACGAAGAATCAAAATCCGGGGGCCGCACGCCGAGAGGGACACCCCGGCCTGGCTCTCACCGTCATCGCGGCCTGCCAACTCATGGTGGTCCTGGATGCCACGATTGTGAACATCGCGCTTCCGCATATCCAGGGAGCGCTCAACTTCTCGACGACCGACCTCACTTGGGTGGTCAGCGCGTACACCCTCACCTTCGGCGGGCTGCTGCTGCTCGGCGGCCGCGCCGGTGACATCCTGGGACGCCGCCGCGTCTTCATGGCCGGCATCCTCCTCTTCACGGCCGCCTCGCTCCTCGGCGGCTTCGCCCAGGAACCCTGGCAGTTGCTGGCCGCGCGGGCCCTCCAGGGCGTCGGCGGCGCCATCGCGTCGCCCACCTCGCTGGCACTCATCACGACGACTTTCCCCGAAGGCCCCGAGCGGAACCGCGCTTTCGGTGTCTTCGCCGCCGTCTCCGCGGGTGGCGGCGCCATCGGTCTGCTGGCGGGCGGCATGCTCACCGAGTGGCTCGACTGGCGCTGGGTGCTGTTCGTGAACGTGCCCATCGGCGTCCTGATAGCCATCCTCACCCCGCTCTACATCAACGAGTCCGAGCGGCACCCGGGCCGCTTCGACGTCCTCGGCGCGGCGACGTCGACACTCGGCATGGCCTCCTTGGTCTACGGATTCATCCGCGCGTCCGAGGAGGGCTGGCGCGACAGCCTCACCCTGGGCTCGTTCGCCGCGGCGGTGGTTCTGCTCCTGGCCTTCGTCTTCGTCGAGAAGCGCGCGAAGGAGCCGATCACACCCCTCCGGATGTTCGCCGACCGCAACCGCTCCGGCACCTACGTGATCATGCTCAGCCTCGCCGCCGCGATGTTCGGCATGTTCTTCTTCATCGTCCTCTTCGTGCAGAACATCCTGAACTACACGCCGATCGAGGCCGGCCTGGCCTTCCTGCCGGTCACCGTCGTCATCGCGATCGGGGCGGGCCTGTCGCAGAAGTTCCTGCCGGTGCTCGGCCCCAAGCCGTTCATGGTGACGGGTTCGATCATCGTCGCACTGGGACTCGGCTGGCAGACACTGATCGGCCCCGACAGCTCGTACGTCGGCGGCGTGCTCGGCCCGATGCTCCTCTTCGGCTTCGGCATGGGCCTGAACTTCGTCACGCTGACCCTGACCGCCGTCTCCGGAGTGGCCCTCCACGAAGCAGGCGCGGCATCCGGCCTCCTCAACGCCACCCAGCAGGTGGGCGGCTCGCTCGGCCTCTCCATCCTCACCACGGTCTTCGGCACGGCCAGCCGGGACGAGGCCAAGGAGCAGATGGCGGACTTCATGGCGCACGCCACCCCCGAGCAGAAGGCCGAGTTCGCCAAGACTCATGAGCTCCCCGCACCCTGGGGCCACGAGGTCCTGTCGGAGGGCATCTCGACCGCCTTCATACCGGCCGCCGCCATGGCCGTCCTCGCCCTGATCACCGCCGCACTGGTGATCCGCGTACGCAAGAGCGACCTCGACGCCCTCGCCGGCACAGCGAGCGCCGCGGGCCCCGCGGGCGGCTGAGGGGACGAGGCCACGGGTCCCGCGGGCGGCTGACGGGACGGGGCCACGGGTCCTGCGGGCGGCTGACAGGACGGAGCCGCGGGCGTCGGCGCACAAACCATGTGCCGCCGGCGCCCGCGCCCTGTCGCATGCATCGGACACGGGTGCCCTCCTCCCAGCCGGTGCACACGCACAGCACACGGCCCACCCACGCCCACGTTTGGCCGCAGAGTTCCGTCGGCACCGGCACCGGCACCGGCATCCACTCCACGCATGCAACCAAGATCAACTAGCGCGCCGCCTCAGAATAACCACAGACCGCTCAGGCGGTATCCGGGCGGTGCACGCCCGTCGGAGCGGGCCGGGGTGGGCGGGCTGGGCTGGTCGGCTAGGACGGGGCGGACCGGGGTGACTGGGGCGAGCCGAACCGGGGCGGACTGGGCGGCCGGGCCACGCCACGCCATGCCAGGCCATGCCAGGCCAGGCCAGGCCAGGCAGAATGGGCTGAGGCGGGCTGGCCTGACCAGGACCAGCCGGGGCCGGCTAAGGCGGGCCGACCGGGCCCCGTGGCTCGACTCTGACGGTGAGGCGATGGCGGGGTCCTGCGGCTTACGCCCACGCCTACTCCTACGCCCACCCAGCCTTACCGGGGTAGGGCGGGCCCCGCCACGCCTGCCCGGCGGCCCAACGTGCCCGACCGGAGGTCAGTCCACCTCGCCGGTGACCCAGGCGGGCAGCGCCTCGGTGCGTGACAGCCACTCCGCGGGCGGCGCTCCGCCCTCACCGCACGCGACCACGCCACCCACGATGGCGCAGGTCGTGTCCATGTCCCCGCCCACCTGAGCCGTGTCCCATATGGCCCGCTCGTACGCCCCGAGCCCACGAGCGGCCGACCACAACGCGAACGGCACCGTGTCATGCGCCGTCGTACGCCGACCGCAACCGAGCACCGCCGCGACGGTCCCGGCATCGCCGTAGTCGAGCATGTCCCGCGCCCGGCGCAACCCCGCCCCCACGGCGCTGCGGGGCACCAGGTCGATGACCCCGTCGAGGAGCTCCTTCGGCGTCGGCGGCCCGGTGGGAGCGGCCGTCAGCGCCGCGGCCGCCGCCACCGCCATCGCCCCGACGACCGCCTCACGGTGCTGATGCGTGGGGTACGCCGAGATCTCCGCCTGGTGCGTCGCCTGCTCCGGGTCGTCGGCGTACCAGGCGCCGAGCGGAGCGATCCGCATCGCCGCGCCGTTCCCCCAGGATCCCTGCCCCTTGAAGAGCGCGGAGGCCAGCTCCCGCCAGTCCCCGCCTTCCCGGACCTGCCTGAGCAGCCGGTTCACGGCAGGGCCGTATCCACGGTCGAAGTCGTGGTGCTCGGCGAACGACTGGGCGAGCGCGTCCTGGTCGATCCGACGGTGCCTGCTGAGGACGGCCAGCACGGAGCAGGCCATCTCCGTGTCGTCGGTCCATTGCCACGGGGCGTCGGGCAGCTCTCGGCGCTTCAGCAGCGGGTAGTGCGCGGGCACGAAGAACTGTGAGCCCAGCGCGTCCCCCACCGCCAGTCCGCGCAGGCTGGCCATGGCGCGCTCAAGGCGCCGGTCGGGAGAGGAGTCAGCGGTCATCGCCCTGCCCACTCTATCCGGTGACCCCGTACGGCTCCGGCTCGCGCCAGCGCTCGAACGGTCGGTCCAGCGTGTATTTGCCGTCGTCACCGAGCACCAACATCCTCATCTCTCCGTTGCCCGGGTTGGACAGTGACTCGAACTCCGCCACCGTCCAGTGGAACCAGCGCATGCAGAACAGTCGCATGGTCAAACCGTGCGTGACGAGCAGGACGTTGGGCGGGTGGTCCGGCGCCTCGAAGCTTCGGTAGAGGCTTTCCAGGAAAGCTCCCACCCTGTCGTAGACATCGGCTCCCGACTCTCCTTGCGCGAAGCGGTAGAAGAAGTGCCCGTACGCGTCGCGGTACGCCTTCTGCAGCTTTACGTCGTCCCGGTCCTGCCAGTTGCCCCAGTCCTGTTCCCGCAGCCTCGGCTCCTCCCGCACGCGCACCAGCTCGGGGTCGAGCCGGAACGCCTGCAAGGTCTCGTGGGTGCGGCGGTACGGCGAGACGTACACGCTGACCCGCTCACGACCGAGCAGTTCCCGCAGGTGTTTACCCGTGTCCGCCGCCTGGGACCACCCCGACTCGGTGAGCGCCAGCGCGTGGTCGGGCTCGCGCTCGTACACGGTGTCGTCGGCGTTCCCGGCCGACTCGCCGTGCCGGACCAGGATGATGCGCCGCGGGCGTGCCATAGGGAAACCCTAGATCGGGTCGTCGGCGGGCTGCTCAGTCGGGTAGCCGTCCGGCCTCCATCCGGCGTATTCGGCCCCTGAAGCGCCGGCGGAGGAGCCGGTCGTGGGAGACGACGACCAGCGCTCCCGTCCACTGGTCGAGCGCCGCCTCCAGCTCCTCGACCAGGCCGAGCGCCAGGTGGTTGGCGGGCTCGTCGAGCAGCAGCAGGTCGGCGGGCCTGGCGAGCAGCCGTGCGAGGGCCAGTCTCCGGCGCTGTCCGGCCGACAGGGAACCGACTGGTACGTGCAGGTCACGGGGTCGGAAGAGACCGTACGAGAGGATCAGGTCCCGCTGCTCCTCCTCGGTCAGTCCCAGGCCTTTGCCGAACACTTCGAGGACGGGCTCGGCGGGACGTCGTACCGGTATCTCCTGGGCGAGATAGCCGATCCGGCCTCTGCGGACGACGGAACCTTCATCCGGTTCGAGCACCCCCGCCATGGTGCGCAGCAGAGTGGACTTCCCCGCGCCGTTGCCTCCGTGGATCAGCAGTCGATCGCCGGCCGAGACAGTGAGCGACTGCACGGCCAGCCGCTCCCCCACCCGCACGTCCCGCAGGGTCACCAGGGACCCTTCGGCCGCTCCTGTCACGGGGCGTGCCGTGAAGCGCAGGGGTTCCGGAGGCCTGGGGACCGGGTTCTCCCGCAGTCTGCGGAGTCGTTCTTGCGCGTTCCGCACGCGTCCGGCGACCGAGGCCTGGACCCGTCCCCCGGCGCGGTCGTACGCCATTTTGTTGTTGTCCTTCATGCCTCGGCCACCGGCTACCGCGTGGGCTGTGGTCGCCATGAACTCCTGAAGTCCGCGCGTCTCCTCGCACCACTGCGCGTACTGCTGCTCCCAGCGCAGCCGGGCGGCTGCCCGTTCCGCCACGAGACCCTGATAGCCGCCGCCGTGGCGCACCACCGTCCGGCGGTCGGCGTCCACTTCGAGGATCGCGGTGGCCACGCGCTCCAAGAAGGTGCGGTCGTGCGAGACCGCGACCACGGTTCCGCGATGCGCGGACAGGGCGCTCTCCAGCCAGTCCAGGGCTCCCTCGTCCAGATGGTTGGTCGGTTCGTCCAAGAGCATGACCTCGGGTGCTGCCGCGAGGAGGCAGGCGAGGCCCAGCCGAGCCTGCTCACCGCCGGACAGACTGCCCAAAACCCTGTCCCGGCCGATGTGAGCGAGCCCCAGTCCGTGCATCGCCTTGTCCACGCGGGCGTCCGCCTCGTAGCCGCCGCGCAGTTCGAAGGCCGTGAGCAGGTCGCCGTACTCCCTCAGCCCTTTCTCCGTCGCGGAACCGAGGCCCGCTTCCAGGCCGCGCAACCGGCGTTCCATCGACCGCAGTTCGTCCAGCGCCGCGTCGATCGCGTCACCGACACAACGGTCGGCCGGGAGTTGGGGAGTCTGAGCGAGAAGCCCGGCGCCTCGCTCGGCGACGGTCACGACCTCGCCGTCGTCAGGCCGTTCGTCCCCGGACATCAGGTGCAGCAGGGTGGATTTTCCCGCGCCGTTCTCCCCCACGACGCCTATGCGCTCGCCCGGCCGGACCGCGAGCGACACCCCGTCCAGCAGCAGCCGATCCCCACGAGTCTTGGTCACGCCGTGCAGAGAGATCTGAGTAGGCAAGAGCACCCCCGATTCCGCATCCATCTCAGTCAAACGCAACGCGAGTTGCATTACGACGAGTGTGGCACACTGACCGTTCTAACGCAACGCGAGTTGTGATTAGTTTTCGCGCGAGAAGAACGAGAAGGGCTGAATCCATGGCGGACGAGCCTGTCGCGGCTGGTCAGAGCGGTGACGCACCGAGCGCTGGGCGTCGCGGCTCCGGTGGAACAGCACGGCGGAGCGGGGGCGGAACGGGCGGATCACGTCGCGGTGCGAGCGAGCAGCGCAGCTCGCCACGGCCCGTGAAGGCCGAAGCGGCCGCCCTCGCCACCAAGACAGAAGCGGGCGCGAAAGCGGCAGCGACGCCGCCCCGGGATGCGGAGGCAACCCCTCCGTCACCTGCCCCCGGCACCCGCCGCCCCGGCGGCCGCACGGCCCGCACCCGCGCCGCCGTCCGGGACGCCGTGCTGAGCGGTCTGACCGACCACGGCTACCCCGGGCTCACCGTCGAGTACATCGCCGATCACTCAGGCGTGCACAAGACCACGCTGTACCGGCGCTGGGGCGGCCTCGAAGGCATGGTCGCCGACGCCCTGGACATGGCGGGAGAGGACTCTTGGACCCCACCGGACACCGGAAGCCTTGAGGGCGACCTGCGTGAGCTCGCCCGCGAAGTGGTCGACTCCTTCTCCGACGACGCGGCTGCCGCAGCCCCCACCGCCTTCGTCGCGGCCTCCTTCCAGTCGGCACGCGCCGCCGATGCCCTGCATGCTTTCTACGCCGAGCGGTTCGGCCGCTGCGAGGCGGTCGTCGCCCGCGCCGTCGCGCGCGGCGACGCGCCTCCGGACACCGACGCGGCGGCACTCGTCCGCGCCGTCTCCGCCCCGCTGCTGCTCCGCGTGTTCATCACGCGCGAACCGGTCGACACGGCGCTCGCCGACCAGTGCGCGGCGGCAGCCGTCGCCGCCACCCGGGCGGGCGCGTTCGCCCGGCGATGCCCGCAGGAGTAGAGGAGCTACCGGGAAAACGGCACGGAAGCCGGAAGAGTTCCCGCGGAGACAGGTCAAGGCAGGCCGGGGAGGAGTCAGGAAAGGGCCAACTGAAGAGTCAGGGAAGGGCCATGTGAGGAATCAGGTGCGGGATCAGACCGTCCACGACGGCTCCAAATGCACGATGTCGCCCGCGAGCGCGGAGACATCGGCATCCGTCTGCGCCCGCAGCGAGAGACGCTCCACCCGCTCGGCGCGGTACTTGCCGTGCTCGGCCGCCGACAGCCACATGGACAGCACCAGGAACTCGTGGCCCGGCGCCTCGCCGAAAAGCCCGCGCACCATTCCCGGAGAGCCGGCCATCGCGGGGTTCCACACCTTCTCCTGCATCAGTGCGAAGTGCTCCACCCGCGCCTCCCGTACCCGGCAGTGCGCCACTCGCACCACGTCCACGTCCGTGAAACGCGGTTCGAACCCGGTCTTCACGTCGAAGCGGTGGTCGAAGAGCTTGGCCTGGAGGTTCTTGTAGGTGCCCGACTGCGCGGCCGCCAGGCGGTCGTGCGAGCGGGCCATGAAGGAGTCGTAGAAGGCTCGGCTCTCCCAGAAGGCGAAGACGTGAGCGACGCCCGGACGCCCCCGGCTCCACCCCCCGCCCTGCCCCCGGAACCCCGGCTCACCCAAAAGCCCCGCCCACTTTCGCTGCCCTCGTTCGAACCCCCGACGGTCCACCACGGTGCAGCGAGTCCACTTGACCAGCACCGCGCCATCGTACGGCGCGGAGTGCGGCCCGGGTCACGCTCCGGCGTAGTGCACCCGGATCAGCTCGGCTGCATCATCAGCGCCCAGCTCAATACCGAACTCCCGGTCGAGAACACCGATCAATTCGCCCACAGGAACGCTTCGTTCGTCCACGGAACCGTCCGAGTGCACCACCGTCAGCTGATCACCCACCAGCTTGCGGCGCACCTCTGGAGCCGCCTTCTGTACCACCGGGCGCCTGATGAACGACGACCTGGGGTGAGTCGACGTGTAATGGTTCATCACTACGTAGTCGACGGGAAGCCGCCGTTCCTGGGTGTAGGCGTAGAGGTCGAGCCACCCGTCAGAGTGCCATGTCCGCAGCGCCAGGACGCCCTCGGCCTCCTGTCGGAGTCCGAAACGCCACTCTCCTTGCTGCATTTCCACGCCGCCGCGCAGCGGGATCGGTTCGAGCAGCCCGTCGGCGCCGAATCCGACGTCGCAATGCCACGCTTCGCCGTCCACCTCGACCTTCAGGACCATGTGCGTCACCGCGCGCGTGGATGACGCCCCGACCCTGACCCGAGCCGCGAGCCCGGTGACGTCGAAGCCGATGCGTTCCAGAGCGGCGGCGAAGAGGAGGTTCTGCTCGTAGCAGTAACCACCCCGTCGGCTGTGCAGCAGCTTCTCCTCCAGTGCCGGCAGGTCCAGCGGCACCGGGCGGCCGAGCATCATCTCCAGGTTTTCGAAGGGGATCGCCGCCACGTGCTCTCTGTGGAGCACGCGCAGAGTGTCGAGGTCCGGCTTTGTCCCACCCGTGTGCCCGAGTCTCGCCAAGTAGGCCTTGATGTCGAGTTCTTCCCCGTTGAATGTCATGCGTCCATGATCTCCTTCGCCGGAACACGGGCCAACCGCGTTCGTCCTCGGTCCTGTCGCCCCCTCTGACCAGCGACGCTACGTCGTTGTCAGTCGCACGCCGTAGCGTGTGTGTCGGACATGCCTGGTGAATCCGTAGCGGCCAGGTCACGAGGAGGGGGAAGTCCAATGAGCAGTGTCAGTAAGGGAATCAAGAAGGTCGAAGTCGGACTCAAGTGGGATCCGAGCCCGGCGGGCACCCCGTCCAACGACCTCGACATCATCGCCGCGACGTACGCCGCGGACGCTCCGTACGGCGACCCCGTCTACCTCGTGCACTTCGACAGCCGCTCCCCCGACGGCACCATCACCCTGAACCGGGACAGCAGGACGGGTCAGGGCTTCGGTTTCGACGAGGTCATGACCCTGGAGCTGGACCGGCTCGCCCCCACGTTCACCCGGGTCGTCGTGGGGGTGGCCATACAGCAGAAAGCGGACCAGAAGGTCTTCGGCGACATCGGGAACACCGCGGTCCGGATCCGCGAGGGCTACACGGACCTGGCGCAGAGCGACCTCTCCAGTGTCTCCGGCTGCACGGCCGCGACCATCGCCGAGTTCACCCGGGACGAGTCCGGGGCGTGGTCGTTCCGCGAGGTCATCCGAGGCTTCGACGCTGATCCGACGGTGTTCGCCTCACTCATGGGCGGCGAGCACTGACCCGTCGGCGCCTGACCGCCCGGCCGCCTCGGGGGCCACGCCAAAGGGCGGTGGCGCCGAGACATCGGCTCCACCGTCCCTGGCGGTCAGATCACGTCCGGTACGAGCCCGGATGCACGACCCACTGGTGTCAGCTGCAACCGCTGGTCGAGCCGCAGCCCTCGCAGATGTAGCAGGAACCGGCGCGCTGCATCTTCGTACCGCAGGAGAAGCACAGCGGCGCGTCGGCCTGGATGCCCAGCTGCATCTCGACGAGCTCCGCGCTGGTGTGTGCCTGCTGCGGCGCGGCCTTGACGCCCTCGGCCTCCGCCTTCGGCGTGGCGACAACCTTCAGGGACTCGGTCTGCACCGGGGCGGACTGAGCCAGACCCTCGACGTCGACCTCGTCCTCCGTCGGCTCGTACGACCCGGTCTCCAGGTGCCGCTGACGCTCCTCGGCGGAGTGGATGCCGAGCGCGGACCGCGTCTCGAAGGGCAGGAAGTCCAGCGCCAGGCGGCGGAAGATGTAGTCGACGATCGACTGCGCCATCCGCACGTCCGGGTCGTCCGTCATACCGGCCGGCTCGAAGCGCATGTTCGTGAACTTGGAAACGTACGTCTCCAGGGGCACGCCGTACTGCAGGCCGACCGAGACGGCGATGGAGAAGGCGTCCATCATGCCCGCGAGGGTCGAACCCTGCTTGGACATCTTCAGGAAGACCTCGCCGAGACCGTCGTCCGGGTAGGAGTTGGCGGTCATGTAGCCCTCGGCGCCGCCCACCGTGAAGGAGGTGGTGATGCCGGGACGGCCCTTCGGGAGACGCTTGCGGACCGGGCGGTACTCGACCACCTTCTCGACCGCGGCACGGATCGTGTCCTCGGCCTTCTCGGTGATCTCGGCCTTCTCCGTCTCCTTCTTCTTGGCGGAGAGCGGCTGACCGACCTTGCAGTTGTCGCGGTAGATGGCGAGCGCCTTGACGCCCATCTTCCACGCCTCGAAGTAGACCTCTTCGACGTCCTCGACGGTGGCGGTCTCCGGGAGGTTGACCGTCTTGGAGAGGGCGCCCGAGATCCACGGCTGGATCGCGGCCATCATGCGGACGTGGCCCATCGCGGAGATGGAGCGCTCACCCATGGCGCAGTCGAAGACCTCGTAGTGCTCGGTCTTCAGACCCGGGGCGTCGATCACATTGCCGTGCTCGGCGATGTGGGCGACGATCGCCTCGATCTGCTCCTCCTGGTAGCCCAGGCGACGCAGGGCCTGCGGCACGGTGCCGTTGACGATCTGCATCGAGCCGCCGCCGACGAGCTTCTTGAACTTCACCAGGGCGAGGTCGGGCTCCAGGCCCGTGGTGTCGCAGGACATCGCGAGACCGATGGTGCCGGTCGGGGCGATGACGGACGCCTGCGAGTTACGGAAACCGTTCTTCTCACCGAGGCGGATCACGTCCTGCCAGGCCTCCGTGGCGGCGGCCCAGATCGGCGTGTCCAGGTCGTCCATGCGGACGGCCGAGGCGTTGGCGTCGGCGTGCTGCTTCATGACGCGCTTGTGCGGCGTCGCGTTGCGGGCGTAGCCGTCGTAGGGACCGACGACCGCGGCGAGCTCGGCGGAGCGCTTGTACGAGGTACCCGTCATCAGCGACGTGATGGCACCGGCGAGGGCGCGGCCGCCGTCGGAGTCGTACGCGTGACCGGTGGCCATCAGGAGGGCGCCGAGGTTGGCGTAGCCGATGCCCAGCTGACGGAAGGCGCGGGTGTTCTCGCCGATCTTCTGGGTCGGGAAGTCCGCGAAGCAGATCGAGATGTCCATCGCGGTGATGACCAGCTCGACGACCTTCGAGAAGCGCTCGACGTCGAAGGACTGGTTGCCCTTGCCGTCGTCCTTCAGGAACTTCATCAGGTTCAGCGAGGCGAGGTTGCAGGACGTGTTGTCCAGGTGCATGTACTCGCTGCACGGGTTCGAGCCGTTGATCCGGCCGGACTCCGGGCAGGTGTGCCAGGCGTTGATCGTGTCGTCGTACTGGATGCCGGGGTCGGCGCACGCCCAGGCGGCCTCGGCCATCTTACGGAAGAGCGACTTGGCGTCGACCTCCTCGATGACGTCACCGGTCATCCGGGCCCGCAGACCGAACTTGGAGCCCGACTC
Organism: Streptomyces sp. NPDC030245; assembly: GCF_055572995.1. NCBI lineage: Bacteria > Bacillati > Actinomycetota > Actinomycetes > Kitasatosporales > Streptomycetaceae > Streptomyces > Streptomyces sp. NPDC030245. The sequence continues at coordinate 73,722 of NZ_JBVICF010000003.1, read as the reverse complement.
CACGGCCTTCATGAACTCGTCGTTCACACGGACCGAGTTGTTGGCGTTCTGGTACTGGACGGACGTGATGTCGTCGCCGCCCAGGTCCATGTCGAAGCCCGCGTCGCGCAGGGCGCGGATCTTCTCCTCTTCCTTCACCTTGGTCTCGATGAAGCCCTCGATGTCGGGGTGGTCGACATCGAGGATGACCATCTTGGCCGCGCGGCGCGTGGCGCCACCGGACTTGATGGTTCCGGCGGAGGCGTCGGCACCGCGCATGAAGGAGACGGGACCCGAGGCGTTGCCTCCGGAGGACAGCAGTTCCTTGGAGGACCGGATGCGGGAGAGGTTCAGGCCGGCGCCGGAGCCGCCCTTGAAGATCATGCCCTCTTCCTTGTACCAGTCGAGGATCGACTCCATGGAGTCGTCGACGGCCAGGATGAAGCAGGCGGAGACCTGCTGCGGCTGGGGCGTGCCGACGTTGAACCAGACCGGCGAGTTGAAGCTGAAGATCTGGTGCAGGAGGGCGTAGGCCAGCTCGTGCTCGAAGATCTCGGCGTCGGCGGGCGAGGCGAAGTAGTTGTAGTCCTCACCGGCCTTGCGGTAGGTCTTCACGATGCGGTCGATCAGCTGCTTGAGGCCGGTCTCGCGCTGCGGGGTACCGACAGCCCCGCGGAAGTACTTGCTGGTGACGATGTTGACCGCGTTCACCGACCAGAAGTCGGGGAACTCGACGCCACGCTGCTCGAAGTTGATCGAGCCGTCGCGCCAATTGGTCATGACGACGTCACGGCGCTCCCAGGCCACCTCGTCGTACGGATGCACGCCGGGCGTCGTGTGGATGCGCTCGATACGCAGACCCTTGCTGGCCTTGGATCCCTTGGTGCGGGAACCTCGTGCCGGGCCGCTCGTCGTCTCGGTCATGCCGCCTCCCTGTATCAGGCTAAAACGCCCTGAAGTGCCACGTTCTTCCCGTGGCACGGATGTGTGTCTGATGTTGCGGACATCGCAGAGGACGCCCTCAACAGGTCTGGTTCGCCGCCGGCCGGTCGGTAAGCCGGTCAGTCGGCGGCAGTGGCGGGCACGGGGACTTCGACAGTCCCTCCGGGCCCGCAGTCATTCACGACGCGCTCTCCGCCCGCGTCGCACGGCTCCGCCTGGAGCCGCTGTTCCCTCAGCTCCCCGATGGCAGCCTCGAAGTCCTCGAGCGAGTCGAAGGCCCGGTACACGGACGCGAAGCGCAGGTAGGCGACGAGGTCGAGCTCCTGCAACGGGCCGAGTATGGCAAGGCCCACGTCGTGAGTGGTCAGCTCGGCGCTTCCGGTGGCCCGCACCGCCTCTTCGACCCGCTGGCCGAGCAGGGCGAGGGCGTCCTCGGTCACCGGACGTCCCTGGCACGCCTTGCGGACGCCGTTGATCACCTTGGTGCGACTGAAGGGCTCCGTCACGCCGCTGCGCTTGACCACCATCAGTGAGCACGTCTCCACGGTCGTGAAACGACGGGAGCAGTCGGGGCACTGACGCCGCCTGCGGATCGACGTGCCGTCGTCGGTGGTGCGGCTGTCGACCACGCGGCTGTCGGGGTGCCTGCAGAAGGGGCAGTGCATAGAACTTCCAACCCTCCTTCACGGCACGACTCATAAGCCTCAATGGGCCCTCGGGGCCCTCGAAGCAGCCCCAAGCATAGGCGATCCCCGAGACCCTGAAAGACCAGGGACCACAACTTCTGGGCTGCTCCGGCAATCCAACCACTAGATCTGGGGTTTGCCTGCTTTTTCGGCACCGCGCGTGTCGTACCACCTCGAAAGACATCAACCGCGCGGGGCCGTCGCTCGCGCCGCTCGGGGCGGGGGCCGGTGCCGGGTTGACGGGGTGCCGAGTGGCAGTATGGGAGCCCCGCCGAGGGGCTCACGGTCCCGGCGGTGAAGCGTACCGTAATGAACCGAAATGCCGTTCGGCCCGAGCGCCAGCCATACACCCAAACACATGATCACGGCGGGTAATCTGCGTTTTTTCACTCGAACGTGTGTTTGGCGCAACCTTTCGAAAGCAACTACCGTTGGCTAGCTAGGGAGAGAACATCTCGAGAGGGGCCGACCGACGTGACCACCACCGCAGACAGCGCCACCATCACTGCCCAGGACCGCTCCCAGAGCCGACTCGAGCCGGTGCATGCCATGAATGACGCAGCCACGAACCAGGAGGGGCCCAAGCCCACTCGCTCCCTGCCGGGCCGACCTCCAGGCATCCGAGCCGACAGCTCGGGGCTCACCGACAGGCAGCGCCGGGTGATCGAGGTCATCAGGGACTCCGTGCAGCGGCGCGGGTACCCGCCGTCGATGCGGGAGATCGGGCAGGCCGTCGGCCTCTCCAGCACCTCCTCCGTCGCCCATCAGCTGATGGCTCTGGAGCGCAAGGGCTTCCTTCGCCGCGATCCGCACCGCCCTCGCGCGTACGAGGTGCGGGGCTCGGACCAGCCCAGCAGCCAGCCCACCGACACCACCGGCAAGCCCGCCGCGTCGTACGTACCGCTCGTCGGCCGTATCGCGGCCGGTGGCCCCATCCTCGCCGAGGAGTCGGTGGAGGACGTCTTCCCCCTCCCCCGCCAGCTCGTGGGTGACGGTGAGCTCTTCGTCCTGAAGGTCGTCGGTGACTCGATGATCGAAGCGGCGATCTGTGACGGCGACTGGGTCACGGTGCGCCGCCAGCCCGTCGCGGAGAACGGCGACATCGTGGCCGCCATGCTCGACGGCGAAGCGACGGTCAAGCGCTTCAAGCGCGAGGACGGCCACGTCTGGCTGCTGCCGCACAACTCCGCGTACCAGCCGATCCCCGGCGACGAGGCGACGATCCTCGGCAAGGTCGTGGCGGTGCTGCGGCGGGTGTGAGACCCCGCCCCTGACCGGGCCCCGGAACCAACTGCGCCGGTTCCGGGGCCCTGCTGCGTCCGGCGCCGGCCTCCCCCAGAGAGGCGAGCCTCGGAGAGCGCAGCCGCCCTGTGGCCGCAGCGCTCACCTGCGGCCGCAGCGCCCAGGGTCTCCGCCTACGCTCCGTCGGCCTTCGCCGCGGCGTCGATCGCGGCCAGGGAGCGACGTACCTGATTACGGTCCGTCGTGTACCAGAAGTCGGGCAGTGAGGCCCGCAGGTAGCTGCCGTAGCGGGCGGTGGCCAGCCGGGGGTCCAGGACGGCGACCACCCCGCGGTCTCCCGACGCCCGTACGAGACGTCCCGCTCCCTGCGCCATCAACAGCGCCGCATGCGTCGCCGCGACCGCCATGAAGCCATTGCCGCCGGCCTCGTCGACGGCCTTCTGGCGAGCGCTCATCAGGGGATCGTCGGGACGTGGGAACGGAATCTTGTCCATGATCACCAACTGGCAGCTGGGACCCGGCACGTCGACGCCCTGCCAGAGCGAGAGGGTCCCGAAGAGACACGTCTTCGAGTCCGCCGCGAAGCCCTTGATCAACTCACCGAGGGTCTCCTCACCCTGTAGGAGAATCGGCATGTCCAGCCGCTCCCGCAGCTCCTCCGCCGCGCCCTGAGCGGCCCGCATGGAGGAGAACAGGCCGAGGGTGCGGCCACCAGCCGCCTCGATCAGCTCGGCCAGCTCATCGAGCATGTCGCTACGGGTGCCTTCACGTCCCGGCCGGGCAAGGTGCTTGGCGACGTACAGAATGCCCTGCTTGCCGTAGTCGAAGGGCGAGCCGACGTCGAGGCCCTTCCAGACAGGGGCGTCCTCGGATTCGGTGCCCTCCGGTGAGAGGCCGAGCGAGGCCCCCACGCCGTTGAAATCGCCGCCCAGCTTGAGCGTGGCGGAGGTGAGGACCACCGAGCGGTCGGCGAAGAGCTTCTCCCTCAGGAGGCCCGACACGGACATGGGGGCCACACGCAGCGAGGCACCGAAGCGTTCATGGCGCTCGTACCAGACGACGTCGTACTCGGAGCCGTTCGTAATGCGCTCCGCCACGTCGTGGATCGACTCTACGGAGGCGAGCGCCTGCTTACGGACCGCGTCCTCGTCCTGGACCGACTTGTCACGGGTCGAACCGAGCGCCGTGATGACCCCCCGGGCGGCGTCCCGCAGGGCCATCAGCGCATAGCCGAGGTCCTCCGGGACCTCTTCCAGGCGACCCGGCAGAGCCAGCTCCATCAGGCGCTCGAACCCCTCCGACGCGGTCTGGAGCTGGTCCGCCACCTTTTCGTTGACGAGCTTCGCCGCTCGGCGCACGGCGCGGTTGACCTGCCCGGGGGTGAGCTCTCCCGTGGCCACGCCGGTGACGCGGGAGACCAGCTCGTGTGCCTCGTCCACGATGAGCACCTCGTGCTGGGGCAGCACGGGGGCGCCTTCGATGGCGTCGATGGCGAGCAGTGCGTGGTTCGTGACGACGACGTCGGAGAGCTTGGCGCGCTCGCGGGCCGCCTCGGCGAAGCACTCCGCCCCATAGGCGCACTTCGAAGCGCCCAGGCACTCCCGGGACGAGACGGAGACCTGGGACCACGCGCGGTCGGACACCCCGGGCGTCAGATCGTCGCGGTCGCCGGTCTCGGTCTCGTCCGCCCAGTCCCGCATCCTCAGGAGATCCTGGCCCAGCTTGCTGGTGGGGGCGGCCGCCTCGAACTGATCGAAAAGCCCCTCCTCCTCGTCCTGCGGCATGCCCTCATGAAGGCGGTGCAGGCACAGGTAGTTCGAGCGGCCCTTGAGCATCGCGAACTGGGGGCGGCGGCGGAGCAGTGGATGCAGCGCGTCCACCGTGCGCGGCAGGTCTCGCTCCACGAGCTGGCGCTGCAGGGCGAGGGTGGCCGTCGCGATCACCACGCGCTCACCGTGGGCCAGGGCCGGCACCAGATAGCCGAGGGATTTACCCGTGCCGGTGCCGGCCTGGACCAGCAGGTGTGAGCCGTCGTCGATCGCCTCGGCGACCGTCTCGGCCATGGACACCTGGCCAGGGCGTTCCGTGCCGCCGACAGCGGTGACGGCGGCGTGCAGGAGCTCGGGGAGGGAGGGCTTCGTCATAGCGCGACCACCCTACGGTGCCCCACTGACAATCCGCCGATCAAGGCTGGTGGAGAGGGTTGGGCACGGTTCCGTGCACGGCGGCGTGCGGGCGCTGGGGCCGGTCCCGGTATCCGTCGAGGTGGAGCCGGTTCCGGTTCAGGCAGAGTCGCTCGATACGGGGTGTGAGCAGGTCGAACATCTCGTACCGTTCCTTCAGCTCCGGGGCGCGTGCCTGGTGCCGGAGGATCTCCGCACGCACCAAGGACCAGAAGTCGTGCTCCGGGACGCCGAGTTGCTCCTCGCAGAGGGGCGCGAGATACCGGAAGACGCCGACGAAGAGACCCGAGTGGATGAACTGGGTGAGGAATGCGGGGGGCTCGGTGAGGAGTACGTCGCGGACGTCGTCCGGCATCGAGTCCTGCTCGGGAAGCGGCACCGCGCTCACATTGACGTCGTCGACGAAGTCCTTCACCGCCAGCCGCACGGGGACGTCCTTGTCGTCGAAGACGACGATGGTGTTCTCCCCGTGAGGGGAGAACACGGTGCCGTAGCGGTACAGGAAGTGCAGCAGGGGAGGCAGCAGAGCGGCGAAGAGCCGCCGCAGCCACACCTCGGGAGTCAGCCCCGAGCGCTCCACGAGCTCCGCGACGAACGCGCGTCCTTCGGGGTCGGTGTGCGTGAGCGAGGCGAGAGTGCGGGCGCGTTCATCGGGTGCCAGGTAGCGGCTGACCGGCTCGCGCCAGATGGCTCCGAGCAGTTCCCTGTACTGGTAGGGCACTTCCGGCAACTCGTCGTACAGAGGGTGCTCGACGGCCACCGACGCGACTTCACCCAGAAGGATCACGCCGCATTCGTCGCGCAGGAAGGGGTCCGCGTCACGCAGTGCGTGCATCCAGGCCGTGACGGCGGGCGCGGCGACCGTACGGCCTGTGGGGAGGCCTCGCCACACGAGCGTGTTGAGGACCGACAGCGGAAGCTTCACGGTGTGCCGGTCGGGGCGGGACGCGTTGAGGAACGTACGGATGGACTGCTGAGGAAGGCGCAGGTCACCGTCGCTGCAGAGCGGAACGATGGCATCCGCGGCGATGGACTGGGCGAAGAGCGGCAGCACGACCTCGTCCCACTGCCAGGGGTGCACGGGGAGGTAGAGGTACTCCTGCGGGTCGAGTCCGCGTGCGCGGAGTGCGTCCGCGAAGGATGTGCGGGTAGCGGTGGAGAGCTCGCGGGCGTACAGGCTCTGCGCGGTCTCCAGTCCCGTGACTCCCTTGTACACAGCGAGGCCGGTGTGGACGGCGATCCATGGGAGCGTCGTGGAGCGGCGGGCCTCGGGCGCCCATCGATCGGCGTCGCAGGCGGAGAATCCGATGCGTCCCTTGTTGAGGACGAGCCAGGGGTGGCCGGTCTGGTGCCCCTCGAGTTCCGCGTAGCCGAGGTCGGCGAGTCGGGCGGCGTTGAGCGCCGTGTGATCTATGCGGGTGTCGGCGCTCAGTGTGACGGTCAGCTCTCGGATGAGGTGCCCGAGTGTGGCACCGTCCAGGCCCAGGGTCCTGCGGGCCATGACCAGGAACCGCAGCGGGTCGCTGAAGGACCGGGCCGGCCCGTCGCCCTCGGCGAGGGTCAGGCCGGCCGGGTCCACCTGCCAACTGCCGTACGCGCCACGGCGCGCGCGGAAAGTGAGGCAGGCGCCCGGCCGCCGGGCCGACGTGGCGTGCTCCTCCGGTTCGGCCGGTTCGATGTGGAGCCGGTAGGTCCGAATCTCCCCGTCCGCTGCGGGCGCGGGCGCGGGTGCGGGTGCGGGTGCGTCTGCGGAGAGGGCCCCGGGTGCGTGCGCAGGCATGGCGGTGTGTACGGGTACGGGCCGGATGATCTCCTCGTACGCGAACTCTCCGATCATCTTGGCCAGCAGGCGGCGCCCGGCCTCACGCCATCTCTCCTGGGTCAGCTCGGGCGGGTCGTACAGCTCGGCGGAGAGGCTGGGAATCGGGCGGGGGGACGGATTCGGCACGGGAACCTCCAGGGAGGGAACCGGATCGAGGCGAGCGGAGTTCTCAGAGTGATCGGGTCAGAGCACGGCGCGCAGGGCCCGGTCACGGACCACGAGGGCCGCGCGTTTGTCGGGCAGTTCCACTTCGGCGAAGTAGCGGAAGCCGGCGCTCAAGAACGCGGATACGGAAGGGGTGTTGCGCAGGTCGGGTTCAGCTACGACGCGTGCGCATGCGGGGCGTCGGTCGAGCACCAGGTCAGCGACGGCTCTGAGCAGCGAAGTGCCCAGGCCACGACCTCGGTTGGCGACTCTGCCGATGAGGAGGTGGATCCCTGTGTCATGCGGGCGTGAGGGGTAATGACGGGCAAGCGGGTCGAGGTCCGCCCGGTAGATCTCCCAGTAACTCATCGGCATGCCGTCGAGCACGCCAAGGCAGGGGACGCTGCGTCCGTCTCCGTCGAGCTGCCGGCGCAGGTGGGCCTCGGTGACGGTCTCGGGCCCCGCCAGTTCCCAGAAGGCCGCCACGGCGGGGTCGTTCATCCATCGGCTGATCAGCGGGAGGTCGCGTTCGAGACGTACGGGTACGAGTTGGAAGACACCGGCGGCGGTGGTGACAGGCCCCCAGCCTCCGACGCCGTCCAGGAGATCGTCCTCCACCGCGGCGGCATCCCCGTCGCCCTCGGCCAGCAGGGCGACGAGCTCCTCGGGCAGGCGCAGGTCGAGGGTGTCCGTGCAGTCGGCGCCGGCAGCGGATTCGGTCCCGGCATCGGTGCTCGCATCGGTGGGAGGCACGTCGTCGCTCCTGTCAGCAGAGGTGGGGCATGTTCCTCAGGAATGAAGGGGGTTGGGGATGGTGACGTAGACGGACTGGGTGTCCACGGGGCCGACGAGCTCGTCGAGGCCGTGCAATCGGGTCAGCAGGTTGGCCTTGCAGCGCAGGACGGGTGAGTCCAGGAGTGTCGCGGGCAGCGAGGTGCGCAGCCTGCCGGGCCCTGTCGCGACATCGCCGAGGAAGCGGCGGAAGGCGGCGAGCAGGAGCCGTTCGTCCGCGAGCCGTTCGGCGCCGAGGGCTCCGATGAGGCCGAGGACGTTGTTGATGCCGAGGTAGTAGGCGAACCGCTCGTCCGTCACCTCGTCGGAGACGAAGGTGTCGCTGTCCTGACCGATGCCGGGAAGGCGTCGTTCCAGTTCGGCGCGGCGGGACTCACGGAAGTAGTAGCCCTGGTTGTCCCGGTAGCGGCCGCCCACGGGCCATCCGTCGGGGTCGAGCAGGAGGAGGGTGTTCTGCTGGTGCGCCTCCAGGGCGACGCCCGCTTCGCTGTCCAGCCACAGCACCGGGCGGACAACGGCCTCGAGGTAGCGGAGGAACCACTCGGCGGCCACGGCGCCCCGGGACCGGCCCGTTCGTCCGGCGAGCCGGGTGATGGTCTCGGAGAGTCGGGAGCGCATCGCCCGAGGTTCCTGGCAGGCGGGCGGCGCCGTCGGCCTGGGCGAAACGAGGCCGGCGATGCAGGTGGCGTCGTCACCGGGACGGAAGGGGTTGTGCCTGATCATGACGTCGAGCCCGAGGACCGGCGCGCCGTCGGGTCCGGTGACGGCGAGCCATGCCGGGTCTCGGACCACGTCGAAGCAAGGGTGGGCCGACTGCCACTCTTCGCCGAGGCCGCTGCGCAGCAGCCGGTGGACCTCGACGCCGCGGTGCAGTTCCTTGCGGAGATTCTCACGGCGGGAGTTGGTGATGCGCAGGCCGAGCGAGAGCTTCAGCATGGCGGCCGCGCCGGAGCGGTACAGGGTGCGTACGGAGGAGGTGGGGTGCCACGGGGCGCCATGAGGGCCGAGGTCCTGGAGGAGTCCGGCGTCGAGGAGCGCGGCGGCCGCGGGACGGTGCCGGAGCTCGCGGATCTGCCAGGGATGCACGGGCAGGGCGACGCGATCGTCCCTGAGCGGCAGGTCCGGACCTGCGAGGCGGGCGGTGAGCTGGTCAGCGGGGACGGCGCGGCCACGCTCGGTCCAGGCCGAGTCGGCAGCGAGTACGGAACGGTCGACGGCCAGCCAGTGCAGCGGGAAGGCGCCGCGCAACTCGGGTGAGTAGAGGCGGGATTCGGTGTCGGAGAGGCCCTCGCGGCTCTTGGGGGTCGGATGCAGGGGGTGACCGAGGAGCAGGGACTGTTCGGCGGCGAGGAACAGGTCGGGCTCGTCGTCGGTCCTGTTGCGGTGGTAGTCGGTCCTGCTGCGGTGGTAGGCGATGAACGTACTGGTGCGCCGGACCGAGTCGGCGACCCGGCCGACCAGGTCGGCACCGTCGCCCGACTCACCCGGCTCACCCTCACCCGGCTCACCTGACGCATCCGGCTCACCCGCCTCACCCGGCTCTGTCGGTCCGGTCCGCGGCGGCTCCGTGGTGCGGCGGGCCGTCTCGCGGCCGAGGAGGGCAGCGACGGTGACGGCGTCCACAGGTGGGGCGCTCGCCGGGCCGTCCTCGAGATAGGGGAGGCTGAAGCGGTGCCAGCCGGTGGCTGACCAGTAGTGCACGGGGACGAGGAGGGCCGTTCCGCTGGCCGGAAGAGGGATGCGCAGGACGCCGTGGTCGGGAGCGGGGATGTTGTTCTCCCTGACCCAGCAGCGCAAAAGGTTCTCGGCAGCTGCTGTCTGGGCGGCGACGTGCGGGTCGGGGTGCTCCAACAGGTCCGTGGACATGCCGCGCAGGCGTTCGGCGTCCTGGCCGCCGCCCTGCTGTCGGGGGACCGTGTTGGACTCCGCCACCAGTGGGGTGTGCGCGCCGCACGCACCCGGGGCGTGGGGTTGGGGGCGGCCTTCGGATGCGGGGGTGGCGTTCAAGAGGGCTTCCTTGTGAGGTTGTGAGGGGCTCCGTGTGGCAACGGGGCGGGTACGCGCTCGGCGGCTCGTGCCGACCGGAACGGCCCGGGTCCGTCTTGGCTATACGTGGTGGGCACGCGCCGCGGTGGCCAGCGCGTCGGCGAGGCGGTCGAGGATCGCGGTCGCCTGTTCGTCGGTGATGGTGAGGGGAGGCAGGAGTCGTACGACGCTGGAGTGGCGGCCGCCGAGTTCGACGATGAGGCCGCGGCGCAGGCATTCGCGCTGTACGGCCGCGGCCAGCTCCGGGGCTGGTGGGCGGGGCTGCGAGGCGGCGAAGGGGTCGTCCGGGGGCGGGCTGAGCCGGGCGGTGGCTGGCGAGGTGGGCGCGGCACCAGTCCGGGCGCCCGCCGACGGAGCCTCTGGACGTGCTTGCGGGGTGGGCGTGGTCGGCGATGGCAGCGTGCCCGACCCCGGCCTCCCCCTCGGTCCGGCCCCCGGCATCGGCCCACCCTGCTCCGGAATCGAACCTTCACCTGCTGTCGCGCCTGACACCGAGGCAGAACCCGGCACCCGCCCCGACGCCGACCCTGACCCCGGCGTGGACCCCGGTCCCCACTCCGAAGCCGGGCCCGGCCCTGGCTCCGCAGCCGGGTCCACCAGTTCCACGCCGATCATCAGCCCCCGGCCGCGGACCTCGCCGATGCAGGGGTGGTCGGCGGCCAGGGAGCGCAGTTGGGCGAGCATGCGGGAGCCGAGGGTGGCTGCGCGTTCGGCGAGGCCGTTCTCGCGGACGTACGCGAGGGTCGCCGCGCCCGCTGCCATGGCGAGCTGGTTGCCGCGGAAGGTGCCTGCGTGTGCGCCGGGCGGCCAGACGTCGAGGTCGTCGCGGTAGACCACGACGGCGAGAGGAAGGCTGCCGCCGATGGCCTTGGAGAGCACCATCACGTCGGGGACGACACCGCTGTGCTCGACGGCCCAGAAGGCTCCGGTGCGGCCGACGCCCGTCTGTACCTCGTCCGCGATGAGGGGGATGTCGCGCGCGGCGGTGATCTCGCGCATCCGGCGGATCCAGGCATCGGGGGCGGGCAGGACTCCGCCCTCGCCCTGCACCGGTTCGAGGATCATGCCGGCGGGTGTCGTCACGCCCGATTTTGGGTCGTCGAGGAGGTTCTCGGTCCACCGGGCGGAGAGCTCGGCGCCGCGCGCGCCGCCCAGACCGAACGGACAGCGGTACTCCTGCGGATAGGGCAGGCGCGCGACCCGTACGTCCGATGCGCCGCCGGATGCTTCGAGCGCCCCCGCCGTCATCCCGTGGTAGGCGCCGGTGAACGCGAGCAGGTGGGCGCGGCCGGTGGCGGCGCGGACCAGTTTCAGCGCCGCCTCCACCGCGTCCGTCCCCGCGGGGCCGCAGAACTGGATGCGTGCGCGCTCGGCGAGGCCTCGCGGCAGCGTGTGGAACAGCTCGGTGGTGAAGGCGTCCTTGACCGGTGTGGCCAGGTCGAGGATGTGCAGCGGCGCCCCGGAGTCGAGGACCTTCCGGATCGCTTCGAGCACCACGGGGTGGTTGTGGCCGAGGGCCAGGGTCCCGGCGCCCGAGAGGCAGTCGAGGTAGCGGTGCCCGTCGGCACCCTCGATCGTCAGGCCGCGCGCCCGCACCGGCACGATCGGCAGGGCGCGCGCGTAGGTGCGCGCCGCGGACTCGCGTGCCGACTGGCGGCGCAGGATCCCCTCTTGGCTCGCGGATTGCGCCATGGAGTGCGTTGCGGACTGCGTTGCGGAGTTCTCCGCGGACGTTGCCGCGGATACTGCCACGGGCGCAGGCTCGGTCACGGCCACGACTGTTGGTCCTCCCGCTGCGGACGAGCGCGTCCGTCCGATGCGGCTCGGTGGAGCTCATGTGGGCGGCTGCGCGGGCGAGTTGGCAGGGGGATGAACGCAAGCCGCGACTCCCCCGTACGTACCAACGACGCAGTCGCCGGGGGATCACGGGTAATCGGAAGATCCTTCCCGTGACGGAACCGTTGCCCTTCCGTCGGCCGTCCCCAACGGCACCGGCATAGTGTGGGGGCCGTTCATCAGCGACAGGTGCACCGCTCCCCCGAGCAAACCCGAGCAAAGCAGAGCAACACCGCCCAGGGGTGCCGCACCGGTGGCGACGGGTGTTCCACACCCGGATGTCCAGCACTTTTGGAACACTTTCGAGGCCCAGGGGGATTCTCACGATGCGACCCATACGTCCGCTCTTCACCGTTCGCAACAGGAGGAGCGTGCGCACCATGAGCTCCCCCGTGGCGGCTGTGGCGCTCGGTGCGGCGCTCGTACTGACCGCCACGGCCTGCGGTCCCACCGAGGACAACGCCGGCGGCGACTCGTCCGCGGCACAGCCCGGCGACAGCAACGGTGACGACAAGATCCGGATCCCGGACTCCTGGAAGGACAAGCTCAAGGAGAACGGGATCGATCTGGACGAGTGGAAGAACGGCGCCTGGAAGAACTGGAACAAGGACGACTGGCTGCGCGAGGCGGGTGACTTCGTCAACCCGATCATCGAGGACCTCTGGGACCCGGACCGGATGCGGGACGCCGACAAGAACCCCGACCGGAGCGTCGACGACAACGACATCTCCGGCGACCAGGGCGTCACCGACCCGACGCCCAAGCCTGTGCAGGCGGCCTCGGTGAAGGCGCCGTACCACGACCAGGCAGCCGAGTCCGGCAAGCTCTTCTTCGATGGCCCCAAGGGTTCGATGGTCTGCTCCGCGACCGTCGTGAAGGACCCGGCCCACCCGGGCAAGTCCAACATGGTGTGGACCGCCGGCCACTGCGTGCACGCGGGCGCCGAGGGCGGCTGGTACCGCAACATGATCTTCGTCCCCTCGTACAACAACAGCGGCAAGTCGGCCGAGGAGCTGAAGAACGCTCCGAAGGAAGAGGTCGCTCCGTACGGCGTCTGGTGGGGCGACTGGGCGCAGACTTCCGACCAGTGGATCGAGCAGGGCGGTCCGACGGGCGGCAAGGGCGCGCCGTACGACTTCGCGGTCATCCACGTGAAGCCGGAGAAGGGCAGCGAGGGCAAGTCCCTTGAGGAGACCGTCGGTTCGGCGCTTCCGGTGGACTTCGACGCCCCGGCGGTGCCCCAGATCGACACCATGACGGCGACCGGCTACCCGGCGGCGCCGCCGTACGACGGCCAGAAGCTGTTCCAGTGCGCCGACAAGCCCGGGCGGCTCTCGCTGAGCAAGCCCGACCCGACGATGTACCGCGTCGGCTGCACCATGACCGGCGGTTCGTCCGGTGGTGGCTGGGTCGCCGAGGGCCAGGACGGCAAGCCCGCTCTGGTGTCGAACACCTCCATCGGTCCGGTGACGGCGGGCTGGCTGGCCGGTCCGCGCCTCGGCAAGGAGGCCAAGGGCATCTACAGCGCGGTCAGCAAGAAGTTCGCCGGCCAGTAGGCACGCTCGCGGGGCGGGCCCGGGAACCGTGCCCGGCAGCCCGGCTCAGCAGGGAAGTACCGGAGAGATGCACGGCGGCGGGGCGCTGAAAACCTTCACGACCCCGCCGCTGTTCGTCCCCAACCGCACAGGCATAGTGAGGTGTCGCGTCACAGCGGGTGCCACGGAGCCCTGCGCCGACGCATGACAAGTACATGGCAATTACGGCATTCACACGTTTCAACGGGGGTACCAGCACCATGCGTTCCACTCGTGCGCCGTTCGTGCGCAGCCGCGCACGGCGGGTCGCGCTCGCCGCCACCGGGCTCGCGGCGACCTTGACGCTCACCGCGACGGCCTGCGGCCCGAGCGACGACAAGGCGAGCGACAAGCCGGGCACCGCCACGTCCCAGGGAGCCGACGGCTCCGACTCCGGTTCCGACACCAGGCTTCCCGACGGCCTCGCCGACAAGCTCAAGGACAACGGGATCGACCTGGACGACTGGAAGAACGGCGCCTGGAAGAACTGGGACAAGGACGACTGGGTGCGCGAGGCCAAGGACTTCGCCAACCCGGTCATCGAAGGGCTCTGGAAGCCCGAGCGGATGCAGAAGGCGAAGGACCCGAACAAGACGATCGCCGCGAAGGACGCGACCGCAGGTCAGGGCGCGAGCGACCCCGAGCCGACGCCGGTCCGGGCCAAGCCCGAGAAGACGCCGTACCACAAGAACGCCGCTCCGGTCGGCAAGATCTTCTTCGACTCCCCCGAGGGGTCGATGGTCTGCTCCGGCACGGTCGTGAAGGACCCGCGCAACCCCGGCAAGTCCAACCTCGTGTGGACCGCGGGCCACTGCGTGCACGCCGGTCAGAACGGCGGCTGGTACCGCAACATCGCCTTCGTGCCGTCCTACAACGACCTGGGCAAGTCCGAGACCCAGCTGCGCAACGCGGCCCCGCAGGAGATCGCCCCCTACGGCCAGTACTGGGCGGACTGGGTCTCGACCTCGAACGAGTGGATAAACGACGGGGGCCCGACGGGCGGCGCCGGTGCGACGTACGACTACGCCGTCATGCACGTGAAGCCGGAGCAGGGCGGCAAGTCCCTGGAGGAGACCGTCGGCAACGCGCTCGATGTCGACTTCTCGACCCCGGCCGCGCAGAGCGTGAGCTCGATGGGCGCCTGGGGCTACCCCGCCGCCCCGCCGTACAACGGCCTGCTCATGCACAAGTGCGCCGACAAGCCGGGCCGGCTCTCGCTGTCGCCCTCCCTGCCGACGATGTACCGCATCGGCTGCACCATGACCGGCGGTTCGTCCGGCGGCGGCTGGTTCCGGATGGTGGGCGGCAAGACGAAGCTCGTGTCGAACACCTCGATCGGCCCGGCCGAGAACACCTGGCTGGCCGGTCCGCAGCTCGGCAGGGGCGCCGAGCAGGTCTACGACATGATGAGCAAGAAGTACGGCGCTCAGTGACCGCACGCCGGACCTGCGCATCTACGCGGGTACGCATGTGACACGGCGAAGGCCCGCCCCCTGCGAGAGGGAGCGGGCCTTCGTCACGTGCTACCGCGTGAGGCGCTCGGCTCAGTGCTTGGCCAGCGCGTACGGAGCGAGCTCCGCCGCGAGCTCCTCGTGCACCTGCGCCTTGAGCAGCGTGCCCTCACCGGTGTGCTCCTCGGAGAGCACCTCGCCCTCGGCGTGCACCCGCGAGACGAGCTGGCCGTGCGTGTACGGAACGAGGGCCTCGATGTCGACCTCCGGCCGCGGCAGTTCGGTGTCGATGAGCGCGAGCAGCTCGTCGATTCCGGCGCCGGACCGCGCGGAGACCGCGATCGCATGCTTCTCGTTGCGCAGCAGGCGCTGGAGGACCAGCGGGTCCGCCGCGTCCGCCTTGTTGATCACCACGATCTCCGGCACGTCGGTGGCGCCCACGTCGCGGATCACCTCGCGCACCGCGGCGAGCTGCTCCTCCGGCACCGGATGCGAACCGTCCACCACGTGCAGGATCAGGTCCGAGTCGCCGACCTCCTCCATCGTGGAGCGGAAGGCCTCCACGAGGTGGTGCGGCAGGTGCCGGACGAACCCGACGGTGTCCGCCAGGGTGTAGACCCGGCCGCTCGGCGTCTCGGCCCGGCGCACGGTGGGGTCGAGGGTGGCGAACAGCGCGTTCTCCACCAGGACGCCCGCGCCGGTGAGGCGGTTGAGCAGCGAGGACTTGCCCGCGTTCGTATATCCGGCGATGGCTACCGAAGGCACCTTGTTGCGTCGGCGCTCCTGCCGCTTGATGTCGCGGCCCGTCTTCATCTCCGCGATCTCCCGGCGCATCTTCGCCATCTTCTCGCGGATCCGTCGCCGGTCCGTCTCGATCTTGGTCTCAC
This sequence comes from Streptomyces sp. NPDC030245, assembly GCF_055572995.1. Classification (NCBI taxonomy): domain Bacteria; kingdom Bacillati; phylum Actinomycetota; class Actinomycetes; order Kitasatosporales; family Streptomycetaceae; genus Streptomyces; species Streptomyces sp. NPDC030245. Next base: position 58,138 of record NZ_JBVICF010000003.1, on the reverse strand, counting down.
CGGGGCCGCGGGTGGCCATGCCGCCACCACCGCCGCCACCCATCTGACGGGAGAGCGACTGACCCCAGCCTCGGAGCCTCGGCAGCATGTACTGCATCTGCGCGAGGGCGACCTGCGCCTTGCCCTCTCGGGACTTGGCGTGCTGGGCGAAGATGTCGAGGATCAGGGCGGTCCTGTCGACCACCTTGACCTTGACGACGTCTTCGAGGTGGATCAGCTGGCCGGGGCTCAGTTCACCGTCGCAGACGACGGTGTCGGCTCCGGTCTCGAGCACGATGTCGCGCAGCTCCAAGGCCTTGCCGGAGCCGATGTACGTCGCCGGGTCGGGCTTGTCGCGGCGCTGGACGACGCCGTCGAGCACGAGCGCACCCGCCGTCTCGGCGAGAGCGGCCAGCTCGGCGAGGGAGTTCTCCGCATCCTGGACCGTTCCCGAAGTCCACACTCCGACGAGCACCACTCGCTCCAGGCGGAGCTGTCGGTACTCGACTTCGGTGACGTCCTCGAGCTCGGTGGAGAGGCCCGCGACGCGGCGCAGAGCCGCGCGCTCGGAGCGGTCGAGCTGCTCGCCGTCCCGCTCTCCGTCGATCTCGTGGCTCCAGGCGACGTCCTCTTCCATCAGGGCATCGGCCCGAAGACCTTCGGGGTAGTTCTGCGCGAAGCTCTGTGCGTCCTGGGAAGGGGAAGAAGAGGAGGTCATTTGGTCCTTACGTCGATTCGTCGATGGAAAAGGCGACGGATGCGGGATCCGTCACAGTCGACAACGCCCGGCGTCCTCCGGAGATTCCCGGAACCGGCCGATCGTGCCCTGAGATGTCCCCGAGGGGATGTCCCTGACGGGCGTGCCGTCGACCCGATGATGGTTGCACGGCACGGCCCGTCTCGTCATCCGGGTTATTTCCCGGTTTTCCACTCCGGATGCCCCGGCATCGGCGGCGTCTTCTTCCCGTACAGCCAGCCGTCGAAGAAGCCGCCGAGATCACGCCCGGCCACCTGGGAGGCGAGCCGCACGAAGTCGGCGGTCTCGGCGTTGCCGTCGCGGTGGATGCGGACCCACTCCCGCTCCACGCGGTCGAAGGCCTCCTGCCCGATCTCCTGGCGCAGGGCGTAGAGCACCAGGGCACTGCCGTCGTAGACGACGGGACGGAAAAGGCTGATCTTCTGTCCGGGCGCGGGCGCCTTCGGCCTGGCCGGGGGCCCGCCGGCCGCGCGCCACCCGTCCGACTGGCGGTAGGCGTTCCGCATCCTGTCGGCCAGCGGCCGAGCCGCCTTCTCCTCGGCGTGCAGAGCCTCGTACCAGGTGGCGTGGCCTTCGTTGAGCCAGAGGTCCGACCACGACTTCGGGCTGACACTGTCGCCGAACCACTGGTGTGCCAGCTCGTGCACCATGATCGCGTCGACGTACCACTCCGGGTACTCGGGGCGGGTGAAGATGTCTCTCTCGAAGAGAGAGAGTGTCTGCGTCTCCAGTTCGAAGCCGGTCCTCGCCCGGGCGACCAGGATGCCGTACACCTCGAAGGGGTAGCGGCCGACCTTCTGCTCCATCCAGCCGATCTGGCCGGGTGTCTTCTTCAGCCAGCGCTCCAGGACCTTGCGGTCCTTGGTGGGCACCACGTCGCGTACCGGAAGGCCGTGCGGCCCCTTGCGGTGCACCACGGTGGAACGGCCGATCGACACCTGGGCCAGCTCGGTCGCCATGGGGTGGTGGGAGCGGTACGCCCAGGTGGTGGCGGCGCCGTTCCGGGCCGTGCCGGCCGGCAGGCCGTTGGCGACGGCGGTGAGCCCCTTGGGCGCGGTGATACGGAAGGTGAATCGCGCCTTGTCCGCGGGATGGTCGTTGCAGGGGAAGACCCGGTGGGCGGCGTCCGCCTGGTTGGCCATGGCCAGACCGTCGCCGGTGCGCAGCCAGCCGCCCTCGGTGCCCTTCGCGGGCACCGGGTCACTGGTGTGCTGGACGGTGATGAGCATCCGGTCGCCAGGGCCGACCGCCGCGGACGGCGTCACGACCAGGTCCTCGCCGCTGCTCTCGAAGCGTGCGCGCTCGCCGTTCATCTCGACGGAGCGCACGGTGCCGTGCGCGAAGTCGAGGTTCACGCGCTCCAGGTGGTCGGTCGCGCGGGCGTAGATCTTGGTGACGGCGTCCAGTGGCTTGCGGTTGTCACCGTGGTAGGTGAAGGCGATGTCGTACGTCTCGACGTCGTATCCGGGGTTGCCCAGGTGCGGGAAGAGCCGGTCGCCGATGCCGAGCGGAGTGGCCGGTGACGGTGCGCCGGCCGCGAGGAGCGCGGTGGAGGCGGCCGCGGCGACCAGGGCGGCGGCCATGCGGGGCGTGCGGAGGGCCTTCGGCCCGGAGGCCGTGGTCCGAGGGGTGAGCAGCATGCAACACCGCTATCAGCGCGCGTCTTGTCAGCACGTGACGGCGCGCGTCGAGCCACTCGAACGAGTCGCCCGGCGCGCCTCCGACCAGGGCAGAGCGCGAGGGCGGTCTCTTCAGTGAGCGGCGGTCGCCGGATGCTGGGCGCGGCTCACGTCGTACACCCCGGGGACCGCGCGCATCGCGCGCATCAGGCCCGGCAGGTGCGCGGCGTCGGGGAGTTGCAGCGTGTACGTGTGGCGCACGCGCTGTTGGGTCGGCGGCTCCACGGTCGCCGAGACGATCGCCACTCCTTCGAGGGCGATGGCTTCGGTGAGGTCGGCGAGCAGGTGCGCACGGCCGAACGATTCGGCGATCAGGGTGACGCGGCACTCGGCGGTGTCCCCCCAGCGCACGCCGACCTCCGCGCGCCCCGCTTCCTTCATGCGCTCCACTCCGGGGCAGCCGATGCGGTGGACGGTCACGACGCCCCCGCGGACGGCGAAGGCGGTGATGTCGTCGGGCGGCACCGGCGTACAACAGCCGGCGAGGCGCACGCTCGCGCCCTCGCGGTCCACGACGGCGTTCGCGGCGGGCCGCAGCACTCCGGCGGGCTCGGGTTTGGGCACCGGCGCCGGGGCCTGCTGGGGCGGCCGCTGCGCGGAGGGTGTCGGCACGGGCGCGGGCGCCGGGTGTGTGGTGAGCCAGCGCCTGATGGCGATCCGTGCGGCGGGTGTGCGCGCGTGGTCCAGCCACTCGCTCGAGGGCCCGGAGGTGAGGTCCTGGCCCATGAGCAGCTGCACGGTGTCGCCGTCGCGCAGGACCGTGCTGAGCGTCGCCAGCCTGCCGTTGACCCGGGCGCCGATGCAGGCGTGCGCGTCCTCGCCGTACTGGGCGTAGGCGGCGTCCACGCAGCTGGCGCCCGCGGGCAGGCCGAGTGTGCCGCCGTCGGGCCGGAAGACGGCGATCTCGCGGTCCTGGGCGAGGTCCTCGCGCAGCGTCGACCAGAACGTGTCGGGGTCGGGGGCGGCCTGCTGCCAGTCGAGGAGCCGGGAGAGCCAGCCGGGCCGCGTGGGGTCCACGCGCTCGTCGTCGACGCCGTCGGACGGCTCCTCCGAAGGAGGAGCGTAGGGATTGCGCAGGGCGACGACGCCCGCTTCGGCGACCTGGTGCATCTGATGGGTGCGGATGAGGACTTCGGCGACCTCGCCGTCGGCGCGGGTCACGGCCGTGTGCAGCGATTGGTAGAGGTTGAACTTCGGTACGGCGATGAAGTCCTTGAACTCCGAGACGACCGGCGTGAAGCAGGTGTGCAGCTCTCCCAGGACTCCGTAGCAGTCGGCGTCCTCGTTCACGAGGACGAGGAGGCGGCCGAAGTCGCAGGCGCGCAGTTCGCCGCGCTTGCGGTGCACGCGGTGCACGGAGACGGAGTGCCGGGGCCTGATGAGCACTTCGGCCGTGATCCCCGCGTCGCGCAGCACGCCGCGCACCTCGCCCGCGATGTCCCCGAGAGGGTCGTCCGCGCTCGCCTCATTGGCGGCGATCATGGCCTTGACCTGCTCGCACTCCTCCGGATGGAGGATGGCGAAGACGAGGTCCTCCAGCTCCGTCTTGAGCGCCTGCACACCGAGGCGCTCGGCGAGCGGGATGAGCACGTCCCGGGTGACCTTGGCGATGCGGGCCTGTTTCTCGGGGCGCATGACACCGAGGGTGCGCATGTTGTGCAGGCGGTCGGCGAGCTTGATCGACATGACGCGTACGTCGTTGCCGGTGGCGACGAGCATCTTGCGGAACGTCTCGGGCTCCGCCGCCGCTCCGTAGTCGACCTTCTCCAGCTTCGTGACGCCGTCGACCAGATAGCAGACGTCGTCGCCGAACTCGGCGCGCACTTGGTCGAGTGTGACGTCCGTGTCCTCGACCGTGTCGTGGAGCAGGGACGCGGTCAGGGTCGTGATCTCCGCGCCGAGCTGGGCGAGGATCAGGGTCACCGCGAGCGGGTGGGTGATGTACGGCTCACCGCTCTTGCGGGTCTGGCCGCGGTGCGAGGACTCGGCGAGGACGTACGCGCGGCGGAGGGGCTCCAGGTCCGCGTCCGGGTAGTGGCCCCGGTGGGCCTCCGCCACGTGGCCGATCGCGTCGGGGAGACGGTCCCGGGTGCCGGATCCGAGGAGAGCGGCACGGCCGAGCCTGCGCAGGTCGAGACGGGCGCGGCCGCGCCTGCGCTGGGCCCCGGACGCGACGGGGCCGGGCGTGGCCGGATTCGTGGCCTCCGCACTCATGAGCACCTCCGGCTGCTTCGACCGGCGGTGATCGGACGGTGGCGTACTCCGTCCGGGCCGGTGCTTGATGCTACCGAGCCCATCACGCGGTGCTGACCGCCTCTCGCCGAGCGTGAAACGGATCACCCATTCGAGCGACACTTCATGAGGTTGCCGTTTCGATCCATGCGGGCATGATCTCGCCCTCGGCGACGATCACGGCGCCGCCCGTCATCTCGATCTCGCCGTCGGGCCGCTCGGTGATCACCAGCCGGCCGCCGGGCAGGTCGACGGTGTACGTGACCGGGGCGCCGGTCACGGCCGGGTCCAGGCCGTCCTTGCGGGCCGCCGCGACGGCCACGGCGCAGGCGCCCGTGCCGCAGGAGCGGGTCTCTCCCGCGCCGCGCTCGTGCACGCGCATGGCGACGTGGCGCGGACCGCGGGGGACGACGAATTCCACGTTCGCCCCGTGCGGGTAGGCGGAGGCGGGGCTGAGGGGCGGCGGGTCGTAGAGGTTTCCCGCTTCGGAGAGGTCGTCGATGAAGGCGACCGCGTGCGGGTTGCCCATGTTCACGTTGAGCGCGGACCAGCGGTGGTCGCCGGCCGCGACGGTGACGTCCCCTTCGGGGAGCAGCGCCTTGCCCATCCCGACGGTGATGTCTCCGCCGGACTCGGCCTTGGCGATGTGCACGGTCTTCACGCCGCCGCGGGTGGCCACTGCCAGGTCGCCCTCGCCGACGTGACCCGCGTGCTGAAGGTACCGGGCGAAGACGCGCACTCCATTGCCGCACATCTCGGCGACCGACCCGTCGCCGTTGCGGTAGTCCATGAACCATTCGGCGCGGTCCGCCATGTGGCGCGCCTCGGGGTGGGCGGCGGAGCGCACGACGTGCAGAAGGCCGTCCCCACCGATGCCCGCACGACGGTCGCAGAGGGCGGCCACAGCGGTCGGGGGCAGGTCGATGGCGTTGTCGGGGTCGGGGATGATCACGAAGTCGTTCTCGGTCCCGTGCCCCTTGAGGAAGGCGATCCGCGTGCTCATTCCTCGATCGTACGGGGTGGGTACGACAACCCGGTCACGCGGTGCCGTGCGGGCGGGGCCCGCACGGCACGGTCTCAGCGGAGTCTGGCCACCCGCCACACGGCGAGGACCACGGCGCCCAGGAACAGCACGGCGTACCCGGAGACGACCCGCCAGTCCGGGCGGCGCCCGGAGCCGCGCTCGGGCAGTCCGGGCCAGGTGTGCCCCACGCGGCGGGCGGCCATCATGCCCCAGCCCGCGGCGCAGCAGCTGAGCAGCAGCCCGAGCATGGCGACGACGGCGCCGCCGTCGCCGAACTCGAAGGCGAGCGGGAACGCGAACATCAGGGATCCGACCGCGGCCAGGATCACGATGGGTGCGAGCTGCCAGACGCGCAGCCGGGGCTGCGGACGCAGCTCGACCTCGACCTCGGGCTCCTGGGACATCGCGTCCGGGTCGGGGCCGTCGTCCGTCACGCTGTCCCGGGTCTCGTCGGGACCGTCGGGACTCAGCTGCTCCCCGCCGTCATGTGCGGTGTCACGAGGGCCGGCCTCCATCGCCACGCGCCCTCCCACTTCGGACTTCACCGGTCGATCGATGGTCGATGATGGCACGGCGTCAGGTGCCGGGATGACCGCCGGAGCGTCCCGATGCCATCACGTGATCAGGCTGTGACCGGTCGTTCGACCAACGCCAGTGCGCGGGCCGGGAGTTCCTCGTGGTCGGCCACCGCCCCACTGAGCCAGTGCACCCGCGGGTCGCGGCGGAACCACGAGTCCTGACGGCGCGCGAAGCGCTTGGTGGCGCGGACCGTTTCGGCGCGCGCCTCGTCCTCCGTGCACTCTCCCGCGAGCGCCGCGAGCACCTGCTGGTAGCCGAGCGCCCGGGACGCCGTACGCCCTTCCCGCAGCCCCTCTGCCTCCAGCGCGCGCACCTCGTCGACGAGGCCCCGGTCCCACATGCGGTCCACGCGCGTGGCGATGCGTTCGTCGAGTTCGGGGCGTGCCACGTCGACGCCGATCTGGACGGTGTCGTAGACGGAGTCGTGGCCGGGGAGGTTGGCGGTGAAGGGCTTGCCCGTGATCTCGATGACCTCCAGGGCGCGGACGATCCGGCGGCCGTTGCTGGGCAGGATCGCCCGGCCCGCCTCCGGGTCGGCGGCGGCGAGGCGGGCGTGCAGGGCTCCGGAGCCGCGCAGCGTGAGCTCCTCCTCCAGGCGGGCCCGCACGGCGGGGTCGGTGCCGGGGAACTCCAGGTGGTCCACCGCTCCCCTGACGTAGAGGCCGGAGCCGCCGACGAGGATCGGCCAGCGGCCCTCGGCGAGGAGACGGTCGATCTCGGCGCGTGCCAGCTTCTGGTACTCGGCGACGCTGGCCGCCTCCGTGACGTCCCAGATGTCGAGGAGGTGGTGGGGCACACCGCCGCGCTCGTCGGGCGTCAGTTTGGCGGTACCGATATCCATCCCTCGGTAGAGCTGCATCGAGTCGGCGTTGACGATTTCGCCGCCGAGACGCTGGGCGAGGAAAACGCCCAGATCGGACTTTCCGGCCGCGGTCGGACCGACGACGGCGATGACCCGCGGGGCGGGGGCTGCACTACTCACCGCTCCAGTCTCGCAAACCCCGCACCCCCTTCCCGAACGAGCGACGTGACGGCACGGCTCCGGGGTCGTTGCCTGTTGCGAGGTTCCGGCCGCCGGTTTCGAGGACCGATCACCCGGGCGACGCAATGAGACGCACCGGGCGGGGCGGGATTTCGCCCACACGAGTAACGTATGGAGTAGATATGGGCGTTTTTTCACGGTTCCGTCGGAAGGCCAAGGACGGCGCGGAGGCCTCGACGGCCGATGCGGCTTCCGACACGCTGACGGCCGAGCCGGAGGCGGCCGCGGAGCCCGCCAAGGCCGAAGCCGATGCGAAGCCCGCCGCCGAGGCCGACAAGGACGCCGAGGGCGTTACCCAGGGCACGTCCGACGAGGCCGCCGAAGGGGCCGAGGCGGACGGCGTGGACATCCCGAAGCAGCAGTCCGCGGAGAAGGCCGCCGACAACGAGGCCGGTGAGGGCGCCCGGAAGTAGCTCCCCGGCGAGGGAAGGTGGACCCATGGGCTTCCTGGACCAACTGAAAGCCAAGCTCGCCCCTGCCAAGGACAAGGTCTCGCACCTCGCGCAGCAGCACGGGGACAAGATCGACCAGGGCCTCGACAAGGCCGCGAAAGTGGTCGACGAGAGGACCAAGGGCAAGTACAGCGACAAGATCCGGACGGGCGCGGAGAAGGCCAAGGACGCGGTCGACCGTCTCGCCGAGCCGGACCAGGGCAAGGACGCGGGCGGCGGCACCACCCCGCCGACGCCTCCATCGCCTCCTCCGGCTTCCTGAACCGCAGCGGCGGACGGCCGCGGAGCACTCCGCTTCGCGGCCGCCTCCGCACGTCCTGACGCCTCCGTAAGAGGCCCCCGCGCGATCGCGCCGGTGACTAGGGCGCGCGTGGCTCCTTGTCGCGCTCAGGTGCGGCGAGGCGCTCCTGGAAGCGCCCCCGGAAGCCTCGCTACGACCAGGCGGCCACCATGTACCCCACGCCGTACGGCGCGTCCTCGTAGAGCAGTTCGCCGCTCAGCGACGCGCCGTCCGCCGCACCGGCGAGCACCTGCCACGAGGCGCGGCCCGCCGCCTTCAGCTCCGCCGCGAGACCCACGTCCAGCGCCTTCAGCGCCGCGATGTCGGCCGCGCCGAGCGCGCGCCCCACCTCCGCGTCGAAGCCGGCCGCACGCTCGTCGAGGTACCCCGGCGCCTTCAGGGTGCGGCACACGCTCGCGTCGCCCATCACGAGCAGTGCCACCCGGTCCGCCCCGGCCCCGAGCTCTTCTCCGAGTTGGATACACCGCTCGGCGGCAAGTGCTTCCCGCACGCCGAGACCTTCCATCGGAGCGGTCGACCAACGCGTGCGTTCGAGCAGCCAGCCGGCGACGGCGAGCGACGTCGGAAGCTCACGCCGCACGGCTTCGTCGTCCGGTGTGTACTGGGGCGCCGGTCCGAGACGTACATCGACGTCCACACCGAACCCCCGGAAGGACCCGCGCGCGCCCTGCGGGTACGGGCCGCGCCCGTTCTGCCCGGCCGGGCCGACCACGAGGAGCCGGTCGGGCCGCGCGGCGGCGAGCACTCCGACGGCGTCCGAGCACGCCGCGCGCGCGGCGTCCAGTTCGGGGGCGGCGCCCGCGGCGACCTCGGGGACGAGCAGCGGCGGAGAAGGGCAGACGGCTGCGGCGACAAGCATGATCCGCAGAGTAACGCGCCCTATGAGGAGATCTCTCCCGAGTCCGACCTCAGACCCACGACTACGGAGTGGTCAGTCGCAGCCGCAGCCACTGCCCGTCGCGACCGGAAGCGGCGCGGGAGCGCCGATCTTCGGCAGTCCCAGCATCACACCGGCGGGCTTCGCGGCCGCCTCGGCGTTCCGCTTCGCCCAGGCGTCGCCCGCGCGCGTGGGACGCACGTTCAGCACGGCGCCCTCGGCCAGCAGGTGGTGCGGTGCGGCGTAGGTGATCTCGACGGTCACGACGTCACCGGGGCGCACTTCGGTGTCCGGCTTCGTGAAGTGGACCAGGCGGTTGTCGGGGGCGCGGCCGGACAGGCGGTGCGTGGCGCCGTCCTTGCGGCCCTCACCCTCGGCGACCATCAGGTCCAGGGTGCGGCCGACCTGCTTCTTGTTCTCCTCCCAGGAGATCTCCTCCTGGAGGGCCACCAGACGCTCGTAACGCGACTGGACGACCTCCTTGGGGATCTGGCCGTCCATGGTCGCCGCCGGGGTCCCGGGGCGCTTGGAGTACTGGAAGGTGAAGGCGCTCCCGAAGCGGGCCTCACGGACCACGTGCATCGTCTGCTCGAAGTCCTCCTCGGTCTCGCCGGGGAAGCCCACGATGATGTCGGTGGAGATCGCCGCGTCCGGCATGGCGGCGCGGACCTTCTCGATGATGCCCAGGAAGCGGTCCTGCCGGTACGAGCGGCGCATCGACTTGAGGATCCGGTCCGAGCCGGACTGAAGCGGCATGTGGAGCTGCGGCATCACGTTCGGCGTCTCGGCCATGGCGGCGATCACGTCGTCCGTGAAGTCGCGCGGGTGCGGGGAGGTGAAGCGGACGCGCTCCAGGCCCTCGATCTTCCCGCAGGCGCGCAGCAGCTTGCTGAAGGCCTCGCGGTCGCCGATGTCCGAGCCGTACGCGTTCACGTTCTGCCCGAGGAGGGTGATCTCGGAGACGCCCTCGGCGACGAGCGCCTCGATCTCGGCGAGGATGTCGCCGGTCCTGCGGTCCTTCTCCTTGCCGCGCAGGGCGGGCACGATGCAGAAGGTGCAGGTGTTGTTGCAGCCGACGGAGATGGAGACCCAGGCCGCGTACGCGCTCTCGCGGCGGGTCGGCAGCGTCGAAGGGAAGGCTTCGAGCGACTCGGCGATCTCGACCTGCGCCTCTTCCTGGACGCGGGCGCGCTCCAGGAGGACCGGCAGCTTGCCGATGTTGTGCGTGCCGAAGACGACGTCGACCCAGGGCGCCCGCTTGACGATGGTGTCGCGGTCCTTCTGGGCGAGGCAGCCGCCGACGGCGATCTGCATGCCCGGACGCTTGGTCTTCATCGGCGCCAGGCGGCCGAGATTGCCGTACAGACGGTTGTCGGCGTTCTCGCGCACAGCGCACGTGTTGAAGACGACGACGTCGGCGTCGCCGTCCGCCCCTTCGGGCGCACGCTCGTAGCCGGCGTCCTCCAAAAGGCCCGACAGCCGCTCGGAGTCATGGACGTTCATCTGGCACCCGTAGGTGCGCACCTCGTAAGTCTTCGCGCTCATCTCGTCCCCCAGGGTACGGGGTCGCCACGCGCGCGTGCCCGCGGATTCGGACCGGGGTGCCCTGGAGGTGGGCTCCGGAGTGGTGCGGTGTGACCGCGCCCCTGGTCAGTACGGTGACCGGGCTGGCAGGATCGCGCGCATGCTCAAGGCACTCCCCCACATCAGCAGGCGCCGCGCCCTGCAAGGTTCGGCCGCGGCCCTCGTGGTGTTCGGGCTGCTGTTGTGGTGGCTTGTGCCCATGGGCGAGGACTCCCCGAGCGGACGGATGGCGTTCAGTACGGGCGTGAAGAAGGGCGTGTACGAGCGGTACGGCAAGCTCCTGCGGACGGCGATCTCGGAGGACATGCCCGATGTCGACGTCGAGCTCCTCAACAGTGAGGGTTCGCAGCAGAACGTCGCGCGGGTGGCCACCGGGAAGGCTGATTTCACCATCGCCGCCGCCGACGCCGTGGAGACGTACCGTCTGAACGCCGAGCCTGGCTGGCACCGGCTGCGCGGCTGCGCGCGGCTGTACGACGACTACGTGCAGCTCGTGGTGGCCCGCTCCTCGAAGATCGACACCGTCGCGGATCTGCGGAACAAGCGGGTGGCGGTGGGACAGGAGCACTCCGGAGTGCGGCTGATAGCCGACAGGGTGCTCGACGCCGCGGGCCTGGACCCGGTCACGGACATCAAGCCGGTGTCCGCCGGGATCGACACGATGCCCGACCTCCTGAAGAGCGGCTCGATCGACGCCTTCTTCTGGTCGGGCGGGCTTCCGACCACCTCCGTGCGCGCGCTCTCGAACGAGATGGACATCAAGCTCGTGAAGCTCGGCTATCTCGTCGACTCGCTGCACAAGCAGGGTGGTGCCTCGCGCTACTACCGGGCCGCGACGATGCCCGCCGACGCCTATCCCGAGGCGCAGCTGGGCTCCGCCGTGCCGACGCTGGCCGTGGCGAACCTCCTGGTGACCACGGACCGGGCCGATCCCGAACTGACCGAAGGACTGACCCGGACCGTCATCGACAGCCGCGACCACATCGGCGACGAGGTGCACGCGGCGCAGCTGGTGGATCTGCGCACCGCCCTGTTCACGGACCCGCTGCCGCTGCACCAGGGGGCGCGCCGCTACTACCGCTCGGTCAAGCCCTGAGCCGTTCGGCGAAGCGCTGAGCCGGCGGCTCACCGCGTGGGACGCTGACCGTCACCTTCAGTCCGTGCGGTTCGTGGTGTGCGTACGTGATCGAGCCGCCGCCCGCCGCGAGCAGGGCCCGTGAGATGGACAGGCCGAGCCCGGAGCCCTTCACGTTCTGGTGGCGGTTGCTGCGCCAGAAGCGGTCGCCGACGCGGGTGAGCTCGTCCTCGGTGAGGCCGGGGCCGCCGTCGGTGACCACGACGGTCGTCGTCGCGTCGCAGGAGGAGACCGCCACGTGGACGGGCCCGCCCTCGGGGGTGAACTTCAGGGCGTTGTCGATCACCGCGTCCAGCGCGCTGGAGAGGGCGACCGGGTCGGCCCAGCCGGTGGTGGCCGGACACGTGCCCGTCAGCCGCACACCTCGCTCGTCGGCGAGCGGCCGCCAGGAGGCGACGCGCTCGGCGGCCAGCTCCCCGATGTCGGTGAGGCTCAGGTCGGCCGCGACGTGTTCGGCGAGCGCCAGGTCGAGCAGGTCGTCGAGGACCTGGGCCAGGCGCTTGCCCTCGGTGCGGACCGAGGCGATCTCCGCGTTGTCCTCGGGCAGTTCGAGGGCGAGGAGTTCGATGCGGAGCAGGAGGGCCGAGAGCGGGTTGCGCAGCTGGTGGGAGGCGTCGGCGACGAAGGCGCGCTGCTGCTCGAGGACGTCCTGGACGTTGTCGGCCATCTCGTTGAACGACCGGGCGAGGCGTCTGAGTTCCGGCGGCCCGCCGGCCACCGCGACCCGGGACCTGAGACGCCCTGTCGCTATGTCGTGCGTGGTCGCGTCCAGGACGCGCACCGGGCGCAGCACCCAGCCGGTGAGCCGCAGCGCCGCGCCGACCGCGAGGAGCATGGCCGCCGACTCGCCGGCGCCGATGAGCAGCCAGCCGTGCAGCGTCTGCGAACGCATGCGTCCGGTCGGCGAGTCCGTGACGACGACGGCGATGACGTCTCCGTCCTTGATCACCGGGGAGGCGACGGCCAGCCGCCCCCGCTGCCAGGGCCACACCTGCTCGGGGTCATGGCTGCCGCGGGAGCGGAGCGCTTCTTCGAAGGCGTCCCGCAGGGCTCCGTGGCGGGGCAGGAACCAGTCGTTCGGGGACTGGGCCATGGCGCCGTCGTCGCGGTAGAAGACGCCCGCGCGGATGCCGTACACGTCGAAGTAGTCGTCGAGTTCCTTTTGCAGGGTCTCGCGGCGCTCGTCCGTGCTCCCCATGTCGAGCGGCCCTGTGGGGCGTTTCGTGACGAACTGCGCGAGTGAGGCGAAGCGGGCCGTGTCGTCGATCCGGTCGACGACCACCTTCTGCTGCTGGGCGGCGGCGACGCTGACGGCGAGCGGAAATCCGAGCGCGAGCAGGACGCCCGCCATCAGGATGATCAGCAGCGGGAGGAGGCGAGAGCGCACCTGTCCTCGCTCTTGGCTAAGCGGCCGGGGCGACGAGGCGGTAGCCCACGCCGCGCACGGTCTCGATCAGGGCCGGCATGTGCAGTTTGGAACGCAGGGAGGCCACGTGCACCTCCAGGGTGCGGCCCGTCCCTTCCCAACTGGTGCGCCACACTTCGCTGATGATCTGCTCCCGCCGGAACACCACTCCGGGGCGCTGGGCGAGGAGGGCGAGCAAGTCGAACTCCTTGCGGGTCAGTTGGACGACCGAACCCTCCACGCTGACCTGCCGGGTGGGGAGTTCGATGCGTACGGGGCCCAGCCGCAGGTCGCTGTCGCCGGGGGCCGGAGCGCCGACGGGGGCGGGCCGGCGGATGACCGCGTGGATACGGGCGATGAGCTCTCCGGTGTCGTACGGCTTCACTACGTAGTCATCGGCTCCGAGGTTCAGGCCATGGATCCGGGAGCGTACGTCGGAACGTGCCGTCACCATGATCACCGGAGTCGAGCCGCGCTTGCGGATCTTGCCGCACACCTCGTAGCCGTCCTGGTCGGGCAGACCGAGGTCGAGAAGCACCACTCCGAAGGGGGGCGTTTCCGCGGGCAGCAGGGCCTGGAGGGCCTCTTCGCCGTTGCGGGCGTGCACGACGTCGAAGCCGTGCCGGGCCAGGACCGCGGACAGGGCGGCGGCCACATGATCGTCATCCTCGACGAGAAGCAGTCGCATGAGGGCCCCCTCCAGTTCATCGGTCGTTCCGTAGTGGCCGGTATTCATGGCCGGTGGCCGCGCGAGCGTCCCATGGCATCCACGCCGATGGATAAGGACCGCGTCAAGAGGGTTCCGGGCGTCGGCACGTTCCGTTACCCACCCGGTACGCACTCCGTGGACCCTCTTCACACGGTGTGTCCGGTTGCGGCCGGATCGTTATGCTCAATTTCCCCTCAGATGTAATGACGCTGGTCGCACTGGGTTATTACTGTCCTCCCAACCGAGGAGGATGGAGCAACAAGCCGTGACCGAAGTATCGGTGACCAAGGACGCCATACCGCCTGGGGCGGACGACCTTGTCGTGCTGAAGAACGTCAACAAGCACTTCGGCGCTCTGCACGTCCTCCAGGACATCGACCTGACCATCGCCCGCGGTGAGGTCGTCGTCGTGATCGGCCCCTCGGGGTCCGGCAAGTCGACGCTGTGCCGCGCCATCAACCGCCTGGAGACGATCGATTCGGGAGACATCTCGATCGACGGCAAGCCGCTGCCCCAGGAGGGCAAGGAGCTCGCCAGGCTCCGTGCGGACGTGGGCATGGTCTTCCAGTCCTTCAACCTTTTCGCGCACAAGACCGTGCTCGAGAACGTGACGCTGGGCCAGACCAAGGTGCGCAAGATCGGCAAGGCGGAGGCGGAGAAGAAGGCGCGCGGTCTGCTGGACCGCGTGGGCGTCGCCTCCCAGGCCGACAAGTATCCCGCGCAGCTCTCCGGCGGTCAGCAGCAACGCGTCGCCATCGCGCGCGCGTTGGCGATGGACCCCAAGGTGATGCTCTTCGACGAGCCCACATCGGCGCTCGACCCGGAGATGATCAACGAGGTCCTCGAGGTGATGCAGCAGCTCGCCCGGGAGGGGATGACGATGGTCGTCGTCACCCACGAGATGGGTTTCGCCCGCTCCGCGGCCAACCGTGTCGTCTTCATGGCAGACGGCCGGATCGTCGAAGAGGCCGTGCCTGACCAGTTCTTCAACAACCCGCGCAGCGACCGGGCCAAGGACTTCCTGTCGAAGATCCTTAAGCACTGAGGCTCCCACGCCGTCTCAACACCAGTCGAAACAGAGGATGTTCACCATGAAGCTCCGCAAGTCCGCTGCCGCCGTGGCAGCAGTCGCTGCCATCGCGCTGACCGCCACCGCCTGCGGCGGCAAGGAGGGTTCGGCCGGCGACAAGCCGGAAGGCCCGAACGGCAAGGACACGAAGGCCCTCAGCTACACGGTCAAGAAGGACGCTTCGGTCGACTCGTCCGTGTTCAAGGCCGCCAAGGAGCGCGGCAAGCTCGTCGTGGGCGCCAAGGCCGACCAGCCGTACCTGGGCTTCCAGGACCAGTCGACCAAGGAGTACTCCGGCTTCGACATCGAGATCGCCAAGATGATCGCGGCCGATCTCGGCTTCTCGGCCAAGCAGATCGAGTGGAAGACGATCGACTCCGGCGCGCGCGAGACGGCTGTCTCCAAGGGCGACGTCGACCTGATGATCGGCACGTACACGATCAACGACGAGCGCAAGAAGCAGATCGACTTCGCCGGTCCGTACTACCACGCCGGTGCCTCCCTCCTCGTCCGCAAGGATGAGAAGGACATCAAGGGCCCCGAGACCGTCCGCGGCAAGAAGGTCTGCTCCATCGTCGGCTCCACTCCGCTGCAAAACATCAAGAAGCCGAAGTACGGCGCCAAGGTCACCGAGCTGTCCAAGTACTCCGAGTGCGTGGCCCAGATGCTCAACAACCAGGTCGACGCCGTCACCACCGACGACGCCATCCTGATGGGCTACGCCGCGCAGAACCCCGGCAAGCTCAAGGTCGTCGGCAAGCCCTTCTCCGACGAGCCCTACGGTGTCGGCCTGAAGAAGGGCGACAAGGCGCTCCAGAAGGCCGTCGCGGACGCCATCAAGGCGCACCAGGAGAACGGCGACTACAAGAAGGCGTTCGACGCCACCATCGGCAAGTCCGGCTCCGAGTACAAGGACCCGCCGGCCTTCACCGACCCCAAGTGACACCCCGCGCCCCGCTTCGTACGGCCTGACGGCCCGTGCGGGGCGGGGCGTGTTGTGAGCACATCGCCGTCCGACCGCCCTCTCGCGGAGAATTCATGAACGTACTGACCGACAACCTGTCGCTGTTCCGCGAGGGGTTCATCGGCACCGTGGAGCTGACCGTGGTCAGCGGCGTCATAGCCATGGTGCTCGGCGTGATCATCGCCGCCTTCCGGGTCTCCCCGGTCCCGCCGCTGCGCGTTTTCGGCACCCTGTGGGTGAACATCCTCCGGAACACCCCGCTGACGCTGCTGTTCCTGGTGGCCTTCTTCATCCTGCCGAAGATCCTCTTCCCGGACATGGACTCCTTCGTGCTCGGCGTCACGGCGCTGGGCTTCTACACGTCGTCCTTCGTGGCCGAGGCCCTCCGCTCCGGCATCAACACCGTGCCGATGGGCCAGGCCGAGGCGGCCCGTGCGCTCGGCATGAGCTTCACCCAGGTCATGCGGGTCGTGGTGCTCCCGCAGGCCACCCGCGCGGTCATCGCCCCGATGGGTTCGATCTTCATCGCGCTGACGAAGAACTCCGCGATCGCGGGCGGCTTCGACAACGTCGACCTGTTCAACGTCACCAAGACCCTCAGCAATGACGGTTACGACATCACGATGATCTTCGTCTGGGTCACGGTCGCCTACCTGATCATCACGTACGCCATCAATGGCGCCTTCCGGCTGCTGGAGCACCGAATGGAGGTCGCCCGATGAGCGCCAGCGTTCTCTTCGACGCACCGGGCCCCAAGGCCAAGGTCCGTAACAGGATCTACTCCGTCGTCGGCACCGTGGCAGTGCTCGGCCTCATCGCCTGGGTGGTGCTGCGGCTCAACGAGAAGGGCGAGTTCGAGGGTGCCCTGTGGGACATCTTCAACTACTCGGGCATCCGCGAGAACATCTTCGACGCGCTGCTGTCGACGCTGAAGGCCTTCGCCCTCGCCGGTGTCCTGTCGCTCGCCTTCGCGGTCGTGCTGTGTGTCGGCAGGCTCTCCGACCACCGACCGATCCGCTGGCTTTCGGTCGTCTTCATCGACCTCTTCCGGTCGATCCCGCTGCTGATCACGATCTTCGCCCTCTGGGTCGGCATCCTCGGTGACATGACCCCGCTGTGGGCGCTGGTCCTGGGTCTGACGATCTACAACGGCTGCGTCCAGGCCGAGGTGCTGCGCGCGGGCATCAACGCCGTGCCCAAGGGCCAGAAGGAAGCGGCGTACGCCCTGGGTCTGAACAAGACCCAGGTGATGACCACCATCCTGTTCCCGCAGGCCGTGCGGTCGATGCTGCCGACGATCATCAGCCAGCTCGTGGTGACCCTCAAGGACACCTCGCTGGGCTTCATGATCCTCTACCCCGAGCTGCTGTACTCGGCACGGCTGATCGCCAACAACACGCCGGTGAACGGCACCTACCCGTTCGTCCAGACGGTCACCGTCTTCGGTGTCATCTACATCTCCCTCTGCCTCGCGCTCTCCTCGCTCGCCACCTGGATCGAGAAGCGCGGGCGCCGCACCAAGACGGGCATCGTGGTGGCCGCGGCCGCCGAGCCCGCGGAGGCTCCCGGCGTGCTCGACGCGGCCACGCCGCTCGGCCCGACAGTCGCCGCGGAGCCCGCGCCCGGCGCTCCGGCCGCGCCCGCCGACGCCGGCGCGGACACGGACGGGCCCGAGGACGACTCCAAGGGCCCAGTTGGAAAGTCAAACTGACGCACTGTAGGTACAGTTGTGGGGGACGGTGTTCGCGCCGTCCCCCACGCGCGTTGTCGGCAGAACGCCGGGGCCATGTTCCGGCCCCGGTCCCCGTGTGTGCCGCTGCCATCGTCACTTGACGCAAGCACCGGCAATGGGTTGCATACGTTCTGTGATCGTGCACCGGGCTCCAACTGCCAGTTTCTGTACGTACGTCCAGCGCTTCCGGGCAGTCCGGACCCTCGGAGCCCGACGGGCCGGAGGGTGTGCGCCGTGGACCCGGTGATCATCGTCGGCGCGGGCCCCGTCGGGCTCGCCCTCGCCCTCGCGCTCGCCCGCCAGTCGGTGCCCACCGTCGTCCTCGACGAGGGACAGGGCAAGGACGAGCATCGGCTCGCGCGGACCGTCGTGCTCCGCGAGGACACGGCGGCGTTCGTGGAACGGCTCGCGGGCCACTCATTCGGCGACACGGAGACCGGCGCACGGTGGACCGGTTGGCGGTCCGTGCGGCGCAAGCAGCTACTGCGGGAGGTGGAGTTCAGTGACGACGCCCCCGCGCCGCTGCACCTGCCGCAGCACGTCCTGACGGGCGCGCTGCGCACCGCCATCGCCGACGAACCGCTCGTCAAGATCGCGGTCGAGAGCAAACTCGACTCCCTGGAACAGGACGCGGGCGGGCTGACCGCGCACACACGCGGGCCCAAGGGCACGTTGTGGCGCGGCAGTTACATGGTGGGCTGCGACGGAGCACGCTCCACCGTGCGCAAGCTCCTCGACATCCGCTTCCCGGGACGCACGGCCGTCGAGCGACACGCCGTGGCCGCGCTGCGCACGGAACTTCCGTGGCCGGGTCAGGCGTTGTTGCACCGGGCGCCCCCGTGGCGCCACGGGGGCGCCGAGGTGACCGGCCGCCCCCTCGCCGACGGCGTGTGGCGCATCGACTGGCTGCTTCCGCCACGCGGTGACCTGGTGACACCCGACGCCCTCGTCGTGCGCATCCGGGAGACCCTCGCGGGCTGGTGCGGGGGCTCGACACCGCCGTACGAACTGCTCGACACGGGCGTGCACACCGTCCACCACCGGCTCGCCCGACGGTGGCGGGTCGGCCGCGCCTTCCTCGCCGGGGACGCCGCGCACCTGCTCGGCGCGCTCGGCAGCCAAGGCCTCGACGAAGGCCTGCGGGACGCCGACAACCTCGCGTGGAAACTGGCGCTCTCCTGGCACCACGGCGCACGCGAATCGCTGCTCGACAGCTATCAGGTCGAGCGGCGGGCCGGCGTGGCCGCGCGGCTGCGCGCCGCCGACCAGGCGCTGCCCGCGCTGCGCGGCGGCAAGGGCCTGCGGTCGTACGTACCCGGAACCGCACGCGGACACGACGCTCTCCTCATGGACGGGCACGTGGGGCGCGGCCCGCTCGGAGCTCCCCCCTCGTACGCCGATTCGCCCCTGTCGGCTGCTCCGTCCGAATCCGTCACGGTGGTCGGGACGGAGCCCGGGGCGCCCGTCGCCGATGTGCGCGTGACGGCGCCGGACGGCTCTTTCGTACAGCTGCGGGACCGGCTCGGAACAGGTCACCTGATCGTCGTCCTCGTCGCGCCGGGCACCGTCGTGTGGGAGCGGCGGCACTGGGTGACCGCCGGCATCATGCCGCGGCTCGCGGCCGCCGTCACGGCGCTGCCCCACCCCGCCGAGCTGCTCGTCGCGGAGAGCTACCCCGGGGCGGCGGCCCACTCGGTCCTGCTCGTACGGCCCGACGGCCACCTGGTCACCGCACTCTCCGGAGTGCGGCCGGCGGAGTTGTACGCGGCGGCCGAAGCGGCGCTGGGCGGGCCGGCGGCGCCGGGGCCTGGGGACGAGGCGAAGGGGGCGGTGGGGGCAAAGGGGGCGGGCCGGGCTGACCGGGTGGATGGGGCGGACGAGGCGCAGCGTGCGGCAGGGGCCACGAGGCGTTAGGCGTGGGCGGGAGCCGCGGCGCGGCGCGGCTCGCCTTCGGCGCGTGTCTGCTTGTCGGCTGTGACGGCGTGAGAGCGCCCAGGTCCGCTACCGGCGAGCTACGGGCAGGGCGGGCCGGGATGGGCGCGCCAGAATGCGTCTCAGCGGCCGTCGGGCGGCATCCCTGGCTCGCATGCTGAGCCCGGGTTGACCGGCCCCCGGCTCCGTGGTCTACTCCGGATCGTGACCGACACCGATGTTCGCCTGTGGCGGAGAGTCCACATGGACCTCGTCCGCTACGCAGGCTGCGTGTGTCACCTCTCCTGCTGAACTCGCATCTCTGCCTCGCGCGCTGAGTCCCGTTCCGGTCTGTCTCGCGCGCGCTTCCGCGAACTTCCAGGACGGTACCCGTGTCTGTTGCCCCTTCCTCCCCCGCGCCCTCGACCGCACGCTCCTCGGCGCCCACCGCCGCCGAACTCCTCGACTTCGTCCGCCGCACCGCGGCCGACTCCGCGCTCGTCGCCTCCCTGCCCCTCGACCCCGAAGGCCGTACGTGGGTGCGTCTCCAGGGACCCGGCGGCAGCGAGGCCTGGCTGATCGGCTGGCCGCCCGGCACCGGGACCGGATGGCACGACCACGCGGAGTCGGTCGGCGCCTTCCTCACCGCGACGGGCACCCTCAAGGAGAACTCGCTCGCCGCCCGTCTGCCCACGGACGGGTGGAAGACCTTGGAGCTCTCCGAGGACGTCGACCGTGAACGGCAGCTGACGGCCGGCGAGGGCCGCGCCTTCGGCCGCAACCATGTGCACGAGGTGCTGAACGAGTCCACGACCGAACACGCCGTCTCCGTACACGCCTACTACCCGCCCCTGCCGCGGATCCGCCGCTACAGCCGCACCGGTGACGTGCTCCGCCTGGAGTCCGTGGAGCGCCCGGAGGACTGGCAGTGAACGACGACCGGGAGTCGGTCGGAGAACCTCCCGTCGGAATCGACGAGTTGCTGGCGCGCGTGCGGCTGGGCCTCGATCGGCTCACTCCGGAGGAGGCGTACGAGACCAGCCAGAGCGGAGGGCTCCTGGTCGACATCCGCTACGCGGCGCTGCGCGAGCGCGACGGGCTGATCCCCGGAGCGCTCGTCGTCGAACGCAACGAGCTGGAGTGGCGCCTCGACCCGCAGGGCAGCCATCGTGCCCCGGAGGCCACCGGTCACGACCTGCGCGTCGTCGTGGTCTGCAACGAGGGTTACGCGTCCAGCCTCGCGGCCTCCTCCTTGCGGCAGTTGGGGCTGCGCCACGCCACGGATCTCGTCGGCGGATTCCAGGCGTGGCGGGCGGCCGGGCTGCCCGTGGTGACCGCCGGAACGTGAGCACGCGCGCGTGGGTGCCCCCTCTTTCTGAGGAGGAGGCACCCTTCGCGCAGGGACCGCTACTCCTTGGCCGTCGCCACAGTGACGGGTAGCGGCTTCAGGGCGACGCGGCCCGGCAGGGCAGTCGCGGCGAGGGCGAGCAGCCCGGCGACGGCCACCACGGAGACGTACACCAAGGGAACGACTGTCGGTGCCGCGCTGCCGGTCATCCCCACGCTGAACGCCGTCAGGACGGCGAGTGCCACCCCGCTGCCCAGCGCGACACCGATGAGCAGGATCGACAACGCCTCGGCGCGCAGCACCCGCAGGACCTGGCGGCGCGTGGCGCCCGCGAGACGCAGCATCGCGAACTCACGCACGCGCTCGGAGACGGACATGGCAAGGGTGTTGACGACAGCTATGGCGGTGAAGGCCAGTACAAGGCCCATCGCCAGAAGGTTCACCTCGGCATTGGCCTGTCGGCTCTCGGCCTGGAGACCGGCCACGGCCACCGGGGAGAGAACGCGCACTCCCGGGAACTTCTGGACGCCTGCCGCGAGTTGTTCCTGCGTACGGGCGCTCTTGACGAGGACAGTGCTGGCGAGCGGGTTGTCCACGTGGCGGGCGACCAGGTCGTGCGCCATGGTCAGATCGCCGAAACCGAGACCGCGTGCGTACACGGCACGGACGGTGAGCTCCGCCTTCGTGCCGTCCCCCAGGGTGAACTTGAGCGTGCTGCCCGGCTTCAGGCCGAGCCGGTCGGCGGCGAGTTCGCTGACGGCGACGGCGTCCTCGTCGAAGTCCGCGAGCGAGCCCGCGGTGACGTCCGGGTCCCAGGTCCGGGTGAGGCCCTCGGGAGTGACGCCCTGCGCGGGGTACTTGTCGAGCCCGACGCGGACCGTCGTGCGGACGATCTCGGTGGCGGCCTCGACGCCCTCGGTCGTACGCAGCTTCCGTGCGGCCTCCGCCGGGACGCCGGGCCCTCGCGCGGCCAGCACCCAGTTCGCGCGGACGCCTTCGCGGGCCTGGGCGCGGGCGGCGTCGTCAAGGGTGGGTCCGACGAAGAGGACGGTGCAGGCCATGCCGGTGAGGAGGGCGAGCGGAGTGACGACGGCCGCCATCCTGGCCGCGTTGCCGCGCAGATTGGCGTGGGCGAGCCTGCCCCCGGGGCCGGTCAGCCGCAGAGGGCCCCGCAGCAGGGCCGCGGCCGCCCGGACCACGAGCGGTCCCAAGAGCGCGATGGCGCAGGCGAAGACCACCACGGCCAGGAAGGTCACGGGAGTCGACGCGGCCTCGGTGCGCAGCACGCTCAGCACGGCGACCAGGACGGCCCCTCCGGCGAACAGCACCAGACCCGCCACAACGCGGCCCCAGGCGACCCCGTGCCGCTCGACCCGCGCCTCGGCGAGGGCCTGTGCCGGACGGATCCCGGCGATCCTGCGCCCCGCGATACGGGCGGCGGCCCAGGCGCCCAGCAGGGTGGCGGCCACGGCCACGAGGGGCGGGAAGGCGCTGACGGCGCGTTCGAGGGTGGCGGGCACGGCTCCCGATGCCACGAATCGGGCGTGCAGCCAACCACCGAGCGGGATTCCGGTGAGCGCGCCGGTGGTCCCCGCGACGGCGCCGACGATCAGCGCCTCACGGCCGAGCAGTCTGCGGATCTGCCTCGGGGTCGCGGCTACGGCGCGCAGCAGGGCGAGTTCGCGGTGGCGCTGCTGGACCGAGAGGGCGAAGGTACCGACGACCACGAGGACGGCGACCAGGAGGGAGGTGCCGCCCATGGCGCCGCCGATGCTGACGAGCTTGACGCGCGCTCCCGCCGCGTCGAGGAATTCCACCGGTCCGCGGTCGTCCCCCGCGCTGACCTGCGCCGTCGTACCGTCGAGGGCGTGTTCGGCCGCGTCTTCCAGGTCGGCGACGGCGGTTCCCTCGTCCGGGACGACACCGAAGGCGGTCACCTTCCCGGGGTGTGCGGCGAGCCGCTCGGCCTCTCCGGAGGAGAAGAAGAGCGAGGTCTGGTGCGCCAGGGCACCTGTCTCGGATGCGGCGATGCCGGTGATGCGGTAGTCGCGCGGGCTCTGCGTCGACTGGACGGTGAGGTGGTCACCCGGCTTCAGACCCGTGCGGTCGGCGAGGTCGCGATCGACGACCAGATCGTGGGCCGCGCGCGGGGCCCTTCCGTCGACGATGCGGAAGGGGGTGAGCACGGCGGACTTCCAGGCATGTCCGTACGAGGGTTTACCGGTGCCGCTCGCGGCATCAGGCAGCACCGGCTCTGCGAGGAACGTGAGTTCGGGCACGACAGAAGCGGCACCCGGGACCCTTTTGAGCCTGTCCTCGATGTCGTCGGCATGCAGCCAGGCCCTCTCGGCGATGGGTTTCGCCTTGTGCTTGACCTTCGTCTTGCCCTTCTTGTGCTTGATCGTGGTCTGGTGGACGTTCTGGTCCGCGGAGACGATGACCGGTGTCGCGGCGTAGCGCTCGGTCTTGATCGTGCCGCGCAGGCCGGTTTCCAGGAGAGTGCCGCAGGCGGTGATGAGTGCCGCGGCACACATCAGCGCGAGGAAGGCGCCGAGGAAGCCGCCTTTGCGGGCCCTGACTGTCTGTAGTGCGTAGCGCAGCATCATCATGAGGACTCGGCCTCTTTCCGGTCGTCGGACGAGGCCGCGGCCTTCGGTGCGGGGAAGGCGAGGAAGCGCGTGAGGACGGTGCGGGCGTCTGCCGGGGTGTCCGCGTCGGGGCGCTTGTAGCGATTGAGGAGCGCGATGTACTCCTCGAAGAACGCGTGGAGTTCGGGGAGGGTCAGCCGGATCGTGCCCCGCGAGTAGGGCAGCGCGTCGGCCCACTCGTCCGGTTCGGCGTTGTCCGACCGGTGTTCTTCCTCGCTCCGCTCCCGCAGCAGTTGCGCGAAGAGCTCCAGGTCGGCGGCGTACGAGAGGTTGTTGAGCTCGTCCATGACGAGCCGTGTCTCGGGGCTCTGCCGACTGCGCGGCGGAAAGCGCCGGTCGCCCGGGACGGCCCGCCACCAGCGCTCACGCCCGTGCGGCTCGTCTTTGTGCGGCTCGCCTTCGGGCCCCGGGCCGTGGGTTTCCTCGACGAAGCCGTAGCGGGCGAGTTCGCGCAGGTGGTAGCTGGTCGCCCCGGTGTTGAGGCCGAGGGCGCGGGCGAGCGTCGCGGAGGTGGCCGGGCCATGCACCGTGAGGTGCAGCAGCATGCGCTGCCGCCGCGGCTGCGCGAGCGCTTTGAGGACGCGCAGGTCGCTCAGCTCTTCCGGGACCGGGGCGTCGGTCAGGGGCGAGGCCCCGGTCCGAGGGGGGACGTCGGGTCGTGCCGCGTCGTTCGTGCCGGGTTCCTGTGCCATGCGTACACAGTCGTCTGTGCACAGGTCGCTGTGCACTGCGGTGGCCCGGCGTCTCCGCAGGGGGGATAACCCCACCCTGCGGAGCGCGGGCTGGGATGCGTGGATCGCTCCGGTTGCCGCCCCACCCCCGTGGGGGCGGCCCGCTCAGAACGCCTCGTACCCCAAGTCCTCGGTGTCCTCGCCCTCTTCCTCGAGCGCCTGCCGCACCACTCTGAGGGCCATGCCCTCGCCGTACCCCTTGCGGGCGAGCATGCCCGCGAGGCGGCGCAGGCGCTTGTCCCGGTCGAGGCCTCGCGTGGAGCGGAGCTTGCGGGCGACGAGCTCGCGAGCGGTCGCCTCCTCCTGCTCCGAGTCGAGCTGCCCCACGGCTTCGTCGATGAGCGTGGACTCCACGCCCTTGGTGCGCAGCTCCCGCGCGAGCGCACGGCGGGCCAGGCCCCGGCCGTGGTGGCGGGACTCCACCCAGGCGTCCGCGAAGGCGCTGTCGTTGATCAGTCCGACCTCTTCGAAGCGGGAGAGCACCTCTTCCGCCACGTCATCGGGGATCTCCCGCTTGCGCAACGCGTCGGCGAGCTGCTTGCGCGTGCGCGGCGTACCGGTGAGCAGGCGCAGACAGATCGCCCGCGCCCGCTCAGCCGGATCCCCCGTCGGCGGCTCCCCCTTCTCGGCCCTCGACGAGGCAGGGGAACCGCTGTCCTGGTGGCCGTCGAACCCGCCGCGCCGCCGCCGGCGCCCACGGCTGGGGCCGGCTCCGTCCTGGTGGCCGCCGTCCCGGTCTGTGCCGTCCTGATCCACACCGTCCCCGTGGCCCCGTCCGGCGGGACCGGTGCGGCTTTCGGGGGCGGTGTGGTCCGCCCAGTCGGTTCGTCGTGTCACGGACTAGCTCTTGGCCGCCGCGGCCTTGGACTTGGTGGCCTTGACCGCCGGCGTGGGCACCGTCTTGGCGGCGTCGTCGGCCGGGGCGCCCGCCGCGTCCGGGGCCGACTCGGCGGCCGGGGCCTCGGGCTTCACGCCCACGCCCAGCTTCTCCTTGATCTTCTTCTCGATCTCGTTGGCGAGGTCGGGGTTGTCCTTCAGGAAGTTGCGGGCGTTCTCCTTGCCCTGGCCGAGCTGGTCGCCCTCGTACGTGTACCAGGCGCCTGCCTTGCGGACGAAGCCGTGCTCGACGCCCATGTCGATCAGGCCGCCCTCGCGGCTGATGCCCTGGCCGTAGAGGATGTCGAACTCGGCCTGCTTGAAGGGCGGCGCGACCTTGTTCTTGACGACCTTGACGCGGGTGCGGTTGCCCACCGCGTCCGTGCCGTCCTTCAGGGTCTCGATGCGGCGGATGTCCATGCGCACCGAGGCGTAGAACTTCAGCGCCCGGCCACCGGTCGTGGTCTCCGGGGAGCCGAACATCACACCGATCTTCTCGCGGAGCTGGTTGATGAAGATCGCGGTGGTCTTCGACTGGTTGAGCGCGCTGGTGATCTTCCGGAGCGCCTGGCTCATCAGACGGGCCTGAAGACCCACGTGCGAGTCGCCCATCTCGCCCTCGATCTCCGCGCGCGGCACCAGGGCGGCGACGGAGTCGATGACGATGAGGTCGAGGGCGCCGGAGCGGACCAGCATGTCGACGATCTCGAGGGCCTGCTCGCCGTTGTCCGGCTGGGACAGGATGAGGTTGTCGATGTCGACGCCGAGCTTCTTCGCGTACTCGGGGTCGAGGGCGTGCTCGGCGTCCACGAAGGCCACCGCGCCGCCCGCCCGCTGGGCATTGGCCACGGCGTGCAGGGTGAGGGTCGTCTTACCGGAGGACTCCGGGCCGTACACCTCCACCACGCGGCCGCGCGGGATGCCGCCGACGCCGAGCGCGACGTCGAGCGCGGTCGACCCGGTGGGGATGACCTCGATGGGCTCGTTCGGCCGCTCGCCCATGCGCATCACTGCGCCCTTGCCGAATTGCCGTTCAATCTGTGCGAGCGCGGCGTCGAGCGCCTTCTCGCGGTCGGTTCCTGCCATGGGTTCCACCCGATTTGCTTGAGTCGATCGCTTCACGTCAAAGACGCTAACGCCTGCCACTGACAATCCGCCCCGACGCCCGTCCAGCCTGTGGATAACTCGAGGCGATCCCTCACCGAGATCCTCCGGAGCGTGCCCGGGATCCCCCCGCCCACCTTGGGGAATCGCCGCCTGGACCCCCATGAGAATGGATGTTCGAATTTAGTGTCAAGCGTGGCACGCTGCCCGGCCGACCGACCGCCGCGCTCTACCGGCGCCCGTCCCGCTCCGGCTCCGTGCCGCCCTGCTGCGGCGGCGCCCCCGGCCTGTTCGGCCCCCGCAAGGCGCCCCGCATGCGCGCGAGGAGAGGTGCTCCCACCTGGCGCCGGTGCCCGTGCACCCGGGGGTCGTCCGTGACGTCGTACCTCTTCACGTACGCCCCGAGGAAGGCCTGCAGCGTCGCGACGGCGGGGATCGCGATGAGCGCCCCGACCGCGCCGAGGAGCGCCGTGCCCGCGATGACCGAGCCGAACGCGACCGCGGGGTGGATGTCGACGCTCTTGGCGGTGAGCTTGGGCTGTAGCACGTAGTTCTCGAACTGCTGGTAGACGACTACGAAGATCAGCACCCAGAGCGCGTACCAGGGGTCGACCGTGAAGGCGATCAGCATCGGCAGGGCGCCCGCCAGATACGTGCCGATGGTCGGGATGAACTGCGACACGAGGCCCACCCACACGGCGAGCACGGGCGCGTAGGGGACATCGAGCACCTGGAGCAGGATGTAGTGCGCGATACCGGAGATCAGCGCCATCAGGCCGCGCGAGTAGAGGTAGCCGCCGGTCTTGTCGACCGCGATCTCCCAGGCCCGCAGCACTTCGGCCTGCTTGGCGGGCGGCAGCACCGAGCACAGCGCGCGCCGCAGCCTCGGCCCGTCCGCCGCGAAGTAGAACGAGAACAGCAGGATCGTCAGGAGCTGGAAGAGCCCGCCGAGGACCTGCGCGGAGACGTCCAGGACGCCGCTGGCACTGTTCTGCACGTATTTCTGGAGCCAGTCGGAGTGGACCAGGCTGTCCTGGACCTCCACGCGGGAGAGGTCCGTGTGGAAGGTCTGGTTGATCCAGCTGATGACCTTGTCGAGGTAGTCGGGGAAGTCCTCGACCATGTCGACGATCTGGCTCGCGAGCATCGACCCCATCAGCGTGACGAAGCCGGCGCTCGCGATCACGACGCTCAGGAAGACGAGGAAGGTGGCGAAGCCCCGGCGCAGCCCGCGCGCCGCCATCCAGCTGACCGCCGGCTCGACCGCGAGCGCCAGGAAGAACGCGATCAGAACGTTGATCAACAGCCCGGTCAGCTGGTGGAACGCCCAACTGCCCAACTGGAAGCACGCGACGAGCGCGAGGGCGAGAACCATGGCGCGCGGCAGCCAGCGCGGCATGCGGGCGCCGTGCCCTGCCTCGGCCCCGGTGGGGGGCTGTGCGGGCGGCGGCGTCGTGCCGGGCGGAACGGGGTTCTGGGTGACCTGCGCGGTCTCTTCTGTCGGTGCCACGGAGCAAGTCTCACTCACGTCGTGGGCGATCGGCCGCCACCCTCACATCTTGGGACGGCCATGCTCTTGGGGCGGACGCGCTCATAGGGCGGCCCCACGCGCGCGTGGAAGCGTCCCGGCGGCGGCGAGCCCCTCCGGGGTCAGCGCTTGTCGGCCGGCACGTCCATCGCCACGCACACCGCACGCCAGACGTCCTTGGCCTCCCAGCCCGCGTCCAACGCCTCGTTGACCGTACGGCCGCCCAGCTCCGTCATCACGTGGTCACGCGCGAAGGAGTCGGCGTACGCCGCACCGAAGTGATCCGCCATCCGCTGCCAGAAGACCGTCAACCGCATGCCATCCGCTCCGCCCTCACTCCGATGTGTATGTATACGCAGCGTAAAGCCTGAGCCGACGGGGCGGTTCTCCGGAGATCAGCTCGACGGCAGGCCGTCGTGCAGAATCCGCTGGAACAGGCGGTGATCCCGCCATTCCCCGTTGATGTGCAGATAGCGCGGAGCCCGACCGATCGGCTCGAAACCGTTCTTCTCCAGCACGCGCTGCGACGGGGCGTTGTCGAGGAGGGTGGTGGCCTCGATGCGGTGCAGGCCGATACTGTCGCGGGCCGCGCGGCATACGCTCGCCACGCCCGCGCTGGCCAGTCCCCGGTTCTGCCGTCCGGCCGCCACCCAGTACCCCAGGTAGGCGCTACAGAAGGGCCCGAACACCATTCCGGAGAGCGTGATCGTGCCGACGATCTCGCCCTCGTCCTCGAACACCCAAGGGACGGCGCGCCGCTCGGCGTACTGCTTCAGCTGCTCCCCGATGCGTTCGGCCTGGGCGTCGACGGTGAAGAAGCTGTCCGGGCGGCGCGGGTCCCATGGAGCCAGATGTTCCCGGTTCGCCGTGTACGCGGTGTGCAGCGCCTCCGCGTCGTCGAGGGAGATCAGCCGCAGCACGGCGCCACAGGACAACACTTCAGGAGCGATGATCATCCAATGACTGTAGTTCGTACGGGACATGCACTCCGTGCCCGCCGGGAAACCGTCAACCACATGCCGCCCCTGACGCGCCCCTGAGAGTGCAGCCCGGCGCAGAGGGCTCGCTGAGAACGCTTTCCGCCCTACCGTCGGGGCATGGCCGAAATCGGAGCATCCCCCGACGCAGTGCCCTCCCCCGAAGCAGTGCCTGTCCCGGACGCAGCGCTCTCCCCGCTGGCCCGCGCCGAGCACTTCATGTGGCTCACCGCACGCGTCCTTGAACAGCGACGGTTCGCGTACCACTTCCTCGACGGCGCCGGCGGCGATCAGGCCGCGGACGCGGTCGAGGCCGCCCTGACCTCGTACGCCACCCGTGACGGCGGGTACGGCCACGCCCTCGAACCCGATCTGCGTGGGCCCGTCAGCCAGCCGCTGCACGTCGGGCACGCGCTGCGCGTGCTGGACTCGATCCGCCGCTGCGGCGGGCAGCGGGTGGAGCGCGTGTGCCGGTATCTGACCTCGGTGTCGACAGCTGAGGGAGCCCTTCCGGCGATCCATCCCAGCCAGCGCGGCTACCCCTCGGCGCCGTTCGTGCCGGTCGTCGACGACCCGCCGGGCGCATTGCTCGCCACCGGCCCCGTGGTGGGCCTGTTGCACCGCAACGAGGTGTGGCACGCCTGGCTCTTCCGGGCCACGGACTTCTGCTGGGCGGCCGTCGAATCGCTCGAGAAGTCACATCCGTACGAAATTCAGGCAGCTGTCGCCTTCCTCGACGGCGTACCCGACCGCCCACGCGCGCGTGCCGCCGCCGACCGCCTGGGACGCCTCATGCGACAGCAGAGGCTCGCGGCGCTGGATCCGGACGACCTGGCCGCCTACCCGGTGGCGCCCGGATACGCACCGGGCGAGCACCACTTCGCGCACGACTACGCGAAGACCCCGGAGTCGCTCGCCCGCTCGTGGTTCACCGACGAGGAGATGGCACGCTCCCTCGACCAGCTCGCCCGGGAGCAGCAGGCGGACGGCGGCTGGCCCGTGCGCTGGCGGCAGTGGGCGCCGGGCACGGCCCTGGAGTCGCGCCCGATCGTCACCATTGAGGCACTGCGCACGCTCCGTGCCTACGGGCGGCCCATCCACTGAACGTCGACTGACATCGACTGACCGAGGGCGCCCTCCTCGCCTGGGTGCTTCTCTTTCCCTCCGTACTTCACTTCCCCTGCGTACTTCTCTTCGCGCGAACGCTGGTCGGTCTCGCTCCGGAGTCCGAGACTCGTCCCTGTGCACCCGCCCGAGCCGTGCAGCACTCCCAGCGCACACGAGGAGCCCGCGGAGATGACAGAGCACAGGAGAGCGGCCTGGCGCACCACGTGGTTGCTGCTGGCCTTCATGGTGGTGAACTTCGCCGACAAGGCGGTCCTCGGGCTCGCGGGGCCGGAGATCCGCGCGGACTTCGACCTGACCCGGCAGGAGTTCGGCACGGCTCAGTCGGCGTTCTTCGCACTGTTCTCCGTAGCGGCCCTCGGGGTCTCCCTGCTGACGCGGCGGGTGCGGACGACCCCGCTGCTCCTGGTGCTCGTGCTGCTGTGGTCGGCGGCTCAGTTGCCGATGCTGTGGGGTGCGGCGGGGTTCGGCACGCTGGTGGCCACGCGGGTGCTCCTGGGAGCGGCCGAGGGCCCTTCCGCGCCGGTGGCCGTCCACCACGTCCACGGCTGGTTCCCCCAGCGTGAACGGGCCCTGCCCACCGCGGTCCTGCTGTTCGGAGCGGCGGCCGGCGTCGCCGTGGCCGCGCCCGTGCTGAGCTGGGTGATCGGTCACTGGGGTTGGCGGTGGTCGTTCGGTGTGGTGGGGCTGGTCGGTCTCGTCTGGGCGGTCGCCTGGCAGATCTGGGGCGCCGAGGGGCCGCATGCCCCGCAGGTCGGAAGGGCCGCGGAGAGCGGCGGGGGCGGGGGCGTGGACGGATCCGCGTCGGACAGCGTCCCCCTGCGCGCCGTCCCCCTGCGCGCCGTTCTGCTGTCGGGCTCCTTCGTGACGGCGGCCCTCGGCGCCTTCGCCGCGTACTGGCTGATGAGCACCCTGCTGACGTGGACGCCGGACTACCTGGAGAGCGTCGTCGGCTGGGACCTGGACGGAGCGGGCACGCTGGTGGGTGTCGCCGCCCTCGCCAACGGCGTGGTGCTGCTCGTCCACGGCTCGGTCGCACAGCGCTCCGCCCAGCGGGAGCCGTCGGGCCGCCGACTGCCGGTGGGGGCGGGCGCCGGACTGCTCATGGTGGTTTCGGGCGGCGCCGTCGCCGTGTTCGGAACAGTCGACTCCATATGGTGCAAGGTGCCTCTGCTGCTGGGCCCGGTCACTCTGGCCATGGTCATGCTGACGGTGGCCATGACCGTGTGCGCCCGCATCGCCCCGCCCTCCCAACGTGGCGTCGTGCTGGGCGTACTGACCTTCGTGTACGCGCTGGGCGGCATCCTGTCGCCGCTGGTCCTCGGCGGCATGGTGGACCGGGCGGCCACGGTGTCCGCGGGCTACGAGCAGGGTTGGCTGCTGACCGCTGGGCTGCTGCTGACCGCGGGCATCCTCGCGGCGCTGCTCTGCCGTCCGGAAGCGACCGCGAAACGGCTCGGGGTGCCCGAGACGCCGACGGCGCGGCTACCTCTCGTTACCTGAACCGGCGCACCCGTGCGTCGATGATCAAGGGGGCGGCGTGCGGCGTGCAGATCATGAAGCGCAGTCGGCGTTCATGCAGCGCAGTCGCCGTGCATGAAGCGAAGTCCCCGTTCACTCGTTCCGCGAGGCTCGCACGAGCTCTTTTCCGCAGGTCGGCGCCGTTGTCAGTGGTGGGGTGCACGATGGGGGCATGGTCAGCTCCGCGTCCAGTGCGCCCGGCGTCCCCAGCGCCCTAGCCGGATTCTCCCCCGCGACCCGCGGTTGGTTCACGGGGGCCTTCTCCGCGCCCACCTCCGCCCAGGCGGGGGCGTGGCACGCCATCTCCGAGGGGTCCGACGTGCTGGTCGTCGCGCCCACGGGCTCCGGCAAGACCCTGGCCGCGTTCCTCGCGGCGCTCGACCAGCTGACCTCGGCACCGCCGCCCGCCGACCCGAAGAAGCGCTGCCGGGTGCTGTACGTGTCGCCGCTGAAGGCCCTCGCGGTCGACGTGGAGCGCAATCTGCGCTCCCCCCTGACCGGCATCCGCCAGGAGTCGGTGCGGCTCGGCCTGCCCGAGCCCGAGGTGCGGGTCGGCATCCGCTCGGGTGACACTCCGGCCGCCGAGCGCCGGGCCCTGTCGACCCGCCCGCCGGACATCCTGATCACCACACCCGAATCGCTCTTCCTGATGCTCACGTCGGCCGCGCGGGACGCCCTGACCGGCATCGAGACAGTGATCCTCGACGAGGTGCACGCGGTCGCGGGCACCAAGCGCGGCGCGCATCTCGCCCTGTCCTTGGAGCGGCTCGACGAGCTGCTGCCGAAGCCCGCGCGTCGCATCGGCCTGTCGGCGACGGTGCGCCCGGTCGACGAGGTGGCGCGCTATCTGTCCCCCAAGCGCAAGGTCGAGATCGTCCAGCCGCCGTCCGGCAAGGAGTTCGACCTGTCGGTGGTCGTCCCGGTGGAGGACCTCGGGGAGCTGGGCGGATCCCCGGCAAGCGACTCCGGCGACGGCCCGGGGGCCGAGGCGGAGCGCCCGTCGATCTGGCCGCACGTCGAGGAGCGCATCACCGACCTCGTGCAGGCCCACCGCTCGACGATCGTGTTCGCCAACTCCCGCCGGCTGGCCGAGCGCCTCTGCAACCGGCTCAATGAGATCGCGTACGAGAGGGCGACCGGCGAAGCGCTCCCCGAGGACCACTCCCCGGCGGAGCTGATGGCCGAGTCGGGCGCGGCCAAGGGCGCCCCGCCCGTCCTGGCACGCGCCCACCACGGCTCGGTCTCCAAGGAGCAGCGCGCCCAGGTCGAGGAGGACCTGAAGGCGGGCAGGCTGCCGGCCGTCGTCGCCACGTCCAGTCTGGAGCTGGGCATCGACATGGGCGCGGTCGACCTGGTCGTGCAGGTCGAGTCGCCGCCGTCGGTGGCCTCCGGGTTGCAGCGCGTGGGCCGGGCGGGGCACCAGGTGGGCGCTGTCTCCACGGGCGTCGTCTTTCCGAAGTACCGAGGAGACCTGGTCCAGGCCGCCGTCGTCACCGAACGGATGCGCACCGGCTCCATCGAGTCCCTCCGCATCCCGGCCAACCCGCTGGACGTGCTGGCCCAGCAGCTGGTGGCGATGGTCGCACTCGACACCTGGCAGGTCGACGACCTGCTCGCGGTGGTCCGCCGTGCGGCGTCGTTCGCCTCGCTTCCGGAGTCCGCGTTCACGGCGGTCCTGGACATGCTCGCGGGGCGCTATCCCTCCGACGCGTTCGCGGAGCTGCGTCCGCGCGTGGTCTGGGACCGCGTCGCGGGCACGGTCACCGGGCGGCCGGGGGCGCAGCGTCTGGCGGTCACCTCGGGAGGCACCATCCCGGACCGCGGCCTCTTCGGAGTCTTCCTCGCGGGCGCCGATCCCAAGAAGGGCGGCGGCCGCGTCGGAGAGCTCGACGAGGAGATGGTGTACGAGTCCCGGGTGGGCGACGTCTTCACGCTCGGCACGAGCTCTTGGCGCATCGAGGACATCACCCGCGACCGCGTCCTGGTCTCCCCCGCCCCCGGCGTCCCCGGGCGCCTGCCCTTCTGGAAGGGCGACCAGTTGGGCCGCCCGCTCGAACTGGGACGGGCGCTCGGCGCGTTCCTCCGCGAGGTCGGCGCGCTCCCGCAGGACGACGCGCGCGTGCGCCTCCTCGCCGCCGGCCTCGACGCCTGGGCCGCCGACAACGTCCTCGCGTACCTCTCCGAGCAGCGCGAGGCCTGCGGGCACATCCCGGACGACCGCACGATCGTCGTCGAGCGGTTCCGCGACGAGCTGGGCGACTGGCGGGTCGTCGTGCACTCCCCCTTCGGAGCCCAGGTGCACGCCCCGTGGGCCCTCGCCCTCGGCGCCCGCCTCACCGAGCGGTACGGCATGGACGCGCAGGTCATGCACGCCGACGACGGCATCGTGCTGCGGCTGCCCGACGCCGACCTGATGGGCCTCGACCTGCTCGACCAGGAGCCCACCGCGCCCCCTGTGGAGTACGACGCGGAGAAGGCCCCGGTCGGCGCGGGCGACGTGACCTTCGACAAGGGCGAGGTCAACCAGATCGTCACCGATCAGGTGGGCGGCTCGGCGCTGTTCGCCTCGCGCTTCCGCGAATGCGCCGCCCGCGCGCTGCTGCTGCCGCGCCGCAGCCCCGGCAAGCGCACCCCGCTGTGGCAGCAGCGCCAGCGCGCCGCCCAGCTCCTCGAGGTCGCCAGCGAGTACGGCTCGTTCCCGATCGTCCTGGAAGCGGTCAGGGAGTGCCTCCAGGACGTCTTCGACGTACCGGGGCTGACCGAGCTGATGGGCGACATCGAGTCCCGCCGCGTCCGCCTCGTCGAGGTGACCACGCCCGAGCCCTCCCCCTTCGCCCGCTCCCTCCTGTTCGGGTACGTAGCCCAGTTCCTGTACGAGGGCGACTCCCCCCTCGCCGAGCGGCGCGCGGCGGCGCTCTCCCTGGACTCCCGGCTGCTCGCGGAGCTCCTCGGCCAGGCGGAGCTGCGCGAGCTGCTCGACGCGGATGTCCTGACGGAACTGGAGCAGGAGCTTCAGTGGCGTACTGAGGACCGCCGCATCAAGGACGCCGAGGGCGTCGCCGACCTGCTGCGGCTCCTCGGGCCGCTCACCGGGGAGGAGTTGGCCGAACGCGGCGCCGAGCCCGGCTGGGCCGAGGAGCTCGCGGCCGCCCGCCGCGCCATCCGGGTGCGCATCGCGGGCGCGGACCACTGGGCGGCGATCGAGGACGCGGGCCGGTTGCGCGACGCCCTCGGCACAGCGCTGCCCGTCGGCGTCCCCGAGGCGTTCACCGAGCCCGTCAAGGACCCTCTCGGCGACCTCCTCGCCCGTTTCGCGCGGACACACGGCCCGTTCACGTCCGCCACCGCCGCCGCCCGCTTCGGCCTGGGAGCGGCGGTCACGGAGGGCGCGCTGCAACGCCTCGCGGCGAACGGCCGCGTGGTGCAAGGGGAGTTCCACCCGGCGGGCATCGGCCAGGAGTGGTGCGACGCCGCGGTACTGCGCCGGCTGCGCCGCCGCTCCCTCGCCGCCCTGCGGCACGAGCTGGAACCGGTGCCACCGGCCGCGCTCGCCCAGTTCCTGCCCCAGTGGCAGCACCTGAGCGGGCACGGCCTGCGCGGCATCGACGGCCTGGCACGCGCCGTCGAACAGCTCCAGGGCGCCACCGTCCCCGCCTCCGCGCTCGAGAAGCTCGTGCTCCCTTCGCGCGTCGCGGGCTACCACCCGGCCATGCTCGACGAGCTGACCGCGGCCGGCGAGGTCATCTGGGCGGGCGCGGGCTCGCTGCCGGGCAAGGACGGCTGGGTCTCCCTCTACCTGGCCGACACGGCGCCCCTGCTCCTGCCTCCCCCGCACCCCCTGGAGCTCACCGCCCTGCACCAGTCGGTCCTGGACACCCTCTCCGGGGGGTACGGCCTCTTCTTCCGCCAGATCGCCGACCAGGTCCGCGCCACCACCCACCCGGGCGCCCTCGATCCCCAGCTGGCCGACGCCATCTGGGAACTGGCCTGGTCGGGCCTGCTCACGAACGACACGCTCGGCCCGATGCGCTCCCTCCTCGGCTCCGGCCGCACCGCGGGAGCCACGGCCCACCGCGCCAAGCGCAGCACCCCGCGCGGGCGCTACGGAAGCCTCACCGCGGCCGCCCGCACCGCCTCCGGCACCGTCTCCCGCACCGGCCCGCCCACCGTCGCGGGCCGCTGGTCGCTCCTCCCGCACCGCGAGCCCGACCCGACCCTGCGCGCCCACGCCCTGGCCCGCGCCCTCCTCGACCGGCACGGCGTGGTGACCCGCGGCGCGGTGGCGGCCGAAGGCGTCGAGGGCGGCTTCTCCGCGACGTACCGCGTCCTGTCGGCCTTCGAGGACAGCGGACAGGCACGCCGCGGCTACGTCGTCGAGGGCCTGGGCGCCGCACAGTTCGCGATGGACGGCGCGGTGGACCGCCTGCGCGCCACGGCGAACGCCCGAGACCGTACGGACGGTGCGCGCCCCTCCGACGCCCAGGCCGCCGTCGTGCTGGCCGCCGCGGACCCAGCCAACGCGTACGGGGCGGCCCTGCCCTGGCCCGAGCCGCCGAACGGCGCGAGTCACAAACCCGGCCGCAAGGCGGGCTCCCTCGTCATCCTGGTCGACGGCGAGCTGACGCTCTACATGGAGCGCGGCGGCAAGACACTGCTGGCCTGGCCCGCCACTCCGGAGAACCCGGTCGCCGACGACCCCCGGCTGCACGCGGCCGCCGAAGCGCTGGCCGCGGCCGCCCGAGCGGGTTCCCTCGGCACGGTCACGGTGGAGCGGGTCAACGGCTCCGCCGCCCTGACGTCCCCCTTCGCCCCTCTCCTGGAAGGAGCCGGCTTCCACGCCACCCCACGCGGCCTCCGCCTGCGCGCGTGAGGACGCACGCGACGAGCCACGTCACGCACACCACACCCACGGACATGCACACGCACGCACACACACCTACATGCACGCGCATGCGCACCGGCACCAGCCCAGCACCAGCATCAGCACCAGCACCAGCACCAGCGTCCCCTCCATGCCACCCTGGACCCATGCCCGAAGGTGACACCATCCACCAGGCGGCCCGGCGCCTGGACTCCGCCCTCGCCGGGCACGTCCTCACGCGCTCCGACCTCCGCGTGCCCAAGCTCGCGACGGTCGACCTCACCGGCCGCACCGTCCTGGACGTCACCCCGCGCGGAAAGCACCTCCTCACCCGTATCGAGGGCGGCCTCACCCTGCACTCGCACCTCCGGATGGACGGCTCCTGGCGGCTGTTCGCCCCCGGTGAGCGGTGGCGCGGCGGCCCCGGGCACCAGATCCGGGCGATCCTCGGCACCGCCGAGCGCACCGCCGTCGGCTATCGCCTGCCCGTCCTCGAACTGCTCCGCACCACCGACGAGGACAAAGCCGTCGGCCACCTGGGCCCCGACCTCCTCGGCGCCGACTGGGACCCGGAGCGCGCCCTGCGCAACCTCCTGGCCGCGCCCGAGCGCCCTCTCGGCGAGGCCCTCCTGGACCAGCGCAATCTCGCGGGCATCGGCAACGTCTTCAAGAGCGAGATCTGCTTCATCCTGGGCGTCACCCCCTGGCTCCCGATCGGGGAGCTGTCCGAGGAGAAGACAGACCGCCTCCCCGCCCTCGCCAAGAAGCTCCTGGAAGCCAATCGCAACCGGCCCTCCCGCACCACCACGGGCCGCGACCTCAACGGCCAGCGGCTCTTCGTGTACGGGCGGGCGTCCCGCTCCTGCCGGCGCTGCGGCACCCCGATCCGCGTCGGTGAACAGGGCGACGGCTCCCGTAGCCGACCCACCTACTGGTGTCCCACCTGCCAGCCGGGCCCGACGCCGTAACGGCTCTCCCCTGCCGCCCAGTTGACGAGTCGTCAGAAGCAGCCGTACCGTCCCGTCATGCCCGTCAAGGCGTACGACCTCACCGGCCGCACCGCTTTCGTCACCGGCGCCGCCAGCGGCATCGGGCGCGCGACGGCCCTGCTCCTCGCGGAGGCGGGCGCCACCGTCCACTGCGCCGACCGCGACGAGCAGGGCCTCCACGAGACCGCCGCCCGCATCAAGGCGGTCGGCGGCACCGCGCACACCCACCCCTTGGACGTGGCCGACAGGAAACAGGTCGAACAAGCCGTCACGGCAGCGGCAACAACCCCCATAACCTCCACAGCCACAGCCACAGCCGCCACCGCCACAACCCCCACCAACACCCCCCGCCTCGACATCCTCGCCGCCATCGCCGGTGTCATGCACGACAGCACAGTCCTGGACACCCGCGACGAGGACCTCGACCGCGTCCTCGACATCAACTTCAAGGGCGTGCTGTACGCCTGCCGGGCCGCGGCCCGCGTCATGATCGAGGCGGGCTCCGGCGGCAGCATCGTCACCATGGCCTCGGGCGCCGTCGACACCGGCGGCCCCGGCCTCCTCTGCTACGGCGCGTCGAAAGCGGCCGTCGTCCAGCTCACCAAGACCCTGGCCACGGAGGTCGGCCCGCACGGCATCCGCGTCAACGCCGTCGCGCCGGGCTGGATCCGTACGCCCATGACGGCCCGGCACGGCACGGAGGACCGGAGCCACACCGAAGGAGTCATGGCGCGCCTGTCACCCCTCGGCCGCGTCGGCGAACCGGACGACATCGCTCACGCCGTGCTGCACCTGGCGTCCGACGCCGCGTCCTTCACGACCGGCCAGATCCTCCGCCCCAATGGCGGCGTCGCCATGCCGTGGTAGCCGCGCCCCACGCTTCCCTCCCGGCCGCACACCGCCGGCGCCCCTTCCGAGCCGCCGCCACCTCGCCCTCCGCACGCGCCTTCGGCACACAGTGCACAGGCAGCACGCTCAACCCCCACCCGCCGGCCGCGACCGCCCCCTCCAGCACCCCGGCATCAGGAGCGAGGGCCAGTCGCAGCACGCCCCACCACCACAGCCCGCCGAGCGCCAGGACAGGCACCCATCGCACGGCCCGCCACGTCACGGTCGTCCCGCTCACGGCTGCCACAGATGCCACCTCCCGCCCAACGCGAGGTCGACGCTAAACGCCGGGGTTCACTCCCTGGGAGGGCGTACTCCCGGCGCCAGAAGCACTACACGGGCGCACAGCACACACAGCACACACAGCACACACAGCGCACAGCGGCACACACAGCGCGCCCCGGCCGTTCACGTCGTTCCCGGCCGGGGCGCGCCGAACGCGTCAGCTGTTCTCCGCCTGGAACATCCAGTGGTGCTTCTCCAGGTCGGCCGAGATCTGGATGAAGATGTCCTGGGTGACCGGGTCCGCCTCACCGGTCGCGTCGATACGTTCCCGCATCCGGGTGATGACCGCGCCCAGCGCGTCCACAAGCGTCCCGACCGCGTCCTTGTCCTTGACCCAGCCCTCGGGGACCTTTCCGATCCCGCTGCTCTGCGACACGGTAGCCGCGCGCCCGTCGGGCGAGACGCCGAGCGTGGAGGCACGCTCCGCCACGGTGTCGGAGTGCTGCCTGGCTGTGTCGACGACGTCGTCGAGTTGCAGGTGCACGGAGCGGAAGCGCGGGCCGACCACATTCCAGTGGATCTGCTTGGCCACCAGCGACAGGTCGACCAGGTCCACGAGCGCGCCTTGCAGTGCCTCCGAGACCGTCTTCAGATCCCCCTCGGACAGCGGGCTCTTCACGGCGTACATCTGTCTCCTCCAACTCACGAGCGAATGAGGTAAATCCCCACCAACCATGGCACAAAAGCCGCCAATAGGTCGATTCGGAACTTTCTAGCCCCGCAGGGGCCACCTCGGTACAACACAGCAGCCTCTGCTCATACAACGCAGAAGCCCCTACCGGGTACCCGGCAGGGGCTTCCACACACATCGGAGCTGCTCAGGGCAGCGCCGCCTCACGCGGCGACGACGTCGACCGCCTCCGCAGGTGCCTTGATCGTGACCCGTTCCGGTGGCACTCCGGCCACGGAGACGGAATTGAGCATCGAGCGAACCGGTGCGCGCACCGGTTCGGGGACTGCTGCAGACTCAGCCAGCTCGGCGAGCGACAGTTCGTCGCTCACTTCACGCATGAGCTCGGACATCCGTACGTCAAGCGCGTCGCAGATCGCGGAAAGCAGCTCGGAGGAAGCCTCCTTCTGCCCCCGCTCCACCTCGGAGAGATAGCCGAGCGAGACTCGGGCGGACGAGGAGACTTCGCGCAGAGTACGGCCCTGGCGCTGGCGCTGCCGACGCAGCACGTCACCCAGCAGGCGACGGAGCAGAATCATCGGTGGCTCCCTCCTCGGACCGCGTAGCCGCATCCTTCACGCCCCACCGTACCGCCTTGCGCGGCGGCCGTGCGGGGAGCGATGTCGTGTTCACTCAGGGCTGCAAACATCAATTCCCCCCGTTCTGTTCCGTATCCTGTGCCCGCCCATTCTCGGCACGTTCTCCGGATAGCTGCTCGAGAAGCAGCGTGAGCACGCTCCGTACACTCTCCATACGGATTTCCGAACGGTCACCGTTCAACCGCAGGGCGGCAACTTTCCCACGCGGTCCGCCATCGGCGTAACCGCGCATCGTTTCGACTTCTGACTCGGTAACCACGGTTTCCGGCCTCGAAACCGCGTTATCCGGCCCCGAAATCGCCACGAACACCGTTCCGACCGGCTGTCCGTCCTGCGCATCGGGCCCGGCGACCCCGGTGGTCGCAAGTCCCCAGTCCGCGCCGAGCACCTCGCGGACACCATCCGCCATCTGCTGCGCGACCTCGGGATCCACCGCCCCGCGCTCGTCCAGCAGAGTGCCGTCGACCCCGAGGACGTCCCGCTTCAGCTCGGTGGCGTACGCCGTGACGGACCCCCGGAAGACCTTCGAGGCCCCGGGCACCGACGTGATCTCGGCGGCCACCAGGCCCCCGGTCAGCGACTCGGCGACGGCGAGCGTCTCACCGCGCGCGGCCAGGACGCGCACCAGTGCGCTCGCCGGCAGCTCACCGACCGACTGCACCGACAGCTCGGCGCCCGAGACCCCGGGGGACGTCACTTCGCGGCCTCCCGGGCGGACTCCGCGGCCGCCGCACGTGCC
Source organism: Streptomyces sp. NPDC030245 (assembly GCF_055572995.1). Lineage (NCBI taxonomy): Bacteria > Bacillati > Actinomycetota > Actinomycetes > Kitasatosporales > Streptomycetaceae > Streptomyces > Streptomyces sp. NPDC030245. Next base: position 17,818 of record NZ_JBVICF010000003.1, on the reverse strand, counting down.
TCGGCCATGCCCTGCCTGCGCAGCACGACGGCCTGCTTCACATAGTCGAGCCCGGTGACCACGGTCAGTACGACGGCCACCGCCATCACCCAGAACCGCAGGCTGGCGAGCGGCCCTGTCAGGGCGAGAACGTACATCCCGACGGCGGTGCCCTGCGCCAGCGTCTTCATCTTGCCGCCGCGGCTGGCCGGAATGACTCCATAACGGATCACCCAGAAGCGCAGCAGCGTGATCCCGAGCTCACGCCCGAGAATCACGCCCGTCACCCACCAGGGGAGGTCGCCGAGCCAGGAGAGACAGATCAGCGCGGCGCCCATGATCGCCTTGTCGGCGATGGGGTCGGCGATCTTCCCGAAGTCCGTGACCAGGTTGTACGTGCGGGCCAGGTGGCCGTCGAAGAGGTCGGTGATCATGGCGACGGCGAAGGCGGCCCAGGCGAACGAGCGCCAGGCCGGGTCGTACCCGCCGTTGCCGAGGAGCAGCATCACGAAGCCGGGCACGAGCAGCAGCCGCACCATGGTCAGCAGGTTCGCGACGTTCCACAGGCTGGCCTGATTGACCGCCGCGGCGCCCAGCTTTCCGCCGCGCACCGGCTTGGCGCCCGAAGCACCCTGTGCGCCGGAGCCGCCCGCGGAGGCCGGGACTCCGGTCATCTGCCAGCCTCCTCGAGACACTCAGCCACCAAGTCCACGCCCTCCGTGCCGACGACCTTTGCCACGACCATACGGCCGACCTGGAGCCCGGCTTCGGCCGCGGCGCCCGTCAGGCGGATCTGGCCGTCCGTCTCGGGGGCCTGGTGCGCGGCTCTGCCGAGCGGTCCCTCCTCCTCGTCGATGGACTCGACGAGGACGTCGACGGTCTCGCCGAGCCGCTCGTCGGCGCGCTGCGAGGTGAGCTCCTCGGCGAGCCGGGAGATGTGCGCGAGGCGCGCGTCGACGACGTCCTGGTCGAGCTTCTGGTCGTAGGTGGCCGCTTCGGTGCCCTCCTCGTCGGAGTACCCGAAGACGCCGATGGCGTCCAGGCGCGCGCCGGTCAGGAACCGCTCCAGCTCCGCGAGGTCCGACTCGCTCTCGCCGGGGAAGCCCACGATGAAGTTGGAGCGCACGCCGGCCTGCGGCGCCTTGGTCCGGATGGTGTCCAGGAGCTCCAGGAAACGGTCGGTGTCCCCGAAGCGGCGCATGGCGCGCAGCACGCCGGGCGCGGAGTGCTGGAAGGACAGGTCGAAGTAGGGGGCGACCTTCTCCGTCGACGTGAGGACGTCGATGAGGCCGGGCCGCATCTCGGCGGGCTGCAAGTAGCTGACGCGCACCCGCTCGATGCCGTCGACGGCGGCCAGCTCGGGCAGGAGGGTCTCCAGGAGCCGGATGTCGCCGAGGTCTTTGCCGTACGAGGTGTTGTTCTCGGAGACGAGCATGACCTCCTTGACGCCCTGCTCGGCGAGCCAGCGGGTCTCGCCGAGGACGTCGGAGGGGCGGCGCGAGATGAAGGAGCCGCGGAAGGAGGGGATGGCGCAGAACGAGCAGCGCCGGTCGCAGCCGGAGGCCAGCTTCACGGAGGCGACGGGGTTGGTGCCGAGACGGCGGCGCAGCGGGGCGCGCGGCCCCGACGCGGGCGCGACGCCCTCGGGCAGGTCCTGCGGCGCCGGCGCGGGCGCGTGTCCCGGCAGGGCGACCCCGGATCCGGCGGCCTGGCGCTCGGCGGGGCTGATCGGCAGCAGCTTGCGCCGGTCACGCGGGGTGTGGGCCTCGACACTGCCGCCGCTGAGGATGGTCTGGAGGCGGTTGGAGATGTCGGAGTAGTCGTCGAATCCGAGCACGCCGTCGGCCTCGGGCAGCGCGTCGGCGAGCTCCTTGCCGTACCGCTCGGCCATGCAGCCGACCGCGACGACGGCCTGGGTCTTGCCGTGGCCCTTCAGGTCATTGGCTTCGAGGAGGGCGTCGACGGAGTCCTTCTTGGCGGCTTCGACGAAGCCGCAGGTGTTGACGACGGCGACATCCGCGTCCTCGGCGTCCTCGACGAGCTGCCAGCCATCCGCCTCCAAGCGGCCTGCGAGCTCCTCCGAGTCCACCTCGTTGCGGGCGCAGCCAAGAGTGACAAGGGCGACGGTGCGGCGTTCAGGCATGGTCTCAAGACTACTTCGTCCGCGCCTCGGCCCCGGCCGCGAGGGTTACCGGCCGGTCCGCCACCCGCCGCCGGCGCGTCACCCGGCGGTCACGTCGCCTCGTGCGGTCCCGCCGGCCGGCGCCTGGTCAGCGCCCTTCAGCGGGACCGGTCAGCCGGCTTCGGGGTCGCCCTTCGTGTAGGTGAGGCGCTCCACCGTGCCGGGCTCGAATTCGTTCTCGACCGGCTTTCCGTTCACGTACAGGTTGATCGCGCCCGCGTCGCCGAGGACGAGGTCGATCTTCTGCTTGTCCTGGAACGTCTTGTCCTGGCCCTGTTCCAGGACGCCGTCGAAGAGGGTGCGCCCGCTGTGGTCCTTCGCGGAGATCCAGCTGCGGCCGTCCGCGGCGTCGACCTTGACGGTGACCTTGTCGCGCGGGACACCGGCGATGGCGCTGTCCGACGGGTCGGGCTTGGGGTCGGCGGGCTTGGTGGGCTTCGGCTTCTCCGCGGGCTTGCTGCTCGCGGGGGTGGCGCCCTCGGCCACCGCCTTCGAACCGTCGTCCCCGTCGTCGCCGCTGAACGCGGTGAAACCGACGAAACCGATCACCGCGACGATCGCGGCGACCATGGCGGCGGTCCAGTTCGGCCTGCGCGGTTCGGAGCGGATGCGCTCGGCCTCGAAGAGGGGCGCCGCCGGCGTGGGCGCGGGCGGGCGGCCGCCGTGGCCCTCGTCGTACTGCGCGATCAGCGGGGCCGGGTCGAGTCCGACGGCGCGCGCCAGCGTCCTGATGTGGCCGCGGGCGTACACGTCGCCGCCGCACCGGGAGAAGTCGTCCTGTTCGATCGCGTGCACGATCGGGACGCGCACGCGGGTGGACGAGCTGACTTCGTCGACGGTCTGGCCGGCGACGAGACGGGCCTGCTGAAGGACACGGCCGATCGAGGGGCGCTCGGGCGCCTGCTCTTCGCCGGTGCGATCTGCCGGGACTCCGTCCGCGGCGTGGTCAGGGCCGTCCGCGACGCGGTCGGGGCGGTCGAGGCGGTCGTCCGAAGGTCGGTCGTCTTCAGGGGAGTTACCGATGGACACGGGGGCGCCTTTCGAGCGTGTAGCCACCTGCCGGAGGTTCAGTTTAGGCGGGTCTTGAAAGGGTGGGGCAACCGGACGGACGGACTTTGTACGCCATCGGAATGGCCGGACATCCTGATGGTGGAACATCCTGCTCTCGTCTCCCTCAACTTGACGTGTGTCGAGAGGAAACGGTTGCCTGTCGATCCCTTATGGGTGAGCCTCTCCCACCCTTATGGCTGAGCCTCCCCGCGGATCACGGCGAGCACTCCGTCCAGTTCGTCAGGTTTCACCAGAACGTCACGAGCCTTGGAGCCCTCGCTGGGTCCGACGATGGAGCGGGACTCCATCAGGTCCATCAGCCGGCCGGCCTTGGCGAAGCCGACGCGCAGCTTGCGCTGAAGCATGGACGTGGACCCGAACTGGGTGGAGACCACCAGCTCAGCGGCCTGGCACAGCAGATCGAGGTCGTCGCCGATGTCCTCGTCGATCTCCTTCTTCTGCTTGGTGCCGACGGTGACGTCGTCCCGGAAGACGGGCGCCATCTGGTCCTTGCAGTGCCGCACGACCGCGTGGATCTCGTCCTCGGTGACGAAGGCCCCCTGCATACGGACGGGTTTGTTCGCCCCCATCGGCAGGAAGAGGCCGTCACCCTTTCCGATGAGCTTCTCCGCGCCGGGCTGGTCGAGGATGACCCGGCTGTCGGCGAGCGAGGAGGTCGCGAAGGCGAGCCGCGACGGCACGTTCGCCTTGATCAGGCCGGTCACGACGTCCACGGAGGGACGCTGGGTGGCGAGCACCAGGTGGATGCCGGCGGCGCGCGCGAGCTGTGTGATGCGCACGATCGAGTCCTCGACGTCGCGCGGCGCGACCATCATCAGGTCGGCGAGCTCGTCGACGATCACCAGCAGGTACGGGTATGGCTGGAGCTCCCGCTCGCTGCCCTCGGGCGTCTTGAGCTTGCCCTCGCGGACGGCCTGGTTGAAGTCGTCGATGTGCCGGTAGCCGAAGGCCGCGAGGTCGTCGTAGCGCAGATCCATCTCGCGTACGACCCACTGGAGCGCCTCGGCGGCCCGCTTGGGGTTGGTGATGATCGGCGTGATCAGGTGCGGAATGCCCTCGTACGCGGTGAGCTCGACGCGCTTGGGGTCGACGAGGACCATCCGGACGTCCTCGGGCGTCGCTCTTATCATGATCGACGTGATCAGGCAGTTGATGCAGGACGACTTGCCGGATCCGGTGGCACCGGCGACCAGGATGTGCGGCATCTTCGCCATGTTCGCCATGACGTAGCCGCCCTCGACGTCCTTGCCGAGCGCGACGAGCATGGGGTGGTCGTCCTCGGCCGCGTCCGCGAGACGCAGCACGTCACCGACGTTGACCATCTCGCGGTCGGTGTTCGGGATCTCGATGCCGACCGCGGACTTGCCGGGGATGGGCGAGATGATCCGGACGTCCGGGGAGGCGACCGCGTACGCGATGTTCTTGGCCAGTGCCGTGATCTTCTCGACCTTCACGGCGGGGCCGAGCTCGATCTCGTAGCGCGTGACGGTCGGGCCGCGCGTGAAGCCGGTGACGGCCGCGTCGACCTTGAACTCGGTGAAGACGTTGGTCAGCGAGTGGACGACCGCGTCGTTGGCGGCGCTGCGGGTCTTGCCCGGGCCGCCCCGCTCCAGGAGGTCGAGGGAGGGCAGCGCGTAGGTGATGTCCCCGGCGAGCTGGAGCTGCTCGGCGCGCGGCGGCAGTTCCCGCTCGGTCTCGGGCGCGGCCTTGGTGAGGTCCGGCACGGCTCCGGTGGCGCCGGCGTGGCCGCGGCCGCCGTCAGCCCCGTCAGCGGGCTTCTGCGGCTTCTTCTTGAGCTTGCCGGGCACCGGCGCGTCCGTCGTGCGCGCGGTCGGTACAGGGGCCGTGTGCTCGCGCTCCTCGCGCTCCCCCGACACACCCTGCGTCAGATCGGCGACCAGCGGCGACGGCGGCATGCCGTGCATCACCGCACCGTCCAGGGCGGCCGCCGCGGCGGCGGCCACGTCCACGGCGTCCATCGGCCGGTCCATGTCCGGCTGGACGGGGGCCCGGCGCGGCCTGCGCCGGGTGGAGAGCGCCTGCTCCTCGGCCTGGTCGGGGTCGTACGCGTCGGGGGCCGGGCCGCGCCGGCGTGCGGAGCGTGCGGGCAGCGCCTCGCGCCACTGCTCCTCGTACCGCTCGTCGTCTGCGTACTCGTAGGCCTCGTAGCCCTCGGGTGCCGGCTGGATCACGCCGAGTTTTACGCCGAGCAGCCGCAGCCGCTGCGGGATGGCGTTGACGGGCGTCGCCGTGACGACGAGGAGCCCGAAGACGGTGAGGAGCACCAGGAGCGGCACCGCGAGGATCTCGCCCATGGTGAAGATCAGGGGTGTGGAGGCGCCCCAGCCGATGAGGCCGCCGGCGTCCCTTATCGCCTGCATGCCGTCGCTGCGGGCCGGTGAGCCGCAGGCGACGTGGACCTGGCCGAGCACGCCGATGACGAGGGCGGAGAGGCCGATCACGATGCGGCCGTTCGCCTCGGGCTTCTCCGGGTGCCGGATGAGGCGGACGGCCATGGTGCCGAGCAGCAGCGGCACGAGCAGGTCCAGACGGCCGAAGGCGCCGGTCACCAGGACCTCGACGAGGTCGCCGACCGGGCCGCGGAGGTTGGACCAGGTGCCCGCGGCGACGATCAGCGCGAGGCCGAGCAGCAGGAGCGCGAGGCCGTCCTTGCGGTGGGCGGGGTCGAGACCCTTGGCGCCGCGCCCTATGCCGCGGAACATCGCGCCGACCCCGTGCGCCAGGCCCAGCCAGACGGCGCGCACGATCCGGTACACGCCCCCCGTGGGGCTCGGCGCCGCTTTGGGCGCCGGCTTCGCGGCGATCTTCTTCGCCGGAGCCTTCTTCGCTGGTGCCTTCTTCGCCGCAGCCTTCTTGGCGGGCGGTCTGGCAGCGGCCTTCTTCGCCGGAGCCTTTGCCGGCGCGGCCGCCTTCTTCGCGGGCGTCTTCTTGGCTGCGGGCTGACGTGAGGCCATGGGTGTGAGGTTACCGTTGCCGACCACCGTCAACACGTGTGCCTACTGCTTCACCCGTTCGTGTCGCCCCTGTGAAGGCCGAGAACTGACGGTGGTTCACCGGGTGGACCCGGCACGAAACCCCGTCAGCGGGGCTCCGTGCCGCGTCAGTTCTGCGAGGGGACCGAGGGGGCACCGCTGCCGGTGCCCGGCTCCAGGGCGTCAAGGGCCCGCCGCAGGCCGGTCAGTTTGCGTTCGAGATGGGCTGCGGTGGCGACCGCCGCCGCGTCCGCCGACTCGTCGTCGAGCTGTTTGGAGAGCGCCTCCGCCTGCTCCTCGACCGCGGCGAGCCGCGCCGACAGCTCGGCGAGCAGACCCGCGGGCTCCTTCGCGTCCCCGGCCGCGGCCTTGCCGCCGCCTTCGAGCTGGAGGCGCAGCAGCGCCGCCTGCTCCCGCAGTTGGCAGTTCTTCATGTACAGCTCGACGAACACCGACACCTTCGCGCGCAGCACCCACGGGTCGAACGGCTTGGAGATGTAGTCCACCGCGCCGGCGGCATAGCCGCGGAAGGTGTGGTGCGGCCCGTGGTTGATGGCGGTGAGGAAGATGATCGGGATGTCCCGGGTCCGCTCCCGCCGCTTGATGTGCGCCGCGGTTTCGAAACCGTCCATTCCCGGCATCTGGACGTCCAGCAGAATGACCGCGAAGTCGTCCGTGAGTAGTGCTTTGAGCGCTTCCTCCCCGGACGATGCCCGCACCAGTGTCTGATCGAGCGCAGAGAGGATGGCCTCCAGCGCCAGCAGATTCTCCGGCCGGTCATCGACCAGGAGGATCTTGGCCTTCTGCACCATGGCCCGCCCTCCTCGCCCCGGCGGTACACCGGGCGCCGCCCCAGGGGACGACTCCCTTGCGCCGCCCGTCCTTGTGCCGGTCATCGTAGCCGCACCCCGCCTGTCGCCACACCCTGTCACCGCGATGTCACTGTGCACGTAGCAGAAACGCGGTGGGAGACCAGAAGGTTCCCCGAATACCGCGGTTCTACACGGCATCGGCCACACTCTGTCAGCAACTCCGTGTGACGACGCCGGTTCTCGGTCACCGAGCGCGCATCCACTGCTCCATCACCGACAACAGATGATCCGGGTCGACCGGCTTCGTGACGTAATCGGAAGCTCCGGAGTCGATCGCCTTCTCCCGGTCGCCCTTCATCGCCTTCGCGGTGAGCGCGATGATCGGGAGTCCGGCGAACTGCGGCATCCTGCGGATCGCCGTCGTCGTCGCGTACCCGTCCATCTCCGGCATCATGATGTCCATCAGGACCACCGTCACGTCGTCGTGCTGTTCCAGCACCTCGATGCCTTCACGGCCGTTCTCCGCGTACAGCACCGCGAGACCGTGCTGCTCCAGGACGCTGGTGAGCGCGAAGACGTTGCGGATGTCGTCGTCGACGATCAGGACCTTCTCACCGCCGAACTGGAAACCGACCCGCGGCGCGACAGGCGTCTCCTGGCCCGCGTTGGGCCACGGCTCCTGCGTGCGCTGCGCCTCCGGGGCGCCGGGAGCCGGCTGCCCCGGCAGCGACGAGGGCTCCTGGACGGGCGTCGCACGGCGCCTCCGCCGGAACAGCGCGGCGGGGCTCGTGGGCTCCTCGCGGTGCGCCGGGGGGGCCGCCTGCCGCTCCGTCTCCTCGGCCGCGGGCGCCTCCTCCAGGGCGGGCAGCTCGCGCGACTGCGGCGCGGGCGCCAGCTGGGCGTAACCCTGGGGCGGCAGTTCGCTCGGGTGCAGCGGCAAATAGAGCGTGAAGGTGGAGCCGCGGCCCGGCTCGCTCTGCGCGTGGATCTCGCCGCCGAGCAGCCGCGCGATCTCCCGGCTGATCGACAGGCCGAGGCCCGTACCGCCGTACTTCCTGCTCGTCGTGCCGTCGGCCTGCTTGAACGCCTCGAAGATGACCCGCATCTTGCTGGCCGCGATGCCGATGCCGGTGTCCGTCACCGAGAAGGCGATCAGATCGGCGTCCGCGTCGCGCAGCGAGCCGGCCTCCAGGAGCTGTTCGCGGATCGCGTTGGGCACGTCGTTGCTGGCGTGCCGGATCACCAACTCGACCGCTCCGGAGTCGGTGAACTTCACCGCGTTGGACAGGAGATTGCGCAGCACCTGGAGGAGGCGCTGTTCGTCCGTGTGCAGCGTCGCGGGCAGCTCCGGAGAGACCCGTACGGAGAAGTCGAGGCCCTTCTCTGCGGTCAGGGGACGGAAAGTGGCCTCTACGTAGTCGACGAGTTGGACGAGTGCGATGCGCGTCGGGGAGACGTCCATCTTGCCCGCCTCGACCTTCGACAGGTCGAGGATGTCGTTGATCAGCTGGAGCAGGTCCGAGCCCGCCCCGTGGATCGTCTCCGCGAACTCGACCTGCTTCGGGGTGAGGTTCGCGTCGGCGTTGTCCGCGAGCAACTTGGCGAGGATCAACAGGGAGTTGAGCGGCGTGCGCAGCTCGTGCGACATGTTCGCGAGGAACTCGGACTTGTAGCGCATCGAGACCGCGAGCTGTTCGGCCCGCTCCTCCAGGACCTGCCTGGCCTCTTCGATCTCGGTGTTCTTGACCTCGATGTCACGGTTCTGCTGGGCGAGCAGCTCCGCCTTCTCCTCCAGCTCCGCGTTCGAGTCCTGGAGCGCCTTCTGCCGGTTCTCCAACTCGGCCGACCGCTCGCGCAGTTGCTCGGTCAGCTTCTGCGACTGCTTGAGCAGCACCTCGGTCTTCGTATTGACGCTGATCGTGTTGACGCTCGTCGCGATCATCTCGGCGATCTGGCTGAGGAAATCCTTCTGGATCTGCGTGAAGGGCTGGAAGGCCGCCAGCTCGATCACGCCGAGCACGGTCCCCTCGAAGAGCACCGGCAACACGATGACCTGCGCGGGCGGCGCCTCACCGAGGCCGGACGCGATCCGCAGATAGCCAGAGGGCGCGTTCTCCACGAGGATGGTGCGCCGCTCCTTGGCGGCCGTCCCGATGAGGGTCTCGCCGGGCCGGAAGGACGTCGGCATGGACCCCATGGAGTAGCCGTAACTGCCGAGCATGCGCAGTTCGTACGCGTCCTCCTGGTCGCCCCCGAGATCCTGCGCGTCGTCCGTCGGCATCGCCAGGAAGAACGCGCCGTGCTGCGCGGAGACGACCGGCGTCAGCTCGCTCATGATCAGCGAGGCGACGTCCTCCAGGTCCCTGCGGCCCTGCATCAGGCCCGAGATCCGCGCGAGGTTGCCCTTGAGCCAGTCCTGCTCCTTGTTGGCCAGGGTCGTGTCGCGGAGGTTCGCGATCATCGTGTTGATGTTGTCCTGGAGGGCCTGGATCTCCCCCGCCGCGTCGACCTCGATCTTCAGATTGAGGTCGCCGCGCGTCACCGCGGTGGCGACCTTCGCGATGGCGCGCACCTGGCGGGTCAGGTTTCCGGCCATCTCGTTCACGGACTCGGTGAGGTCGCGCCACGTGCCGTCGACGTCCCGCACGCGCGCCTGACCGCCCAGCTGGCCCTCCGTGCCCACCTCACGGGCCACCCGGGTCACCTGCTCGGCGAAGGACGACAGCTGGTCGACCATCGTGTTGATGGTCGTCTTGAGCTCCAGGATCTCGCCCCGGGCGTCGATGTCGATCTTCTTGGTCAGGTCACCCTTGGCGATCGCGGTGGTGACCATCGCGATGTTGCGGACCTGACCGGTCAGGTTGGACGCCATCGAGTTCACGGACTCGGTGAGGTCCTTCCACGTACCGGAGACGCCCGGCACGCGCGCCTGCCCGCCCAGGATGCCGTCCGTGCCCACCTCACGGGCCACACGCGTGACCTCGTCGGCGAACGAACTCAGCGTCGTCACCATGGTGTTCACCGTGTCGGCGAGCTGCGCGACCTCGCCGCGCGCCTCGACCGTGACCTTCTTGGTCAGGTCTCCGTTGGCGACCGCCGCCGAGACCTGGGAGATGTTCCGCACCTGGCTGGTCAGGTTGTTGGCCATCAGGTTGACGTTGTCGCTCAGGTCCTTCCAGATGCCCGTGACACCCGGCACCCGCGCCTGACCGCCCAACTGGCCCTCCGTGCCCACCTCACGGGCCACGCGCGTGACCTGCTCGGCGAACGACGAGAGCTGGTCGACCATCGTGTTGACGGTCGTGACGAGTTCGAGGATCTCGCCCTTCGCGTCGACGGTGATCTTCTTGGAGAGGTCACCCATGGCGACGGCCGTCGTGACCTCGGCGATGTTCCGCACCTGGAGGGTGAGGTTGTTCGCCATCCCGTTGACGGACTGCGTGAGGTCCTTCCAGGTGCCCGAGACGCCCTGGACCTCGGCCTGGCCGCCCAGGATGCCGTCGGTGCCCACCTCGCGGGAGACCCGCGTGACCTGCTCGGCGAAGGCGGACAGCTGGTCCACCATCGTGTTCAGGGTGTTCTTCAGCTCCAGGATTTCGCCGCGCGCGTCCACGTCGATCTTCTGCGACAGGTCACCGCGGGCCACCGCCGTCGCGACCTGTGCGATGTTGCGGACCTGCGCGGTGAGGTTCCCGGCCATGCCGTTCACGGAGTCCGTCAGATCACGCCACACACCGGCCACGCCGGGCACCTGCGCCTGACCGCCGAGCCGCCCCTCGGTGCCCACCTCGCGGGCCACCCGCGTCACCTGGTCCGCGAAGGCGGACAGCTGGTCGACCATCGTGTTGATGGTGTTCTTCAGCTCCAGGATCTCGCCGCGCGCGTCGACCTCGATCTTCTGCGACAGGTCACCGCGCGCCACGGCCGTCGTCACCTGCGCGATCTGCCGCACCTGCGACGTCAGGTTCCCCGCCATGAAGTTGACGGAGTCCGTGAGGTCCTTCCACGTACCGCTCACGCCGTCCACGCGGGCCTGCCCGCCGAGGCGCCCCTCCGTGCCCACGTCCCGCGCCATCCGCGTGACCTGGTCCGCGAACGACGACAGCTGGTCCACCATCGTGTTCACGGTGTTCTTCAGCTGGAGCATCTCTCCGGAGACGTCGACCGTGACCTTCTGCGACAGATCGCCGTTCGCGACCGCCGTCGTCACCTGCGCGATGTTCCGGACCTGCCCCGTCAGGTTGCGGAAGGCGGTGTTGACGGAGTCCGTCAGGTCCTTCCACGTACCGGCAGCGCCCTGCACCTGCGCCTGACCGCCGAGCTCACCCTCGACACCGATCTCCCGCGCCACCCGCGTCACTTCGGAACCGAAGGCCGAGAGCTGGTCGACCATCGTGTTCACGGTGTTCTTCAGCTCGAGCATCTCGCCCGCGACATCGACGGTGACCTTCTGCGACAGATCGCCGTTCGCGACCGCCGTCGTCACCGTCGCGATGTCCCGCACCTGCGTGGTGAGGTTGCGGAAGACCGTGTTGACCGAATCGGTCAGATCCTTCCAAGTACCCGCCGCGCCCGGCACATTCGCCTGCCCGCCGAGCTGCCCCTCGGCCCCGACCTCGTTCGCCACCCGGGTGACCTCGTCCGCGAACGTACGCAGCGTCTCGGTCATCTGGTTGATCGTCTCGGCGAGCTGGGCGACCTCGCCGCGCGCGCTCACCGTCACCTTCCGCGACAGATCACCGCTCGCGACCGCCGTGGTGACCTCGGCGATCCCGCGCACCTGGGCCGTGAGGTTGCCGGCCATCAGGTTCACCGAGTCGGTGAGGTCCTTCCACACACCCGCCACACCCGGCACCTGCGCCTGGCCGCCGAGCTCGCCCTCCGTGCCGACCTCCCGGGCGACGCGCGTCACCTCGGAGGAGAACGACGAGAGCTGGTCCACCATCGTGTTGACGGTGTTCTTCAACTCCAGCATCTCGCCCGCGACGTGCACGGTGACCTTCCGCGACAGGTCGCCCTTCGCCACCGCCGTCGTCACCAGCGCGATGTCCCGCACCTGCGCGGTCAGCCGGTACGCCATGGTGTTCACGGAGTCCGTGAGGTCCTTCCACGACCCGGACATTCCGCGCACTCTGGCCTGCCCGCCGAGCTTGCCCTCGGTACCGACCTCGCTGGCCACCCGCGTGACCTCGTCCGTGAACGTGGAGAGCTGGTCGACGAGGTTGTTCACCGTCCGCCCGACCTTCAGGAACTCCCCGCGCAGCGGATGCCCGTTCCCGTCGGCCCCCTGCGCCCGCAGCTCCATGCGCTGCTCCAGATCACCCTCCGCCACCGCGGAGAGGACCCGGCCGACCTCGGAGACCGGTCGTACGAGATCGTCGACGAGCGCGTTCGACGCGTCGATCGCGGCGGCCCAGGAGCCCTCGCTCGCTCCGGTCTCCAGCCGTTCCGTGAGTTTTCCCTCACGTCCGACCGTGCGCCGCACCCTCGACAGCTCTCCCGTGAGGTGCAGATTCCGGTCGGCCACCTCATTGAAAACAGCCGCGATCTCCGACATGACGTCGTCGCCCGAGACCGTGAGCCGCTTGCGGAAGTTGCCGTCCCGCATCGCCACCAGGGCCGCGAGCAGCCTGTTCAGAGCCGCAGCGTCCACCGAAGCCGTCGTCCCGTTGCGCGGTTTGCGCTGTTTGTTCAGGGACTGTCCGTCTTTCGCGCGCGTCTTAGTGCCCCGCGTCGCTGCGCCAGACTCCACTGTGTCCCTCCCGCAAGGGTCGACCGGTACTGCTCGGGTTGTTCTGACCTGTCCCATGAAGCTTGCCCAGTGTTTCACCATGGCCGAACCAGGCCATAACAGTTCGGCAGCTTCGCACACCGTCCGCACACCCTCCGGGCGGAAACACTGACGACCGGCATCAGCATGGACGGCGAAGGTAAGTAACCTTGCATCCGGCTGTCCAACCGCCCCGGTCCTGCCCGGCCAGGGCGGTGGTACACGAAACAAGCGGGCATCGGAGGGGCGGCCGCACCATGGGTTCGGGAGAACTGGGCGTCGAGACAGTCGCCACTGTCGACACCGTCGATACTCGTACGAGGAGTGCTGTGATCACCGCGCGTGCGGCTGCCACCTTCGAACCCGTCGGGCGTTCCGTCGCGACGGCCCGCTCCTTCGTGCGCGACACCCTCCAGGGCTGGGGGTTCTCCGACATCGTCGACGACGCCGTCGTCCTCACCAGCGAGCTGGTCACCAACGCCGTGGTGCACGCCGGCACCGCCGCCGACGTCGAGTGTCTGCGCAGCGAGGACGCCGTCCGCATCGAGGTCTCCGACCGCTATCCGGAACGCGAGATCCCGCTCCAGCAGTCCCCGGTCAACATGGGCAGCCCGGACCGCGAGGGCGGCCGCGGCCTCCAGCTCTGCGCCGCGCTCGCCACCCGCTGGGGCGTCGACTACAGCCCCACCCACAAGCAGGTCTGGTTCCAGCTCGACCTGCCCCACCGCCCCGTGGGCACCCGCACCGCAGGACCCTCGCTCCCGGCCGACCTGCTGCCCATCGCCGACGGCAGGGTCCGCGTCGCCGTCATCCAGATCGACCGCCTCGGCGCCATCTCCGCCTGGAACGAAGACGCGGAGGACCTCTTCGGGTACGTCGCCGAGCAGGTCATGGGCAAGCCGCTGATGGACCTCGCGGCCTGGCCGCACACGCCGGGCACCAGCACCGGCATCGCCGAGGCGCTGCGGCTCTCCCGCTGGGAGGGCAGCTACGGCGTCCGCGGCGCCCACGGCCGCGTCATCCCCGTCTACGCCTCGCACCTGCGCGTCCGCGACGCCGACGGCGAGCCGTCCACGGTCTGCCTGCTCGTGCGCGACGACGAGCGCGCCGTGCTCCAGACCCCGCTGCGCGGCGCCGCCCCGGAGCCGGGCGCCCGCAGCGAGTCGCACACCGCGGACCCCTTCGAGGTGTTCATCGGCTCCCCCGCCCCCGACGACCTCGACGGGCTGCTCCAGCGCACCGTGGAGCGCGCCCGCGACATGCTCGACGGCGACGCGGCCTTCCTGCTCCTCGCCACCGACGACGAGACGGAGCTGGAGGTCCGTGCCTCCACGGGCCTGCCGTCGGCCCGCCAGCGCTTCGCCCGCGTACAGGTCGAGTCGGCCCCCGGACGGTACGGCTCCGCCCGCATGCCGGCCGTCCACGAGGACCTGACGGTGGTGCCGGGGGCGGTTCCCCTGCTCGAAGGCACGGGCATGCGCTCCGTCGTCACCGTCCCGCTGAAGGTGGAGGGCCGCCTCACCGGCTCCCTGGGCGTGGCCGCCGAGGCCTCCGGCCGGTACTCGAACGAGGAGGCCCTGCGCCTCCAGTTCGCCGCCGACCGCATCGCCCTGGCCGTGGAGTCCGCACGCCTCGGCGAACTGGAGAGGCTCCGCCGCGGCTCGCTCTCCTTCCTCGTCGAGGCCTCCGACCTCCTCGCGGGCACCCTCGACCGCGACCAGACCCTGGCCCTCATGGCACAGATGACGGTCCCGACCCTCGCCACCTGGTGCGCCGTCTACACCATCGCGGACCAGTCGGCCGAGCCCTATCTGTCGTACGTCCTGCACGAGGACGAGGAGCGCATCGACGGCCTGAAGGCCCTGCTCTCCAAGATCTCCCCGCCGGACCCGGTGCCGACCCCGGGCGCCCGCGTCTGGGCGGCCCCCTCCGAGGCCGCGCACCAGGCGGCCCTGCGCACCTCCATGCGCAGCGTGGGCCTCGGCGAGCCGATGACCCTCGGCTCGGGCATCGGCACGACGCTCTCCACCGCCTCGGCGGTGGGCGGCGAGACGGTGGTCCTCCCGCTGGTCGCCCGCAACCGCGTCATCGGCATGCTCACCCTCGGCAAGCCCGCCGACGAACACTTCCGCCAAGAGATCCTCGAATTGGCCGAAGATCTCTCCCGCCGGGCGGCCCTCGCCCTCGACAACGCCCGCCTCTACTCCGAGCGCATGGCCATCAGCCAGTCCCTCCAGCGCAGCCTGCTGCCGCCGGGACTCCCGCAGATCCCGGGCGTCGAGGTCGAGGTCATCTACCGCGCGGCCGGCGAGGGCAACGAAGTCGGCGGTGACTTCTACGACCTCTTCCCCATCCGCGACGGCGCGTACGGCTTCGCGATCGGCGACGTCTGCGGCACGGGCCCGGAGGCCGCGGCCGTCACGGGTCTCGCCCGGCACGCCCTGCGCCTGCTCGCCCGTGAGGGCTTCGGCGGCCCCGCGGTCCTGGAGCGCCTCAACGCCGCGATCCTCGACGAGGGCTCCCGCAGCCGCTTCCTCACCCTCCTCTACGGCGAGTTGTGGCCCCAGGAGGACGGCTCGGCGGTCCTGAAGGTCGTCTGCGCCGGCCATCCGCTGCCGCTCCGCCTCCGCCAGGACGGCACCGTCGAGCCGTACGCGGAACCGCAGCCCCTGCTCGGCGTCATGGAGGACCTCGAACTGTACGAGCAGACGATGACGCTCGACCCGGGCGACGTCCTGCTCTGCGTGACGGACGGCGTCACCGAGCGCCGCGAGGGCACCCGCATGCTCGGCGACGACGGCCTGGCGGACGTCCTCACGACCTGCACGGGCCTGACGGCCGGCGCGGTCGCGGCGCGCATCATGCGCGCGGTGGAGCGCTTCGCGACGGACGCCCCTTCGGACGACATGGCGATCCTCGCGATGCGGGTCCCCGGCCTCCAGAAGGACTGAGCGCGCCGGGGCGCCACGGGGTGCCCCGGACACGCCGAAGGCCTCCGCCCAACCGGACGGAGGCCTTCATTACTTGAGCCCCCAAGCGGAATCGAACCGCTGACCTTCTCCTTACCATGGAGACGCTCTACCGACTGAGCTATAGGGGCCTGCTGCGCTCCGGGGTTTTCCCCGCGGCAACGGAATAGATCATACCTGAAATCGAAGCCGCCTCGAACCGCCCCTTCCTCTGGACCGCCCTTCCCGGCGCTGCCACTCTGCGCGCATGCCGACCCGAACCGGTACACCTGTGCGGCACGCCTTGCCCCTGGCTCTCGCCGCCCTGCTCCTGCCGCTCACGGCCTGCGGGTCCGACGACGACAACACCCCGGACCCGAAGGCCGCCAAGAAGCCGGCCGCCGCGGAAACCCCGCGCCCCGGCACCCAGAAGGTCACGATCCCCTGGAAGGGCGAGAAGCGCGTCTATACGGTCCACGCACCACCCGGGCTCAAGCGCACCGAGAAGCTCCCGCTCGTCATCGCCATGCACCCCTACCCGGGCGACGGCAGAACCGCGGCCGCGATCAGCGGCCCGAGCGCCAAAGCGGACAAGGAGAACTTCCTCGTCGCCTATCCCGACGGGCTCAACAAAGGCTTCAACGCGTTGATCTGCTGCGGCTCCGAGGACGACGTGGGTTTCATCCGTACGATGACGAAGCGGCTGACCGGCACCTGGAACGCCGACCCGGACCGCGTCTACGCCACCGGAATCTCCAACGGCGGCGACATGGCGTACAAGCTCGCCGTCGAACTCCCCGGCACCTTCGCCGCCATCGCCCCGGTCAGCGGCGGATACCTCGGCACCGACGCGGAAGACACCTCGTACATGCCGAAGACCCCGGTATCAGTACTCACGTTCCTGGGCGGCCTCGACAGGCACTACGCGGCGATGGACGAGGGCATCAACACCTGGCAGCAACGCCTGTCGTGCAAGCCGAGCCGACCCACCGAACTGAAGAACAAAATCAAAAAGACGACAGCCAAGTGCCGTGACGGCTCGGACGCGGTCGTCTACCGGCTGCCCGACATGGGCCACTCCTGGCCGGGCGGCGCGGGCGGCGGAATGTCCGACCCGACGGCAGGCGTCAACGCGACGGATCTGATGTGGGAGTTCTTCAAGTCCCACCCCAGGACGGCTTCCTAGGGTCTCAGAAGGCCGGTTGCAGAAGCCCGCCGAGCGCGTTGCACGCGGAGACGACGCGCTGGAGCTCGCGCCGCGTCATCGACGGGCCGGCCGGCAACGCCAGCGTCTCGTCGGCGGCCCGCTCGGTCTCCGGAAGCTGTACGTCCCGCCAGAACCGAGGCGTACGGTGCACGGGCGTCTTCACCGGCACCCGGCAGTCGATGCCCTTGGCGCGGACGGCACGTGCGAAAGCGTCCCGGTCGGGCCGCCCGTTCCCGGGCACGCGCACGACGTACTCCTGGAAGCTGTGCCCTTCGCCTTCGTCGGGCGTCACGACTCCGCTGAGCCGCCCGCTGAGGTACGCGGCATGCGCACGCCGAAGCTCCAGCCCGTCGTACGGGGTCTCCGGCTCGCCCTCCTCCTGCTGCTCCAGGACGAGGAGCCCCTGCCGCTGCCCGAGCTCCCGCAGCCTGCGCATGTCGGCTCGGTTGCCGAAGCGGTGCACGACGACGACGGCGGCCGTCCGCGGGGTCACCACGGCAGCGACGGCATCGGGGTCGAGGCAGTACGTGGTCGGTTCTATGTCAGCGAAGACGGGCATCGCTCCGGCGAGGACCACGTCCTCGGCGACCTCGGCGTTTCCGTAGGCCGGCACGATGACCTCGTCGCCGGTGCTGACACCGGCGGCGCGCAACATTCCAAGTGTCCCCATGCCTATGGAGGTTGGCTGCGCAACGTGAACGGCAAGTAACGCAAAACAAAAAAGAGCTGGTCCCCGAACCGAAGTTCAGGGACCAGCTCTTATCAAAAGGAGTTCGGCGGCGTCCTACTCTCCCACAGGGTCCCCCCTGCAGTACCATCGGCGCTATGAGGCTTAGCTTCCGGGTTCGGAATGTAA
>NZ_JBVICF010000002.1:867874-961551 GCF_055572995.1 Streptomyces sp. NPDC030245 | reverse complement strand
CGGCACCACGCTGACCGCCAAGGGCATGCCCAACGCGATCGCCGTGCTGGCCGCCGCCGACCGCGGCGCCATGTTCGACCCGTCCGCCGTCTTCTCCATGGACAAGCTGGTCACCGGCCCCGAGGCCGCCGACTACGTGGACATCAACGCGCCCGCCTCGGTCAACATCCGCCGCGTCGCCAAGGCCAAGAACTCCTCGCCCGAGGACGTCACCGTCATGATCCTGGACCGCCCCCGCCACGAGGGCATCGTCAAGGAGATCCGCGAGACCGGCGCCCGCATCAAGTTCATCTCCGACGGCGATGTCGCCGGCTCGGTCATGGCCGTGCGCGAGGGCACCGGCGTCGACCTGCTGATGGGCATCGGCGGCACGCCCGAGGGCATCATCTCGGCCTGCGCCATCAAGTGCCTGGGCGGCACCATCCAGGGCAAGCTGTGGCCCAAGGACGACGCCGAGCGCCAGCGCGCCATCGACGCGGGACACGACCTGGACCGCACCCTGTCCACGGACGACCTGGTCAAGGGCGACAACGTCTTCTTCGTCGCCACCGGCATCACCGACGGCGAACTGCTCCAGGGCGTCCGCTACCGCTCGGCCACCGCCTCCACCTCGTCGCTGGTCATGCGCTCCAAGTCGGGCACGATCCGCAAGATCGACTCCGACCACCGCCTCTCCAAGCTGCGCGCGTACAGCGCCATCGACTTCGACCGGGCGGCCGCCTAGAGCGGTGCGCCGCCATGCTGCGGCCCCCGCACGGCCGGGCCTCCCGCGCCGAGCCGGTGATACGCGTACGCGGCGGAAGCCAGCGTCATGTGGTGGTGCCAGCCGGGATACGAACGCCCCTCGAAGTCGCGCAGGCCGTAGTTCTCCGTGAGGTCCGCGAGGGCGGCGACGGTGCCGGACTGCGCCTGCACCAGGGGCAGCAGGTCGCGCAGCGGCGAGTGCACCAGGCTGGTGAGCCAGACGCGTCCGACCCCCTGGGCCCCGGGGCTCCGTCGGGCGAAGAGGCGGTAGACGCCGGGGGAGACGCCGCGCCGTCCCGGCAGCCGCACCAGGGCGGAGACCAGGCGGCCTTCGCGCGGCGGACCCTGCCTGAGTCCGACCGCGAGGGCCGCGGGCCCCTTGGGCGCGAGGAGTTGGAGGAGCCGCCCGGCGGTGAGCGCCCCGTCGGGTGAGCCCGGCGCGACCACGCGCCGGCCCTCCGGTACGACGCGCAGGCCGTGCGGCACGGCGAGCACGCAGTGGCGCCCGCGCGCGGTCAGCTCCGTGGCCAGGTGCGCCCCGGATGTCGGGTGGTGGCTCGTGTCGGCGACGACCGGCACCGGTTCACGGCGGCTGAAGGGCGTGAGCGAGTCCACGAGGTCCAGGGCGTGCTCCGCGGGGGAGCAGTGCCGCACGGTCTCCGGGATGCGCGTCCGCGCGCGCAGCTCCTCGTCCTCGTGCCACTCCTTGGAGATCCGCAGCCGCCAGTCCACGGGGACGTGCGCGGTGTCCGACGACAGGAACAGGCCTATTCCCATCTGGCAGTTGACCGTACGCCCGGTGGCGCGCTCGAACCGCTGGTGCACGCCGCAGGAGTGGCTGCCGCGCTTCGGCAGCACCGCGACGCCGATGGTCCAGGCGCGCACCCGGAGGTGGCTCTCGGCCAGGCGCAGCAGCTCGCGGCGGGCCGGATCCCAGTCCCAGGGGCTGGCGTTGGCGAACTGGTGCAGGGACTGGGCGGCCGTCGGGCCCGCGTGCAGCTGTGCCGCGAGTCGCCTGACCGACTTCCTGCCGGGCGTGGTGAGCAGTCCCAGCACGTAGGCGGCGGCCCAGCGCCGCTGATCCGCGCGGCGCAGGTGCCCGAAGACCGTCTCCGCGTACGAGGTGATCGACGCGTCCCCGATCAGCTCGGGCAGCCGGTGGTCCTGGAGCTCTGTCATGGCATTCCCTCCCCGTCATGGCGCCTGACTCCGGCAATAATAGAGAACGTTCGTTTTCTTTTGAAGTCCCGGGGGCAGGTGTTCGCTACTTGGCCAAGTTCCGCGCCCCCCGACAACCGGAGGGGCGACTTTCGGAAGTCGGCGTTGTCGGCGCACCGCCCAGTGCCCAAAGTGGCTGTGGCGTGCAGGACCGGAGCGGGATCGAGGACTCCGGGGAACAGGGAAGGGCGCGATGGTGAAGCAGGAACGGGCCGCGAGGACCAGGGAGGCCCTGGTCCGCGCGGCGGCCCGCGAGTTCGAGCACACGGGGTACGAGGGCACATCCCTGGGCCGTGTGGCCCGGTCCGCCGGCATCTCGGTCGGCGCCCTCACCTTCCACTTCGCCTCCAAGGCGGGTCTCGCCCAGGCGGTGCGGACGCGCGGGGACGCCACCGTCCGCGCGTGTGTGGCACAAGCGGGCGCGGCCACGACGCCGCCGCTCGACACCGTGGTCGCGCTCACCCTCGACCTGGCGCGGCTGCTCGAACAGGACGAGGTGGTGCGGGCGGCGACCCGGCTGTGGCGCGAACTGCCCGGGGAGGACGGCACCTGGTCCGGGCTCTGGCTGCCCACGGTGGCCGAGACCCTGGCCCGCGCGGACCGGGGCGGACTCGATCCCGCCGTCAGCGAGGACGACGTGGCGCTCCTCGCCGAATATCTCCTGGCCGGCGCGGAGTCCCGCCTCTGGGAGGGCCGCAGCGGCGGCGGCGTGGAGCGGCACCTCTCCCGCCTCTGGGCGCTCGTCCTGCCGGGCCTCTCCACCTCGTCGTAGGGGCGCTGTCTCGCGAGGGTGCTGCGCGGGCGTGACGCGCGAGCGAAGGAATCCAAGACCCGGCGGGCCGACGCGGACGTGGCCCCGCCACCGTGCGGCCGCGGCGCGCACGGCAGTCGGTCCGGCACGTATCTGGAAGGTGGGTCGGTGAGCAGACGGAGTGAAACCGCTGTCCCCGCACGCGAGTCGGCTGTCCCCTGGGGCGGACCCGGCGGCGGACCGGCATGGGGGAGGGGCGGCGGACAGCCGCGACGGGCGTCCGGCGACCTGCTGTGGACGACGGGGCGCGGGGCGCCGGGCGAGCGCGCGAGCGGGTGCGAGCGCGACGTGCTCGCCGTCGACGACCTCCTGGAACGGATGCGGGAGGACGGTGACGCGGACGCCGTCGGACTGCGCTTCCTGCCGGCGCTCGACCGGCTCCTGCACTCCCTCGACACCGAGGCCGGCCTGCACGCCGAGGGCCGCAGGGCCGCCCGCTCCGAGCTGCTCGCCGCCCTTCAGAAGCAGCAGCAGATGATCCGGCTGCTGCGGGACCGGCCCGAGATCACGCTGAACGACATCCGGGCCCCGGTCTTCGTCACCGGACTCCCGGGCAGCGGCGCCGCGATGCTGCACAACGCCCTGGCGGAGCACCCCGGCCTCGACGCGCCGACCCTGGCCGAACTGCACGACCCGGCAGGCCGCCCCGCCACCCTCCGGCAGCGCCGCGCCGCACTGGACCGCGCCGGGAGCGTCGCACGGAACCTGACGCGCGCCACCGCGGGGCGGGGCTCCGGGCTCCTCGTCGACGCCGCACGGCCCGGCGGCTGCCACCGGCTGCTCGGCAACGCGTTCCACGGCATGATGGCGACACTCGCCTGGCGTGTGCCCGGCTACGCCGCATGGCTGGAGAGCGCGGACCCGACCGAGGCGTACGCGTTCCACCGCGCCCAGCTCCAGGCGGTCACCTGGCGGATCCCGGCCTCCAGGCTCGTCCTGCGCGACTCCTTCCACGCCCGCGGTCTGAAGCAGCTGCTCCGGGTCTACCCCGACGCCAAGGTGGTCCAGGTGCACCGCGATCCGGCGGACACCGTCGCCGCGTGCGCCGGCATCGCGACGGCCCTGCGCGGACGGACGGCCCGGCAGGCACGGCCCGCCGGACAGGAGTGGGCCGACCGCGTCGAGCGCCACCTCGTGGCGTCCGAGCGGGCGCGGCTCGACGTGCCCCGGGGGCGGCTCCTTGACGTGCGCTTCGCCGACCTGGTGGCGGACCCGGCCGGGCAGGTGCGTGCCGTGCTCGCCTTCGCCGGCGTCACCGCGACGCCGATGTTCGACCGGGTGGTGTCGACGTTCGTCGACGGAACGGCCCGCGAGGCGCGCCGCACCCGCCCCTTCCATCCCGCCGAATTCGGCCTGTCCCGGCGGGAGTTGCACAGCCGCTTCGCCCTGTACCGGACGAGGTACGGCGTCTGAGGCTCCGCCATCCCTACGAAGTCCCACACGTACGCAGACTCAAGAAAGCGAGTGCCGTCGGTGACCGTGGAAATTGACCAGGCGACGCGACCGCCCCTGCGGGCGGTGCCCGAAAGCGCCGAACCGGCCGTCCCGCCCTGGCGGCTGGCGCTCACCGTGGGCGTCGTCGCCCTGGGCGGACTGCTCTTCGGCTTCGACACGGGCGTCATCTCGGGAGCCCTGCTGTTCCTCAAGGCGGACTTCCACCTGACGTCGTTCCAGGAGGGCGCGGTCATCTCGTCCCTGCTCCTCGGCGCGGCGGCCGGCGCGCTCTGGAGCGGTGGCCCCGCGGACCGCTGGGGGCGCCGCACGGTGCTGATCGTCATCGCCGCCACCTTCACGCTGGGTCTTGCCCTCGCCACCCTGGCCACCGGCTTCTGGACCCTGGTGGCCGCGCGGGTGATCCTCGGCGTCGCCGTGGGCTCGGCGTCCTCGCTCGTTCCGCTGTACCTGGCCGAGGTGGCGCCGCCCAGGCTGCGCGGCCGTCTCATCACGGTCAACCAGATCCTGCTCACCGCGGGCATCCTCGTCTCGTACCTGATCAACCTCTGGTTCGCCGAGGACGCCAACTGGCGTGCGATGTTCGGCGTCGGCCTGGTCCCGTCCGTCCTGATGCTGGTGGGCCTCTTCTTCGTGCCCGAGAGCCCCGTATGGACCGAGCGGAGACGACGTGCCGGGCTCCGGGACCAGGGGGTGCGCCCGGGTGACGAGCCCGGCGCCGCGCCGGGCGCCGGGCCGGACACCCTGCGCCGGATGCTCGCCGAGCCCGTCGTGCGGCGCGCGCTGCTGATCGGCGTCACGATCGGGGCGGTACAGCAGTTCGCGGGGATCAACACGATCATCTACTACGCGCCCAGCATCATGCAGCGGGCCGGCCTGCCCGCCACCAACTCGATCATGTACTCCGTCGCCATCGGCGTGGCCAACCTGCTCATGACGGTCGCCGCGATCCCGCTGGTCGACCGGGCGGGCCGCAAGCCGCTTCTCGTCCTCTCCCTGGTCGGCATGGCGGCGGCGCTCGTGCCGCTCGGCTGCGCCCTGAACGGGGCGTTCGGCGGGGTCTCGCACGAGGTGGGCCTGGTCTCCATGGGGCTCTACGTGTCCGCCTTCGCGGTCGGCATCGGCCCGGTCTTCTGGATCCTCGCCGCGGAGATCTTCCCGCCGGCCGTGCGCGCCAGGGGCGTGGCGCTCTGCGTCCTCGTCAACTGGTCCGCCAACTTCGTCGTCGGCCAGCTCTTCCTGCCCGCGGCCGACCTGTTCGGCGAGGCCGCCGTCTTCTGGTGCTTCGCCGCGGTCTGCGCCGGCGCCCTGATCTTCGTGGTGCGCGTGGTCCCCGAGACGAAGAACCGCTCCTTCGCCGCGATCCAGCGGGACCTCGCGGCGGGGACCGCGACCCGGGGCCCTCGCGGTGGCGTACCCACGCCGACACCGCGTTCGCACCCGAAGCGGCGCTAACCCTTGCATCAGCATGCATTGACTCCTGCTGTTTCCGTCCGTTACCCGCTCCCTTCACCCACGGAGGTCTCCATGGCGACGAACGTCGCACCCCTCGGCAGTACACCCCTTGGCAGCAAGGCCCCGGCCCCACCCACCGGGCCCGAGGGCTTCGCCCGGCTGCCCTCGCTGACCGGCCTGCGCTTCATCGCCGCGATGATGGTCTTCCTCTTCCACGCGTCCCTGACGACGGAACCGCCCCTGAACCCCTTCAGCGGCGGGGCATCCGACTTCTTCCACGCGGCCGCGAGCAAGACGGGGTGGATGGGCGTCACCTTCTTCTTCCTGCTCAGCGGCTTCATCCTCACCTACTCCGCGCGCCCGGGCGACACGCCCCGCAGGTTCTGGCGCCGCCGCCTCGTCAAGCTCTACCCCAGCCACGTGGTCGGCTGGATCGGGGCGATGGTGCTCTTCGCCGCGGCCACCGCGACCTGGCAGCAGTGGCTGCCCAACCTGCTCCTGCTCCAGACGTGGATTCCGGACTACCACACGTACCTGAGCATCAACCCGCCGAGCTGGTCGCTCTCCTGCGAGGTCTTCTTCTACCTCTGCTTCCCCCTGCTGCACCGGTGGATCGCGGGCATCCGCCCCGAGCGGCTGTGGGCGTGGGCCGGCGGCCTCGTCGCCACGAGCACCGCGATCCCGGCCCTCGGCTACCTCCTGCTGCCCGACGGCACCATGTCCAACGGCTTCCCGGTCTCGGAGGTCCAGTACTGGGCCGTCTACATGCTGCCGCCGGTGCGCACCCTCGACTTCGTCCTCGGCATCGTCATGGCGCGCATCCTCATGACCGGCCGGTGGATCAACCTCGGGCTGTTGCCCGCCTGCGGTCTCGTCGTCGTGGGCTACGCGATCGCCAACGCCACGCCCTGGCTCTTCGGGCTCAACGCGGCGGCGCTCATCCCGTTCGCCCTGCTCATCCCCACCGTCGCCGCCACGGACCTGCGCGGGGACCGCTCGCCCTTCCGAGGCCGCGCCATGGTGTGGCTGGGTGAGGTGTCGTTCGCCTTCTACATCGTGCACAACGTCCTGCTCGTGCACGTCCGTTCGCTGATCGGCGAGACGCGCCAGTTCGGGTTCGCCGGGGGGCTCGGCGTCATGGCCCTGTACTTCGTGGTGTGCCTCGCCTTCGCGTGGCTGCTGCACAAGGGAGTCGAGATGCCCATGATGCGCAGGTTCGCCAAACCGCGCGGTGAGCGGCGGCCCCGCGGTGAGGGGCAGCCCCGCGTCGCCCTGAAGTAGGCCCCCGCCTTTCGGCGGTGAACGAGCCGGCGCACCCCACTCCCAGGGTGCGCCGGCTCGTTCGCTTTCGTGCACCCTGGTCCTGGCCGCCGCTCTGTCCTATGCTTGCAAAGGCAAGTATTCACTGCTGTGACGACACCGTGAGGCGCGGAACCGCCTCAAGGGGGCCGGGGTCCGGGCGCAGGCTAAGGACAGGACGGTGAGGGACGGTATGGCGACCGCCGCACGCGGACGACTCGGTGGCGAGCTCGAGTTGTGGAGGCAACTGCTGCTTCTGGTGAACGGGGTGAGTACGACCCTCGACAAGAAGCTTCAGCGGCAACACGGCGTGACGGCGTCGGAGTTCACGGCCCTCTCGGTCCTGGCCCGCGGCCCGCTGCGCATGCAGGAGCTGGCCGACTCGGTGGGATCGAGCCAGTCCACGATGAGCCGCCTGGTCAGCCGCCTGGAGAACGAGGACCTCGTCGCCCGTACGGTCGGCGAGGAGGACCGGCGCGTGATGTTCGCGCACCTCACGGCGGAGGGCCGCAGACTCGTCGGCCAAGCGCACGGCACGTTCGCCAAGGAGCTGGCCCTCGCGCTCGACATGGCTGCCTTCGAGCCGGAGACGGCGTCGCTGGTCAACCGGCTCCGCCACACCCCGGCCTCTCCGGCGTCCTAGGACACGACGGAGCCCGGTGGGGGCGGCTCGGGCCGCCCCCACCGGGCTCCGTGCGAACGTGCGCGCTACGCGTCGGGTCAGGCCGCGGCGGCCTCGCCCTCGATGCCGTCCTCCTCCAGGAACTCCTGGACCAGTTCGGCCAGTTCGGCGGGCTTCTCGAAGACCGCGAAGTGGCCCGCCGCCAGCTCGGCGTACCGGCTGCCCTTGATCGCCGCGTGCAGCGCGCGGGAGTGCTCGACCGGGATCATGTGGTCGTGCGTGGCACCGATCACCAGGGTCGGTGCGGTGATCCTGGGCAGGTGCTCGGTGATGTCGAGCTCCAGGTTGAGCGCGATCTGCCGGCCGATGCCCGCGGGGACGCCGCCCGACACCATCTCCTCGACGCCGGCGACGCCGAAGGAATTCACCTGCTGCGTGGTCCAGCCGTTCAGCTGGAGGAACCGGCCGAAGGTCTCGTGGTCGAGCTGGTCGAGGCGGTGCCACAGGTCGAAGTAGAGCTGCTGGCGCGCGTCGTTCTTGATCCAGCCCGTGAGCAGCACCAGACGCCGCACCTTCTCCGGGTGCACGGCGGCGTAGGCGGCGACGGCCAGCGCGCCCTGCGACCAGCCGAGCAGGTCCACCGGGCCCTCGGCGCTGCTGTCCTCGATCGCGGCGTCGATCTGGGCGACGAGCAGGTCCAGGGTCAGCGGGCCGCCTTCGTCCTCGGTGGCGCCGCTGCCCGAGTAGTTGGGGACGACGACGGTACGGCGGTCACTGAAGGTGTCGCGCAGCTGGTCGTACGTTCCCGCGTCGCCGCCGGTGCCGTGCACCAGGACGAGACCGGGACCGGTGCCGGTCTCGAAGTACTCCACCTTGGAACCGTGCGTGGAAGCGAAAGGCATCGCTTTCTCCTTGCTGTCGTGTCGCTGTCGTGCGGGAGGGGAGGCCGCGCCGGTGACCCCGGCGCGGCACCGCGGTCCGGTGAGGGGCCGCGGAAGTCAGGGGTGCGGGTCAGCCCGCGGAGGGCTCGACGGACTGGGCGTGGCGCAGGATGCCGCGCGGGTCCCAGTGCGCCTTCACCCGTTGCAGGCGGGGGTAGTTGCCCTTGTAGTAGAGGGCGTGCCAGGGCGTCTTCGAGGTGTTGAGCGCCGGGTCGCCGAGGTCGACGTCGGCGTAGTTGACGAAGCAGCCGTCGGTCACCCGGCCCGGCGCGGGCACGCCGCCGGAGGCGCCGTAGACGTCCCGGTAGAACTCGCGCACCCACGCCAGGTGCCGCTCGTCCTCCGCGGCGTCCTGCCAGAACGCGAGGTACTGGAGCTTCATCACCGAGTCCCGCTGGGCCACGGCGGTCGCGTCCGGCGCGACGGCGTTGACGCGGCCGCCGTACCCCGCGATCAGCAGCAGCGCCGCCGGGTTGGTGTAGTCGGTGCGGGTCAGGTGGTGGTACGCGGCCGCGAGCTGGTCGTCGGGGAACCCGGCCCGCATGTAGGCGGACTTGTCCTCGAAGCGCAGCGTGGGGTCGCCGCCCGCGAACCCCGGCCACTTGGTGGCGTGCAGGAACGGCAGCCGCTGGGTGCTGACCCGCGGCGTGCCGGGCACCCCCGCGCCGACCGCGGCGACGAAGGCGTCGAGGTCGGCTTCGGCCCCGGAGCGGGTGGCGTCGAGCTGCGTCACCATGGTGATCGCGCCCGCCGACCGGTGTGCCGCCTTGAGCTGGCTGAACAGGTCGAGGTGCGCGGCGTCGGGCCCGCCGTGGGCGACGAACCAGTCGCCGTAGTTCTTCACCAGGCGTTTGAAGCCCGTCTGCGTCAGGCCGTCCCAGGACCAGGTGGCGGTGCTGGTCAGCAGCTCCGCCGGGGGGCGGGGGAGGAGGTCTGCGGGGTCGGAGCCGGTGGCGCCCGGCGTGCGCAGCAGGTACTTGGTGACGATGCCGAAGTTGCCGCCGCCGCCTCCGGTGTGCGCCCACCACAGGTCGCGCAGGCGGGCGTCGGTGGAGTCACGGGTCGCGACGACCTTGCGCACGGTCCCGTCCTTGTCCACCGTCACGACCTCGACGCCGTACAAGTGGTCGACGGTGAGTCCGAACAGCCGGGAGAGCGCGCCGTAGCCGCCGCCGACGATGTGGCCGCCGGCCGCCACCGAGGGGCATGAGCCGCCGGGCAGGGTGACCCCCCAGCGCTTGAACAGGGTGCTGTAGACGTCGGAGAGCCAGACGCCGGGCTCCACCACGAAGACCCGCCGTTCGGCGTCGTAGTCCACCGTCGTCAGCTGCGACAGGTCGATGAGGACCTTGATGTCGGAGCTGGTGGTGAAGTTCTCGTAGCAGTGGCCGCCGCTGCGCACCGCCACGCGCTTGCCCGCGGCGACGGCCTCCTTGACCGCGTCGACCACCTGGTCGGCGGAGGAGACGAGGCGCACGTAGTCGGGCTTGCCGACCCAGCGCTGGTTGGTGCCGCGGATCAGCTCCGGGTAACGGGCGTCGTCGGGGCGGACGGTGACCGCCGAGGCCGCGGCGGACGCGGTGCGCGCGGCCGTGACCCGGGCGGGCGCGGCCTGTGCGGGGCCCGTGACGGGCAGCGTCGCGCCCAGGGCCGCGCCGCCCGCCACGGCGGACCGCCGCAGGACCTTGCGCCGGGTGAGCTCACTCATCAGTGCTACTCCAGAAGAAGTCGGGTGCGGCAGCTGGTTGCTGCCGCGGGAGGTGGCCGCGGTCGGTGACCGTCAGTCGGCCGAGGCGGGGACGGGCGGGGCCGGCACGGGGGCCGGGCCGGCCGGCGCGGGCGCGGCGGCACCGTGCACGGCGCGCCGGTCCTTCCTGAGCTCGCCGACCGCGACGGCCGTCGCGAGCCAGGACAGGAGGGCCGAGGCGGCGATGACCACGCGCAGTCCGAGGTCCAGGCCGAGGAGCTGACCGCCGAACCAGGCGCCGAAGGCGATGCCGATGTTGAAGGCGCCGATGTTGATGGCGATGGCGAGCGTGGGCGCCCCGTCCCCGGCCCCGGTCAGGATGCGTGCCTGCAACCCCGGCATGACGGCGAAGTAGGCGGCGCCGAAGACGACGAGCAGGACGAGCAGGAGCCAGGGCACGTCGCCGCCGAGCGCCATCAGGGCGAGGTCGGCGCCGAGCACCGCGAGGACACCGACGAGGGAGGGCATCAGCGCCCGGTCGGCCAGTTTGCCGCCGATGAGGTTGCCGACGAGGGAGCCGCAGCCGACGAGCAGCAGCAGCCAGCTGACCGTCGAGTCGGCGAACCCGCCCATCGAGGTGAGGATGGGGTTCACGAAGGTGTACGCCGTGAAGACGCCCGCCATCGCCAACGCGGTGAGCAGGATGGCCATCTGCACCGTGCGGTTGCGCAGCACCCGCAGCTCGGCACCGACGCCACCGGACCCGCCGGTGACCGGCGCGGGCGTGACGGGCGGCCGCAGGGCGACCAGGGCGAGGGCGAGCAGGCTCAGCCCGGCGATGCTCCAGAACGCCGACCGCCAGCCGAAGTGCTCCTCCAGGAGGACGCCGAGCGGCACACCGAGCACGGTGGCGAGGTTGAGGCCGACGGCGACCCGCGACACGGCCGAGGCCTCCTTGCCCTTCTCCGCCAGCGATCCCGCGACGACGATGCAGACGGCGAACAGCGTGCAGTGGGTGATGGCCGACAGGACGCGGGCGGTCATCAGGACCGGGTAGGTGGGGGCCAGGGCGGCCAGCACGTTGCTCGCCGCGAACAGCCCCATCAGGCCGAGCAGCAGGGGAGTACGGGGCACCCGGCTGGTGGCGAGGGTGACGAGCGGGCCGAGGACCACGACGCCGAGCGCGTACGCCGTCACGAGCAGGCCCGCGTCGGACAGGGAGACGTCCAGGTCATCGGCGATGGCGGGCAGCACACCGGCGACGACCAGCTCCGCGCTGCCGACACTGAAGACGCAGAGCATCAAGGGGAAGAGGGCAAACGGCATGGCTGTTCCAAGTCACGGGGTCGGGGTCACGGGGCACATCACGACGGGCGCGGCAGCACTCAGTCCCAGGGAGAGATCAGCAGCTTGCCGCGGGAGCCGCCCGCCGCCAGTCGCCGGTGCGCCTCGCCCACCTCGGCCAGCGGGAACGTCGCGGCCACCCGCAGGGTGAGCACGCCCTCGTCCACCAGGGCGGAGAGCTCTTCGAGGCGCCGGCCGTCCTGCTCCACGAACGACATGCGTACGTCGATGCCGCGTTCCGCGACGGGCGGCGCCGTGGGCACGATCGAGACGGCGCGGCCGCCGTCGCGCACCGCGGCGATGGAGGCGGGCTGCCCCGCGGTCTCCAGGAGACCGTCGACGGCGCCGGGCGGCACGGGGTGCTCGTCGGAGTACGCCTCGTGGGCGCCCAGCGCCAGCAGCCGGTCGGCGTCGTCCGGCCGCCCGGAGGCGAGCACCTTCAGGCCGCGGGAGGCGGCCAGTTGGACGGCGAACCCGCCCACGGCCCCGGCCGCGCCGGTGACGAGCAGGGTGCCGCCCGCCGGCGGGTCGAGGAGTTCGAGCGCCTGGTGGGCGGTGAGCCCGGCGAGCGGCAGCGCGGCCGCGTGCGGGAGTTCGGCGGTGCGTGGGGCCGGCGCGGCGAGGTCCGCGTCGAGCGCGACGTACTGCGCGTGGGTGCCCACTCCGGTGGCCATCTGGGCCGACATGGCGACGACCCGGTCGCCCGCGGTGAAGCGGTCCACCCCGGGGCCGCACTCCGCCACGACGCCGGAGAGATCCCAGCCGAGGATCATCGGGAAGCCGTGGCCGATGTTGTCGGCCGCCGCCCCCGAACGCACTTCGAGGTCGACCGGGTTCACCGCCGACGCCGCGACGCGGACCAGGATCTGTCCCGGCGCGGGCGTGGGGCGGGACAGCTCGGCCACGGTCAGCAGTTCGGGGCCCCCGTAGCGGGGCAGGGAGCTGGCACGCACGTGTCTTCCTCCTGTGGATATGTGATTACGGCAGAACGTAGCAGTCGTTCTGTTCTTCTCGGAGCCCCCGGCAGGGCATGCGCTGCTACTTCGGCAAGTCCAGGAAATGGCCGATCGGCCTTGCGAGTGATTGCTTGAGGATGCATAGATTAAGTCGCTCTCCAGCACCGAGAGGCTCTCTTTCGAACCGCTTACCGAACCACTCTCCGAACCAGTTGAGGTGATCCGTGTCCGGCAACATTTCGGCGCTTCTGGGCCGACCCAGCGAGCGCGCCACAGCCACCGAGTACGGGGCGGCAGGCTCCGCCGGCGACGCAGTCGGCGCGGCGCAGCCCAGCGCGGGCCTGTACGCCTACAGCGAGCGCATCGACGCGTGGGTGGTCCGCACCGCCAAGCCGGTCAGCTACGAAGTGCGCGTCGCCGACGGCCTGTTCGACTTCGAGCGCACGGACCTGCTCGAACCGGCGGCCGCTCCCGGCAAGCGCCTGCGCCGGTTCGTGGTGCTCGACTCCGACGTCGACCTGCTGCACGGCAACCGCATCCGCGCCTACTTCGACTACCACGACGTCGAGCACGTCATCTGCGTCGTACCCGCCGACGAGACCGTCAAGAACTTCGAGACCGCGGCCCGCATCGTCGAGGAGCTCGACGCCTTCGGCGTGGACCGGCGCAGGGAACCCCTCATCGTCATCGGCGGCGGCGTCCTCATGGACATCGTCGGCCTGGCGAGCAGCCTCTACCGCCGCGGCACCCCCTTCATCCGCGTCCCCACCACCCTGATCGGCCTGGTCGACGCGGGCGTGGGCGCCAAGACCGGCGTCAACTTCAACGGGCACAAGAACCGGCTCGGCACCTACTTCCCGGCCGACCTCACCCTCCTGGACCGCACCTTCCTCGCCACGCTCGACCGCCGGCACATCGGCAACGGACTCGCCGAGATCCTCAAGATCGCCCTGATCAAGGACGCCCGGCTCTTCGACGTCCTGGAGAGCCACGGCCCGCTGTTGCTGAACGAGAAGTTCCAGGGCGAGAGCGAAGCGGGCGAGGACGCCGCGCGCGAGGTCGTGCGCCGCGCCATCCAGGGCATGCTCGAGGAGCTCCAGCCCAACCTGTGGGAAGCCAAGCTGGAGCGCTCGGTCGACTACGGGCACACCTTCAGCCCGACCGTCGAGATGCGGGCCCTGCCCGCGCTGCTGCACGGCGAGGCGGTCTGCGTCGACATGGCGCTCACCACGGCCCTCGCCCGGCGGCGCGGCCTGATCAGCGACGTGGACGCACAGCGCGTCTACGACGTGATGCACGCACTGGAACTGCCCGCCTGGGACGACCTGTTGGACCAGCCGGAGCTCCTCGCCGCCGCGCTGCGCGACACCGTCCGCCACCGCGACGGCCGACAGCGCCTCCCGCTCCCGGTCGGCATCGGCGACGTCACCTTCGTCAACGACCTCACCGAACAGGAGCTGCTGGAGGGCGTGGCGGAACTGCGCACGGCGGGCCGCCGCGTGGAAGGCCCGCAGCATGTCTGAGACCGCCTACGCGCCGACCCCGGCTCCGACCCCGACCCCATCCCCGGCCCCGGTCTCGTCCCCGGAAGGGGCCTTCGCGCCCCGTGCCGCAGTGATCGTCGGCGATGTCAGCGGCCCCGCCGAGATCCACGGCGTGCACGGCACCACGGGGGTGACCCGCTGGAAGGCCCTCGCGTCCGGCGCGGACCTGCGCGGCGGCTGGGAAGCCGTCGAATGGGCGTGCGTCCCGCCGGGCGGCGTCAGCGGTGAGCATCTGCACACCCGGACCGAGGAGGTCTACTTCATCCTCTCCGGGACCGGCGAGATCTACCTCGACGGCACCGCCCACCCGATCGCGCCCGGCTCGCTGATCCTCACCGGCCTCGGCACCGTCCACGGCCTGCGCAACACGGGCGACAGCGATCTGGCCTGGCTGGTCATCGAGATGCGTTCGCCCCGCTTCAGCGCGGCACTCGGCGCCGACGGCCCGGACACACCGGCCGTTCCCACCACCGCCCCCACCCCTGCCTCTGCCCCCGTCAACGCCCCTGCCAAGGAGGAGCGCCCGGTGCCCACCGCACGCCTTCACGACCTGCGAGCCGAGCGCTCCGTCTCCCCGGCCGGCGTCTTCACCGGCCCCATGCGCTCCGTCGCCCTGGAGACGGTCGACGCCTCCGGCACCGTCGAGCTGACGGCGGACGGGCGCGAGCACATGGTGTTCGTGGTGTCCGGAACGGGCTGGGTCGAGAACGGCAGCGGCACCGCCGAGCTCCACCCGGGCACGGCCGTGACGCTGCCGCTGGGCACGCGGGCCCGGATCGGCGCGGACCGCGAGGGCGGCCTCGAGCTCTTCCACGCGGAGGTCGCCGTCGCGTCGTCGGAGGCCGCCCGGTGATCGTCAGCACACCTGCCCCGCCCTCCTTCCGCCTGCGCGCGGCCGCCCCGGACACCGGTGGCACCGGCGGCACCTGGCGCTGCCTCGCCCGCCGGGGCATGTTGCACAGCGAGTGCGAGTCCTTCGAACAGCTGTGGCTGGCCCCCGGCGCCACCTGGACGCACGAGCCGGCCCACGGCACCGAGGCCGCCCTCTACGCGGTCGCCGGATCGGCGTCGGTGCACACGGAGACCGCGGACGGAGCGGGGGCCGCGGCCGACGGCGGTGATGCGCCCGCGGAGCACGCGCTCGGCGCCGGTGGCGCGCTGCTCGTCGGGGCCCGTGCCGCGGTGCGGGTCACCGCGGGAGGGGAGGGGCTCGACCTCCTCGCCGTACGCGTGCTGCCCGCCGACGTCGTCGCGCAACTGCCTGCCCGGGTGCCGGAGTTGCCGGCGCGTGAGCAGACCCCGATTTTCCGCCCGCCGATCGACGACGGGCACTGACCGAGGAGCGGATACATTGGCTGAACACCACGAAAAGGTGCTGCCCCCCACGGACGACCTGCTGTGCGGGCGCTGGCCGCACGGTTCCATGAGCGCTGCCGCGATCATGGACGCCAACAAGGTCGGCCAGGTGGAGGTGGAGATACCGGGCCCCGAGCTCGGCTACGTCCTGGTGGCCCCGACGACGGTCGGCATCTGCGGCACCGACCTCGAACTCCTGCACGGCACGGCCAGCTATGTGCGGGACGGCCGGGCAACGATGCCCCACGTGTTCGGCCACGAGTGGGTCGGACGTGTGGTGGCGATCGCCGGGAACTGCCAGTACTCCCGGCAGTTGGAGATCGGCGACCGGGTCGTCGGGCAGACCATGCTCTCCTGCGGGGGCTGCCGCGCCTGCCAGCGGGGCCACCGCAACGAATGCTCACAGCTGAAGGAGGTCGGCCTCTACGGACAGCAGGGCGCGGCGGCGGAGTTCATCCGGCTCCCCGCCCAGTCCCTGACGAAGGTGCCGCCGGGCGTCGACGACTTCGCGGCGGCGCTCGCGGAGCCGGCGGTCACGGTGCTCGCGGCGCTGGACAAGGTCGGGGTCTTCCCCGGCGAGCGCGTCCTCGTCTTCGGCACCGGCACCATGGGCCTGCTCGCCGTCCAGATGGCCCGCCGCGTGGCCGGCACGGTCGACGTGGTCGGCATCGACGACGCGGGCATCGGCGCCGCGCTGCGGATGGGGGCCGAACACGCCTTCCTGCCCGGTGAGGCGCGCGACGGCGACTACGACGTCGTCATCGAGGCGTCCGGCGCGGTGCCGGCCCTCCTGGAGGCGCTGCGGGTCGCGGACGTCGGAGGCCGCATCGCGGCGGTCGGCGTGCCCAACGACCCGCTGCCGGCCGTCGACGCCTCCGAGCTGGTGCTGCGCGGCGTCACCATGACCGGCGTGCGGCACGGGCTCGACTACTACGAGCGCGCGCTGCGGCTCTTCGCCGAGGGCGTCCTCTCGGCGAAGGGCATGATCGCCGACGTCTTCGAGCTCACCGACGTCGACAAGGCGTTCGAACTCCTGGAGAGGGGGCGTCGGGCCGCGCCCAAGGTGGCCCTCTCGCTGACTCCCCGCCCCTGAAGGGGCGCGGTCGGCGACCGCCCCTGACGCGTCCACCCCCCGGCGGCGTCAGGGGCTCCCCGGCCCTCCCCCCCCGCCACACCCCGCCCCACCCCACCTCACCGAACCTCACCGAACCTCACCGGAAGGGAAACCCCATGAATCGCCCCATCGCCGTCGTCACCGGCGCCAGTTCGGGCATCGGCGCGGCCGTGGCCGAGGCGCTCGCCGCGGCAGGATCCGACGTCGTCATCGGTTACGGGCGGCAGGCGGCCGCGGCCAAGGAGATCGCCGACGGGCTCGCCGTGCGGCACGGCGTACGGGCCGAGACCCTCGGGCTCGACCTCACCGATCCGGCAGCGGCCGGGGAGACCCTGCGGGCCTGCGTCGACACGCTCGGCGGCATCGACGTACTGGTCAACAACGCGGGCCTGAACCGCAGGGCGACCGTCGTCGAGGAGACCCTCCAGGACTGGCAGCGCATCCTCGACGTCAACCTCACGAGCCCGTTCCGGCTCAGCCAGATCGCGGCCGCGCGCATGATCGAGCAGGGCCGCGGTGGCCGCATCATCAACATCACCAGCATCCACGAGCACATCCCGATCGGACAGGGCAGCACCTACTGCGCCGCCAAGGGCGGCCTCGGCGCGCTGACCAAGGCGATGGCGCTGGACCTGGCCGAGCACGGCATCACCGTGAACGCCGTGGCGCCGGGCGAGACCGCCACCCCGATGAACAACGTCCCCGCCGGCATGGACGCCGCCGAGATCGCCCGTCCCGCCATCCCCGCGGGCCGCCCCGGCCGCCCGGACGAGGTCGCCGCCCTCGTCGCCTACCTGGCGTCGCCCGCGGCCGCCTACACCACGGGCACGTCGACCCTGATCGACGGCGGCATGGCGCTCTCCGCGGCGGTCGCCAATGCGGCCCACGCGGGCACCGTCTGACCCCCGCCGCCTCCGCCCCTCCCCACGCGCACCGCGAGTGCACCCCGGCAACCCTGGAGCACAGTCATGTCACCCACCGCCCCGACAGTGGCCACCGCGGACACCTCGGCCGCCACGTCCATCCCCACCGCCCGCAACGTCGACCACTACGCCTACACCGTCGCGGACCTCGACGCGGCCGTGGAGTTCTGCACCACGGTGCTCGGCGCCGACGTCCTCTACCGGCTCGGCCCGGTCGAGGAGCCGGACAGCGACTGGATGGCGCGCCAGCTCGGCGTCCACCCGCGCGCGAGCGCGCACATCGCGATGCTGCGCCTCGGACCGGACAGCAACCTGGAGCTGTTCGAGTACACCGCGCCCGGACAGCGCCGCTCGGCACCGGACTTCACCGACGTGGGCGGACACCACATCGGTATCCACGTGAGCGACCTGGACGAGGCGCTCGCCGAGGCCGCGCGGTCCCCCCAGGTGCAGGCTGTCGGCGAGCCCTGGACGGACGACAGCGGTCCGACGGCCGGCAACCGCCGCGTGCACCTGCTCACGGACTGGGGTATGCGCATCGAACTGCGCCAGACGGCGGCCGTGCTGCCGTACGAGCGGGAGACCGAGGCGCGCGTCTACCGGCCCGCGGGCGGCTGGGAGCGCGGGCTGCCCGGTGCCCTCGGCGTCGGCCACGTCGGCTACTCGGTGGCCGACCTGGACGAGGCCGTCGCCTTCTTCACCGGCCCGATGGGCGGCGAACTCGTCTATCGCACCGCCGAGTCGGTGGACGGGGAGACGGCACGGCGCCGGTACGCGGTGCCCGGACCGTTCCGCAAGGACACCGCGGCGATCCGGCTCGGCCCGGTCACCACCGTC
The DNA here is from genome assembly GCF_055572995.1 of Streptomyces sp. NPDC030245. Classification (NCBI taxonomy): domain Bacteria; kingdom Bacillati; phylum Actinomycetota; class Actinomycetes; order Kitasatosporales; family Streptomycetaceae; genus Streptomyces; species Streptomyces sp. NPDC030245. The sequence continues at coordinate 943,248 of NZ_JBVICF010000002.1, read as the reverse complement.
GAGCTCAGCGCCTTCGAGGCCGAGGGCCGCCGCACCGAGCGCCCCCGCAACAGCGACGTGGGCGGTCACCACCTCGCGTTCTTCGTCGACGACGTCGAGCGCGCCGCCGCCTGGCTCGCCCGGACGGACGGCGCGGAGGTGCTCGGCGACCCCCAGCTGATCGAGGACGGCGGCCCGATCCACGGTGACCGCTGGGTCTACTTCCGCGGTGTGGGCGGATTCCAGCTGGAGGTGCTCAACATGCCGCCCGGCATGCCGTACGAGCGCCACACGGAGGCACGCAGGTTCGGCCCGAGCCCGCGGTGGAGCAACCGCTGAGCGCCACGGGTCGAGGACGAGGCCGAGGACCGGATCAGGAAGGGGTGGGCGAGTGCGCTGGGACGATATCTACGTGGAGGGCGCGGCCGCCGAGTTCGGGGAGTTGCAGACCGGCCGGGAGGCGGTGGCCGCCGGCCTGCTGCCCGCCGAGGAGATCGAGAGGAGCGCACAGCGCTCCGTGTCGGTGAGCGCCGGGCGGAGCGCGCCCGAGCTCGCCGTCGCCGCGGGCCGCGCGGCGCTCGCCCGCAGCGGCCGGGACGCACAGGACGTGGGGCTGCTGATCCACGCCAACTGCTGGTACCAGGGACTGGAGTTCTGGAACACGGCGGCGTACATCCAGGACCGGGTGCTCGGCCACGGCGACTGCGTGGCGTACGAGCTGCGCCAGATGTCCAACGGAGGGATGAGCGCGCTGGAGAACGCGGCGGCGCGCCTCACGGCGGTCCCCGCCACGCGGGCGGCCCTGGTCACCACGGGCGACCGGTTCGCCGACCCGGCCTTCCCCCGCTGGAGCACCGACCGGGGTCTCGCGTTCGGTGACGCGGGCACGGGCGTCGTCCTCTCCCGCAGGCCGGGGACGCTGCGCCTCGTCGCCACGTCGTCCTTCTCGCAGCCGATGCTGGAAGGGCTGCACCGCGGGGACGAGCCGTTCCTGCCGAGCGCGAGCCAGGCGGGGCCGCTCGACCTGGTCGCGCGCAAGAAGGGCTTCCTGCGGGGGCGCTCCCAGGAAGAGGTCACGACGCGCAACGAGACGGGCATGATGTCCGCCGTCAAGAACTGCCTCGCGGAGGCCGACGCCGACATCCACGAGATGGCGGCCGTGATCGTCCCCTTCTTCGGAGCCCGGCTCTCCCGGTTGCAGTGCCTGGCTCCGCTCGGCATACAGCCCGAGGTGACGCTCCAGGAGTTCGGCCTGACAGTGGGCCACTTGGGCGCCGGTGACCAGGCGGCCGGACTGGCGAAGCTCCTGGAGGACGCCACGCTGAAGAGCGGCGACAGGGTGCTGCTCGTCGGGGTGGGCGCGGGTTTCAGCTGGACCTGCGCCGTACTGGAAAAGAGCTGACGGTGTGTCACACCCATCCCGTCATAAGGGGGTTGGCGTAATGAGATGCGACGCGAGGAGTACGAGGAGAGGGGCAGGGCGATGAATCGTGCCTGGAAGCGGTTGAGGGCCGAGGGCGTCGACGTATGGATCGACGTGTCGGCCATCGCCGAGGGCGCGGCGCGCGAGGTCCGCCGCGCGCTCGCACAGGGTGACGTGGCAGGGGCCCGGATGGGCGCCCCTCGGGCCCGTGCCACGGCCGGGGCCGACCCCGTCGAAGAGATCAGGAGGGTCTGCGACCACCTGCTGCCGCGACACCGGGCGAGCGGGGGAGCCAGGGGCCTGGTCTCCGTCCCCCTGCCCACACGCCCGGTGGCCGAAGCCGCCACCTGGGTGGCGCGCGCCCGCGCCGTATGCGACGAGATCGGCCGCCCGAACCTGGTCGTCCGCCTTCCCGCCGAGGCGGCCGACACGGCGACCCTGCGGGCGCTGTGCGCGTCGCGCCTCGCCGTGGAGGTGTCCGGGGTGCGCTCGCCGCACCAGTACGGGCGGGCGGCCGCCGCACTCCTCGCGGCACTCGACGAGTCGACCCGCACACCCTCCTTCATCTCCTTCGACGTGACCGGCCTCGAACGGGACATCGACGCCCGCCTTGACCTCATCGGCTCCGACGAGGCCAAGGCGCTGCGGGGCCGGGCGGGACTGGCGTGCGCGCGTCTCGCGCACCGTACGCACGAGATGACCTTCTCCTCGGCGCGCTGGGGAGCGCTGGCGGCCGCCGGCACCCCTGAGCCGAAGCCGCTCTGGGTGACCGGCACGGATTCTCCGTCCCGCGCGGCGCACGCCGTGCAGGAACTGGTGACGAGGCGGACGGCCACGGCGATGACCCCGGCCGCGGCGCACACCCTCGCGGAGTCCGGCACGGTCAGCGGCGACCGGGTGTGGCGGCACTACGCCGACGCCGAGCGGACGCTGGCATACCTGGACTGGTTCGGCGTCTCGGTGGAGACCATGGCGAGGGAGGCCACGCAGGCCACGGAGGCCGCGCCCGACCGCGGCGGCTCACTCCTCCCGCCCGGCCCGGCCCACAGGGCGGCCCCCGTGCACGCGACGACCCTCCGCTCCGAGGCGCACCGGTCGCTGACTCCGGCCTGAGCGGAGGGGGGCGGCGGGAGCGGACGACACGGACTCTAGCCTTCTGGGGATGGCCCGTCCCGAGCGTCCGGCTCCCGGCCCGACACGAAGAAGCAGCGAGGTAAGAGCTCCTGTGTTCACGACCCGACCGACTCTCCAAGGCACCTTCGGCATGGTGTCGTCCACCCACTGGCTCGCCTCCCAGTCCGCGATGGCCGTACTGGAGGACGGCGGCAACGCCTTCGACGCCGCGGTCGCCGCGGGGTTCGTGCTGCACGTCGTCGAACCGCATTTGAACGGTCCCGCGGGCGAGGTCCCGATCATCCTCGCGCCCGCCGGGGGCGAGGTGCGCGTGCTCTGCGGGCAGGGCTGCGCGCCCGCGGGCGCCACCGTGGCCCACTACCGTTCCCTCGGGCTCGACCTGGTGCCCGGCACCGGACCGCTCGCCGCGGCCGTGCCCGGCGCCTTCGACGCGTGGCTGCTCCTCCTGCGGGACCACGGCACGAAGTCGCTCGCGGACGTCCTCAAGTACGCCATCGGGTACGCGGAGAACGGGCACGCGCCCGTGGAGCGGGTCGGCGAGACCGTCGAGACGGTACGGGAGCTCTTCGAGCGCGAGTGGCCCTCGTCGGCCGAGGTCTACCTCCCCGGGGGCACGCCCCCGCGCCCCGGCGAGCTGTTCCGCAACCCCGCGCTCGCGGCGACCTGGCGTCAGCTCCTGTCGGAGGCCGCCGCCGGGGCGGTCGACGGCACTCGGGAGGCGCGGATCGAGGCCGCGCGGGAGGTGTGGCGCGGTGGGTTCATCGCCGAGGCGCTCGTGCGGCAGGCCGGGCGGCCCACCATGGACACGAGCGGTGAGCGGCATGTGGGGACGCTCTCGGCGGAGGACCTCGCGGGCTGGTCGGCCTCCTACGAGGACCCGGTCACCTATGAGTGGAACGGCTGGACCCTGTGCAAGGCCGGTGGCTGGAGCCAAGGACCCGCGTTCCTCCAGCAGTTCGCGCTGCTGCCCCGGAACGTCGAGGAGCTTCCGGCGTACGGGTCCGCCGAATACGTCCACCTCCTCGTCGAGGGCTGCAAGCTGGCCATGGCCGACCGGGAGGCCTGGTACGGCGACGCGCACGGTGCGCGGGTCACGGAAGCAGGCGTCCCGCTACGGGAGTTGCTCTCCGACGACTACAACGCGTCGCGGCGGCGGCTGATCGGGGACAAGGCGTCGTACCAACTGCGGCCCGGGGCGCCGGGCGGGCGCGAGCCGCGGCTCTCCGCACACGCGTACGTGGTGGCTGCGGGACAGACACCGGATCCGGAGGCGTGGGGCGGCACGGCGGCGGCCGGCGCGGGGGAGCCGACGGTGGCCGGCGACGGGGGCACGCGCGGCGACACCTGCCACGTCGACATCGTCGACCGCTGGGGCAACATGGTGTCCGCCACGCCGAGCGGTGGATGGCTCCAGTCCAACCCCGTCGTGCCCGAGCTGGGCTTTCCGCTGGGGACACGGTTGCAGATGGCGTGGCTGGAGGAGGGGCTGCCCAACTCCCTCACACCGGGCAGGCGCCCCCGGACGACCCTCTCGCCGTCGCTGGCGCTGAAGGACGGCGTGCCGGTCCTCGCCTTCGGTACGCCGGGAGGCGACCAGCAGGACCAGTGGCAGGTGCACTTCTTCCTGGGAGTGGCGCTGCGGGAGGCCGTGCGGGGCGGCCTCGACCTCCAGGGCGCGATCGACGCACCCAACTGGCACACGGAGTCGTTCCCCGGCTCCTTCCACCCCCGGGGCATGCACCCCGGAAGCCTCACGGTCGAATCCCGCATGGCTCCCGAAGTGGTGGAGGAACTGCGGCGAAGGGGCCATGACGTGACGGTGGGGGGCGCGTGGTCGGAGGGACGGCTGTGCGCGGTGGGGCGGGACGCGGGGAGCGGGGTGTTGTACGGGGCGGCCAACGCGCGGGGGATGCAGGGGTACGCGGTGGGGCGCTAGCACCTCCCGGTCGCTGCGGGACCCCCCGTAAGGGAACCGGTGCTAGGAGCGGGTGGCGGTCGCGCAGTCGGTGTTGTCGGCCGTCTTGTCGATCCGCTTGCTGCGGTCGTACGGGTCGATGCGGTGGGACTCGTCGGCCGCCTGCCCGTCGGCCGCGCCGAAGGGCGGCTCGAAGTAGCCGGTCGGGGCGGAGCAGCCGCCGTTGGTCATGTCGAGCGCGTAGGAGCGGAGGGACATGGTGCCCGGCTCGGTGTCGACCTCGGCCGGGTCGTCCCAGCCCATCACCACCTCGCGCCGCACGATCGTACGGATGACCTCGGAGCCGTCGCCCGCCTCCGCGACCGGGTACACGAAGGTGACGTCCGCCGTCACCTCGACCGCACCCCGCTTCCCTTCCCGGTAGGTGAGGTGGCCGCGCGTCTTCACGACGTCACCGACCAGGCGGGCCTCCTCGGGCCGGAAGCGGCTGAACAGGAGGAGCGGGTTGGTCTTAGGCGTGGGGGACTTCGACGTCAGGGCGGTGCGGAGGTAGGCCCGGACGTCCTTCTGGTGCGGGTTCAGCAGCGCGATCGCCTTCGTGGGCCGCTCCCCGCGGAGTACGCGGCGGTCGAGCCCGGCGTCGACCAGGAAGTCCCGGCTCCGCTGAAGGGCGCGCTCCACCTGGGCGGCGTCCATCCAGCCGGTCGCCCTGGCCGGCGGCACCCGGATACCGGCCGCTCCGTCGGCCCAGCCCGCGGCGGGCGAACCCCGGAAGGGGGCGGTGCGGGTGGGGGTGCTCGGTTCGGCAGCCGGAGTCGTTCCGCTGTCGTCGCCGTCGAACCAGCCGAGGATCTGCCGGGGGAAAAGGGCTGCGGCCAGCAGGGCCACGGCCACCAGGAGTCCCGTCACGTACCGGCCCGTTCGGCGCCGGGGGCGGGGCGGTGAGTAGGTGCGCCAGCCCTGCGGCTGTGCGGAGCGCAGCCGACGCTCCACCGCACGGGCGCGTGCCGACGGCTCCACCGGAGCCCCGGTGCCGCCCTCCACCGATTCACGGAGGAACCGCTCCCACTCCTCGTCCGACACGGACGACCCGTCCTGCCCCCCGGCTCCGCCCACGCCGCACTCCCCATCTCGCGTGATCTCCGATTCGCACGCATGATCGCATGAGCTGCCGGAGCGGGGCGCCGCAGGTTCACCGGGGGTTAAGGCCACGTTTGCCGGAGGCGTACGGGATGTCAGTGGGGCGTGCTCTCATGGGTGCATGATCGAAGAGTTTTTGACGCACGGGGTGCGTGACGTGGAAGAGGCCCTGCGCAAGGCCGCCGCGGCGGAGGTCACCCCTCGTTTCCGGCAGCTCGCCGCAGGTGACGTCGTGGAGAAGAGCGGCCCGCACGACATGGTGACCGTCGCCGACCGCCGCGCCGAGGAGCAGCTGACCGTCGACCTCGCCGCCCTCCTCCCGGGCTCGGTCGTCGTGGGCGAGGAAGCGGTGCACGCCGACCCCTCGACGTACGAGGCGATACGCGGGGACGCGCCCGTATGGATCGTCGACCCGGTCGACGGGACGCGGCAGTTCGTCAACGGCGACCCGGGGTTCTGCATGCTCGTCGCCCTCGCGGTGCGCGGGGAGGTCCTGGCCTCCTGGACGTACGCGCCCATGCTCGACGAGTTCGCCGTGGCGGTCCGCGGCCGGGGCGCCTGGCTGAACGGACAGCGGCTGACGGCCGGCTCGCCGGAGGCCGGAGCGGACGTGCAGGTGGCCACCTCCCACCCGGACTACACCACGGAGGAGCAGAAGCGGGCCCTGCTGGGGCTGGGCGTCGACGGCGTGCGGCCGCGGCCGTGCGGCTCGGCCGGACTCGAATACCTCGCCATAGCCAAGGGGGAGCTGGACGCCGTCGCGTTCTCCTGGGAGCTGGACTGGGACCACGCCGCGGGGCTGCTGCTCGTGTCGGAGGCGGGCGGCACCGACCTGACGCTGACGGGGGAGCCGTTCCGGCTCGGCGGGGGCAATGCCCTGCCGTTCACCGCCGCCCGGGACGCCGCCACGGCCCGCCGGGTCGCCGGCCTCCTCGCGGGCGCCGCCTGACCTGGGAGGGGCCCGGGAGGAGGGGCGGGCGCCCCCGCCTATCCTGGGCGGCACAGGCCATCGGCTGACAAAGGAGTCCGAAGGTGCCGTCGATGCTTGACGCCGTCGTCGTGGGAGCGGGACCGAACGGGCTGACCGCTGCCGTCGAGCTGGCCCGCCGCGGCTTCTCCGTCGCCGTCTTCGAGGCGAAGAGCACGGTGGGAGGCGGTGCGCGGACGCAGGAGCTGACGCTGCCCGGCTTCCGGCACGACCCGTGTTCCGCCGCCCACCCGCTGGGTGTCAACTCCCCGGCGTTCCGCGCCATGCCCCTCGACCGGTACGGGCTTGAGTGGCTCCAGCCCCCGCTCCCCATGGCGCACCCCTTCCCGGACGGCACGGCCGCCGTCCTGTCCCGTTCCGTCGCCGAGACCGCCGCCTCCTTCGGGCCGCGCGACGCGGGGGCGTACCGAAGGCTGGTCGAGCCCTTCCTGCCGCACTGGGACGTGCTGCTGCGGGACTTCATGTCCCTGCCGATGAGCTCGCTGCCGCGGGACCCGGTGACCCTCGCCCGGTTCGGCCTCGCGGGGCTGCCGCCGTCGACGTGGCTGATGCGCCGCTTCCGCGACGACCGGGCGCGCGCCCTGTTCGCGGGCCTCGTCGCGCACGTCATCGCGCCGCTCGGCGGCATCGTCACCAGCGGTGTGGGCCTGGTCTTCGCGCTGGCCGCGCACGCCCGCGGCTGGCCCGTCGCAAGGGGCGGCTCGCAGTCCATCTCCGACGCGCTCACCGCGTATCTGAAAGACCTCGGCGGCTCCGTCCACACGGATTACGAGGTCAAGCGGCTCGACGACCTGCCGCCCGCCCGCGCCTACGTCTTCGACACCTCGCCGACCGCCCTCGCACGGATCGCCGGGCTCGGCCGCGCCTATGAGGGATACCGGTACGGCGCGAGCGTCTTCAAGATCGATTACGCGCTCGACGGGCCCGTCCCCTGGACCGCCGAGGAGCCGCGGACCGCGGGAACCGTGCAGATCGGCCCGGGCAGCAAGGACATCGGCGCCGCCCTGCACGCCGCATCGCGGACGCGGCGGGCGCCACAGGCACCCTTCCTCATCTCCGTGCAGCCCAGCGTCGTCGACCCCTCCAGGGCCCCGGAGGGCAAACACGTCTTCTGGACGTACGGCCACGTGCCGAACGGCTGGGACGGCGACCTCACCGACGCGATCGAGCGCCAACTGGAGCGGTTCGCCCCCGGCTTCCGCGACCGCGTCCTCGCCCGCGCCACCGCGGGCCCGCGCGAACTCGCCGCCCACAACAGCAACTACGTCGGCGGTGACATCGCCTGCGGCGCCGCGAGCGGACTGCAACTGCTGCTGCGGCCCAAGCCCTCCCTCTTCCCGTACGCCACCCGGCACCCCGCCGTCTTCCTCTGCTCGTCCGCGACACCGCCCGGCCCCGGCGTGCACGGCATGTCCGGGCACAATGCCGCGAAAGCCGTATGGAAGACGCTCAGGAGACAGCAGTGACCGTCCGCATCACCCTCGTCCAGGGGGACATCACCCAGCAGCACGCCGACGCCATCGTGAACGCCGCCAACTCCTCGCTGCTGGGCGGCGGAGGCGTCGACGGCGCCATCCACCGGCGCGGCGGCCCCGACATCCTCGCCGACTGCCGACGCCTGCGCGCCGCGCACCTCGGCAAGGGACTGCCCACCGGTCGCGCCGTCGCCACCACCGCCGGGCGGCTCGACGCCCGGCACGTGATCCACACCGTCGGCCCGGTCTGGTCCGCCACCGAGGACCGCTCCGAGCTCCTCGCCTCCTGCCACCGCGAGTCCCTGCGGATCGCCGCGGAGCTGGGCGCGCGCACGGTCGCCTTCCCCGCGATCTCCACCGGTGTCTACCGCTGGCCGCTCGACGACGCGGCCCGCACCGCGGTCCGGACGGTCCGGGAGGCCGCCGACCCCGCGCTCTTCGACGAGGTGCGGTTCGTGCTCTTCGACCGGGCCGCCCACGACGCGTTCGCGGCGGCGCTCGCGGAGGCGGAGCGGGGGTAGCCCGGCGCTGTCCCTGGCAGGGCGACGTCGATGTCGGATTCCCGCCAGCCACGCGGCGCGGTACCCGCGATCCTTGACGGCATGCACACCGACACAGAGCGCTGTGTACGCGCCGTTCAGTCGAAGGACGCCCGTTTCGACGGCTGGTTCTTCACGGCCGTCGTCACCACCCGGATCTACTGCCGCCCCAGCTGCCCCGTCGTACCGCCCAAGGCCGAGAACATGACGTTCTACCCGAGCGCCGCCGCCTGCCAGCAGGCCGGGTTCCGGGCCTGCAAGCGGTGCCGCCCGGACAGCAGCCCCGGCTCTCCCGAGTGGAACCAGCGGGCCGACCTCGTGGCCCGCGCCATGCGCCTGATCGGTGACGGCGTCGTCGACCGCGACGGCGTCCCCGGCCTCGCGGCCCGCCTCGGCTACAGCACCCGGCAGGTCGAACGGCAGCTGCTCGCCGAGCTCGGCGCGGGACCGCTCGCCCTCGCCCGCGCCCAGCGCGCGCAGACCGCCCGGCTGCTCATCGAGACCACCGGACTGCCCATGGCGGAGATCGCCTTCGCCGCCGGCTTCTCCTCGATCCGCACCTTCAACGACACGGTCCGCGAGGTCTTCGCGCTGGCCCCCGGAGAGCTCCGCGCCCGCGCGCCGAAGGGGCCCGGCGCCGCACCGGCCGGGGCGCCGGGCGGGGTGCTGTCGCTGCGGCTGCCGTTCCGCGCGCCCCTCAACCCCGACAATCTCTTCGGGCACCTCGTCGCCACCGCCGTACCCGGCGTCGAGGAGTGGCGGAACGGCGCGTACCGCAGGACCTTGAACCTGCCCCACGGGCACGGCATCGTCGCCCTCACCCCGCACCCCGAGCACATCGGCTGCCGGCTGACCCTCACCGACCCGCGCGACCTGACCATCGCCATCAGCCGCTGCCGCCGCATGCTCGACCTGGACGCCGACCCGGCCGCCGTCGACGGCCGGCTGCGGGCCGACCCGCTGCTCGCGCCGCTCGTCGACAAGGCCCCGGGGCGGCGCGTGCCGCGCACCGTCGACGAGGCCGAGTTCGCCGTGCGCGCCGTCCTCGGCCAGCAGGTCTCCACGGCCGCCGCCCGCACCCACGCCGCCCGCCTCGTCACCGCGCACGGCCGCCCGGTCGACGACCCCGAGGGCGGCCTCACCCACCTCTTCCCCGCGCCGGACGACCTCGCCGCGCTCGACCCCGACTCCCTCGCCCTGCCCCGCAGCCGCCGCTCCACCCTGACGACGCTGGTGCGCCACCTCGCCGACGGCAGCATCGGCCTCGGCGTGGAGCGCGACTGGGACGAGGCCCGCGCCCGGCTCGCCGAGCTCCCCGGCTTCGGCCCCTGGACGGTCGAGGTCATCGCGATGCGGGCGCTCGGCGACCCGGACACCTTCCTCCCCTCCGACCTCGGCATCCGCCGCGCGGCGCGGGAGCTCGGCCTGCCGCACACCCCCGCCGCGCTCACCGCGCGCGCCGCCGCCTGGCGGCCCTGGCGGGCGTACGCCGTCCAGTACCTGTGGGCCACCGACGACCACCCCATCAACTCCATCCCCGCGTAAGGGACTTCACTCATGGAACACGCGGAGCGAAGGGAAGCCACTCAGCACATGGAACGTCTGCACACCCTCATCGACAGCCCCTACGGGCCGCTCACCCTCGTCGCCACCGACGGCGTGCTCAGCGGCCTCTACATGACCGAGCAGCGCCACCGCCCGCCCGAGGAGACCTTCGGCGACCGGGACCCGGCGCCGTTCGGTGCGGTGATCAGCCAGCTGGAGGCCTACTTCGCCGGGGAGCTGACGGAGTTCGACGTGCCGCTGCGGCTCGACGGCACGCCGTTCCAACGCACGGTCTGGCGTGCGCTCCAGCAGATCCCCTACGGCGAGACCCGTACGTACGGCGAACTCGCCGAAGCCCTCGGCAAGCCCAATGCCTCCCGTGCGGTCGGCCTCGCCAACGGGAAGAACCCGATCGGCGTCATCGTCCCCTGTCACCGCGTCATCGGCGCCAGCGGCAGCCTGACGGGGTACGGCGGCGGGCTCGGCCGCAAGCAGCGGCTGCTGGCCTTCGAGGGCGGGGCGGCGCGGACCGTCGAGGACGCCCTGTTCTGACGGGCCCGCACGCCCGACCGCCCGCGGGTGCCGGGAGTCAGCCGACCCGGTACCCGTCCTCCAGCTCCGCCGGGCCGTTGCCCCGCGCCAGCACGTCGAGCGCGGCGGCGACCCGGCGCCCGAGCTCGGCGGGCAGATGCTCCGCGAGGTGCTGGGGCGCGACCAGCCGCCAGGAGAGCAGCTCCTCCTCCTGGAGCCGGATCGACTTCAGCTGCTCGGTGCCGAGCACACCACCGTCGTACAGGTACGCGACCAGCGGCGGCCGCGACCGCGAGGGGCCCGGCGGCACCCAGTCGACCGCGAGCAGCGGCCCGGGCGCCACGTCGAGCCCGATCTCCTCCAGGGTCTCCCGGCGCGCCCCCTGCCGCGGCGTCTCCCCGTCGTCCGACTCGACGGTCCCGCCGGGCAGCGCCCAGCCCTCGCGGTAGTTGGGCTCGACGAGCAGGATCCGGCCGTCCGCGTCGCGGAAGAGCGCGGCGGCTCCCACGAGGACGCGGGGGAGCCCGGCGATGTACGTGGCGTAGTCCTGCGGGTTCTGAACGGTCACGGAGAAAGGGTAGCCAGCGTCGGCCCGGGCATTCCGGGTTGATCGATCATTCTCTGTTCATGCCGCACCACTATGGGCTGCTATGGGGGATATTCCGCCGAGGGGTGCCGTCTCGCGCCCCGGTCGGCCATGGGCAGCGGGCCCTGTCTGCGGTTATGGTCGCAGCGGCGCGACTGCCTTGACGCGAGCAAGGCCCGGAAAGCAAGGGGAATGCAAGGTGGCGGACGCTGAAGGAACGACGGGACACGAGCAGCGTGTCCTCATCGCCGCGGACAAGTTCAAGGGTTCACTCACGGCCGTGCAGGTCGCCGAGCGGGTGACGGCCGGGCTCCACCGCGTCGCCCCCGGCGTCACGGTCGAGGCGCTGCCGGTCGCCGACGGCGGCGACGGCACGGTCGCCGCGGCCGTCGCGGGCGGTTTCGAGCGCCGCGAGGTGCGCGTCACGGGACCGCTCGGCAACGAGGTCACGGCGGCGTACGCGCTCAAGGACGGCACCGCCGTGGTGGAGATGGCCGAGGCCTCGGGCCTCCAGCTGCTGCCCGAGGGCGTCTTCGCGCCGCTCACGGCCACCACGTACGGCTCCGGTGAGCTGATCCGCGCCGCGCTCGACGCGGGGGCCCGCACCATCGTCTTCGGCGTCGGCGGCAGCGCCACGACCGACGGCGGCGCGGGCATGCTGGCCGCGCTCGGCGCGCGCTTCCTGGACGCGGCGGGCGAGCCGGTCGCGCCGGGCGGCGGCCCGCTGAAGGACCTGGCCACCGCGGAGCTTGCGGGCCTCGACCCGCGGCTCAAGGATGTCGAGATCGTGCTCGCCAGCGATGTGGACAACCCGCTGACCGGGCCGAAGGGCGCGCCCGCGGTGTACGGGCCGCAGAAGGGCGCCTGCGCGGAGGACGTCGCCGCGCTGGACGCCGCGCTCGCCCACTTCGCCACGGTCCTGGAGAAGTCCGTCGGCCCGAAGGCCGCCGAGTACGCCAAGGCGCCGGGCGCCGGCGCCGCGGGCGGCATCGGGTACGGCGCGCTGGTCGGACTCGGGGCGGGCTTCCGGCCCGGCATCGAGGTCATGCTCGACGTGCTCGGCTTCGCGCCCGCCCTGGAGCGAGCGACGCTCGTCATCACCGGTGAGGGCTCCCTCGACGAGCAGACCCTGCACGGCAAGGCGCCCGCCGGGGTGGCCGCGGCGGCGCGGGCCGCGGGCGTGGAGGTGGTCGCTGTCTGCGGGCGCCTCGCCCTCGCCCCCGAGGTGCTCGGCAAGGCCGGCATCCGGCGTGCGTACGCCCTGACCGACGTCGAGCCCGACGTGGCTCGGTGCATCGCCGAGGCGGGGCCGATTCTGGAGACGCTTGCGGAGCGGTTGGGGCGGGACTACTTGGCGTAGGGCCTGGGCGGGTCTCCGGGGGCGTCTGCCTGGTTCGGGGCGTTTGCGGGGTGCGGGTTGTGGGGGTTGCTCGCGCAGTTCCCCGCGCCCCTTACGGGGCGTCCCGTGAGGGGCGCCCCCTCTACCCCGGTGTCAGTCTGTGGGCCTCCAGCGCCAGTGCCACCTCCACCAGGTCCCGTGGTCTCGCCAGGGAGCGTGAGGTGAGTTGTTCCAGGCGGCGCAGGCGGTTGAACACCGTGTTGCGGTGGCAGTAGAGGCGGCCCGCCGCCCGGCCCGCCGAGCCCTCGCAGGCCAGCCACGCGTCCAGCGTCTCCAACAGCACCGCCTGGTCCGCCGGTTCGAGGGCGAGGACCTCGCCGAGCACGTCCTTCACCAGGCGCCCCGCCAGCTCCGGCTGGCTCACCACCAGCGCCGTCGGCATCCGCCGGTCCAGGCGCACGATGTCCGTCGCGCCGGGCGGGCAGGTGCGCAGCGCGAGTTCCGCGAGCCGCCGGGCGTGGCCCAGCTCCGCCAGCCCGCCGACCACGGGGCTGATCCCGCCGGGGCCGGGGCAGCGCCCGTCCAGCAGCCGGGCGAGGCCGTCCAGGCCGCCCTCCTCACCGTCACCGGCCGCGCCGAGCGCCACCACGCCGACCTCGCAGTCCGTCCGCATCCGCCAGATGAAGCGGAACCCCGTCCGCTGGATCTGCCGGTGGAACGCCTCACGGCCGTCGCGCCGGTCCACGCGGAGCACCACCACCGCGTACGGGCCGTGCTCGGGCAGGTCGAGCCCGGCCGCCGCCCGCGCCGCGAGCCCCGGCGCCGAACGGCCCTCCAAAAGCGCGTCGAGCAGCGCCTGCAACTGCTCGTCCGTGCGCCGGCGCAGCTCCAGCTCGGTGGCACGGTACGCGTCGGACGCCACCGCGGCCTGCGCGTCCACCGCCGACCACACCATCGTCGCCGAGCGCATCAGGACCGCGAGCTTCTCCGGGTCCTTGCCCGCCGTCCCCTCCAGGAGCGAGTCCCACACCAGATAGCCCGCGTTGCGGTACGAGTGCACCACCAGGTCGAGGGGCAGGCCCTGCTGGGCCCGGCGCCGCCCGGCCTCCTCCGCGTACTCCAGGTCGCGGCGCGGCGAGGCACGCGGGGCCGAGATCGCCTCGATGCCGATCCGCATGGCCTCCTCGGCCTCCCGCCACTGCACGTCGTACGGCAGCACGCGCCCGTACACCGGCGAGTGCTCGCCGAGCTGGCGCAGATGTTCGTCGACCAGCTCGGGCAGGCGCGGCAGGAGGGCCGTGCACGCCTCCTTGAGGAGTTTCCAGTCGTGCCCGGTCCTCGGCCTGCGTCCGCTCTTGGTTCCGGTCATCGTCGCCCCCCGTCGCCGCGTATCAAGACGTCGTCGTCCGGAGGATGCCACTCCTCGGGCCCCTCCCGCAGGCCCCTGACACGCGGTGTTGTGCGCGTGCACAACCGGGGGACGCCGCCACTGGTCGCCCGCAGCGTTTCGCCCGCTGCCCGTGGACGGGCCGCTCCCGCGGTGCTGGGGTGAGCGCCACGCGACGGCGGACGGCCGGACGGGACGAGAGGGCGATACGTGGCTGGATCCGATGTGAAGGGCGCCGGGAAGGCCGGGCCCGGCGCCCGCGGCGGGGGGCTGGCCGTGCGGGACGTGTCGGTGGGGTACGGGCCCGTGCGGGCCCTGCGCCGCGTCTCCCTCGACCTGCCCGACGGCGCCGTCGTCGCCGTGCTCGGCGGCAACGGCGCGGGCAAGTCGACGCTGCTGCGCGCCATCTCCCGCACCCTCGCCTTCCAGGGCGGGACGCTGACCTCGGGCGGCATCCACTTCGACGGGCGGCGCCTCGACGGCCTCACGCCGGACCGGGTGGTGGCCGCCGGGATCTCCCACGTGCCCGAGGGCAGGCAGGTGTTCGCCCGGATGTCCGTCACCGACAACCTGCGAGCAGGGGCGCTCGGCTCCACCGGCTCGCGCGCCGCCAAAGCGGCCGCCCTGCGGCGCGTCCACGACCTCTTCCCCGTCCTCGCCGAGCGCGGCGCCCAGCGCGCCGGGCTCCTCTCCGGCGGCGAACAGCAGATGCTCGCCGTGGGCAGGGCGCTGATGGCGTCCCCGCGCCTGCTCCTCCTCGACGAACCCTCCCTCGGCCTCGCGCCGCTGATGGCCGCCCGCATCGCCGACACCATCCAGGAGATCAACGCCCAGGGCATCTCGGTGCTCCTCGTCGAGCAGAACGCCGCCCTCGCGCTGCGGCTCGCCTCCACGGCGTACGTCCTCGACGTCGGCGAGGTCGCCCTCGCCGGACCCGCGGACGAACTCGCCGCCTCCGACGAGGTGCGCCGCCGTTACCTGGGCGTGGTCGACGAGGACGCGGCGGCCGACGCCACCCGCGGCATCGGCGCGCTGCCGACGCTGCCGCGCTGGGAGGCCGGACCGTGACCGAAACGACCGTACCGCCGCTGGAAGTACGGGACCTGACGGTCCGCTTCGCCGGGCTCACCGCCCTCGACGCCGTCAGCTTCACCGTCCGCCCCGGCACCGTGCACGCCGTCATCGGACCCAACGGCGCCGGCAAGTCCACCTGCTTCAACGTCCTGTCCGGCGTCTACCGCGCGAGCGGCGGCAGCGTCCGCTTCGGCGAGCACGAGCTCACCGGCATGCGGCCGCACCAGATCGCGGGACTCGGCGTCGCCCGGATCTTCCAGAACCTCGCCCTGCCGCCGCGCGCCACCGTCGCCGACAGCCTGCTGCTCGGCCGGCACCGCCTGACCCGCACCGGCTTCGTCGCCGCAGGACTGCGGCTGCCCTCGGCCGCCCGCGAGGAACGCAGGCACCGCGAACGCGTCCGCGAGATCGCCGCGTTCGTCGGCCTCGAACACCAACTCGACCTGCCCGCGGGCGCCCTGCCCTACGGACAGCAGAAACTCGCCGAGCTCGCCCGCGCCCTGTGCATGGAGCCGCGGCTGCTGCTCCTCGACGAGCCCGTCGCCGGCATGACCGCCGACGAACGGCGCCGCACCGCGGCCGTCATCGCGGGCGTCCGCGACAGCCTCGGCATCTCGATCGTCCTGGTGGAACACGACATGGGGGTGGTGATGCGGCTCGCGGACGCGGTGACCGTACTCGACTTCGGACGCCGGATCGCCGACGGCGCGCCCGGCGACGTACAGAACGACCCGGCGGTCGTACGCGCCTACCTGGGCGAGGGCGGCCGGACCGGCGAAGGGGAGGAGCGACCGTGACCACCTTCACCGAACTCTTCCTCAACGGGGTCTCGATGGGCTCCGTCTACGCCCTCATCGCCCTCGGCTTCGTCGTCATCTTCCGCGCCACCGAGGTGGTCAACTTCGCCCACGCCTCGCTGCTCCTCGCGGGCGGCTACGTCACCGCGTCGCTCCACGACGACCTCGGCTTCTGGGCGGCGCTGCTCGTCGGCATCGCGGGCGCCGCGGTGGTCGGGGCAGCCGTCGAGTTCCTCGTCATGCGCCGCTACCGCGGCTCCGACCACAGCGTGCTCGCCATCGTCACCATCGGCGTCGACATCCTGCTCACCACCGAGCTCACCCGCCGCCTCGGCACCGACGTCCTGCCGCTCGGCGACCCGTGGGGCGACGACGTGCTGACCGTCGGCCCGATCTCCCTCGCGCACACCCGCATCGCGGCGTTCGTCGCGGCGGCGCTGCTCATCACCGTCTTCCTCCTCGCCTTCCGCTACACCTCGTGGGGCGTGGCGATGCGGGCCGCCGCCGAGAGCCCGGAGACCGCCGCGCTGATGGGCGTGCGGCTCGGCAGGGTCTCACTCGGGGCGTGGGCGGTGGCGGGCGCGCTCGCCGCCGTGGCCGCGCTGTTCCTCACCGTCTTCCCGACCCCCGGGCTCGAACGCGCCACGTCCCTCGCGGCGCTGAAGGCGTTCCCCGCCGCGATCCTCGGCGGCCTCGACTCCACGACGGGCGCCCTGGTCGGCGGCCTCGTCGTGGGCGTCACCGAGTCCCTCGCCACCGGCTACCAGAGCGATCTCAGCTTCCTCGGCCGCGGCCTCGGCGACCTCGCGCCCTACCTCGTCATGACCGTCATCCTGCTGCTGCGACCCGCCGGGCTGTTCGGCACGAAGGAGCTCTCCCGTGTCTGAGGTCTCCGGGACCGCCACCCGCCCGGCCCCCACCGCTCCCACGGCCGCCGCCCGTACGCGGCTCGGCCGCCCCCGCACCTACATGTGGGCCGCCGCAGCGGTCCTCCTGCTCGCCGTGCCGTTCTACCTGGACCGCTTCTGGCTCCAGGCGGGCCTCTTCGCGATGGCCGCCGCCATCGGCGCGATCGGCCTCAACCTCCTCACCGGCGCGACGGGCCAGCTCTCCATGGGCCACGCCTTCTTCCTCGCCATCGGGGCGTACGGCTACTGCGTCCTCGCCGGCGACGGAGGCGAGGGGCTGACGGGGCTCGGCCTGCCCAGCTGGCTCGCCGCGACCCTCGCGGTGGCCCTCGCCGGGCTCGCGGGCGGCCTCTTCAGCCCCATCGCGGGCCGCCTGAGCGGCGCGTACCTCGGCATCGCGACCCTCGCGCTGATCTTCATCGGGCAGCACGTGCTCTTCAACGCCCACGACCTCACGGGCGGCTCCAACGGACGCGACGTCCCGCCCCTGAGCCTCTTCGGCATCACCTTCGACGAGAGTGAGGTCGTGATCGCGGCCGTACCGTTCGGCTCCGCGGAGAAGCTCTGGTACGCCGGACTCGTCCTGCTCCTCGGCTGCGGTCTCTTCGCCCGCGGCGTGCTGCGGGGCCGCCCGGGGCGCGCCATGAACGCCATCCGCGACCACCGGGTCGCCGCGGGCGTGATCGGCGTCCCGGTGGCCCGCTACCGCGCCGGGGTCTTCGTCCTGTCGTCGATGTACGCGGGCCTCGCCGGGGTCCTGCTCGCCCTGGTCTTCCAGCGCACCGTGCCGGACTACTTCGGCATGACGCTCTCCCTGGAGTACCTGGCGATGATCGTCATCGGCGGCCTCGGCTCGGTCGCCGGCGCGGTCGCGGGCGCCGCACTCGTCTCGCTGCTGCCGCAGCTGCTCACCCGGTACAGCGACGCGCTGCCCCTCGTCTCGGCGCCCGGCACCGGCGGGATCTCACCGGGTGAGGCGTCCCGGTATCTGTACGGCGCCGCCGTCGTGGCGGTGGTGCTCTTCCTGCCCGGCGGCCTGGCGAGGATCGCCGCCCGGCGCAGCAAGCCAAGACCAGGCACGACAGGGGAGGAAGCATGAGAACACCGAAGACGCTGACGAGGGCCACGGCCGCCGCCACAGCGGTCGCCGCGCTGCTGGCGCTCACCGCATGCAGTTCAAAGGCCAAGGACGACGACGGGGAGAAGGGCGGCGAGGGCGCGGGAGGGGTGAAATCCGGCACCGGCGTGACGAGCGAGACCATCGATCTCGGCGTGCTCACCGACATGACCGGCGTCTACGCCACCCTCGGCAAGAGCGTCACCCAGGCCCAGCAGCTCTACGTCGACCAGACCAACGCCGACGGCGGCATCTGCGGCCGCAAGCTGAAGCTGACCGTCCGCGACCACGGCTACGACCCGCAGAAGGCCGTCGCCGCCTACACCGAGCTGGAGCCGAAGGTCCTCGGCTTCGCCCAGTTCATCGGCTCCCCGTTCGTCGCCGCCGTCAAGCAGCGCATCGACGCCGACAAGAGCCTGGTCCTGCCCCAGGCCTGGTCGGCGAACCTGCTGGGCAGCCCCTACGTGCGCGTGATCGGCTCCACGTACGACCTGGAGACGATCAACGCGATCGACTTCCTGATGAAGGAGAAGGGCCTCAAGAAGGGCGACAAGCTCGGCCACGTCTACTTCGAGGGCGACTACGGAGAGAGCGCCCTCAAGGGCTCGAAGCACATGGCCGACAAGGCGGGCCTCACCGTCGTCGAGCAGAAGATCAAGCCCACGGACAACGACATGACCGCCCAGGTCTCCGCCCTGAAGAAGGCCGGCGTCAAGGCCGTCGTCATCAGCGCGGGCCCCCGCCAGGCCGCGTCCCTGGTCGGCGTCGCGGCGGCGGGGCGCTTCGACGTCCCCGTCATCGGCAACAACTCGGCATTCGCCCCGCAGCTCCTCGCCACGCAGTCGGGCCCGGCGCTCATGAAGAACTACTACGTGGCCTCGCCGACCCTGCCGATCGGCGCGGACACGACGGCGGCGAAGAAGCTCGTCGCCGACTACAAGAAGGCCCACCCGAAGGACTCCCTGGACAACGGCGTCGTGGCGGGCTGGACGGCCGCGTCGGTCTTCGGCGAGGCCCTGAAGAAGGCGTGCGAGGACAAGGACCTCACGCGCGAGGGCGTGGACAAGGCCCTCCTCACGCTGGACGGCTTCGACTCCGGCTTCGGCGTCACCCAGAACTTCACCGACCCGAAGGCACCCTCCTCCAAGGAGAGCGTCATCCTCCAGCCGGACAAGAAGGCGACGGGCGGCATGAAGGTCGTCCGGCAGCCGACGGCGGCGGAACAGGCAGCGAATTTCAGCCCGTCCGGCGATTGAGGACGAGCCCGGAGGGCGACAAGACGGTACGCAAAGGGGGCCTGAACCATCCGGTTCAGGCCCCCTGGGCTACGTACAAGCGCCGCCGGCACTCGCGCCGCTACGGCAACTGCGCGGCCCGCGCCTCACGCCGGTTGCCCCGGAAGTTGTTCACCCTCCGAGCCGTGGCGAAGAGGGGAATGACCGCCCCGAGGACGAGCTGGAGCGCGCAGCCGGTCTGGAGGAGCAGCTGGCCGCCCGGCGCGTCGAACGCCCAGGCCGCGAGGAGCCCCATGGCCGCGACGATCCAGGAGAGCATGGCCACCGCGAGGGGGCCCCGCGGCTTCGGGTACTCGACGCGGCTGACCATGAGCCAGGCCGTGCCGATGATCGCGAGGAGCGTCGCCACGAACGGCAGCTCCAGGAGCACGATCGAGACGACCGTGAGCGCCCCGAAGGGCGACGGCATGCCCTGGAAGGTGCCGTCCTTCACGGTGACGCAACTGAACCGCGCAAGCCGCAGCACCACCGCCAGCAGTACGACGATCGCGCCGACCGCCGCCACCCGCTGGTGGGCGTCGTCGGCGACCATGCCGTAGACGAGGACGAAGTACGCCGGCGCCAGACCGAAGCTGATCAGGTCCGACAGGTTGTCCAGCTCCGCGCCCATCGGCGAGGACCGCAGCTTGCGGGCCACGAGCCCGTCGAACAGGTCGAAGACGGCCGCGCAGAGCATCAGGATCACGGCGGTCGCGGCGGAGTGCCGCGCCATGCCGCTCTCGGTGCTGCCCTGCACGTACGGGATGAGGATGCCCGTGGTGGTGAAGTACACCGCCATGAACCCGCACGTGGCGTTGCCGAGGGTGAGGGTGTCCGCTATCGACAGGCGCAGTGAGAGAGGCATCTCCTCGTCGGCCTCGTCCTGCACCGCCTCGGGCACCCAGCCCGCTTGTGTCTCTGGATCAACCACGGTCAATGCGAGTCACCCCAGCCACGGTCTTCTGACCGACCTCGACGTCCACCTCGACACCCTCGGGGAGGTAGATGTCGACGCGCGAGCCGAAGCGGATCAGACCGATCCGCTCGCCCTGCTCCACCTTCGTGCCCTGCGGCACGTACGGCACGATGCGCCGCGCGACCGCGCCCGCGATCTGGATCATCTCGATGTCGCCGAGCTCGGTGTCGAAGTGCCAGACAACGCGCTCGTTGTTCTCGCTCTCCTTGTTGAACGCCGGGACGAACCCGCCGGGGATGTGCTCCACGGACGTCACCGTGCCCGCCAGGGGCGCGCGGTTGACGTGGACATTCAGGGGGCTCATGAAGATGGCGACGCGGGTCCGCCCGTCCTTCCACGGCATGATGCTCTGCACCACGCCGTCGGCGGGGGAGATGACCCGGCCCTGAGCGATCTCGCGCTCGGGGTCGCGGAAGAACCACAGCATGCCCGCCGCGAGAGCGGTGGCGGGTACGGCCACGGCCGCGGCGCTCTTGGAGCGGCGCGCGCGGGCGAGGCTGAGTGCGGCGGTGGCGACGGTCGGCAGGAGCCACGGCGATGCTCCGCGAGCAAGGCGTCCCTGAAGAATGCCGTCGCGTGGTGCAGAGGTTTGGCTGTGGGGCATGGATGACCTTCGTAGCGGATGATGCCGCGCAGTGAACGGGGGACGGCGGCTTTTTCCGGATGTTATCGGTTGCGAGCCACAACTGGGCAAGCCAGGAAGCCGAGTCAGCGGCCGAAGAGTGTTGACAGGGTGTGATCTTCTTCTCGGCGAAAGTGGCCCAAACCGGGCATCTAGCCCTGGAATCGATACTCTTCGAGAAGTCGTCGGCCAATGATCATTTTCTGGATCTCGGCGGTACCTTCACCGATCAGCAGCATGGGGGCCTCCCGGTAGAGACGCTCGATCTCGTACTCCTTCGAGAAGCCGTAGCCGCCGTGAATCCGGAACGCGTCCTCGACGACTTCCTTGCAGTACTCGGACGCGAGGTACTTCGCCATCCCTGCTTCGAGGTCGTTTCGCTCCCCCGAGTCCTTTTTGCGCGCTGCGTTCACCATCATCGCATGGGCGGCCTCGACCTTGGTAGCCATCTCGGCCAGCTTGAACTGGATCGCCTGGTGCTGGGCGATGGCCTTGCCGAAAGTGTGACGTTGCTGGGCATACGAGACGCCGAGCTCGAACGCACGCTGAGCGACGCCGCAGCCACGCGCCGCGACATTGACGCGCCCGACCTCGACACCGTCCATCATTTGGTAAAACCCTCGGCCGGTGACGCCGCCGAGCACGCGATTGGCCGGAATTCGCAGCCCATCCATGATGAGTTCGGTCGTGTCGACGCCCTTGTAACCCATTTTGTCGATCTTGCCGGGGATGGTGAGGCCGGGGCGGACCTCTCCGAAACCGGGCTCCTTCTCGACAAGGAACGTGGTCATCGACTTGTGGGGCGCCGTGCCCTCGGGGTGTCCTTCGTCACTCCGGCACAGGACGGCCACCAAAGTGGACGTACCGCCGTTCGTCAACCACATCTTCTGGCCGTTGAGGACGTACTCGTCGCCGTCCTGTACGCCCTTCGATGTGATGGCCGACACATCGGAGCCGAGGCCCGGCTCCGACATGGAGAACGCGCCCCGCACCTCGCCGGCCGCCATGCGCGGCAGGAAGGTCTCCTTCTGCTCCTGCGTGCCGTGCTGCTTGAGCATGTAGGCGACGATGAAGTGGGTGTTGATGATGCCGGAGACCGACATCCAGCCGCGCGCGATCTCCTCCACGCAGAGCGCGTACGTGAGCAGCGACTCGCCCAGACCGCCGTACTCCTCCGGGATCATGAGCCCGAAGAGCCCCAACTCCTTGAGGCCGTCGACGATCTGCTGCGGATACTCGTCACGGTGCTCCAGATCGGTCGCGACAGGAATGATCTCCTTGTCGACGAAGTCCCGCACCGTGGCCAGGATCTCCTGCTGGATGTCGGTGAGACCGGCGGTCTGCGCGAGTCGGCTCATGGGTTCACTTCTCCGCGTTCTTCGACGGGGCGTCGAGCTCCGGGCGGCCGGGCTGCTCGCCGCCGCGCTCCTTGATGTACGTCTCGGTGGGCACCATCACCTTGCGGCGGAACACGCAGACGAGCGTGCCGTCCTGCTTGTAGCCCTTGGTCTCCACGTACACGATCCCGCGGTCGCTCTTGGACTTCGACGGCGTCTTGTCGAGGACCGTCGTCTCGCCGTAGATCGTGTCGCCGTGGAAGGTCGGCGCCACGTGCTTGAGCGACTCGACCTCCAGGTTGGCGATGGCCTTGCCGGAGACGTCCGGCACGGACATGCCGAGAAGCAGCGAGTAGATGTAGTTGCCCACGACGACGTTCTTCCCGAAGTCCGTCGTCCGCTCCGCATAGTTGCTGTCCATGTGGAGGGGGTGGTGGTTCATGGTGAGCAGGCAGAAGAGGTGGTCGTCGTACTCGGTGACCGTCTTTCCGGGCCAGTGCTTGTACACGGCGCCGACTTCGAACTCTTCGTAGGTGCGGCCGAACTGCATGATTCTCTACGCCTCCGGGGCCTCGAACTTGGACGTGCGCCGCATCCCCGCCGCACGGCCCTTCCCGGAGATGACCAGCGCCATCTTCCGGCTCGCCTCGTCGATCATCTCGTCGCCGAGCATCGCCGAGCCCTTCTTGCCGCCCGCCTCGGACGTGTAGTACTCGTACGCGTCCAGGATCAGCTCGGCGTGGTCGAAGTCCTCCTGGGAGGGCGAGAAGACCTCGTTGGCGGCCTCCACCTGGCCGGGGTGCAGGACCCACTTGCCGTCGAAGCCGAGCGCGGCGGCGCGGTTCGCGACCTCGCGGTAGCCGTCGACGTTCTTGATCTGGAGGTAGGGGCCGTCGATGGCCTGGAGGTTGTTGGCGCGGGCGGCCATCAGGATCTTCATCAGGATGAAGTGGTAGGCGTCCGCCGGGTAGCCGGGCGGCTGCTCGCCGACGACCAGGGACTTCATGTTGATCGACGCCATGAAGTCGGCCGGGCCGAAGATGATGGTCTCGACGCGCGGGGAGGCCTCGGCGATCGCGTTGACGTTGTTCAGGCCCCGCGCGTTCTCGATCTGCGCCTCGATGCCGATCTTGCCGACCTCGAAGCCCATGGTCTTCTCGATCTGGGTGAGGAGCAGGTCGAGCGCGACGATCTGGTCGGCCGTCTGGACCTTCGGCAGCATGATGCAGTCGAGGTTCTGGCCCGCGCCCTCGACGACCGTGACGACGTCGCGGTACGTCCACTCGGTCGTCCAGTCGTTGACGCGCACGACCCGCGTCTTGCCCGTCCAGTCGCCCTCGTTGAGGAACTTCACGATGGTGTGCCGGGCCTCCGGCTTGGCGAGCGGCGCGCAGGCGTCCTCCAGGTCGAGGAAGACCTGGTCGGCGGGGAGGCCCTGGGCCTTCTCCAGGAAGCGGGGGTTCGAGCCCGGTACGGCCAGACAGGAGCGGCGCGGACGCAGACGGTTCACGGACGGGGTCATGCGGGGACCTCCAGAGGGTCGAGGTGGTTCGCTTTCCGGATCTCGTCGACGATACGGCCGATGATCTCGGTGATGCCGAAGTCCTTGGGGGTGAAGACGGCGGCCACACCCGCCGCCTTCAGGGCCTCGGCGTCGCTGTTGGGGATGATGCCGCCGGCGATGACGGGAATGTCCGGGGCGCCGGCCTCGCGGAGCCGCACGAGCACGTCCGGCACGAGCTCCGCGTGCGAGCCGGAGAGGATCGAGAGCCCCACCGCGTGCACGTCCTCGGCGAGCGCCGCGTCGACGATCTGCTCCGGCGTGAGGCGGATGCCCTGGTAGACCACTTCGAAGCCCGCGTCACGCGCGCGCACCGCGATCTGCTCGGCGCCGTTGGAGTGCCCGTCGAGGCCGGGCTTGCCGACCAGGAAGCGGAGCCGGCCGCCGCCGAGGTCCTCGGCCGTCCGTGCGACCTTCTCCCGGACGAGGGCGAGCGGCGTGCCCTCCTCGGCCGCGACGGCCACCGGAGCGCTGGAGACGCCCGTGGGGGCCCGGAACTCCCCGAAGACCTCCCGCAGGGCCCCCGCCCACTCCCCGGTCGTCACACCGGCGCGTGCGCACTCCAGGGTGGCCTCCATGAGGTTGCCCGTCCCTGCGGCCACCTCCTTGAGCCGCTGGAGGGCCTTGCAGGGGCGCGGGTGGTTGAACGGCGGCTGGTAGCGGGTGTCCCGCCAGTGCTGGAGCGCGCTCACGACGCGCGCCTCGACCGCCGGGTCGACCGTCATGATCGCCGCGTCCAGGTCCGAGGTGAGGGGGCTCGGCTCCGTGGACTCGTAGGAGTTGACGCCGACGATCTTCTCCTCGCCGGACTCGATGCGCGCCCGGCGCTCCGCGTGCGAGGAGACGAGCTGCGACTTGAGGTAGCCGGACTCGACGGCGGCCATCGCGCCGCCCATCTTCTCGATGCGGTCCATCTCGGCGAGTGACTCGTCGACGAGCGAGGCCACCTTGGCCTCGACGACGTGCGAGCCGTCGAAGATGTCCTCGTACTCCAGGAGGTCGCTCTCGTGCGCGAGGACCTGCTGGATGCGCAGCGACCACTGCTGGTCCCAGGGCCGGGGCAGGCCCAGCGCCTCGTTCCAGGCGGGCAGCTGCACGGCACGCGCGCGTGCGTCCTTCGAGAGCGTCACGGCCAGCATTTCGAGCACGATCCGCTGGACGTTGTTCTCCGGCTGGGCCTCGGTCAGGCCCAGGGAGTTGACCTGCACGCCGTAGCGGAACCGGCGGTGTTTCGGGTTCTCGATGCCGTACCGCTCGCGCGTGACCTGGTCCCAGATCCGCCCGAACGCCCGCATCTTGCACATCTCCTCGATGAAGCGGACGCCCGCGTTCACAAAGAAGGAGATGCGGGCCACGACGTCCCCGAACTTCTCCTCGGGAACCTGCCCCGAGTCGCGTACGGCATCGAGAACCGCGATGGCGGTGGACATCGCGTACGCGATCTCCTGGACCGGTGTGGCCCCCGCCTCCTGGAGGTGGTAGCTACAGATGTTGATCGGGTTCCACTTGGGGATGTGCGCCACCGTGTACGTGATCATGTCGGTGGTCAGCCGCAGGGAGGGGCCCGGCGGGAAGACGTGCGTCCCGCGCGAGAGGTACTCCTTGACGATGTCGTTCTGCGTCGTCCCCTGGAGCTTGGTGATGTCGGCACCCTGCTCCTCGGCGACCACCTGGTAGAGCGCCAGGAGCCACATGGCGGTGGCGTTGATCGTCATCGAGGTGTTCATCTGCTCCAGGGGGATGTCCTGGAACAGCCGTCGCATGTCGCCGAGGTGCGAGACCGGCACGCCGACCCGGCCGACCTCGCCGCGGGCGAGGATGTGGTCGGGGTCGTAGCCGGTCTGCGTGGGCAGGTCGAAGGCGACCGAGAGACCCGTCTGCCCCTTGGCGAGGTTGCGCCGGTACAGCTCGTTGGACGCCTCAGCCGTGGAGTGACCGGCGTACGTCCGCATGAGCCACGGCCGGTCCTTCTGACGCTCTGTCATGTTCCGCTGCTCCTCAGTGCGTTCAGGTCAGTGCGGTCAGACGTTGCGGAAACGGTTGATCGCGTCGATGTGCCGATCCCGCTTCTCCGGGTCGCGCACGCCCAGGCCCTCCTCGGGCGCGAGGGCGAGGACGCCGACCTTGCCCTGGTGGAGGTTGCGGTGGACGTCGTAGGCGGCCTGGCCGGTGTCCTCCAGGCGGTACGTCTTGGAGAGCGTCGGGTGGATCTTGCCCTTGGCGATCAGGCGGTTGGCCTCCCACGCCTCGCGGTAGTTGGCGAAGTGCGAGCCGATGATGCGCTTGAGGGACATCCACAGGTAGCGGTTGTCGTACTCGTGCATGTAGCCCGAGGTGGAGGCGCAGGTGGTGATGGTGCCGCCCTTGCGTGTGACGAAGACCGAGGCGCCGAAGGTCTCGCGGCCGGGGTGTTCGAAGACGATGTCGATGTCCTCCCCGCCGGTGAGCTCGCGGATGCGCTTGCCGAAGCGCTTCCACTCCTTCGGGTCCTGGGTCCGCTCGTCCTTCCAGAACTTGTAGCCCTCGGCGTTGCGGTCGATGATCGCGTCGGCGCCCATGGCGCGGCAGATCTCCGCCTTCTGGGGGCTGGAGACGACACAGATGGGGTTGGCACCGCCTGCGAGCGCGAACTGCGTGGCGTACGACCCGAGTCCGCCGCTCGCGCCCCAGATCAGGACGTTGTCGCCCTGCTTCATGCCGGCGCCGTTGCGGGAGACGAGCTGGCGGTAGGCGGTGGAGTTCACCAGGCCCGGTGAGGCGGCCTCCTCCCAGGTGAGGTGGCCGGGCTTGGGCATGAGCTGGTTGGACTTGACGAGCGCGATCTCGGCGAGGCCGCCGAAGTTGGTCTCGAAGCCCCAGATGCGCTGCTCGGGGTCGAGCATCGTGTCGTTGTGGCCGTCGGAGGACTCCAGCTCGACGCTGAGGCAGTGCGCGACGACCTCGTCGCCCGGGTTCCAGGCGTTCACGCCGGGGCCGGTGCGCAGCACGACGCCCGCCAGGTCGGAGCCGATGATGTGGTACGGCAGGTCGTGGCGCTTGGTGAGCTCGCTGAGCCTGCCGTAGCGCTCCAGGAAGCTGAAGGTGGAGACCGGCTCGAAGATCGAGGTCCACACGGAGTTGTAGTTCACCGAGGAGGCCATGACGGCCACCAGGGCCTCACCGGGGCCGAGTTCGGGGATCGGCACGTCGTCCAGGTGGATCGACTTGCGCGGGTCCTTGTCGCGGGTTTCGAGCCCCGCGAACATCTCCGTCTCGTCCTTGTGCACGGTGATCGCGCGGTACGAGTCGGGCAGGGGGAGAGCGGCGAAGTCGGCGGACGTGACCGCGGCGGTGCCGTTCGCGGTCGCGGTCTGGGCCTGAATCGCGTCCAGGATTTCCTTCACGGTTTTGCCTCCGGCGAAGAAGCGTCCGAGGGGGAACGCTCTTGAGGGTTGCGTCGGGTGCTGAAGTTGCGGTGGAGGGTGTGCCGTCGGTTCGGCGAAGGGTGGTGCTCGGCGACGCCCTGGTGGGGCGTGGGAGGTGCCTGTGACGCAGGCGTCCGGGCGCACGGGCCGTGGCCTGAGGGGACAGCCGACGTACGGAAGATCTCTGCACGCCGGCCGCCCGGACAACATCAACGTATGGCACCGCGTGCCAGTCGGCAAGACACTGGGTGCCAGAAGTTTTTGACCGATGATCGATCAGTGCAGGTCAGAGCGGGTGCGGGCATGAAAGAGGGGGCGCTACCGACCGGTAGCGCCCCCGTAAAAGCCAAGGACAAAACAGCCCAAACGACGCCTATGAACGCTCGCGCAGCGCCTTCTCGATGGTGCGCATGACCTCGTCCAGCGGCGCGTCCGTGCGGGCCACCGTGACGAGCACCTCACCCTGGGCGGAGACCGTCGCGGGACCCGAGGCGGGCAAGGTGTCGCGGCCCGCGCCGATCCCCGTGCCGAAGGTGCGGCGGACGATCGCGAAGGCGTGGTCCAGCTGGGTCTCCACGTCGCCCTGGCCGCCGGCCCGCAGCCAGCGCCGCAGGACGTGGTTGTGGGCGGTGACCACCGCGGAGGCGGCGACCTCGGCGAGCAGCGGGTCGTCGTTGCCGTCGTGGTGCGCGTGCTCGTCGAAGTGGCCGAGCAGATAGCGCGTGAAGAGCCGCTCATAGCGGGCCACCGAGGCGATCTCGCGCTCCCGGAGCGTGGGGACCTCACGGGTGAGGCGGTAGCGCTCCACGGAGACCGCGGGCGACGCCGCGTACATCTTCATGACTTCCTTGATGCCCCGGCACACCGTGTCGAGCGGGTGCTCGTGCGGCGGTGCCGCGTTGAGCACGGCCTCCGCGCGGATCAGGGTGTCGTCGTGGTCCGGGAAGATCGCCTCTTCCTTGGAGCGGAAGTGCCGGAAGAAGGTGCGGCGGGCGACGCCCGCGGCGGCGGCGATCTCGTCGACCGTCGTCGCCTCGTACCCCTTGGACGCGAAGAGCTCCATGGCCGCGGCCGCCAGCTCCCTGCGCATCTTGAGCCGCTGGGCGGCGGCACGGTTGCCCGCGGCGCTCTCGGGGGCGTCGGGGCTGGTGTTGCGTGAGGACTTGGCGGCCTTGGACATGCCACGAACGTACTGCATATGCGTGGCGCGGTGCTCCTGAGGGACGGGGCTGTGCTTCTGGGGGAGGGGGCCGCCCGAGGGTTCGAGCAGCCCGCCCCAGTCCGTCCGTTCGCCCGGGCGGCCCTCCGCCGGCTCAGCGCCGGGCATGTTCGCGGAAGCCACGGCCCGTCTTGCGGCCGAGGCAGCCCGCGGCCACCAGGTGTTCGAGCAGCGGCGCCGGGGCCAGGCCCGGGTCGCGGAACTCACGGTGCAGGACCTTCTCGATGGCCAGCGACACGTCCAGGCCGACGACGTCCAGGAGCTCGAAGGGGCCCATGGGGTAGCCGCCGCCGAGCTTCATCGCGGCGTCGATGTCGTCCAGCGAGGCGTAGTGCTGCTCGACCATCTTGATCGCGTTGTTGAGGTACGGGAACAGCAGCGCGTTCACGATGAACCCCGCGCGGTCGCCGCAGTCCACCGGGTGCTTGCGGATCCTCGCGCAGACCTCGCGGACCGTGGCGTGCACGTCGTCGGCGGTCACCACCGTGCGGACCACCTCGACCAGCTTCATCGCCGGCGCCGGGTTGAAGAAGTGCATGCCGATCACGTCGCGCGGCCGCGACGTGGCGCGGGCGCAGGCGACGATCGGCAGCGAGGACGTTGTGGTGGCCAGGATCGCGCCCGGCTTGCAGACCTTGTCGAGCGTCGCGAACAGCTGCCGCTTGATGTCCAGGTCCTCGGCGACGGCCTCCAGGGCCAGGTCGACGTCGGCGAACGCCTCGTACGAACCCGTCGGCGTGATCCGCTCCAACGCCTGCGCGGCGGCCTCGGCCGTCATCCTGCCCTTGTCGACGGAGCGGGACAGGGACTTCCCGACGCGGGACTTGGCGGTCTCCGCCTTCTCCTCGGTCCGCGCGGCGAGCACCACGTCGAAACCGGCCTTGGCGAAGACCTCCGCGATGCCGGACGCCATCGTCCCCGACCCGGCGACACCCACCGAGCGGACCGCGCGCCCTCCCGCCCGCTTCTCGCCCGTCGCCGGGGTCAGCGCGTCGGGCACCACCTCGTCGCTGCCCGGCCCGGCGTACGTGTAGAAGCCGCGGCCCGCCTTGCGCCCGGTCAGCCCCGCCTCACTGAGCTGCTTCAGGATCGGCGCGGGGGCGTGCAGACGGTCCTGCGACTCGGCGTACATGGCGTCGAGGACCGTGCGGGCGGTGTCCACGCCGATCAGGTCGAGCAGGGCGAGCGGGCCCATCGGCAGACCGCAGCCGAGCCGCATCGCGGCGTCGATGTCCTCACGGGAGGCGTACTTCGCCTCGTACATCGCGGCGGCCTGGTTGAGGTAGCCGAAGAGCAGCCCGTCGGCGACGAAGCCCGGCCGGTCGCCGACCGCGACGGGCTCCTTGCCGAGGGCGTGTGCCAGGTCGGTGACCGCGGCGACGGCGGCGGGCGACGTCAGCACGGATGAGACGACCTCGACGAGCTTCATCGCGGGCGCCGGGTTGAAGAAGTGCAGGCCCAACACCCGCTCGGGGCGCGCCGATTCGGCGGCGAGCCGGGTCACGGAGAGCGCGTTCGTGCCGGTCGCGAGGATCGTGTCGGGGCGCACGACGGCGTCGAGCTCGCGGAAGACCTGCTGCTTGACCTCGTACGCCTCCGGGACGACCTCGACGACCAGGTCGGCGTCGGCGGCGGCCCGCAGGTCGGTGAAGGTGCGGAAGCGGGAGAGGACGCCGCGGCGCTCCTCCTCGGTGAGGCGCCCCCGGTGCACGGCGCGCGCCGTCGAGGCCTCCAGCGACTCGACGGCCCGGGTGGCCGCCGCCTGGCTGATGTCGATGCCGATGACCTCGCGGCCCGCCCGGGCCAGGACCTCGGTGATGCCGGTGCCCATCGTGCCCAGACCGATGACGGCGACGGTGTTCAAGGGAGCGTCCATGCGTGGACTCCAGGAAGAGAGTGACGACTGAGGGGCGCGCGGGTGCGGCGAGGGCCGCACGGCGAGCGGGGAGTGGTGCGTGGCGTGTCCGGGCGGCGCGCGAGGGGCACGCCCGGTGAGAAGCCGACCGGCTCTGTCCCGGAGCCGCGTCGTACTGAGGTACGTGAAGTACCGAACCGACTTGCACTCGCCGCGGCTGCGTCACCAGGCCACGGCGAGGAAAGGAACTGCTACGGGGAGTGTGCCCCGCTCACATGAGACTAACCGGCGAGTAACGAGCGCGCCAGCCCGCGATGTTCCTTGATGTCTGTGATCTACATCGCGAGCTGCGTAAGGCTTAGGCTCGCGACCATGGATGAGGAGTTGCGGACGGTGACGGAACGCTTACGGGCCGAGGCGGGCGGTTCGAAGGAGTACGAGAGGCTGGTCGCCACGGACGACCTCGATGAGCTCGCCGAGGCGCTCGTCTCCCCGGGGCAGCCCCTGTGGGCCCGGGAGTTGGTGGCGATCAGGCTCGGCGTCGCCGGGGACCGCAGGGCCTTCGAGTCGCTCGTCCTCCTCCTCAACCACCGTGACCCGCCGCGGTGCGCCGCCGCGGCCCACGCCCTGGCCCGCCTCGGCGACCCGCGCACGGCACGCGCCGCGGCCGCCCTCGCGACCAACGAACTCCGCGTCGCGTACGCCCTGTACCCGGTGCGGCTCCTCACGGAGCTGCGCGCCCCGGAGTCGGCGCCCGCGCTGATCACCACGCTGCAACGCAGACTGGCGCCGCACGATCCGTACGGCAAGATCGCCCTCGCCTGCGTGGAAGGGCTCGGGGCGCTCGGCGACGCGCGGGCCAGACCCGTCCTGATGGCCGCCCGCGCCCACCCCCGCCTCGCGGCGGCGGCCTCGGCGGCACTGGCGCGGCTGCCGGAGTGAGGGGCGGGGGCCGAGTGAGGGGCGGGGTCAGGGGAGGGGGCGGCCGTAGCGGAGCTCGGGCACGGGGGTGCCGTCCATCTCCTGGGGGTCGCGGGCGCCGTCCGGTGTGAACCCGGCGCGTTCGTAGAAACGGCGGGCGCGGGCGTTGCCCTCCAGGACCCAGAGGCGCATCCCGCCGTGGCCGACGGCGGCGCAGCGCTCCAGGCACTCCAGGAGCAGCGCGCGGCCCACGCCCGTGGAGTACTGCTCCGGGTGCGCGTACAGCGCGTACAACTCGCTCTCACCGGGCGGGAGATCGGCGTCGCGGGCCGGTCCGCAGAAGGCCCAGCCGACGACCCGTCCGGCGCGCACGGCGACCAGGTCCACCACACCCGTCCCGCCCCGCCCCAGCCGCTCGCGGAACTGCGCCGCGCTCTCCTCGACGCTGAGTGCGTCCAGGTGCGGCTGGGGCATCAGCCCGGCGTACGCCGACTGCCAGCCGAGGACGCGGAGCTCGGCGACGGCGTCGCAGTCGGCTTCGCCCATCTCCCGTATCCGCAGCACGTCTGCCTCTGCTGTCCGCACGTCCATCACCTACTCCGGCACCACCGCGAACGCCTCTATCTCCATCAGGAACTCCGGGCGCACCAGCGACACCACCTGTACCGCCGAGGAGGCGGGGAGCCGCTCGGGGTCGCAGAACGCGTCCCGCGCCGCGCGCACGGCGGGCATGTGCGCCATGTCCGTCACGAAGTACGTCAGCTTCACGACGTCGTCGAAGGTCGCGCCCGCGGCCGCGAGGCAGCGCCGCAGGTTCTCGAAGACCTGCCGGGCCTGCGCCGCCGCGTCGCCCTCGCCGACGAGCTCGCCGGCCTCGTCCAGGGGCAGCTGGCCGGATAGCGCCACGAAGCGGCCCGATCCCATGACGACGTGGGTGTACGCGGTGGCGGGGGCGACGCCCTCGGGGGCGCCGATGTGGGTCAGTCGGCTCATGAACCCATCGTGGACCATGGGTGTGACAACACCCGCGCGCGGGCCTCTTGTCCGGCGGTGCCTCCCGTCAGGCCGCTCACAACAAGGTGAGCTGGGTGGGCCCGGCCGTCGGCGCGGGCGCGGCCTCGGGTGCCTCCGGGGCGCGGAACCGCCGGGCACCCGCGCGCGTGGGGCCGATGCCGAACTCCTCGGCCAGCTCGTGCACGTGCCGGGTGATGCGGCGCTGGTACCACTTCGGCGCGTAGGCGCCCTCGGCGTACAACCGTTCGTATCGCCGCACCAGGTGCGGATGGTGCCGCCCGAGCCACGCCATGAACCATTCGCGCGCGCCCGGCCGCAGATGCAGCACGAGCGGCGTCACGGACGTCGCGCCCGACGCGGCGATGGCCCGCACGGTGGCACGCAGCTGGTCGGGGTGGTCCCCCAGGAAGGGGATGACGGGCGCCATCAGGACTCCGCAGCCGATGCCGTGCCCGGTCAGGGTGCGGACGACGTCCAGGCGCCGCTGCGGAGCGGGCGTGCCCGGCTCGACGGTGCGCCACAGCTCCTCGTCGGTGAAGCCGACGGAGACGGAGATGCCGACCTCCGTCACCGCGGCGGCCTGCCGCAGCAGGTCGAGGTCGCGCAGGATCAGCGTGCCCTTCGTGAGGATCGAGAAGGGGTTGCCGCGGTCGCGCAGCGCCTCGATGATCCCCGGCATGAGGCGGTAGCGGCCCTCCGCGCGCTGATAGCAGTCCACGTTCGTGCCCATGGCGATGTGGTCGCCGTGCCAGCGGGGCGAGGCGAGCTGGCGGCGCAGGAGCTCGGCGGCGTTGACCTTGACGACGATCTGGCTGTCGAACCCGAGGCCGGTGTCCAGGTCGAGGTAGCTGTGCGTCTTGCGCGCGAAACAGTAGACGCACGCGTGCGTGCACCCCCGGTACGGGTTGACCGTCCATTCGAACGGCATGCGGGACGCCCCCGGCACCCGGTTCACGATCGACCGGGCCCGGATCTCGTGAAAGGTGATGCCGGCGAACTCAGGGGTGTCGAAGGTCCGCGTGGTCACCGCGTCCGCGCCGAACAGCGCGGCGTCCGCGGTGCCCCGGCGCGGCCCGTCGGAAAGGTTCTCCCAGCGCATGACGCCTCCTCGGTAGCACTGACCACACAATAGAACACTTGTTCCCTTGATCGTGCGAGCGATGCGGGGCAGGGCGGCGTGGGATGCATGATCGAAGACATGCTCGTCGAGTCCTTGTCCGTCGCCGCCCTGGCCGTGGTGCTCGTCTGCGCCGTCGTCCGCCCCTTCCGGTGGCCGGAGGCCGCCTTCGCCGTGCCCGCCGCCGCAGTCGTCGTCGCGGCCGGGGCGATCCCCCTCAACGACGTGCGGGACGAGGCCGCGCGGCTCGGCCCCGTCATCGGCTTCCTCGCCGGCGTCCTCGTGCTCGCCAAGCTCTGCGCCGACGAAGGGCTCTTCCACGCCTGCGGCACCTGGATGGCGCGCCGGGCGGCGGGACGGCCGCGCACGCTGCTCGCCGCCGTCTTCGGGCTCGCCTCCGTGATCACCGCGACCCTGAGCCTGGACGCCACCGTCGTCCTGCTGACACCGGTCGTCTTCGCCACCGCGGCCCGCATGGGCGCCCGCCCCGCGCCGCACGTCTACGCCAGTGCCCACCTGTCCAACACGGCCTCCCTCCTGCTGCCCGTCTCGAACCTGACGAACCTCCTCGCCTTCACCGCGACGGGCCTCGGCTTCACGCGGTTCGCCCTGCTCATGACGTTGCCCTGGCTGGTCGCCATCGCCGTCGAGTACGCCGTCTTCCGGCGGTTCTTCGCCGCCGACCTCGACGCCCCCGCCGAGGGCGCCGGCTTCGCGGAGCCGCCGCGGATGCCCCGGTTCGCCCTGGTGACCGTCGCGGCCACGCTCGCCGGGTTCGCCGTGGCCTCCGGCGCCGGCGTCGACCCCGCCTGGTCCGCGGCGGCCGGGGCGGCCGTCCTCGCCGTGCGGGCCCTCGCACGCCGTCGTACGACACCGGTGGCGCTCCTGCGCTCGGTCCAGCTGCCGTTCCTGGCCTTCGTCCTCGCCCTCGGCATCGTCGTCAGGGCCGTCGTCGACAACGGACTCGGCGACGCCCTCGGGCACGTCGTCCCCGACGGCACCTCGCTGCCCGCGCTGCTCGGCACCGCCGCCGTCGCCGCACTGCTCGCCAACCTCATCAACAACCTGCCGGCCGTCCTCGCCCTGGCCCCGCTCGCCGCTCCGTCCGGACCCGGCGCGGTCCTCGCCGTGCTCATCGGCGTGAACATCGGACCCAACCTCACCTACGCCGGATCACTCGCCACACTCCTCTGGCGCCGCATCGCCCACCAGCACGAACACGACGTCAGTCTCGGCCGGTTCACCCGCCTCGGACTCCTCACCACCCCCGCCGCCCTGGTCCTCTCGACCCTCGCGCTGTGGGTCTCGCTCCGGCTCCTGCCGGGCTGAGCGCGCCGCCCACGGGGGCCCCGATTTGGGAGGCCGGTGGCCCGAGTGGTTGGCTTTCCGCGAAGTCCCCGAAAACAAGTGCTGGAGGAAGTGCAATGGCGCAGGTCGAGGCAGTCACGGAGCGGATCATCACGGCGAAGCCGGACGACGTCTTCGACGCGCTGGCCGACTACACCGGCACGCGGCAGAAGCTCCTTTCGGAGCACTTCAGCGAGTACGAGGTGCGCGAGGGCGGCGACGGCGAGGGCACCCTCGTCCACTGGAAGCTCCAGGCCACCAGCAAGCGGATCCGCGACTGCCTCCTCGAGGTCAGCGAGCCGACCGACGGCGAACTGGTCGAGAAGGACCGCAACTCCTCGATGGTCACGACCTGGACGGTGACCCCGGCCGGTGAGGGCAAGTCCCGCGTCGTCGTCTCCACGGTGTGGAACGGCGCGGGCGGCATCGGCGGCTTCTTCGAGAAGACCTTCGCCCCCAAGGGCCTCGGCCGGATCTACGACGCCGTGCTCGCCAACCTCGCCACCGAGGTCGAGAAGTAGTCAACTCCCCTGTAGTCCATCAGGGTTGTCGTCACGCTCACCGTTTCGAGTGGTTTTCCGCTCGGCTCCGTTGTACGCCGTAGGGCTCCGACCGGCGCTTACGTCCGCCGGGCCCCGCGCGAGGGCGGCTCGTCGCGCTTGCTCGCAGTTGTCGCGTAATGCGAGAAATGCGGCGCAGGCGCGACGAAGGGGAGCAGGACGTGGGCGGGACGACGCTGGTGAAGGTCGCCGAGCGGGACGAGCGGAACGGGCAGCACCGCGACGAGGGGGCCAACGGACCCTCGACGCCCGGCGATCAGGGCCCGGGACAGGCGCAGGCGCCACCCGCCGCCCCCGATCCGGCCCCGCCGCACGGGCTCAGCCCCGGCCGCGTCCGCATGGTGTTCGTCGGGCTCATGCTCGCGCTGCTGCTCGCCGCGCTGGAGCAGATGATCGTCGCCACCGCGCTCCCGAAGATCGTCGGCGAGCTGCACGGCCTCGACAAGATGTCCTGGGCGATCACCGCCTACCTGCTCACCTCCACGGTCGGCCTGCCGATCTACGGCAAGCTCGGCGACCTCTTCGGACGCAAGGGCGTCTTCCAGTTCGCGATCGTCGTCTTCGTCATCGGCTCGGCGCTCGCCGGCTGGTCGCGGACGATGGACCAGCTCATCGCCTTCCGCGCCCTCCAGGGTGTCGGCGCGGGCGGCCTGATGATCGGCGTCCAGGCGATCATCGCGGACATCGTGCCGCCCCGGCAGCGCGGCCGCTACATGGGCCTGATCGGCGCCGTGTTCGGCCTCGCCTCGGTCGCGGGCCCGCTGCTCGGCGGCTTCTTCACCGACCACGCCTCCTGGCGCTGGTGCTTCTACTTCAACGTGCCCTTCGGCCTCGTCACCCTCCTCGTCGTCTCGCTCGTCCTCAAGCTGCCCAAGCCCACCCGCAGGGCCCGGCTCGACGTGCTCGGCGCGCTTCTGCTCGCCGCCGCCTCCACCTGCCTGGTGCTGCTGACCAGTTGGGGCGGAACGGAGTACGCGTGGGGCGACCGGATGATCCTCGGGCTCGGCGCCGGTGCGGTCGTGGCGAGTGTGCTCTTCCTCGTCGCCGAGAGGTTCGCGGCAGAACCGATCATTCCGTTGCGCCTGTTCCGTGATCCGGTCTTCAACATCACCAGTCTTGTAGGCGTGGTCGTCGGAATCGCCCTCTTCGGAGCGGCCAGTTATCTGCCGACCTTCCTCCAGATGGTCGACGGCGCGAGCGCCACCGAGTCCGGGCTCCTGATGCTGCCGATGATGGGCGGCATCGTCGGCGCGTCGATCATCTCGGGCCACCTCATCACCCACACCGGGCGCTACAAGGTGTACCCGATCGTCGGAGGCATGCTCTCCGTGGTCGGCATGTGGCTGCTCGCACGGCTCGAAGCCGACACCTCCCGGCTGGAGTACAGCGTCTGGATGGCCGTGCTCGGCGCGGGCATCGGCCTGGTCATGCCGGTCCTCGTCCTCGCCGTGCAGAACGCCGTACGCCCCGCCGACCTGGGCACCGCCACCAGCGCCAACAACTACTTCCGGCAGATCGGCGGCAGCGTGGGAGCCGCCGTCTTCGGCACGCTCTTCGCCGACCGGCTCGCCGACGCGCTCCGCGACCGGCTCCCCGCCGGGTCCGGCGAGGAGCTGCCCGACGCCGAGTCCATCACCCCGCAGCTCGTCCACGCGCTGCCCGCCCCGCTGCGCGAGGGCTACATCCAGGCCTACGCCGACGCGATGCCGCGGATCTTCCTCTACCTGGTGCCGGTGCTCGTCCTCGGCATGCTGCTCGCCTTCTTCCTCAAGGAGACCCCCCTGTTGTCCAGCACCGCCCCCCACAGCGCACCCGCCGCCGAGCCGACGGCCGTTCCCCGGGCCCGTACGACGACGTACGCGGCCGGAGTCCCCGTCTGCGGCACCGTGCAGCACCCCGACGGCACGGTCGTGCCCCGCGCCGCCCTCACCCTCATCGACGTGGCAGGACAGCAGATCGGGCGCGGCGCGAGCGGCGAGGACGGACGGTACGCGCTGGCCACCCCCGGCTCGG
The DNA here is from genome assembly GCF_055572995.1 of Streptomyces sp. NPDC030245. Lineage (NCBI taxonomy): Bacteria > Bacillati > Actinomycetota > Actinomycetes > Kitasatosporales > Streptomycetaceae > Streptomyces > Streptomyces sp. NPDC030245. The sequence goes on along the minus strand of NZ_JBVICF010000002.1, from coordinate 906,151 downwards.
GTTCGTTCGTGCTGATCGCGGCCGCCGGCGGGCACCAGCCGCAGGCCGTCACCGTCACCGTGGGGGAGCGGCCCGTCGAGCTCGACGTCGTCCTCGGCGGGGCGGGCCGCCTCGCGGGGACCGTGGTGACCGCCGACGGAACGCCCGTCAGGGACGCGGCCGTCACCCTGACCGACGTCCGCGGAGAGGTCGTCGCCACCACCCGCAGCGGCCGCGAAGGCGGCTATGTCATCACGGAGCTGGTGGCGGGCGAGTACACGCTCGCGGCCAGCGCGCCCGCGTTCCGGCCCGCCGCGCTGCCCGTCTCCGTGCAGGCCTCGCGCGAGACCCGGCAGGACGTGGAGCTCGCGGGCGGCGCCGTGCTGCGGGGCACCGTGCGGGCCGGCGGCGGGCGGCCCGTCGAGGACGCGCGCGTGACGCTGCTCGACGCGGCGGGGAACGTCGTCGACACCCTGACCACGGGACCGGACGGCTCCTTCCGCTTCGTCGACCTGTCCTCGGGCGAGTACACCGTGATCGCGGCGGGTTACCCGCCGGTCGCCACGGTCCTCCAGGTCGCGGGCGGCGGCCGCACCGAGCGGGACCTGCAACTCGGTCACGAGGACTGAGCGGCGCGGGGCCGGGGGCCGGACGGTGCGCGCCCGGGGGGGGCGTGCGCCGGTGGCCCGGCCGCCCCGGCGAATTCCCGTATTGCCCCGCACGGCAACCTCCGTCGGCCGTACGGTGGTTGGTGGCGGCGCAGAATCTTGCGCTGCCGCGGGAAGGAGCATGAGCCATGGAACGAGGCACTCCGGGCGAGCCACCGGCGCAGAGTGCCGCGTCCGGCCGCATTCCGCTGGCCGTGGTCGTCGTCGACGGCGCCGGTCTCGTCTCGCACTGGAGCGTCGGCGCGCGCCGCCTCTTCGGATACGCCAAGGAGGAGGCCGTCGGCCGCCCCGTGGGCGATCTGCTGCCGGTGCACGGAGCGCTCCCGGAGGACCGCGGGTCCTACGGCGCCTTCGACGGACTCGGCCCCGACCTGGAGACCTCCCTCGACGGACGCATCTCCTACCCCGCCGCCGGGCGTGCGCGCCTGACCGGCTCGGTGAGCGGGACGGGCGGCGCCCGCGGCCGCGCCAGGGTCGACGTGCTGTGGTGGGCGTACCCCCTGGTGGGGCCCGGCCCCGAGCGGCTCCTGGTGCTCGCCGCCGACGCCGCGCGGCTGACCGCTTCCGACGAGCCGGACGACGAGCGGCGGGAGCGGCACGGGCGGGGCGCGAGGGACGAGAGGAACGAGCGGGACGAGCAGGTCGAGCGGATCGCGCCGGGCTTCGCGCTGCACACCGACTTCCCCGGCGCGGACGAGCTCGCCGCCCGGCTCCCCGAGATCCTGCCCAGCATGAGTGTGGACGAAAGCGCCCGCATCGTCGCCCAGGTTCTCGAACTGGGCTATCCCGTCCTGGAGTTCAGCAGGCACGACCGGGTGCCCGTCACCCCGGACTGGGGCGTCGCCCGCCGGGCCGAGCGCAAGGAGCGCAGGGAGCGCGCCGCACGGGCGGCGGCCCACGGAGTGCCGGTGGCGCCGGAGGCGGTGGACGACGAGGGCGAGGACCTCGAGTACGCCGCCGTCCGCGAGCGCCTCGAATTCCTCAACGAGGTCAGCGGCCGGATCGGCTCCTCGCTCGACCTGTCGCGGACGATCATCGAGGTGAGCAGGGCGGTCGTGCCGCGCTTCACGGACGTGGCGGGCACCTACCTCCGCGAGCAGGTCGTCGCGGGCGAGGGCTTCCCCGAGGGCGCGCCGGACGAGACCACGATGTGGCACCGGGTCGCGGTCGAGCACACCGACGAGCCGGGCCGCTGGGACGACGTGGTGCCGGTCGGCGAGTCCATGCCGTTCCCCGCGCACACGCCGTTCTTCCAATGCATGACCTCCGGCGACCCGGTGCTTGTGCCCCGCATCACCGAGGAGATGGGCAACGCCATCGCCTCCCAGTTCGAGAAGCGCGACATCCGCCCGCTGATCAACCACCGCTCGATGCTCGTCGTACCGCTCAAGGCGCGCAATGTGGTGCTCGGCTTCATGATCCTGCTCCGCCACCGGGAGCGGCCCGTCTTCAACGACATGGACCGCGTCACCGGCGCCGAACTGGCCGCCCGCGCGGGCCTGGTGCTCGACAACGCCCGCATGTACACGTACCAGGAGAGCGTCGCCGACACCCTCCAGGACAGCATGCTGCCGCACATCCAGCCCCGCATGCCCGGCTGCGACATCGCCACCCGCTACCTGCCCGGCACGCTCCTCGGCCGGGTCGGCGGCGACTGGTTCGACTCCGTCAAACTGCCCGGCTCCAGGACCGCGTTCGTCGTCGGCGACGTGATGGGCCACGGCCTCAACTCGGCCGCGATGATGGGCCAGTTGCGCACGGCCGTGCAGACCATGGCCGCCCTCGACCTGCCGCCCGAGCAGCTCCTGCGCAACCTCGACGACCTCGCGCAGCGCCTCGGCGAGCACTACCTCGCGACGTGCCTGTACGCGGTCTACGACCCGATCGCGGGCGAGCTGCACCTCGCCAACGCCGGCCACATCCCGCCCGTCCTGGTCCGCGCCGCGGACGGCCGCAGCGAACTCCTCGACCTGCCCACCGGGGCGCCCATCGGCGTCGGCGGTGTGCCCTTCGAATCGGTGCTGCTGCGCGTGGCGCCCGGCGACCGGCTGCTGATGTGCACCGACGGCCTCGTCGAGATCCGCGGCGAGGACATCGGCGTCGGCCTCGCCACCCTCACCGAGTCGGCCGCGCACCCCGCCGCCTCCATGGACGACGCCTGCGACACGATCATCCGCGCCCTCAACCCGCGCGGCGGCCGCAAGGACGACGTGGCGCTCCTGATGGCCCGGCTCAACGGCATCTCGATGGAGAACGTCGCGCACTGGCGGCTCGCCGGCGACCCCGCCGAGGTGGGCAGGGCCCGCGAGATGGTCCGCGCCCAGCTGCGCGCCTGGTCCCTCCAACCCCTCGCCGAAACAGCCGAGTTGCTCGTCAGTGAACTCGTCACCAACGTCGTGCGCCACTCCCGCAGCAGCAGGATCGACCTGCGGCTCGTCCGCTCCGGTGCGCTGGTGTGCGAGGTCGAGGACGACGACCAGACGCTGCCGACGCTGCTCAGCGCGGGCCCCGCCGACGAGTTCGGGCGCGGCCTGCGCGTCGTCAGCTCGCTGGCGGCGGAGTGGGGCACGAGCCGCACACGCGCGGGCAAGACGGTCTGGTGCGAACTTCCCTTCCCGCGCCGCTAGTCGGCGGCCCGTGCCCCTCTCGTACGTAGGAAGCGCCGTGCGTCGCGGGCGTGCGCCCGGTGGCGACGCGCCGATCGGACGGCGAAGGAGTGCGCGGGTGGTTGTCCGTGCGCCCCGGGCGCGATACACCGATCTCGTCGTCGGCTTCGGCGGCTCTCGTCGCACCCCGGGGAGTACGGACATGAGCGTCACGAGCCGGTACAGAGAGGCGTGGGAGGGGTTCTGGCGGGAGGCGCCCGACGAACCCGGGGCGGTCTTCTGGGACGCCGAACCGGCCCTCACCGCGGGCCTGCACCTCGCCCTCTTCGCACCCCACATGACCGCCGGCCTGCCCGTCGTCGACATCGGCTGCGGCAACGGCACCCAGACGCGCTTCCTCGCCGACCGCTTCCCGCGCGTCCTCGGCGTCGACCTGTCGGCGGCCGCCCTCGACCACGCCCGGCGCGCCGACGCGGCCGGGCAGGTCGACTACCGCCGGCTCGACGCGGGCGAGAAGAGCGCGACGGAGCAGCTGCACGCCGAGGTCGGCGATGTGAACGTGTACATGAGGGGTGTCCTGCACCAGTGCGAGCCGGCCGGCCGGCAGCCGCTGCTCGACGGCGTCGCCACGCTGCTCGGCGAGCGCGGGCGCGCCTTCGTCGTCGAGCTCTCCGAGGCGGCGCGCTCCGTGCTGCTGGGCCTGGTGCGGAGCCCCGCGGGGCCGCCGCCGAAGCTGGCGTCGGTCTTCGCCCACGGGATCGCGCCCGCGGAGGTCGTCGACGCGGCGGTGGACGCGTACGTCGCGTCGGCCGGGCTCACGATCGTCGCCGCGGGCGAGCTGCCCCTGGCGACGACGGAGTTCGCCGCGGACGGCACGCGCATCGAGCTGCCGTCGAGGTGGCTGGTGCTCGGGGCCTCGTGACGCGGCAGGGCGCGTGACGTGGCGCTCGGCCGGTACGTCGCCATACTCGACCTTGAGCGCGTCATGCACGGACGGCTCAAGCCCGACGCACCGACGCACCGGAGAGCGCCCCATGAGAATCAACCTGACCAGCGTATTCGTCGACGACCAGCTCAAGGCTCTCGCCTTCTACACCGACGTCCTCGGATTCGTGGAGAAGTCCAAGGTCGCGATCGGCGACGACTGGTGGCTGACCGTGGTCTCGCCGGAGGAGCCCGACGGGACGGAGCTGCTCCTGGAGCCCGACGGGCACCCCGCGGTGAAGCCGTACAAGGCCGCGCTCGTCGCGGACGGCATCCCGGCCGCCGCCTTCGCCGTGGACGACGTCGCGGCGGAGTTCGAACGGCTGCGCGGGCTCGGGGTCCGCTTCACCCAGGAGCCGGTGCGGATGGACGACGTCACCGTCGCGGTCCTGGACGACACCTGCGGCAACCTGATCCAGATCATGCACACCGAGTAGGCCCGGAGCCGGGGCAGATCGTTTGGGGGACGTCTCGCGGGCAACCCTGGACGCTGAGCGCGACCATGAGAGGGCGAGCGCGACACGACCGAGACCCCGAAGCGCGAGGTAGTCATGAGCGACCAGAACATGGCGGACGACGCCTACCAGCCCACCGGCAGCAACGAGGAGCAGGAGGACGCGGCGCCGCTGGACCTCCAGGACGCGGTGGACGAGCGTACGTACGACGACATGCTCGACGAGGGCTACTCGCCGCCGGAGAAGCCGCTGGGCGTCACCAAGACGGGCACCACGGCGGCCGAGCAGCACGAGGGCGAGACGCTCGACGAGCGGCTGCGCCAGGAAGTGCCCGACACGGAGGTGCCCGACCCCGAGCAGCCGGTCCGCGACTCCATCGGCGACCTGCCGGACGGCGAGGGCGAGCCCATGGACCCGGAGGCCGGCCGGGACCGCGCGGGCCGCCTGGTCGCCCCGGACGAAGGGGCACACCCCGACACCACCAAAGAGGTGATCGCCAGGGACGAGGGCATCGACGGCGGCGCGGCGGGCGCGGAGGAGGCAGCGGTCCACGTCGTCCCGGACGAGGAACTGCCACTGGCCTTCTAGGGCGTGGGCGGACGGGGAGTCGCAACCGCCGGCCTCCCAGGCCCTGGGCGAACGAGGATCCGCCACGGGCCTCTCAGGCCCTAGCTCGGGCGAGGAACCACCACCGGCCCTGGCCGGACGAGGCACCGCAGCCGGCCTCTAGGCCCTGGCCGGACGAGGCTCCGCCACCGGCCCTTCAGGCCCTGGCCCGGGCGAGGAGCCGCCTCGGCCTTTCAGGTCCCGGTCCTGGGGGAGGCGCCGTCACCGGCTCTGGCCGGGCGAGGCTCCGCCGCTGGCCTTCTAGGCCTGGCCGGGCCAGAAGCGCCAGCCTTCCAGGCCCCGGCCCGGGCGAGGAGCCGCCTCGGCCTCCCAGGCCCCGCCCCCCCGGCCAAGGCGCCGTCACCGGCCCAGCCCGGGACGAGGCGCCGCCCCGGCCCCCGTCTCACGGGCGAGGATTCGTCCGGCGCCACGGTGGGCGGGCGTCAGTCCCCGTGCGGCCCGCCACCGACGCGCATCGGTGGCACAGGCGTTGTACGCGGTCCGCTGAGCCGCCGGAGGACGGGATCGCGTCGGTCCACGGCACGTGTGGGAAACGGGTGAGGCGGGAGCGGCTGAGGGAGAGGCCGCAGACCGTTTCGTTTCTGCCGGGCTGCCACGCGTGTGCCTCGCCGGCGGGGAGCCGCTGCCGGCCGTCCTCCTCGTCGACCCACTGACCCGAGGCCGCCACCGCGTACTTCACCGACCGGACCATCAGGACCACCTCCGCCCCCCAGCGTACGAGCAGCGTACGAGCGCGTGATGCGCGCGCGGCGCGCGGTTGCCCGAAGCTGGACAGAGGGCGACGAGTGATCCGTACGACGAACAGGAGGAACCCCATGACCGTCCCCACCGCCCCCGGCACCCCGGTGGCCGTCGTCACGGGCGCGGACTCCGGCATCGGCCGGGCCACGGCCGTCCGGCTCGCGGCGGCCGGAATGGATGTCGGGATCACCTGGCACTCCGACGAGGAGGGCGCCGAACGGACCGCCGAGGAAGTGAGCGGGCACGGCCGGCGCGCCGCCGTCGCCCGAATGGACCTGACCCGGCTCCCCGATGCCGCGCGGGTCGTCGACGACCTCGCCGAGCGCCTCGGCCGCATCGACGTCCTCGTCAACAACGCGGGAACGGGCACCGCCACCCCCTTCCTCGACCTCGAACACGCGGACGTCCGCCGCGTCGTCGACGTCGATCTCATCGGCCCCTTCCTCTGCGGCCAGCACGCCGCACGCCGCATGATCCGGCAGGGCGACGGCGGCCGCATCGTGAATGTGACATCGGTCCATGAGCATCAGCCCCGCGTCGGGGCTGCCCCCTACTGCGCCGCCAAGGGCGGCCTCGGGCTGCTGACCCAGGTCATGGCCCTGGAGCTCGCGGAGCACGGCATCACCGTCAACGCCGTCGCGCCCGGCGAGATCGCCACGCCCATGACCGGGCAGGAGGACGCGGACGTGCACGAGGAGCACCGCCCCGGCATTCCGCTCGGCAGGCCCGGCGACGCTCGGGAGATCGCCGCCGTCATCGCCTTCCTCGCCGGGCCCGACGCCTCGTACGTGACGGGCGCGTCCTGGGTCGCCGACGGCGGCATGGTGCGCATGGGCCCGCAGGCGGGCTCGCACCTGCGCAGCGACGAGTGGCGGCGCCCCTGAGGCGGACCCGCGGGCCCGTCGCGTCCGCGGCGCCCCGCACCATATGCCCCGCGGCCCGTGTCGAACCCGGTGGCCCGGGTACCGGTGCTGCCTGGGAAAGGGATCGTCGGAGACCGCCGGCCCGCACCAACGGTGCACGTCCACGGGGTCGATTCCGTTGATCGCGGTCTTGGCGAAGCGCAGCAGTGTGCCGTCCTTGCGGGCGATCTCCCGGGCCAACTCCATCGCCGCGGCGTGCAGTTCGGCGCGGGGCACGACCTGCCACACCGAGCCGTGCGCGTGCAGCTCCGCGGCCGTCGCGGTCCGTGAGGTGTAGTACAGGGCGCGCATCAGGTGCTGTGGGACGAGGCGGGCCAGGTGCGTGGCGGCGCCGAGCGCGCCCCGGTCCAGCTCGGGCAGGCCGAAGGTGGCGTCCTCGCTCGCCACGATCGCGTCCGCGTTCCCCACGAGGCCTATGCCGCCGCCCAGGCAGAAGCCGTGCACGGCGGCGACGACGGGCACCTCGCACTCGTACACCGCGGAAAAGGCCTCGTAGCACCCGCGGTTGGCGCCGATCAGCGCGGTGTGGCCGGTGTCGCGCTGCATCTCCTTGATGTCCACGCCCGCGTTGAACCCCCGGCCCTCGGCGGTCAGGACGACGCAGCGCGTCTCGGGGGAGCGCCCGGCGGCGCGCACGGCGTCCGCCACGTCGTACCAACCCCGCACCGGCAGGGCGTTGACGGGCGGATAGTCGACCGTGACGACGGTGACGCCCTTGTCCGGGGCGGAGGTGGAGACAGACATCAGACGATCCGCTACCTTTCAACCCACACGCCTTCAACCAAACATTTGTTAGTTGGAAAGGTAGCAGCGATGACTGACACACGACAGGTGGTCGTCGTGACCGGCGGCACCCGCGGCGTCGGTGCCGGCATCGCCCGCAGCTTCCTCGCCGCCGGCGCCCGGGTCGTCGTCTGCGCCCGCAGGCCGCCGGACGAGCCCGTCGAAGCGGCGGGCGCCGCCGCCGAGTTCAGAGCGCTCGACCTGCGCGACGCGGCGGCGGCCACCGCCTTCTTCGCGGAGGTCGCCGCGGCCCACGGGGCGGTGGACGCCCTGGTGAACAACGCGGGCGGCACGCCGTTCGGGCTGCTCTCCGAGACCGCACCGGCCCGCCAGGCCAAGATCGTCGAGCTGAATCTCCTCGCGCCTCTGTACGCGTCGCTCGCCGCGTACGAGGTGATGCGCGGTCAGGAGGCCGGCGGCAGCATCACGATGATCGGCAGCGTCAGCGGGACCCGGCCCTCGCCCGGCAGCGGCGCGTACGGCGCGGCGAAGGCGGGCCTGGAGAACCTCGCGGGGACCATGGCCGTCGAGTGGGCCCCGGCCGTACGCGTCAACACGGTCGTCCTCGGCCTCGCCCGCACCGAGAGCGCCGCCCTGCACTATGGCGACGAGGAGGGCGTCGCCCGGGTCGCCCGCACCGTCCCGCTCGGCCGCCTCGCCGACCCCTCCGACGTCGGCGACGCCTGCGTCTTCCTGGCCTCCGACCGCGCCCGGTACATCAGCGGAGCCGCGCTCCGGCTGCACGGGGGAGGGGAACGCCCCGCGTTCTTGGATGCGGCGTCAGTCAACCATTGAGGGCGATTGAGGGCGATTGAGGCGTACGTCAATTGACCGTACAACGTGAGGAGTTCCCCATGACGTCAGCTGCCAAGTCCGGGATCTGCGAGGGCCGCGTCGTGGTCGTCACGGGTGCGGGCCGCGGCCTCGGCAGGGCGCACGCGCGCGCGTACGCGGCCGAAGGCGCCCGGGTCGTCGTCAACGACCTCGGCGTGGGGCCCGACGGATCGGGGGCTTCCGGTGGGCCCGCCCACGACGTCGTCGAGGAGATCCGCGCGGCGGGCGGCGAGGCCGTCGCGCACGGCGGCGACATCGCCACGTCCGAGGGCGCGGCCTCGCTGGTGCGGGCCGCCCTCGACACGTACGGGCGCCTCGACACCCTCGTCAACAACGCGGGCTTCCTGCGGGACCGCATGCTGGTCAACCTTGAGGAGGACGACTGGGACGCCGTGATGCGCGTACACCTCAAGGGGCACTTCCTGCCGCTGAAGCACGCGGGCGCCCACTGGCGCGCCGAGGCGAAAGCGGGCCGGGCCCCGCACGCGTGCGTGGTCAACACCAGCTCCGGAGCGGGCCTGCTGGGGAGTGTCGGACAGGGCAACTACAGCGCCGCCAAGGCGGGCATCCTCGGCCTCACCCTGGTCGCCGCCGCCGAACTGGCCTCCTACGGAGTGCGCGTGAACGCCATCGCACCCGCCGCCCGGACCCGCATGACGGAGCAGACGTTCGCCGACACGATGGCAGCTCCCGAGGACGGCGGCTTCGACACGATGGCCCCGGAGAACGTGTCCCCCCTCGTCGTCTGGCTGGGCTCACCCGCCTCCGCCGGGGTCACGGGCCGCGTCTTCGAGACGGAGGGGGGCCGCATCACCGTCATGGAGGGCTGGCACCCCGGCCCCACCGCCGACAAGGGCGCCCGCTGGACCCCGACGGAGGCGGGCGAGACAGCCCTGAAGCTCCTCGCGAAGGCGGAGACGCCCAGGTCGGTGTACGGGGCCCGGTGAGGGCGTGGCGCCGCACGCCGTATGCCGGGCCGCCGGGCCGACGTGATGTTGTGGCGCCGGGCGCCGGGGCGCCGGGCACTGTGATGTCGTGCCGCCGCACGCCGCACGCCGCACGCCGCACGCCGCACGCCGCACGCCGCACGCCGGGGCGTCGGGGCGTCGGGGCGCCGTGATGTTGTAGCGCTGGGCGCTGGGCGCTGGGCGCTGGGCGCCGGACGCCGGGACGTCGGGCGTCGGGACGCCGTGCGGCCGTGATGTCGCGGCGCCGGACGCTGCACGCCGCACCCCGGGCGCGGTGCCGCCCGACAGCGCACCGCGCCACCGGACCACCGCCCCGCCCCGACAGCGCACCGCGCCACCGGCACGCCGCCCCGTCGTCTCACGCGGCCGTTACCCCCCCGGCGCCGCACAGCACCCGGCGCCGCACAGCACCCGGCGCCGCACAGCACCCGGCGCCGCACCTCACCCCCCGTAGTGTCCGCCGTCCCTGGCCTCCTCGGCCTCCCCGGCCTCCCCGGCCTCCTCGGCGAGCACCCGCTCGGCGACCGCGAACGCCGCGTTGGCCGCGGGTACCCCGCAGTACACCGCCGTCTGGAGCAGCACCGCGCCGATCTCCTCGGGTGTCAGACCGAGGCCGCGGGCGGCGCGCACATGCATCGCGAGTTCGTCGAGGTGGCCGCGGGCGACCAGCGCGGTCAGGGTGATCAGGCTGCGCTCGCGGTGTGCGAGCGTGGGGTCGGTCCAGATCTCGCCCCACGCATAACGGGAGATGAAGTCCTGGAAGCGCGCCGTGAAGGGCGTCGTGCGCGCCTGCGCGCGGTCCACGTGCGCGTCGCCGAGCACGGCGCGCCGCACGGCCGTGCCGTTCGCCGGCGGCCCCGTGAAGTGGGCGCGCAGAACCGCCGCCACGGCGTCGGGGCGTTCCGCGGGAGCCAGGTGGGAGGCGTCCGCGAGCTCCACCAGGGAGGCGCCCGGCACGGCGTCGGCGATCTCTCGCGCGTGGGCGGGCGGAGTCGCCGGGTCCGCGCGCCCGGCGACGACCAGCGTGGGCGCGGCGATCGACGCCAGCGCGTCCCGCATGTCGTACGCGGCCAGCGCGTCGCAGCACGCCGCGTACGCGTCCGGATCGGTGGCCCGGAGGTCCGCCACGAGGGCGGGCACCGTGAACCCGGGCGTGAACCAGCGCCGCGGCGCCGACTCGGCCAGCCCGGCCAGGCCCTCGCGGCGCGCCAGCGCGGCCCGCTCCCGCCACGGTTCGGCGCCGCCGAAGTGCGCCGACGAGCAGAGCACGGCGAGCCCGGTCACCCTGTCGGGATGCCGGGCCGCGAGGTGGAGCCCCACGGCGCCGCCCAGCGAGACCCCGGCGTACGCGAAGCGGTCGATGCCGAGGGAGTCGGCGAGCGCGAGGACGAGCCCGGCGAGGTCGGCGACCGTCGCGCCGGGACCGATCAGGTCGGCGGGGGACCGGCCGTGGCCAGGGAGGTCCCAGCGCACGACCCGGTGGGCGGTGGAGAGTTCGGGTGCGACGGCGTCCCACAGGGCGGTGGAGGTGCCCAGGGACGGGCCGAGGAGGAGCGGCGGCGCCGTCGCGGCTCCTTCGACGGTGTGGTGCGGCAGCTTGCTCCTGCCGCGCGGTTCGTCGGTCAACGTCGCTCCAGGGCACGGTCGGTCAGCTCACCGGCGAAACCGGTGTAGCGGGTGGGGTCGGTCAGCACAGGAAGCCCGTCTGAGAGGTCGGCAAGCCCGTCCGAGAGGCCGGCGTGATCGAGGGCCGGCTCCTCGGCGAGCACCTCCGCGAGCGTCCGCCCCTCCGCGCGAGCGCGCCGCGCCGCCCCGGTCACCAGCTCCTTCGCGCGGGCCGCGCCCAGCGACGGCGTGAACTCGACGACCAGCCGCTCGGAGACGATGAGCCCACCGGTGAGGTCGAGGTGCTCCCGCATCGCCTCCGGCCGCACCCGCAGCCCTTCGGCGAGCTCCGCCGCGTCCCGCGCCGCGCCGCCGGCCAGCCGCAGCAGATCGCGCAGGGTCTCCCACTCGGCGTGCCAGGCCCCGGCGGGCCGCTCGTCCTCGGCCGCCAGCGAGCCGTACAGGGTCGCGGCGAGACCGGGCGCGCGCCGCGCGGCGGCGGCGATCAGCGTGGCGCGTACGGGATTGGCCTTGTGCGGCATGGCCGACGAGCCGCCGCCCGTCCCCTCGGCGACCTCCCCGATCTCGGTGCGGGAGAGGTTGAGGACGTCGGCCGCCACCTTGCCGAGGGCGCCCGCCGTGAAGGCGAGGGCGGAGGCGAGATCGGCGACGGGCGTACGGAGGCTGTGCCAGGCCAGCACGGGCGCGCGCAGGGCCAGTTCTCCGGCGAAGGCCCGCACGACCGACTGACCACCGTCACTCTGTCCCACACCGCGAGCCTCCCCGTACGCCCTGAACGACGCCAACGTGCCCGCCGCGCCGCCCAGTTGCACCGGCAGACTGCCGCGCACGGTCTCGGCCCGGTCCCGGGCGTCCAGGGTGAGGGAGCGCCACCCGGCCGCCTTCAGGCCGAAGGTCGTCGGCACCGCGTGCTGGGTGAGGGTGCGGCCCGGCATCACCGTGTCGCGGTGGTCCGAGGCGAGGCGGCTCAGTGCCCGCTCCGTGCGGGACAGGTCCGCGAGGATCAGGTCCAGCGTGCGTGCGGAGAGCAGCATGAGGGCCGTGTCCAGGATGTCCTGGCTCGTCGCGCCCCGGTGGACGTAGGGCGCCGCGTCCGCGGGCACCACCGCCGTCAGGGCCGCCACCAGCGGGATCACCGGGTTTCCGCCCTCCCGCGCGCGCAGGGCGATGTCCCGCACGTCGAACCGGCCGACGTCCGAGGCCGCCTCCGTGACCGCTGTGGCCGCATCCGCGGGCACGAGGCCCACCCCGGCCTGCGCGCGGGTCAGGGCCGCCTCGACGGCCAGCAACGCCTCCAGGAAGGAGAGGTCGGAGGTCGCGTCGGCGGCGGGGGAGCCCGCCCAACCCGGAGAGAACAGCCCGGTCACGGGGACACCTCCACGGACTCCACAAACTCCGGAGGCCCCGCAGACCCCGCAGGCCCCGGGAACTCCAGGAAGACCGTCTCCTCGGGCCCCTGGAGCCGTATGTCGAACCGGTACGTGCGCGGCGCCTCGTTCCGGGCGACCAGCGTGCCGCGCCGCTCGGCCGCGAGGGAGCCGAGCAGCGCGTCACCCGGCTCGTCCACCAGGTACGCGCGCGTGTACAGGTGGTGCAGCAGACCGCGCGCGAAGACGGCGAGCGAGATGTACGAGACGCCGCCCGGCGGCAGCGTCCGCACGGCCCAGTGCCCGTCGGCGTCGGTCGGCACCCGGCCGAAGCCGGTGAACACGACACCGTCGCGCCCCACGAGCCGCCCCGTGACGGGGTCGTGCCGCAGCGAGCCCGGTACGCCCGCGCGCGAGCCGTCCGGCGCGGGCTGCCAGGTCTCTATCAGGGCGTCGGGCACGGGCTGTCCGGCGCCGTCGAGCACGTACCCGTGCAGGGTGATCGTCTCCGTGTCCCCGAAGGGCGCCACGTCACCGCCGCGGGGGAACGGCAGCGCGTATCCGTAGAAGGGGCCGACGGTCTGGGAGGGAGTGGGCGCGTGCATCAGTGGTCGTCGTCCTCCTCGAAGAGCGTCGCGGACGGGCCGTCCAGGACGATGTCCCAGCGGTGGCCCAGCGACCACTCGGGGACGGAAAGGCCGTGGTCGTACGCGCAGACGAGGCGCCGCCGCGCCGAGTCGTCGGCCACCGCGTTCAGCACCGGGTCGTACGGCAGGAGCGGGTCGCCGGGGAAGTACATCTGCGTCACCAGGCGCTGGGTGAACGCCGTGCCGAAGAGCGAGAAGTGGAGGTGCGCGGGGCGCCAGGCGTTGGTGTGGTTGCGCCACGGATAGGCGCCGGGCCTGATCGTCGTGAAGGAGTACGTGCCTTCGTCGTCCGTCAGACAGCGGCCGAAGCCCGTGAAGTTCGGGTCGAGGGGCGCGGGGTGCCGGTCCAGCTGGTGGGCGTACCGGCCCGACGCGTTGGCCTGCCACAGCTCGACCAGCTGGCCGCGCACGGGCCGCCCCCGGCGGTCGAGGACCCGGCCGCTGACCGTGATGCGCTCGCCCAGCGGCTCACCCGCGTGCTGCCGCGTCAGGTCGCTGTCCAGCGCGGAGACGTCGGTGACGCCGAACGCGGGACCGGTCAGCTCCACGGCCTCCGGGTCGCGCAGCGGGACCAGCGGCTGTTTCGGGTGGCGCAGCCGGGTGCTGCGGTACGGCGGGTAGTCGCGGGGCGGATGGTGCGCGCCGGGTGGCGCGGCGGCCCGTGCCTTGGCGACCTCGGCGTCGATCGCGTCCTGGCCGAGCCCGTCCGGCAGCGGTTCGGTGGTGAGGGTCATGTGCCGTCGCTCCGTGTGCCAAGGCTGTCCGGGACGTGGATCGTCGCCGCGGTCTTCGCGGCGATCTCGTCGATGGTGACGCCCGGCGCGGTCTCGACCAGCTCCAGACCGTGTGCGGTCACTTCCAGTACGCCGAGGTCGGTGATGACCCGGTCGACGCAGCGCCTGCCGGTGAGCGGCAGCGCGCACTCGTCGAGGATCTTGGGCGAGCCGTCCTTGGCGGTGTGCGTCATGACGACGAGGACCGTACGGGCGCCGTGCACGAGGTCCATCGCCCCGCCGATGCCCGTGATCAGCTTTCCGGGGACCGCCCAGTTGGCGAGGTCCCCGCGCGCGGAGACCTGCATCGCGCCCAGCACGGCCACGTCGATGTGACCGCCGCGGATCATCCCGAAGGAGAGCGCCGAGTCGAAGAAGGAGGCGCCGGGCAGGACGGTGACGGTCTCCTTGCCCGCGTTGATCAGATCGGGGTCGACCTCCGTCTCGGTGGGATAGGGGCCCACTCCAAGGATGCCGTTCTCCGACTCCAGGACGACTTCGACACCGGGCGGGAGGTGGTTGGGGATCAGCGTGGGCAGTCCGATGCCGAGATTCACGTACTGGCCGTCCCGGAGCTCGCGCGCGGCGCGGGCGGCCATCTCCTCACGGGTCCAGGCCATCAGCCGGCCACCGTCCGCTTCTCGATCGGTTTGTCCGCCGCCTGCTCGGGGGTGAGCGCCACCACCCGCTGCACGAAGATCCCCGGCAGGTGCACCGCGTCCGGCTCGATCCCGCCCGGCTCCACCAGCTCCTCGACCTCCGCGACGGTCACCCGTCCCGCCATCGCGGCGAGCGGGTTGAAGTTGCGGGCGGACCTGCTGAAGAAGAGGTTGCCGTGCCGGTCGCCCTTCGCCGCGCGGACCAGCGCGAAGTCGGTGCGGATGCCGTGTTCGAGGACATGGGCGGTGCCGTCGAACTCCCGTACCTCCTTGGCCGGGGACGCGAGGGCAACCCCGCCCTCGCCATCGTAGCGCCAGGGGAGCCCGCCGTCGGCGACCTGCGTACCGACCCCGGCCGGGGTGTAGAACGCGGGGATGCCCGCGCCGCCCGCCCGCAGCCGCTCGGCGAGCGTGCCCTGCGGGATCATCTCGACCTCCAGTTCGCCGCCCAGGTACTGCCGGGCGAACTCCTTGTTGGCACCTATGTAGGACCCGGTCACACGGGCGATGCGGCCCGCCGCCAGGAGGACCGCGAGGCCCGAGTCCATGGCGCCGCAGTTGTTGGACACGACCCGCAGGCCCGAGACCCCGGACGCGTGCAGCGCGCGTATCAGCTCGGCGGGCACGCCGCTCAGCCCGAAGCCGCCGACCGCGACCGACGCCCCGTCCGGGACGTCCGCCACCGCGTCGGCAGCCGTGGCCACCACCTTGTCCATCCGCGCGGCCCCTTTCTTCCACGAAGCAACTGGGCGGAACCAACGAATTAATCAGCGCACTGACTATTGCGGCGAGGATAGGGGGGCCCGAACTGCCGCACAAGAGCTGTGCAGTTCGGATCGCGAAGCGAGTACTGTTCAGTGCACCGACGAAAAGCGCCGGAGAGTCGAAGCGACACGGAGGACCCCATGGCCGCGGTGGACCTTGCCACCCACCCCGGGCACCTGGCCCGGCGGCTTCAGCAGGCGCATCACCTGCTGTGGAACACGATGGTGTCCGAGGAGATCACATCACCGCAGTACGCCGTGCTCAACGCACTCGTCGCCGAACCCGGCCTCGACCAGCGCACCGTGGGGGAGCGGGTGGGCCTCGACCGGTCCACGATCGCGGAGGTCGTCGCCCGGCTGATCCGCCGCGAGCTGCTCGCCAAGGTGCGCGACCCGCGGGACGCCCGCCGCTACCAGCTGCGCCTCACCGACGACGGCCGGCGCACGCACCGCGCGCTGACCGTGCGGACGGCCCGGATGAACCAGGTCCTGCTCGCCCCGCTCTCCGCCGACGAGCGCTCCGTCTTCCTCGAACTGATCCAGCGCGTCGCGGACGCGGCGGAGGAGCTGCGCGCCCCGGCCCCCCTCACGCCTTCGCGTACACCACCCACACCTGCCCCTTCGCGAACGGCAGCCGCCCGCCGTCGGCCGTCGTGAACTCCGTGCCGGACCCGGCCGTCGGACGCTTCCACCGCGCCTCATAGGCGCGCCCGTCCCGCAGCACGCTCGCGGACCCCTCGCCGACCGTCTCGGTGAACGGCGAGACGCTGCCCGAGCGGTCGTGGAAGCGGGACGGCCGCACCTTCACGTACTGCACGACGACCGTCGAAGGGCTCAGCTCCTTCCCGCCGGACGTCCGCGCCCGCTCCCCGTCCATCGCGACGCGCCAGCGCCCCTCGTACTCCACCCAGTCGAAGGTGAAGCGCGCCGCGGGGAAGCGGACCGTCCGCCGCGTCTGCGGTGTGCCGCCCTGTGGACGCGGCCCGAACCGGAACCCCGCCTCGGCCAGGGCGTCCTCGCGCGGGTCGGCCTTCAGGGCGTCCGGGCGTACGAAGAGGTTGTGCGGCGCGGGCTTCGCGCTGCCCCGGTAGTACGCGCCGTCGGGCGCCCTGCCCGGCGGCAGCGCCCGCACGGGCGCGCCGGCGATCAGCGGCAGGAGCTTGGACTGCGCTCCGGAGAACGCGAGCACGGGCTCGTCGAACTGCCGCAGGAGTTCGAGGTCGGTCTCGCGCGCACTGCGCACGGGACCGACGGCGGACGGCAGCCGCGACGCGTACACCGCCATCAGCCGGGTCAGTCCCGCCTCCACCTGCTCGACGTACACGACGTCCGCGGCGTCGAGACCCGTCTGCGGACGCGCCGGACGTACGTTGTCGACCTTCACGGCGAGCACGCCGCCACCGCCACCGCCCGACCCCGGAGGCTTTCCGTCCGCCCCCTCGATCGTGCAACCGGACACCAGGGCGGCGAGTGCGAGCGCCACCGCCGCCCCGGCCCTGCTCCGTGCCCGTGCCCGGGTCCGTGTCCCCGTCCGCGTCCGCCGTGTCATGCGGGAGTCCTACCCCGAACGCGCCCGGTCGCAGCCCGCCGGCCGAGATCCCGTCAGCCGAGATTCTGTCAGCCGAGATCGAGGGCGTTCGGCAGGCCGAGCCGGTAGCGGGTGCGGTCGTGGCGCTTGAGGGCCTCGATCGCGGGGACGCGGTGCAGCGGCCGCACCGTGCACGGCTTCTGGTCCGACCCCACCTGCTTCAGCAGGGCGTTGACCGCCTGGCGGGCCGAGGCGTTGGCGCCCTCCATGGTCGCCAGGTCGATGTCGACGGAGACGTAGTCGCCGGAGAGGAAGAGGTTCGGGATCCTCGTGGCGGCCGACGGGCGGTTGTGGAACGTGCCCACCGGGTGGATCAGGAGCTCGTCCTCATTGGTGGGGTTCGGCGTGCCCAGGCCGTCGACGCCCGGGTCGAGGAACCACGAGTGGAGCTTGCTGTCGCTGAGGACCGTCTTCCCGGTGTCGTTGAGGGCGGCCTTGAGCTGCGCCCACACCTCCTTGGCGACCTCGTCGCGGGTGCACTGCTTGGCCGTCTTGCCGTACAGGATGCCGGGCTTGTCCCATTCGGAGATGTCCACCGAGAGACAGTCGACCGCGACGCCGTCGCCGTAGTCGGCGGGGAAGTCGCGCTCGGGCCAGTGGCCCGCCTGGGCGATGCCGGTCAGTGACCAGGGCGAGTCGATGAGGTTGAAGTGGCCCTTCACGACGGGCGGGCGCTCGGTCAGATAGAACTGGATGCCCGTCATCCAGTCCGTCTGCAACTTGTCGCAGCGCGCCAGCTGCGGATCGGCCGCCCTCAGCTCCCTGCTCCAGGTCCTGCGCGCGTGCTCCACCGGCATGGCCTGGACGTAGTGGTCGGCGGTGATGTCACGCCGTACGCCGTCGGGGTCCTCGACGACCGTCTTCGTGATGCGGCCGCCCCCGAACGCCAGCTCGCGCACGGTCCAGCCGATGCGGAACTCCACGCCGAGCGACTTCAGGTGGGTGACCCACGGGTCGATCCACGCCTCGTTCGTCGGCGCGTTCAGGATGCGGTCGGGCGGGCCGTCCGCGCCCTGGCCGAGCGCGTTGAAGACGAACGCCTCGCCGAGCGTGCCGACCGTGCGGGTGCTGGCCTCCTCCGCCTTCGTCGCCACGATGTTGCGGGTCACGCCGATCACGAGGATGCGCTGGTAGTCCTTGGACATGCGCTCGGCGCGGGTGAAGTCCCACCAGGGCGTCGACTCCCAGTCGTCGTCACGGCGTTCGTCGCAGCTCGTCAGGAAGACCAGGGCGCGGTTCACGAAGTACGCGGCCTCGTGGGCCGGCAGGTTGAACGCGGTGTCGAGCAGCGCGGTGAGCGCCCGCCGGATGTCGTCCAGGGTGAGCTTCTCCGGCTCACTGCCCGGCCACGGGATCGGCATCCTGAGGTCCTCGCGGCCGGTGCGCGCGAACGACATCTCGCGGGGCGCGACCAGGTTGTCCCACACGCCGTTCGCGTTCCCGGGGAACGGGATGCGGCGCATCGTGTCCGGCAGGTTGTGGTAGATGCCCGGGATGAACCGGAAACCGTGCTCGCCGGGCAGCGGCTTGCGGTTGCCCTTCGCGCTGCCCGGCACGTCCATGCTGCGGGCCTTGCCGCCCAGCTCCCTGCGCTCGTAGACCGTGACGGCGAAGCCGCGCTCGGCGAGCTCGTGCGCCGCCGTGAGCCCGGCGACGCCGCCGCCGAGCACGGCCACCGACTGCCGCGCCCGCGGGGCGTCGCGCGCGGTCCGTGCCGGCGTCGCGCCGGGCGCGGCGGCCGCCGCGGGCGACGCTCCCGCCGCCACTCCCAGCGCGGCCGCCCCGCCCACCGCCGCGGCCCCCGCGACGAACCCCCGCCGCGTGCTTCCCTCGACACCGCTGTGCCCCATGCCCCGCCCCCTTACCCCAGGTAACTGACGTATCGGTCGCAGGAGCATACGGTCGCCGTCGGTGGGGCGGAAGGTACCCGGGTGGCGCATCACACAATGGCGTGATTGTGGCGTCCGGGAGGTGTGCGGCGACGGAGGCGGTGAAGGGGCGCGGGGAAACGGATGCGGTCGGCGCGCGTGGCCGACACGTGAGCCGGCACGTGAGGTCAGCCGGTGGTGGTCCCCAGCGCGTCCGCCAAGGCGTACCGCACCGGCTCCTCCAACTGCGCGTACGTACAGCTCTCCGGGGTCCGGTCCGCGCGCCACCTGCGGAACGCGGCCGTGTGCCGGAAGCGCCGCCCGCCCTCCATGTGGTCGTACGCCACCTCGCAGACGAGCTCCGGGCGCAGCGGCACCCAGGAGAGGTCCTTCTTGCCCGACCAGCGGCTCGGGGCGCCGGGCATGCGGGCCGTCTCGTGCGCCGTCTCGTCCGTCCAGGACGCCCACGGGTGCCCGGCCGCGGACTCCATCCGCAGCGGCTCAAGCTCCTCGACGAGTTCGGCCCTGCGCTTCATCGAGAAGGCCGCGCACACGCCCACGTGCTGGAGGGCGCCCCCGTCGTCGTACAGTCCGAGGAGCAGCGAACCGACGACCGGCCCGCTCTTGTGGAAGCGGTAGCCCGCGACCACGCAGTCCGCCGTGCGCTCGTGCTTGATCTTGAACATGAGGCGTTCGTTCTGGCGGTAGCGCAGGTCGAGCGGCTTGGCGATCACACCGTCGAGGCCCGCGCCCTCGAACTGTTCGAACCACACCTCCGCCACCTCGGGGTCCGTGGTCGCGGGAGCCAGATGGACGGGCTCCGTGACACCGGCCAGCGCCTCCACCAGCAGGGCGCGCCGCTCGGTCAGGGGCGCGTCGAGCAGCGCGTCGTCCGCCAGGGCGAGGAGGTCGAACGCCACGAACGAGGCGGGCGTGCGCTCGGCCAGCGTCGCCACGCGCGAGGCCGCGGGGTGGATACGCTCCGTGAGCGCGTCGAAGTCGAGGTGGCCGTCCCTGGCGATCACGATCTCGCCGTCCACCACGCACCGCTCGGGCAGCCGCTCCCGCAGGGCCGCCACCAGCTCGGGAAAGTAGCGGGTCAGGGACTTGCCGGTACGGCTGCCGAGCTCGATCTCGGCGCCGTCCCGGAACACGATCGAGCGGAACCCGTCCCACTTCGCCTCGTACTGCATGCCCGGCGGAATCCGCTTCACCGGTTTGGCGAGCATGGGCTTCACGGGCGGCATCACCGGCAGATCCATGGTCCGATTCTGCTCCGAAACATCACTTGCCGCCCGGTATGCGTGGAATGCCGGGGACGCTTAGCGTGACTGGCATGGGTGCAGCCAAGGGCAGGAGCGCGGCCGTGGAGATCGACACGGGGGAGCGGACGGTGCGCCTCTCCAGCCCGGACCGGGTGGTCTTCCCCGAGCGGGGTTTCACCAAGCTGGACGTCGCCCAGTACTTCCTGGCCGTGGGGCCGGGCATCCTCCGCGCGCTGCGGAACCGGCCCACGACCTTGCAGCGCTATCCGGAAGGGGCGGCCGGCGAGTTCTTCTACCAGAAGCGCGTCCCGAAGAACCACCCCGACTGGATCCCCACCGCCACCATCGCCTTCCCCAGCGGCCGCACCGCCGACGAGATGTGCCCCACCGAGGTGGCCGCCGTCATCTGGGCCGCCCAGTACAACGCCCTCACCTTCCACCCCTGGCCGGTCCGCGGCGACAACCTCGACCACCCCGACGAGCTCCGCATCGACCTCGACCCGCAGCCCGGCACCGACTACACGGACGCGGTACGGGCCGCCCACGAACTCCGCGCGGTCCTCGACGAGTTCGGCGGCCTCGTCGGCTGGCCCAAGACGTCGGGCGGGCGCGGGCTGCACGTCTTCGTGCCGATCGAGCCGCGCTGGACCTTCACCCAGGTGCGCAGGGCCGCGATCGCCTGCGGACGAGAACTGGAACGGCGGATGCCGGACGCGGTCACGACGGCCTGGTGGAAGGAGGAGCGGGGGCAGCGGATCTTCGTGGACTACAACCAGACGGCCAGGGACCGCACGATCGCCTCCGCCTATTCGCTCCGCGCCCGCCCGCACGCCCCCGTGTCGGCGCCCCTGCGCTGGGACGAGGTCGAGGACGCCCGCCCCGAGGACTTCGACCTCGCCACCATGCCGGCCCGCTTCGCCGAGGTCGGCGACCTCCACGCGGCCATGGACGACCACGCCCACTCCCTGGAGGCCCTCCTGGAACTGGCCACCAAGGACGAACAGGACCACGGTCTCGGTGACCTGCCGTACCCCCCGGAGTACCCGAAGATGCCGGGCGAACCGAAACGCGTCCAGCCGAGCCGGGCGAAGCACGAGAAGTGAGACGCCCGGCCCGGCCGGTACCTACAGCTCCTTGATCCGGATGTCCCGGTACGACACCACGTCCGTCACACCGTGGACCTGGAGCCCGACGTAGCCGGAGGCGTACCTGCGGCCGTCCGTGCCGGGGTCGTCGGCGCGGGGCGGGGTGAAGTCCTGGCCGCCCGTGTTGTCGAACTCATTGATCAGGACGCCGTTGCGGTAGACCGAGTAGTGCTGGTCCACCACGCGGATCTCGTAGTCGTTCCACGTGCCCTTCGGGGTGACCCCGGCGCCGGCCAGGCCCACCCGGTCGAAGCCGTAGATCGAACCCGTCTTGTACATGTCGCCGTCGGGCCGGTCGTGTACCTGTATCTCGTGCCCGTACTTGATGGCGACCCACTCGGGACGCGACTCCTCCGGGTGGTCGTGGACCTGCGGGAAGCGCACGAAGACACCGGAGTTGGTGTTGCCGTTGCCCGGCGCGTCGTCCCGCCACTGGAGCTTCAGCGAGAAGTCGCCGTACTTCCGCTGCGGGTACCAGAGCATGCCCATGCCCTGGACCGTGGTGGAGCTGGTGATGGTGCCGTCGGCGTTGAGGCCGAACTTGCCGCCGCCCACCTGCTCCCACTTGTCGAGGGACTCCTTCGTGCCGTCGAAGAGCTTGCGGTAGCCCTCCGTCTGGCCGGGCTTGCCGATGCCGGACTGCTGGGCGGCGCGGTTGATCTTGTTGTACTCACGCCTGTCGATCTCGCCCGCCCGCAGGAGCCTGTCCGTCACGCTCTTCACGTGCTTCAGGAAGAGCGCGTGCGACGTCCACTCCTTCTCGTCCTCGATCAGCTCACCCACGCGGCAGCGGTTGTTCGTGACGCGGTTGGGGATGCCCGTGTCGACCGTGCCCACGAACACCGTCAACCGCTCGTCGTACTCGGGGCAGTTGGGGGCAGGCACGCCGCCGCCCTCGGCCACCGTGAAGGCCACGGTCTTCGCCTCGGCGGCGTTGCCCGCCTTGTCGCTCGCCCGGTACGCCACCGTGTGGCGGCCCGCGCGGTCGACGACGACCGGCGCCTCGTACGCGAGGTAGGGGCCGCCGTCCAAGGAGTACTCGACCTTGTCGACGCCCGAACCGGCGTCCGTGGCGGTGACCGTCACCTTCGCCTTCCCGAGGTAGGCGCCGTCCGAGTCCTTGTCGCCCTCGACCTTCGCCGACGTCTCGGGAGGCGTCCTGTCCTCCACGGGCGGCGCGACGACCGTGAAGTCGACGGCCTTCTCGGCCGCCTGGTTGCCCGCCTTGTCGGACGCGCGGTAGCGGACCTTGTGGGTGCCTGCCTCATGGAGCATGACCGGCGCGGTGTACGCGGTCCAGGCCCCGTCACCGATCGCGTACTCGATCCTGTTGACGCCGGAACCGGTGTCGGACGCCGTCACCGTGACCGTCGCCATCCCGACGTACTGCCCCTGGTCGTTCTGCTCACCGGTCACCGTGGCCGACGTCTCCGGCGGCGTCCTGTCGTCCGTCGGCGGCGCCACGACCACGAAGTCGGCCGCCTTCTCCGCGGACGTGTTGCCCGCCTTGTCGGTGGCCCGGTAGCGGATCTTGTGGGTGCCGACCCGGTCGACGACCACCGGCGCGGTGTACGGCTGCCACGCGCCGTCCGCTCCGACCGCGTACTCGATCCGGTCGACGCCCGACCCCTCGTCCGTCGCGGTCACGGCCACGGAGGCCGAACCGACGTACGCGCCGTCGGCGTTCGTCTGCCCCTCCACCTTCGCCGCGGTCTGCGGCGCCGCGGTGTCCTCGCCGCCGCCCTCGGTCACGACCAGGATGCCCTGCATCGCACCGTGGCCGGGGATGGTGCAGTGGTAGCGGTAGCGGCCCGGGGTGAGCGTCACCTCGGCGGTGTGCTTGCCGCCCTGGTCGTCGTTGGGGTTGGCCAGGATGTTCAGCGGGACGTCGTTGTTGTACTCCGGGTCGGAGACGTCGAACGTCAGGGTGTGGGGCATGCCCGTCGTGTTGCCCGTCGCCTCGCTGTTCTCGAAGACGATCGTCGTCGGCCCCGCCACCGCCGTCGTGGGCGCCGACTTGTACTTGGCGATGTCGTTGTCGGCGGTCCAGGTCAGGGTCTGGGCGGCGGCGAGCCCGGTGTTGTCGGGCCGCGCCGTCGCCGCGGTCGACGTCAGCCCGAGCACCATCAGGAGCGCGGCGAACAGCGCCGTGCACAGTCTTCGTTTCCGTATGCTCCGCCGGCTGCGCACGGCCCGTCGGTTCGCAGTACGCATCATCCCGCCTTCCTTGCCAGGTCCTCGGCGGCCGGGGTCGCCGCCCCGCCCTTGTACGTCACGCGCCACAGCGCCGACTTGGAGTCCGAGGTGAAGAAGCCGCGGCCGTAGTCGAGGACGTACAGCGAGCCGTCCGGCGCGAACTTCCAGTCCATGAGGTTCTTGATGCCGTCGTTGCCGGTCGGAATGATCTTCTTCAGGGATTCGGCGTGGACGGGCAGGCCGCCGCCGCCCACCGTCTTCGGATCGGTCACGACCGCGTGCCGCGGCTGGTCGCCGTCGTAGAAGTCACCGACGAACCACTTCCCGTCCCAGTACGAGGGCCACTTGTCGGCGCTCGTGCTCGCCGCGTCGTAGCGGTAGACGGGGCCGTTCATGGTGGCCTGGCCGCCGCCCTTGAGCCACGGCAGGAGCAGCTTCTGCTCCGACGTCCGGTAGCTCGGCACGCCGTTCGCGTCGCGCGGGTAGTCCACGCCACCGCCCTGCGGCGAGTACCAGATGTTGTTGGGCTCGGCCGGCGGGATGTTCACCAGGCCGTCGTTGTTGGGCGACTCGTTCTTGAGGTTCTTGCAGTCGTACCAGCCCAGCGGCTTCGTCGGGTCCGGCAGGTTCCGGTCGCGGTAGGGCTGGTTGTTGCCCATGCAGTACGGCCAGCCGCGGTTGGAGGCGTGGGTGATCGCGGCGAACGTGTCGTACTTCGCGGGGCCCCACGTCGTCGACGGCGTGCCGGCGTCCGGGCCGACCCACCCCGCGTACAGCGTGTCGGTCTTCTTGTCGACGGAGATGCGCGCCGGGTTCCTGACGCCCATCACATAGATCTCTCCGCGCGTCTTGCCGCCGCCCTCGGCCTGCTCCTTGCCGGTGAAGAGATTCCCCTCGGGCAGTGTGTACGTCCCGTCGGGCTCGGGGTGGATGCGCAGGATCTTGCCGTTGAGGTTGTTGGTGTTGCCCGCGGTGCGGCGGGCGTCGGCGAACGAGACGCCCTTGAAGTTGGGCTGCGGGTTGTTGCCCGAGTAACCGCCGGTGAATCCCGAGGAGTTGTTGTCACCGGTCGCGATGTAGAGGTTGTTCTTGGAGTCCCAGGCCATCCCGCCGCCCGCGTGACAGCAGCTGTGGATCTGCACCGGCCACTTCAGGAGCACCTTCTCGCTCCCCATGTCCAGCTTGTTCGTGGCCCGGTCGAGCGTGAAGCGGGAGACGTACCGTTCGGCCATGTGCGTCTCGCGGTTGATCTTCGAGTGGGGCGTGTAGTGCAGGTACACCCACCCGTTCTCCTCGAACTCCGGGTCCAGTTCGATGCCGAGCAGGCCTTCTTCGACCTTGATGAGCTCGTCGCCGCCGCCCTTGTTCCCGAAGACCGTCAGGGCGCCCGCGAGGGTCACCTTCTTGGTCTTCGGGTCGTAGACGTGGATCTCGCCCGTGCCCTTGCCGATGTCCGGGTTGTTCCAGTCGGTGACGACCGGCTGGGAGGAGTCGGCGCCGCCCCGCCCGATGTAGAAGACCTTTCCGTCGGGCGCGGTGACCAGGCCGTGCGGCTCGCCGATCTGGTCGTTGCGGCCGGGCTGATTGGCCTGCGTGAGGCGCTCCGCCTTGTAGTTGGCGTTGATCGTGCCCTTGCAGTCGGCGCGCGCGATGCGGGTCGTCCACAGCAGGGCGCCCCGCAGATGCCCGCGGAAGTCCGCTTCGTCGTACGACGCCGCGGTGCCGCCCATGCCGGTGTAGAAGGAGCGGCCGCCGTCGTAGTCACGGCACCAGGAGACCGGGTGGTCCCAGCCGTTCGCCCCGGAGCCCGGCTTGTATGTCGTCTCCCGGACACGGGCGACCGTATGCACCTCACCCGAGGGGTTCTTCGTCCAGTTCAGCCACCGGTCGGGGCGCTTCCACTGGAGGGGCAGCTCCTTGGTCGCCGGGTGCTCGCGGTCGCCGACCTCGACGGTCGCGCGCTGGACGTCCGTCGCGCTAGCGTCGGCGGGCCGGGCGCCGATCAGCCCGGTGAACCAGGTCGAGTACGGCTCGGCGCGGGCCGCGTCGTGGATGCCGAGGAAGCCGCCACCGGCCTCCATGTAGGCCTCCAGGCCCGCCTCCTGCTCGGGGTCGAGGACGTCTCCGCCGCCGGTCAGGAAGGCCACGGCGTTGAACTTCCCGAGCCTGGCCTCGTTCGTGAAGACGGCCGGGTCGTCCGTCGCCTCGATCCTGAACCGCTCGGCGGCCGGGCCCGACCGGCCGATCTTCTCGATCGCCTCGATGCCGGCGTTGACCACAGGGGACTCGTCGCCGCCCGCCGCCGAACCGTGGAAGACCAGGACCTTGACGTTGGCCCCGCCGGGCGGCGAGGGAAGGGACATCGTTGTCAACGGCGGTTCCGGGTACGGCCGCGCGGCAGCGGCCTGCGCCGAGAGCGCCCCGGTGACCAGGGCTCCGGACAGCAGCGCGGCCGTCCAGGCCCGGCGCGAGCGGTACGGTCTGTGTCGTGCTCGGATCGACCCTCGTACGGTCAAGGGCTCTTGATGCGGTGTGCGCCGCATGAGTACACCCACCCCTCGTCGGTCACAGCAACAGCGCCGACGAAGCTAGACCTCTTTTCGCAACTCGCCAATAGGTATCACCGCGATAGCACGAACTTTGTCCTGCGTGTGGATAAACGAAGGGGCGGCCGATACCGTGTGGCCGTCCCCGGGGCCTCTTGCGCCCCGTCAGTTGCCGTACCGCAGTGGGGAGTTCGTCATGGGCCGACGGAACCGACAGGATCTCGACAGGCGGAGCTTCAACCGGCGGATGCTGGTGGGCGGCGCGGCAGCGGCGGCCGGTGTGACATCGTTGTCCATAGCGGGCGCGCCCGACGCGAGCACGGCGGAGGCGCCGAGGACCGCCCCCGCGGGCGGCGAGGTCAAGCGCATCAAGATGTACGCGGAGAAGCTCCCCGACGGGCAGATGGGGTACGGCCTGGAGAAGGGCAAGGCCTCCATTCCCGGGCCGCTCATCGAGCTGAACGAGGGCGACACCCTGCACATCGAGTTCGAGAACACGATGGACGTGGCCGCCAGCCTGCACGTGCACGGCATGGACTACGAGATTTCCAGCGACGGCACCAAGCACACCAGGAGCCACGTCGAGCCGGGCGGAAAGCGCACCTACACCTGGCGCACACACGCCCCGGGCCGCCGCAAGGACGGCACCTGGCGCCCCGGCACCGCGGGCTACTGGCACTACCACGACCACGTGGTCGGCACGGACCACGGCACCGGCGGCGTGCGCAAGGGGCTCTACGGTCCGCTGATCGTGCGCCGCAAGGGCGACCTGCTGCCGGACAAGACCTTCACGATCGTCTTCAACGACATGACGATCAACAACAGGTCCGGCCACGACAGCCCCACTTTCGAGGCCACGGTGGGCGACCGGGTCGAGTTCGTCTCGATCACCCACGGCGAGTACTACCACACGTTCCACGTGCACGGTCATCGCTGGGCGGACAACCGCACGGGCCTGCTGACCGGCCCCGACGACCCGAGCCAGATCCTCGACGACAAGATCACGGGCCCGGGGGACTCCTTCGGTTTCCAGGTCGTCGCGGGCGAGGGCGTGGGGGCGGGGGCCTGGATGTACCACTGCCATGTGCAGAGCCACTCGGACATGGGCATGGCGGGGCTGTTCCTGGTGAAGAAGCCGGACGGAACGATTCCGGACTATGAGCCGCACCATGGGGTGCGGGCGGGGAAGTCGTCGAAGGAGTCCGCCGGCAAGTCGGCGAGGGAGCCCTCCGGCACGTCGTCCGCGAAGTCCTCGGAAGGCGCCGCTGGGGAGCACGCGCACCACTAGCCACCGTGCCCCCCCGGCAACCGACCGCGCCCCGCCCCCTCAGCTACCGGCGGCGCGCACCCGTCTCAGCAGCTCGTCCAGCATCTCGTCGAGGTCGTCCAGGTCGGGGTGGCCCTCCGGATCCTCCCAGCGGTCGACCCAGCCGCTCGCCTTCAAGTGCTCCAGCCGTTCGGCGAGGCGGGGCCGGACGTCCTCGGGGAGGCTGAACCGGGCGTCGATGGCCGCCAGGTGCAAGGCCGACAGGAACTCCCAGTGCACGTCGGGCGGTTCGAACTCGGTGAGCAGCCGGTCGTACGCGTCGGGGGCGCCGTGTTCCAGGGCGTGCTGGAGGGTCGCGGCCCGGATGCCCGGGGCGGGCGAGCCCGCGTGGCGTGCCATGGCGTCCCCGATGGTGCGGGCGGCGGGCTGGTCGGGGCGGGCCAGGCCGGCCAGGCTGCCGGCGGCGGCAGCGCGCACCTGGACGTCGGAGTCGTGGTCGAGGCGGTCGACGAGGGCGGTCACGACCTCGGTCTCCGCGGGGGTGTCGGGGGCCAGCAGCCCCAGGCCCGACGCGGCGGTGAGGCGGACGTCGGCGTCGGCGTCGCGCATCCTGGCGAGGAACAGGTCCACCGGCGGATCCGGCAGCCGTGCGACCGTGTGCAGCTGCACGTAACAACCCAGGAGCTGGAAATGGACGAACGGCGCCTGCTCGCGCGCCAGCAGATGGTCCAGGACCTCGCGGGTCCGCCGGCGCCGGAGCACGTCGTCCCGCATGATCTGGTGGTGCAGGGTCTCGACGCCCAGGACCATGCGGTCGTCGTCCGCGCTCATGCAGAGCGCCAGCGTCTCGTCGACCTCTGCGCCGTGCCGGGCGCGGTCGGTCCACGACTCGGCGTCGGGCTCGTCGACCAACGGGGCGAGCAGGGCGAGGCGTTCGTCACTGTCCTGCGGAAAGGCCAGGGCCCTGTCCAGGGCCGCGCGCGTCTCGTCCCGCACCCGCTCCGCCTCCTCGGCGGACAGCGGTTCGTTCCTGCGCAGCACGAGCGAGACGAGGAGGACGGCGAGGTCGAACGCGAGATCGCGGCGGAAGGTGCCGGGCGGCCCGAGCCGGTCGATCCCCTCGGCGGTCCAGCCCTCGCCGCGCAGATACCTGAGCCGTTCCCGCATGTCGTCGCAGAGGTCGTCGCCGATGTCGCGCGGCGCCGGGGGCCCGCCGAACTCCGCCACGCACCCGGTCCACGCCCGCACGAGGCCCTCCGGGTCGTCCAGATGCTCGGCGACGATCCGCTCCAGGCGCTTCCGGACCGCCGCGTCGCGGCGCAGCGCGGCGGCGAAGCCGTCCACCACGGTCTCGTGGAAGTCGTCCGTCCACGGCTCCCGCGCCACGGCCGCCGCCAGCTCCCTCAGCGCCCACTCCAGGTCGGCCCCCTCCGCCGCGTCGGCGGCCGCCTTGGCCCGCACCGCCACATCCGGATCCCGCAACGCCCCGGCCAGCTCCTCGTGCAGCTCGGCCTGCCTGCGCTCTCTCCGCTTCTTGAACATGGGGGCAGGGTATGCGCAGGGAGTCTCGCGCACGTGGTCCCTTCCTCGGCGGCGGAAGGGGCGGTGGCGGGCGTCAGAGCGGGGTGAGGACGCAGAACTCGTTGCCCTCCGGGTCCGCGAGGACCGCCCACGACACATCGCCCTGGCCGACGTCGAGGTCGGTGGCGCCGAGGGCCCGCAACCGGGCCACCTCCGCCGCCTGATCGTCACCGGGCCGGGGCCGGAGGTCGAGGTGGACGCGGTTCCGCCCGGTCTTCGCGTCGGGTGTGCGGAGGAACTCGAGATACGGGCCGACACCGTCGGCGGAGCGCAGCCTCGCGTGCTCGTCGGTCACTTCGTGCACGGTCCAGGCCATCGCACCGCCCCAGAACCGGGCCATGGCCCGCGGGTCGGCGCAGTCGACCACCACCGCGGCCATGGGCCCGGTGCCGCGGTAGACCGCCCGGGGCTCCAGCACGCAGAACTCGTTGCCCTCCGGGTCGGCGAGGACCGTCCACGGGGCCTTGCCCTGGCCCACGTCGACGGGCGCCGCGCCGAGTCCGCGGAGGCGCGCGACCAGGTCGGCCCGGTGGGCCTCGGAAGTGGTGGCGAGGTCGATGTGCACGCGGTTCTTCACCGTCTTCGGCTCCGGGACGGCGAGGAGGTCGATGCAGACGGCGGTGGGGTCGGGATAGGTGACGCCCGCTGGGTCGACGCAGGTCCCGGCGGGTTCGTCGCCGGTGACCTCCCAGCCGAGCGCCGCGGCCCAGAACCGGCCGAGCGCGGAGTTGTCCCGGGCCTTCATCGAAATCTGTACGAGCCGTGTCACCATGCCGCCGATCCTATGGCGGCGACGCGTGCATGCGGCGGGCGCACCGCTCGACGCCAGGCAAAGGACACCACGCGGACGGGCAGGCCAACCGGAGGAAGCAGGCGGCGACTTCACCCTCGCCCGGCAGCCCGGGAGCCGATACGGGAAGATGCCTCCTGAACATCGTCAGGGAGGAGTGACCGAGGTGACCGAGGAACCGCGCCCGACCCTGGAGGCCGTGGCGGCCCGTGCCGGGGTTTCCAGGGCCACCGTCTCGCGTGTCGTCAACGGCGACCCAGGGGTGCGGGAGGTGCTTGCCGAGAAGGTGCGGCACGCGGTCGACGAGCTCGGCTACGTCCCCAACCGCGCCGCCCGCAGCCTGGTGACCCGGCGCCACGACGCGGTCGCGGTGGTGATCGCCGAACCGGAGACACGGGTCTTCGCCGACCCGTTCTTCGCGCTGCA
The DNA here is from genome assembly GCF_055572995.1 of Streptomyces sp. NPDC030245. NCBI lineage: Bacteria > Bacillati > Actinomycetota > Actinomycetes > Kitasatosporales > Streptomycetaceae > Streptomyces > Streptomyces sp. NPDC030245. Next base: position 876,075 of record NZ_JBVICF010000002.1, on the reverse strand, counting down.
ACTGCGGGGCATCAGCAAGGAGTTGACGGCCAACGACATTCAGCTCGTGCTGCTGCTCACCGAGGGGCGGGACGATCATGAGCGGGTCGGCCGCTATCTCGCGGGCGGTCACGTCGACGGCGCCCTCGTCTTCTCGCTGCATCTCGACGACCCGCTGCCCGGCATCATCCGGCGCGCCGGGGTGCCCACCGTGTTCGGGGGGAGGCCCGGGTGGCCCCAGGCGGGCCCCGGCGAACCGGGCGTCGCGTACGTCGACTGCGACAACCGCGGCGGTGCCCGCGAGGCCGTGCGCCACCTGGTCGGCCTAGGCCGCGGCCGTATCGCGCACATCACCGGGGCGCTCGACCAGACGTCCGCCGTCGACCGGCTCGACGGCTACCGCGACGTGCTGGAGGACGTGCTGGGCGACGCCGATCCGGGGCTGATCGCCGAGGGGGACTTCACCCCGGCGGGCGGCGAGCGCGCGATGCATGAACTCCTGGACCGTACACCCGACTTGGACGCCGTCTTCGCCGCCAGCGACCTGACCGCGTCCGGCGCCCTCCGCGTGCTGCGCGAGCGGGGCAGGAGGGTGCCGGACGACGTGGCGGTGGTCGGGTTCGACGACATGCTTCCGGTGGCCGAGCAGACCGATCCGCCGCTGACGACGGTCCGTCAGGAGATAGAGGAGATGGGCCGGTTGATGGCCGGGATGCTCCTGCGCGACAGGGGAGGGGTGGAGCCCGCCATCACAGAACCGGCCGGTGTGGTCCTGCCGACATCCCTGGTGCGCAGGGCCTCGGCGTGACCGGACCGCCCGCGGCGGGGGCGGGCGGCGCGTCAGGATCCCACGCTCACCGTGAACCGCCGCGGGTTCCCGTCGTGCGCCGCCCCCGACACGTCCGGCTGCCCGTCGGGACGCACGTCGTCGTACGGAAACGCGTACCCGATCGGGGAGTTGGCGTGCACCACGCGTGACCAGTGGTTGGTCACCGCGTCCCGGTAGTAGTCGGCCGTGCTCGTCCCGTTCGGCTGCTGGGGGTGGGTGAGCATGATGCTGCGGTTGAAGCCGGCCGCGAGCCGGGCGAGCAGGCCCTTCTTGTCGTCGGAGTCGTTCGGATTGTTGGCGAACGGGCCGTGGTTGCAGGTGAAGATGTCCTTCGAGGTGGGCTTGGCGAAGGAGTGGCCGCCGTTGAACGTCAGTACGTCGCCGCTGACACGCCCGGTGAACACGCCGCGGCCGCCCTGGAGGTCGATCCTGAGGTCGGTGCCGCGGTACTTGTCCCACACCCTGTCGATGTAGCCGCTCCACACATCGCGGAACGGCATCTGATCGGGCCTGTCGAAGTACGGTGCCATGAGGTTCTGCGGCGAGATCACCCGCAGTACGCCCCCGTTGTCGCCGCGGATGACCAGCTTGTCCCATGGCTGCCCGTCCTTCGCCGCCTGCGCGGTGAGGTCCGCCGCGATCCTGCCGACGGCCCCGTCCGGCAGCGGGGCGACGGTGTGCCTGGCGTCGCCCTCCAGGGTCAGCCCGATGGGCAGGGCGGTGACGAGGTCGACGTAGCTGATGTTGGCGTAGAGCTGCTGGGGGTTGAAGGTGAACTCGCAGAACGACCAGGTGCGGCCGTAGTTGGGGTCCGCGCGGGTGGCGAAGGCCGGCTCGACCAGCGCGGGGCCCGGGTTGAGGAAGAAGTCCAGCTTGTCGTCGCGTACGAAGTAGACGCGCGCGCCATACATCTGGGGCAGCGTCAGCACTCTGGGCGCCGAGCCCGCGGCGCCGAGCGGGATGGCACAGTCGACGGGCAGCGGGGTCTGCGGCGCCGAGGGTGACTCGGGGCGGTAGACGCCGCCGTCCGGCTTGAGCAGCAGCCAACGGCCGGTGCCCTGCTCGTGTCCGGTGACGTAGGCGCGGACCTGGCCGGGCAGCGACTTGTTGGCGAGGGCGAGTTCGCAGGTGGCGGGGGCGGTGGCGGCCGTTTCGCCCGCCCTGGCGCCGGGGCTGAGGGCGCTTCCCCAGAGGGGGTAGGTGAGGGCGCCGGCGGCACCGGCTGCGGAGGTCAGGAACGTTCGACGCGATATCACGGAAGGTCTCCTGCGCGGTGGGGGGAGGGGGCGGGGGCATCGCCGCCCCGAGGTGATGCAGGGTGGTGCGCGGTGGTGCACCACTGTCCCCACGCCGGAATGCGGCGTCAAGAGTTGTGACTGAGAGCGCTCTCAGAAATGTTGTTCCTTCACGTCATGGCAGCACCGGAGCCCGGCTCCGACGGGTCCAACCTCGGGACGGATGCGGACTCGTCGAACTGGCGCCGCCTGACGCCCACCCGCAGCAACACCGCGATCCGGAGAGGCCTTGAGGCTGAGGGTGCGCTGCCATGCGGCAGCGCACCCTTTTCGCTCACTTCCTACGCTGGCGCATCAGTTTGGTCGCCATGGCGACTCCAATGATCACGACCAAGACGACGATGAGAACCTGGCCCCACACGGGAAAGCCGGATCCACCGCCACGGCCCGCTGCGGATAGAGTCACCATTTTCTGTCCTCCGTCTTTTAGAAGGTGTACTGAGCCGTCGCAGAGCATCCAGGGCTCGAGTATTCGGTGCTGATGCCGGCCGTGGTGTCGCCTTCGTTGCTGACCGACGCCTTGTAGGGGCCCGCCGAGCATTCGATGCTGGCGGACGGGCCGGACGTGGCGTCACTACTGCTGGCGTCAATACCGCCGCTGACTCCTGGGCTGCCTACACCTGCCGAGACACTGGGGTGTACGGATCCGTCGTCGTTGACGGCCACGCCTCCGCCCACGCACCCGCCGAAAGCACATACCTCGCCACTGATGCCGATAGAGGCCAGGCCGCCCGGGTCGATGCGGTTGACCGGGTCGCCCTCGGCGTAGAGGTAGGGGTTCTTCTCCTGGCCGGAGGGGTCGGGGCTGTTGAAGCGGCCGATGTTGGGGTCGTAGTAGCGGGCCGCGAAATGGTACAGGCCGGTGGGGTCCTGGTAGCCGCCGGCGAACCGGTAGGGCTGGGGGACCTTCTCCGAGGTCGTCGACCGCTCCACGCCTCGGGGGCTGTAGCTGTAGGTGTTGACCTTGGTGCCGGACTCGTCCGTGACCGCGACGACGGAACCGAGCGCGTCGGTGAGGTAGAAGTACGTCTTCCCGTCCCGGGTCATGGAGTTGAGAGTGCCCCCGGGCTCGCGGTTGAAGCCGGTGTCGACACCGCCCGTCGAGGTGGCGGAGAGACCGAGGGGACCGTTGTGGAAGTAGGTGTCGCCGAGCCTGACGCGCTCGCTCTGGTCGGTGGAGCCGTACTGGCCCGCGTACGTCTTGCCCGCGACGGTCAGTGTGGTGAGCTGGCTGTGATCGGACCACTTCTCGCCGGTCCGGGTGCCCTCCGGGGTGGAGGCGCCGGCGGTCTCGTTGCCGTCGGCGTCGTACGACCAGTTCGTGGTGGAGTCGTCCTTCGCGGTGATCTGCTGGGCGTCGTTGATCGTGTACGTCGTGCCGCGCGGGCAGCCTGCGGCGGTGCCCTGGCTGGTCAGGTTGCCCGCCAGGTCGTAGCAGTACTGCCAGGAGGAGTTGAGCGTGGCGCCCTTCTTCTCTTCGGCGTAGGAGAATCGCCCGGCGCCGTCATAGGTGTAACTGGTCTCCGTGCCGCTGACGGTGTCGGTCCTGGTACGGATCTTGTTGCCGTCGGTCTTGGCGTCGGTGCCGTAGCCGTAGGTGTAGGCGAGGTCGACCAGGGTGCCCTTGCCGGAGGTCGCCTTGATCGTCTCTGGGCGGCCGGACTTGTCGACGTCGACGGTCTGCACGGTGCCACCGGGGTAGGCGGTCTCGGTGCGCGCGTCGTTGCGGTCGTACTTGTACGTCGTCACCCGGCCCTGCGGGTCCTTGAACTCCTTGAGCTTGTTGACCTCGTTCCAGGTGTAGTCGACCTTCCCTGCCGGGTCCTGGTAGTGGTCCACGTTGCCGGCGGGAGTGTAGGCGAGCAGCGTCTGGGAGCCGTCCTGGAGTGTGCGGACGGTCTCTCGCTGGAGCGGGTCGAAGGTGTATTTGATGGTGCCGGTGGAGTCGTCGCGCTGGCGCAGGTTGCCGTCGCCGTCGTACCAGTAGCGGACCGTGTCGTTGGTGGTGGAGACGGTCTTGATCCGGTCGAGGTTGTCGTAGGTGAAAACCTTCTTGATGCCGCGGCCGTCGGTGAGGGTCTCGGTGCGTCCGAGGCTGTCGTAGGTGAAGGTGGTCTGGCCCAGCGGCTTGGGTGGGACGGCCTTGGTGAGGTTGCCCTTGTCGTCGTAGCTGAAGGACGTCTTGACCGTCCTGGTCGACGACATCTTCGTCTCTGCGGTGCAGCGCTGCCCTTCGAAGCCGCCGCAGGTCGGGGACGCGGGGTTGTAGGTGTAGGAGACGCTGCCACCACCGGTGCCGGTCTGGGCGACTGACTTGGTGTTACCCGCGGTGTCGTAGGTGAAGGTGGTCTTCTCGCCGTCGGCGTTGGTGGCTTCCTTGGGCACGTCACCGCCGGCGATCGTCTGCCAGCTGGCCACCCCCTTGCCTCCGGTCGGAGCCTGCACGCTCTCCAGGTTGTTCCGCGTGCTGAACCCGTAGTCGGTCACGTTGCCTGGCGTGGTGCCGGTGCCCATGGCGTCGGTGGCCGTGTCGATGTTGTGGTTCGCGTCGAAGGACGTCTTCCGGTTCCGGTCGAGGGCGTCGGTCACGTCGGTGACCTGGCCGTCGCCGTCGTGCTGGTACTTCGTGGCGTGCTGCTCGGGGTCCGTGACGGTCGTCGTACCCGCCGCTGTCGGCGACTCCGCGCTGTACTTGTACGTCCAGGTGGGGCCGGTGTGGCCGGAGCCGTTGAGTTCGGTGGCCCGCAGCATCGAGGTCACGCGGTTGTGACTGTCGTAGGTGAAGACGGTGACGCGGCCTTCGGCCGTGGTGATCTTGGTCAGACGGTTGGAGGTGTCGTAGCCGAAGGTGGTGGTCTTGCCCTCGGCGTCGGTGGTCCTGTGCAGGTTGCCGACCGGGTCGAGGTCGACGACGGCGGTGCGGCCGGAGTTGTCCTTGGCCTGCCACTGCGAGGCGTCGGTCTTGACCAGGTCGATCCAGCGGCCCGAGCGGGTTTCGGTCAGCTTGAAGCCCTTGTGCTCGTCGCCCTCGTCGTGCTGGGTGACGGTGATGGTGCCCTTGTTCTTGTCGGTGACTTTGGTCAGGGTGCCGTGCTCGTCGTAGGTGTCCTTGGTGTGCGACTTCCAGTTGGTGACGGTGTACGTGCCGTCGGTGTTCTTCCTCAGCTCCTTGGAGTAGCCCTTGGGGGAGGTGAAGGAGCCGTCGGCGGCCTTCTTGAAGCGCAGGGTGTCGCCGGAGGCGTCGTACAGCACCACCTCGCCTTCGAGGACCTGGAGGTAGCGCTCGTACTGCTGCCACCAGCGCTGGGAGACCTTGCCCCACGGCGCGTCCAGCGAGTTGTAGGTGCGCGCCAGGGTGAGTTCCTGGCCGACGCCGGCGATGGAGAAGTCGGTGGCGGTCAGCATCAGGTTGCCGGTGGAGAAGTCGATGCGGGCCGTCAGCGCGTCGGTGATCGCGAAGTCGCTGATCCGGTGCCACGGCACGTCGCCCTGGCCCTCGGGCACATGCGACGGGATCTCGGCAGGGGCGACACGTGCGGTGGGTATGTCGCCGCTCCGGGCCCGCTTCTTCTGCTCGGTTCTCCATCGCGCGACCTCATCGGAGGGCTTGGCCTCGGCCTGCGGCGCGGTCGGCTTGTTCGTGCCGACCTTCACCGGCGGCATCGAGAACGACGGGGCGTGCTCGCCCCATGCCGACCCCGGCTCATCGGCCGCGACAGCGCCCGTGGCCGGCAGCAGGGACAGCGTCAGGGCGCCGGCCGCCAGAGCGGCGGCGGTGGTGATGGAGCTGGTTCTCTTGCGGGCACGCGAAATACGCGCACCGACGGTGCGTTGCGTCAAGGCTTCCCCCCACAGGAAGACACATCTCGCAGACCCCAGTGGTCACGAGGCGCACACAAGTTGCCACACGACCCCCACAGATCACGCGGCACTGCCCCCGAACATCCGTGCCACACGGGGCGGAACTGGCCCCTCCTTTCAGTAGTGGAAATGGCCTTAAAAGCCGCGGACGTGTCTCCCTTCGCGCCGCTGTTGCACTATGCGCAAACAGGAACATCCACAAGGTGGCCGGATAGTTGTGGTCCAGTCGCTGCGCGCCGGCACCCGCTGTCGATGTTTCGCACCCCGTCGGTCGGACCGGGCAACCTGGTCCGGAGGCTGGCTGTCAGTGCCACCGTCTATGTTCAGCGCATGGCACAGATGGACCTTCCGCTGGCTCCCGCAGGTGCCTTCCCGCTGGTGCGTTTCTTCCGTCGGGGCACCGGCTCAGCGGTGTGGACGACATCGCGATGATGTATGACGTGCTCGTGGATGTCGGCAATGACAACATCGACGCCGACCTGTGGGAGGGCGATGCACTGGCTGTGAATGTGCATCGCTGCGTGCCGTTCGCGCTGCCCGACGATGGCGGGGTCGCCTTCGTCGATCACCGCCCCGGACCTTTGTACGGTCACGTGTATGAGATGGGCATCGGGTCCGGAGACCTGGACGGAACCCTATGGGCAACCAGTCTGACGCAGTTCTTTCGCATCTTGGCGGACGCCTTGGAATTTGACGGTCCGTTCCTTAATTACTGGCCCACACCTTTCGAAGACGCATCAGGGCACCGTTGCCTGGAGTGGCATATCCGAACCTGATGCGGTACTGCGGCCGGTTTCCACTGTGACGCGGACGCGACATGCCGGGGCGGAGCATGTTCCGGGGGTGCGCGAAGCAAAGCGCTTCCTCGGTAGCGGGTGCCAGAATCAAGAGTGCGGAAGAGAGATTCGACAAAGGAGTCGATCATGCTCAATTACCGTTTTCTCACGGGAGCCCCCGTCTGGGTGGACTCGTGTGCGCCCGACCTCGACGGCGTCAGCGCCTTCTATCGGGAGCTGTTCGGCTGGGAGCTCCAGCGGGGCCCGGCGGAAGTGGGCGGCTACAGCCAGTATCAGCTCGGTGGCAGGACCGCCGCGGGTGCGATGGCCATGCCGGCGGACGAAGCGCCGCCGTCCTGGACGCTGTACTTCCGGACGCCGGACGTGGACGCCGCGGTGAAGTCGGCCGAGCAGGCCGGCGGCGGCACGCTGTTCGAGGCAGTGGACATCCTCGACCTCGGCCGCATGGCGGGCCTCGCCGACTCGGCGGGCGTGCCGTTCTCCGTGTGGCAGCAGGGGGAGCTCAAGGGTCTTGATGTCCTGAACGAACCGGGTGGGCTGGTCTGGACCGAGCTGTACACCCCGGACGTCCCCGCCGCCCTCCGGTTCTACGGCTCGGTGTTCGGCTGGCAGACCACCGAGGCCACGTTCCCCGGCGGGACGTACACGATGGTGCACCCCGCGGACGGCACGGCGGACGACATGTTCGGCGGCGTCGTGCCGCTGGCCAGTGACCCCTCCGAGGGCGACCGGCCCTATTGGCTGCCGTACTTCCAGGTGGACGACTGCGACAGCGCGGTCGCCAGGGCCCGGCAGAGCGGCGGCGAGGTCCGGATGGAGCCCGTCTCGATGGAGGGCGTCGGCCGCTTCGCGAAGCTGGCGGACCCGGCGGGCGCACGGTTCGCGGTCCTCCAGCCGTCGCCTCCCGGCGGCGAGCAGGGCACGTAGCGCGCGCCGGCGCCGAAGGGGGCGGGGCCCTGCCCGGCGGGCGGGCCCCGGGCCCCACACCGCCGGCCTTGCGCTGCCCGCCGCCCGCGCTACAGCGCCCGCCCGGCCCCGCCCCGCGACACGTGCCCGCCCGGCACCTCGCGGCGCGCGCACCGCTGCCTGCCCGACGCTGCCCGCGTGACACCGCTCCATGGCAGGCGCCGCACTGCCCGGCACGCCGAGGCCCAGCCGGGGCGGCATCCCGCGGTGTGCGGCACGCGGCATGCGGCGTGGGACCCGCCCCGCGTCACCGCCCCCCGGCCGTGGGCAGCCCTCAGCCCGGACATAGCTAGGCGGAGTGGGGCACCGGCGGGCGGCCCAGCTGGGGCGGCGCCCCGCGGCACGCGGCATGCGGCGTGGGACGCGCCCCGCGTCACCGCCCCCCGGCCGTGGGCAGCCCTCAGCCCGGACATAGCTAGGCGGAGTGGGGCACCGGCGGGCGGCCCAGCTGGGGCGGCGCCCCGCGGCACGCGG
>NZ_JBVICF010000002.1:769810-867774 GCF_055572995.1 Streptomyces sp. NPDC030245 | reverse complement strand
CATGCGGCGTGGGACCCGCCCCCCCGCCGCCGCCCTCGGCGGTTTCCCCGCCCCCGGCGGTGGGCAGTCCCCAGCCGGACGTAGCGAGGAGGAGCGGCGCACCGGTCGGCGGCCCAGCCGGGACGGCACCCCGCGCCGCCGCACTCCGCGGTTTCCCCGCCCCCCCCGCTGCCGCCCCCGGCGGTTTCCCCGCCCCCGGCGATGGGCAGTCCTCAGCCGGGCGCAGCCGCACGTGGCCAAACGTAGCCGGACGCAGCGAGGCGGAGCGGCGCACCGGTCGACGGGGCCTGGAAGCCGTGCGTTCGGGCGTTGATCGTTCGTTGATTGCTTGTTTCGCGCGGTGCGTCAGCATCGGTGGCATGCAGATCGAGATGACAGCCGAGCCGGAACTCGCCTGGCAGGAGCAGGCCCTGTGCGCCCAGACCGGCGCCGACTTCTTCTTCCCCGAGCCAGGGAGCTCGGTGCGCGAGGCGAAGGACATCTGCCAGATGTGCGAGATGCGCGAGGCGTGCCTGGAGTACGCGTTGGCCAACGACGAGCGGTTCGGCGTCTGGGGCGGCCTCTCCGAGAAGGAGCGGTATGCCCTCAGACGCGAATCCCGTGCTTGAGCAGGAGCAACCCGACCGATGACCGATCCGGGCCTCACAGGTCCCTAGGTGTACGCGACGACGAACCGCCGGGTCCCCGCGGGGACCCGGACGTCGTCACCGGAGACAGGGAGCTCCCTGCCGTCCGCCGACACAGACCGGACCTGTCCGAACCGGCACGGATAGACGTATCGCACCCGTTCCGGCGCCTCGGTCACCTCCACCGTGACCGTCCGCCTGCCCGCGTCGTGCGTGAGCCGGTATCCGAAGGGCTCGCCGAACAGTGTCGGAGCGGACTCGACGGCCACCGTGTCGCCGTCCGGCACCCAGTGGGGCCGTACGCCGGGCGCGATGTACACATGCGGATCGTGGTCCTCGTCCGCCTCGAAGAGCAGGATGTCGCGGATCAGGAGCAGATACTCGGCGGCGGCCCAGCCGTGCGGGATGTCGCCCATGTACCAGGGCCGCGACGGCACCTCCTGGAAGTCCGACGCGACGGTGAAGGCGTGCTGTTCGTTCCACGCGCCGAGCGCCACCGCCCGCTCCTCCGTCCGCGGGAAGGCCGCCCCGACGATCCAGCCGAGCAGCTCGTCCATCCGCCCGGGGTCGCCCGCCAGCAGGTACGCGTGCGCCAGCTGCGTGGTGAGGTAGGGGCCGTAGGCGTTCCACGCGGCCTCGTGCCGGTAGCCGCCCGACACGAAGTGGGCGTACATCGTGTCGAGGGTGAAGCGCGCCGCCGCGTCGATGTCCGTGCCCAGCTTGCTGCCCATGTGCAGCCGCAGCGGGTGGAAGAACGCCGCGGTGCCGATCATCGTCGAGTCGAGCCGCCCGACGTCACCGGGCCCGGTCGGGATGTACGTCTCCCACGCCCCGCGCCTGCGCTGCTCCGCCAGGACCCAGCGCACCGAGGCCGCCGTCGCCTGCTTCACGTCGTCGAAGGCGGCCCAGATCTCGGGCGCGTCGGGCGAGCCGATGCGCTCCGCGAGCCGCGCCGCCTCGTACAGGCCGGCCAGCGCCCACAGGTCGTCCCAGTAGTGCGGCTTGTCGCGCTCACCCAGGTGCTCGGCGCTCCAGCCGCTGTGCAGCAGCCCGTACTGGTCGCGGTTGTCGCGCAGCCAGCGGGCGCCGTCGATGACGTACGGCGTGTAGAGCTTCGCGCCGAACGCGGCGGCGCTGCCCTGCGTGCGGTCGAAACGGCCGATCGCCCAGAGCGCCTGCCCGTTGCTGTCCCACTCGCGGTCGTCCCGCTCGTGGGGCCCGCCGTAGAAGCCGTACTCAGCGCACGGCCCGATGCGGCCCGTGCCGCGGTTGAACTTCAGCGGGTAGTGCGTGCCCAGCTGGTGCTCGGCGAGCGCGCCGTCCCCCACCAGCGAGCAGGCGGTGGCCTCCACGGACGAGTCGCGGATCCAGAACGAGTCGTACACCGTCGGGCCGGGGTGGATCTCCCCGTGGTCGGAGAGGATGAGCAGCTGCGAACGGGACTCGCGGAACAGGTCCGTCAAGTGGGCCACCGGGCGCGGCAGTCCGGGCTGCAAGCCCTGGTCGAGCAGCTTCGTCGTCCAGAACGCCCGGTTGGCCTCCTCCAGTTCGGCGGCCGGCGTGGCCCTGATCTCGGCCAGGTCGTCGGCCCCGCTGTACAGGTCGACGGGCAGCCGCACATCCAGTTCGAACATCTCGTCGTCGATGACCCGGAACGGCCAGGCGAACGCCGCGCTGCACAACCCCGCGACCTGGTCCTGCGCCTGCCCCGCGCCGTTCAGCTTGCCGCCCGTGACCAGGTCGTGGAACGGGCTGCGCGTCAGATACGAGTCCGGGTCGTGGCTGAAGTCCGGGTTGCCGTACACGCCGTACTGCTCGGGCGCGGTGTCGAACACCGGGCCCCAGCCGCTGTTCGTCTCCACCCGGTTCTCCTGCGGCAGATGCCGCAGGAACGTCAGCCTCCGATCGGTGATCTGCCGGCCGTTGCGGTCGTGCCGCTGGAAGCCGCTCGGCCCGGCGGGCACCACCGCGGCGCACAGCCAGCCCTCGCGCGGCTGCCCGGTCGCGGAGCCCACCGTCACCCGCGTGACCACGAGGTCCCGCTGCCGCGCGCCCACGGCCGTCGCGAAGGTGCGCTGCACGAACGCGACGCCGTCCGGCGTACGGAAGTCCGTGAGGACGACCGGCAGGTGCGGGGCCTCCATGCGCTGCGCCACCGTGCCGCCGTCGGGCAGCTGCGGCAGGCGCAGGGCGCCCGTCGCCGGGTCGTACAGGAAGAAGAACAGGCAGTACTTGTCGTAGACCGGCTCGATCTCACCGGCCTGCCCGATCAGCGACTCCTGACGGTGGTCCTTCACGCCCACCATGTGCCAGTAGCGGTACAGGGCGTTGGAGGCCAGGGCGGCCTCCCTCGATTCGTACGTCCCGGAGTCGAAGTCGTCGCTCCAGCGCCGGAAGGCCTGCTGCGCCCACCACGGCACGGGACGGGGCACCTGCGCCCTGCCCGCCCAGCTGCGCCACATGACCTCGTAGAACATCCACTCATGGGTCTGCGCCATGGGTTCCACCCCCGGTGCCCACAGTTGCACCGCGAGGGGCGTTCGTAAATCGGGTGCCGCGGGTCAGGATCCCGGCTTGACCGTCTTCATCGTCAGGTGCGAGTCGACGCGCAGGACGCAGGGGAGGCCGGTGAGCTTGCCGGTGAGGAAGGCCTCGTAGGCGGCGTGGTCGGCGACCGCGACGCGGATGAAGTAGTCGGGGCGCCCGAACATGCGCCGCACCTCTATGACCTCCTCGTAGGAGGCCACGACCTCCTCGAATTCGAGGTAGGTGTCGCGGTCGTTGGCGCTGACCTCGACGTCGATGAGGACTTCGAGACCGCGCCCGAGCGCCGCGGTGTTGATCACGGCGTGATAGCCGGCGATGACGCCCGCCTCCTCCAGGCGCTTGACCCGGCGCAGGCAGGGCGGCGCGGTCAGGCCCACGCGTTTGGCCAGCTCGACGTTGGTGAGACGGCCGTCCTGACGCAGGTGAAACAAAATGTCGTGGTCGAGGGCATCGAGGCGAATTTCATTGCTCACGGGCCCATCATAGGGCCACTATTGGCAATCAAATTAGGCGTGGATCTTCATAACATGTCGGCATGCGAATAGCACCACCCGTCGCGGGCGACCCTTCTGTCGCTCCCTCCGTCCCGCCGTCACGCTCCCTCTCAGGAGTGCGGACCGCGTTCGCGGACACCGCCTCCGTCGGACTCGCGTTCCTGCCGCTCGGTCTCGCCTTCGGGGCTCTCGTCACCCATTCCGGGCTCGACTGGTGGTGGGCGGGCCTGTCCGCCGCGCTCGTCTACGCGGGCTCGTTCGAATTCCTGCTCATCGGCATGGTCACCGCCGTCGCCCCGCTGGCCTCGATCGCCGCGGCCGCCTTCATGGTGAACGTCCGGCACGTGTTCTACGCGCTGTCCTACCCCCTGCACCGGGTCGAGGGGCGGGCCGGCAAGGCGTACGGGACCTTCGCGCTCAGCGACGAGGCGTTCGCCCTGACCTCGGGGGAGCAGGCCCGCTCCTGGCCGGGCCGGCGCATCCTCGGGCTGCAACTCCTCCTGCATCTGTACTGGGTGGCGGGCTCGGTCGCCGGTGCGCTGCTCGGCTCGCTCATCCCCGACAGCGTCCGGGGCCTGGACTTCGCGCTGACCGCCCTGTTCACCGTGCTCGCCGTCGACGCCGTGCGGGACCTGCGCGGCGATCTGCCCACGCCCGTGCTCGCCCTGTTCAGCGCCGTCTTCGCCCGCTTCGTCTTCCCCGGCGAGCTGCTGCTGGCCGCCTTCGCCCTGTTCACGCTGGGGCTCCTCGCCCGCCACCTGGTCACCCGGAGGACCCTGAGCCATGCCTGACGCCGGGTACGCCGTCGCCGCGGTCCTCGTCACCGCCGCCGTCACCTGGGCCCTGCGCGCCCTGCCCTTCGCCGCCCTCGTGCCGTTGCGCGAGAGCGGGACCGTCCAGTACCTCGCCGCCCGCATGCCCGCGGGCGTCATGGTGATCCTCGTCCTCTACTGCCTGCGCGACCTTCCTCACGCGGGCGCGTCCGCCCCGGCCCCCGTGGCGGCCGTCGCCGTCACCGTGGGCCTCCATCTCTGGCGCCACAACGCGCTGTTGAGCATCCTCGGCGGCACGGCCGTCCACGTGATCCTGGCCAGTACCGTCTTCGCCCCCTGAGACGGTGGCGCCGGCCGGAAGAAACCCGTGCGACACGGGGGCGCGCCCGTGGTTAGGATCCGGAGGTCGCACGCGGGGCGTGCGGCCGGGGGTCCTGTAGAGCAGAGGCAGACTCGCCGCCATGGCATGGCGGATACGCCGGTTCGAATCCGGCCGGGACCACGAGCACGGAACAGGCGGGGCGGGGACACATGAGTGAGAGCGGCGGGGTCGGCGAGGCGGACCTCGCCGCCTTCCACGACCTGGTCGGCAGACTCCGGGAGCTGCCCGTCGACGACCCGGCGCGGCTGCGCGCCGAGCAGGTCGCCGCCTCCTTCGCCCGCGACGGACGGCTGCGCCGACGCAAGGCGCGCGGCGCCGAGCTGTCCGCCGCCGACGCGGCCGTCATGGCCGCCACCGCGACCGGCGCGAGCGACCGCCGCGAGGACGCGCCCCTGCCCGCCTCCGCCGCCGGTACGGGAGGCGTCTTCCGCCGCCCACGCCCCTGCTACGTCTGCAAGACGTCATATCGACAGGTCGACTCCTTCTACCACCGGCTCTGCCCGGACTGCGCGGCCGACAACCGCGCCCGGCGCGGGCTCACCACCGACCTGCGCGGGCGGCGGGCCCTGCTCACGGGCGGCCGGGTGAAGATCGGCTTCCAGCTCGCCCTGATGATGCTGAGGGACGGCGCCGAACTCCTCGTCACCAGCCGCTTCCCCCACGACACCGTGCGGCGCTTCCGCGCGGCGCCGGGCAGCTCGGCCTGGCTCGACCGCCTCACCGTGCTCGCCGTCGATCTGCGCGACCCACGCCAAGTGCTCGGCCTCTGCGAGGATTTGCGGCAGGCGGGCGACCCCCTCGACATCCTCGTCAACAACGCGGCGCAGACGGTCCGGCGACCTCCTGAGTCGTACGCGGCGCTCGCGGCGGGCGAGGAGGCCGAACTGCCCGCGCTCGCCCGGAGCGCACCGGGATTCAAGCCGACGCGGGCGGTGCCGGACGCCGCAGGACAGGGCGCCCTCGCACTCCTCCTGGCCGACGCCGACGAAGCCGGACTGCTCCCCGACCCCGCGCCGGAGAACTCCTGGTCCGCCCGGCTCGGCGCCCTCGACCCCGCCGAGGTCCTGGAGACCCAGCTCGTCAACGCGCTCGCCCCGGCCCTGCTCTGCGACCGGCTGCTGCCCCTGCTGCTCGCCTCCCCGCACCCCCGCACGTACATCGTCAACGTGACGGCGGTCGAGGGCCGCTTCGCCGTGCGCAACAAGACGGCCGGGCACCCCCACACGAACATGGCGAAGGCCGCCCTGAACATGCTCACCCGCACCAGCGCCGCCGAACTCGCCGAGCAGGGCGTGCACATGTGTGCCGTCGACACCGGCTGGATCACCGACGAGAACCCCGCGCCGAAGAAGGACCGCATCGCCGGCGCGGGCTTCCGCACCCCGCTCGACATCGTGGACGGCGCCGCCCGGATCTACGACCCGATCGTGCGCGGCGAGGCGGGCGCACCCGTCTCGGGCGTCTTCCTCAAGGACTACCGCGAGGCGCAGTGGTGACGGGGGCGCGGCCGTGACCGAGGACCTGACCGCCGGAGTGCCGCGCGTCGTACCGCGCCCGGTGGCCGAACTGGGGCCGCTCCTCGACTGGTTGCGGTCGGGGCGCCCGGCGGGCGAACGCCTCGACTTCACGGCGGGCACCGCGCTGCCCGACGGCCGGCTCGACCTGTGCAAGCAGGCGATCGGCGCACGGGGCACGGCCCTCGTCGCCGAGGCGCTGCGGGAGACCGGGGGCGCCTCGCCCGTACGCCACTTGCTGCTCGGCACGGACGGTCTCGGCGACGAGGGAGCCGCAGAGGTGACGGGCAGCGCGGGTGAGAGCGGCATCAAGACCCTCTACCTCGGCTGCAACGGCATCACCGCGGGCGGCGCCTGCCGCATCGCGGACCAGCTGCGCGCCTCGCCGCAGGTCGTGACCGGCGTCTGGCTCAAGCGCAATCCGCTGGGGCCGCCGGGCGGTCGCGCGGCGGCCGAACTGATCGCGTCCGTACGGACGTTGCACACCCTCGATCTCGTCCAGACGGGCCTCGACGCGGCCGGACTCGCCCTCCTCGCCGACGCGCTCCTCGCGGCCGCCGGCACCGGGCGGCACGTCGAGCGGATCTTCCTGGGCGGCAATCCGCTGGGCCGGGACGGCGCGGTATCGCTGGCGGAGCTGATCGCCAACGGCGCGGTGCGCGAGCTGTACGCGTCGGCGGCGCGGCTGGGCGACGAGGGCGCGCTGCTGCTCGCCGCCGCCCTGGAGCGCGCGCCGTACGGCGGGCTCGACCGGCTGGCCGTCGCGAGCAACGGCATCGGGCCCCGTGCCGCGGCCCGGCTGGTCGCCGCGTCGGTGACCGCCGGGGTGCGGCTGCTCGATCTGGGCCGGGTGCGCGCCGCCGGGGTGCTCGGTGCGGCCGACAATCACCTGGACGAGGAGGCGGCCGCCGCCGTGGCGGCCTCGCTCGCGGCCGGGGAGCACCGTCTGACCCACCTCGTGCTGACGCACACGGGGATGCGCAGCCGGGAGGCCCACCGGCTCCTCGACACCGCCGAACTCGCCCGCACCCCCACCCGGTTCGTGCTCGGCCGGGGCATCGCGGCGAGCGTCAAGCGCCGTCTCGCGGCGTTGAGCGCGGGCGTTCCGGCGCCCGGTGTCGCGCCGGACGTCGCGGCGGTGCGCAGCGTCCACCGCTGACCCGGAGGGGCGGGGAGCGTACGATCTTCCGCAAGGGCGGGGTCGTAGCGCAGAGGCAGTCGCGGCGGTCTCCAAAACCGGAACACGCTGGTTCGAATCCAGCCGCCCCGCCCCCCTGCACCAGCCGCCCCCGCCCCCTCGGGCCGTCGGCCTGGCGGGGTCAGGCGCCCCGCGCCGCCATCCGCGCCTTGCGCGCGGCCAGCTTCTCGTCGAACTTCGACGCCTCGGCGTCGAGGCCGTTCATGTAGAAGCCGAGCTCCTCCTGGGCCTGCAACCCCTCGGGGCCGAGGCCGTCGATCTCCAGGACCTTCAGGAAGCGCAGCACGGGCTGGAGCACGTCGTCGTGGTGGATGCGCAGGTTGTAGACCTCGCCGATGGCCATCTGCGCGGCGGCACGCTCGAAGCCGGGCATGCCGTGACCGGGCATCCGGAAGTTGACCACGACGTCCCGCACGGCCTGCATGGTGAGGTCGGGGGCGAGTTCGAAGGCGGCCTTCAGGAGGTTGCGGTAGAAGACCATGTGGAGGTTCTCGTCGGTGGCGATGCGCGCCAGCATGCGGTCGCAGACCGGGTCGCCCGACTGGTGGCCGGTGTTCCGGTGCGAGATGCGGGTGGCCAGCTCCTGGAAGGCGACGTACGCGACGGAGTGCAGCATCGAGTGGCGGTTGTCCGACTCGAAGCCCTCGCTCATGTGCACCATCCGGAACTGCTCCAGCTGGTCCGGGTCGACGGCGCGCGAGGCGAGGAGGTAGTCGCGCATCACGATGCCGTGCCGGCCCTCCTCCGCCGTCCAGCGGTGCACCCAGGTGCCCCAGGCGCCGTCGCGGCCGAAGAGGGAGGCGATCTCGTGGTGGTAGCTGGGGAGGTTGTCCTCGGTGAGCAGGTTGACCACCAGGGCGATGCGCCCGATGTCGGTGACCGGGGACTGGCCCTTCTCCCACGCCTCGCCGTCCTCGAAGAAGCCGGGGAAGTTCCGGGCGTCGGAGAACGGCACGTACTCGTGGGGCATCCAGTCCTTGGCCACCTTGAGGTGGCGGTTCAGTTCCTGCTCGACCACTTCCTCCAGCGCGTAGAGCAGACGGGCATCGGTCCAGCTGTCCGTGCTGCCGAGGTGGGGAGAGGTGATCGTCACGGGGGCTCCAGAGGGGGGACGGGGCTACTTGCGAGCGGTGCGGGCGGGCAGCGCGAGCGGTGCGCTACCTACGGTCTCGTAGGTTACGTTGCCGTAGGTTAAACCCGCCGTAAAGAGGCTGTGAGCCCGGCCCCCACCCGCCCCTGCCGCAACAAGGGCCTCAGCACTGGTCAGGCGTACAGATCGCGCAGGCGAACTGAGAGGCACGTCACACAGCCTTCGAGCTTCTCGAACTCCCGGATATCCACGGGAACCGGATCAAATCCCAGATCGGCGAAGAGCTCCGCGCTCTTCGGCGCGCTCGCCGACATGAGCAGCTTCGAGCCACCGAGGAGCACCACGTGTGCGCCCGCCTCCTCCGGCACGGGCAGGAAGCGCGGGAAGAGCGCGGCGGCGTCGACCAGCGGCTCGTACCCGATGACCGTTCCGTCGGGCAGCGCCGTCACCGCGGACTTCAGATGCAGGACCTTGGAGACGGGGACGGCGACGACCCGCGCCCCGAGCGGTTCGAAGACGGCCCGCAGCTGCCGCACCCCGTCCGCGTTGGTCCGCCCGCCCCTGCCCACGTAGATCGTGTCGTCGATCTTGAGTACGTCGCCGCCGTCGAGCGTGCCCGGCTCCCACACCCAGTTGACCGAGCAGCCGAGCCTGCCCACGGCCTCCTCGACGCCCGGTGTCTCGCCCCGCCGCGACTCGGCGCCCGACCGCGCGATGAGGGCCACGTTCCGGAAGACGACCACCGCGTCCTCCACGAACACCGCGTCCGGGCAGTCGTCGGCCGGCGGAACCTCGAAGATCTCCCACCCGTGTCCGGCCAGCGTCGCCGCGTACGCCTCCCACTGCCGCGCCGCGAGCCGCGTGTCGACCGGTGTGCGCTCCAGGTGGGTGACCAGACCGTCGGCGAGGCGCGGTCCCGGGCGGCGGATCAGGGCCTTCTTGCTGGACACGGCTTGCTCTCCTCACGCGGGCGGGACAGTGCCGCACATCATGCAGCGCGGGGCCCGCCCTCGCCCAGAGCGCGTCGCAGATGCTCCGCCGTGCACGATCCCTCGGCACGCAGGAGCCGCGCGGGCGTCCCCTCGAAGACGATCCGCCCGCCGTGCTTGCCGCCGTCGGGGCCCAGGTCGATCACCCAGTCCGCGTGCTTGACGACATCGAGGTTGTGCTCGACGACGAGGACGGTGTTCCCCGCGTCGACCAGCCGGTCGAGCAGCGCGAGCAGCCCGTCGACGTCCGCCATGTGCAGGCCGGTGGTCGGCTCGTCCAGGACGTACGTGGTGCCCGTGCGGTGCAACTGCGTGGCGAGTTTGATGCGTTGGCGCTCGCCGCCGGAGAGCGTGCTCAGCGGCTGCCCGAGCGTGAGGTAGGTGAGGCCCACGTCGCGCAGCGCCCGCAGGCGCCTGCGCACCGACGTCTCGTCGAAGCGCTCGAAGAAATCCAGTGCCTGATCGGCCGTCATGTCCAGTACGTCGACGACGGATCGCCCGTCCAGGGTCAGCCGCAGCACCTCGTCCTTGAAGCGCCGCCCTTCGCACGCCTCGCACGTCGTGGTCACCGGGTCCATGAACGCCAGATCGCTGTAGATGATCCCGCGCCCCTGGCAACGCTCGCACGCGCCATGGGAGTTGAAGCTGAACAGACTCGCCTTGGCGCCGGTTCCGCGCGCGAACAGCTTGCGTACCGTGTCCATGATCCCGAGGTACGTCGCCGGGGTCGAGCGGCCCGAGATGCCGATGGACGACTGGTCCACGACCACCGCGTCCGGATGCGCCTCGACGAACGCCTTCGACACCAGCGTGCTCTTGCCGGAACCGGCGACCCCCGTGACCGCCGTGAGCACCCCGGCCGGCACCCGCACACTCACGTTCCGCAGGTTGTGCAGATCGGCGCCCTTGACCCAGTGGCCGCCGATCGCCTCGCGCGGGTGCTCCTTGATGCCGGTGGCGCGCCGCAGGTGGCGGCCGGTGAGGGTGTCGGCCCGGCGCAGCTCGTCCGGCGTGCCCTCGAAGACGACCAGGCCGCCGCCGGTGCCGGCCGCCGGGCCCATGTCGACGACGTGGTCGGCGGCCGCGATCACGTCCGGGTCGTGCTCGACGACCAGGACGGTGTTGCCCTTGTCGCACAGCCGGCGGAGGAGGTCGTTGAGGCGGCCCACGTCGCGCGGGTGCAGGCCGACGCTCGGCTCGTCGAAGATGTACGTCATGCCGGTGAGGCTGGAGCCGAGGTGGCGCACCATCTTCAGGCGCTGCCCCTCGCCGCCGGAGAGCGTGGACGTCTCCCGGTCCAGGCTGAGATAGCCGAGGCCGATCGCCTCGATGCGTTCGAGGGCGGCCACGGCGGCGCGGGCGACCGGTCCCGCCACGGCGTCGTCGATGCCCGCCAACTCCCCGATCAGGTCGGTGACTTCCATGCGGGTGCAGTCGGCGATGGTCAGGCCGTTGACGCGGGTGGCGAGCGCCGCAGGGTTGAGCCGGGCCCCGCGGCAGGCCGGGCAGGCGCCTTCGATCAGGAAGCCCTGCACCATGTCGCGGGTCTTCTGGGCGAGCGCGGACAGGTCGCGGTTGAGGTAGAGCCGCTCGAAGCGGTCGGCGAGCCCTTCGTAGTCGATGTCCCGCGCGCCACCGGTGTTGTCGACGCTGACTTTCTTCTTTCCCCGGCCGCCGCGCAGCAGGAACCGCCGCTCGGCGTCGGTGAACTCGCCGACCGGCTTGTGCGTATCCAGATCGGTGGTGTTGGTGTACGTCTGGCCCTGCCAGGTCCCGGCGGCGAACGGCGGAAAGAGGATCGCGCCGTCCGCCAGGGACCTGGCGGGATCCAGGATGCGGTCGTAGTCGGGCCGCACGGTGCGGCCGAGCCCGTCGCACTCGGTGCACATGCCCGACGGGTCGTTGAACGAGTACGCCGTGGCCGGGCCCGCGCTGGGCGTGCCGTGCCGGGAGAACAGCACCCGGATCACGGAGTAGATGTCCGTCATCGTGCCCACCGTGGAGCGGGAGTGGCCGCCGATCGGCTTCTGGTCGACGACGATCGCGGGGGAGAGCTCCTCGATGGCGTCCGCGTGCGGCCGCTCGTACTTCGGCAGCCGGTTGCGGACGAACCAGGTGAAGGTCTCGTTCAGCTGGCGCTGCGACTCCACCGCGATCGTGTCGAAGACGACCGACGACTTCCCGGACCCCGACACGCCCGTGAAAACGGTGAGCCTGCCCTTGGGGATGCGCAGGCTCACCTCCTTGAGGTTGTTCTCACGGGCGCCGTCGATGACGATGTGCCGGTGCGTGTCCAGGGGCGTGTCCTTGTGGTTCTGGTCCATGCCCCCGAAGCTAGGCGGAATACCCGACAGCCTCCGTCTTCTTTTCCTGGGTGATCTCCTTGAGTTCCCCGTCCAGGAGCAGCCACCGCGTGATGCCGATGGACTCCAGGAACGGCAGGTCGTGACTGGCGACGATCAGCGCGCCCTCGTACGACTCCAGGGCCGTCGAGAGCTGCTTCACGCTCGCCATGTCGAGGTTGTTCGTCGGCTCGTCGAGCATGAGCAGCTGCGGCCCGGGCTCCGCGAGCAGCAGCGCCGCGAGCGCCGCACGGAACCGCTCGCCGCCCGACAGGGTCGCCGCCCGCTGGTCGGCCTTGGCCCCCTTGAACAGGAACCGGGCGAGCCGCGCCCTGACGCGGTTGTTGGTCGCGTCGGGAGCGTACGCCGCCACGTTCTCGGCGACGGTCAGGTCGCCGTCGAGCACGTCGAGGCGCTGCGGCAGGAACCGCGTCGGGACGTGCGTCCGCGCCTCGCCGCGGACCGCGTCGAGCTCTCCGGCGATGGTGCGCAGGAGCGTGGTCTTGCCCGCGCCGTTACGGCCGATCAGTGCGATCCGCTCGGGCCCGCGCAGCTCGAACTCGCCCTCCACGCGCGCTCCGTAGCGCAGTTCGAGACCGCTGAGGGTGAGCACGGTGCGCCCCGGGTGGACCAGGGTGTGGGGCAGGTCGACGCGGATCTCGTCGTCGTCCCGCACCGCCTCGACGGCGTCGTCGAGGCGCTCCTTCGCCTCGGCGAGCTTCTCCTCGTGCATGATGCGGTGCTTGCCCGCCGACTCCTGCGCCGCGCGCTTGCGGGCGCCCATGATGATCTTGGGCTCCCGCTTCTGGTCCCACATCTTCTGGCCGTACCGCTTGCGGCGGGCCAACTTGACCTGCGCGTCGGCCAGTTCGCGCTTCTGCTTGCGGAGGTCCGTCTCGGCGACGCGCACCATGCGCTCGGCCGCCTCCTGCTCCATGGCGAGGGCCTCCTCGTACGCGCTGAAGTTGCCCCCGTACCAACTCACCTCCCCGTCACGGAGATCGGCGATCTGGTCGACCAGGTCCAGGAGTTCACGGTCGTGGCTGACGACGACCAGGACGCCCGGCCATGCCGCGACGGCCGCGTACAGGCGCCGACGGGCGTACAGGTCGAGGTTGTTGGTCGGTTCGTCGAGCAGCAGCACGTCGGGGCGGCGCAGGAGCAGTGCGGCCAGGCGCAGCAGCACCGACTCGCCGCCCGACACCTCGCCCGTGGTGCGGTCCAGGCCGATGTGCCCGAGTCCGAGCTCGGCGAGGGTGGCGACGGCACGCTCCTCGACGTCCCAGTCGTCGCCGACCGTGGTGAAGTGCTCCTCGCGCACGTCACCCGCCTCGATGGCGTGCAGCGCGGCGCGGGTCGCGGCGATGCCGAGCACCTCGTCGACGCGCAGGCCGGTGTCGAGGGTGACGTTCTGCGGCAGATAGCCGACCTCGCCCGCCACGCGCACGGTGCCTTCGGCGGGCTTCAGTTCACCGGCGATCAGCTTCAGCAGGGTGGACTTCCCCGAGCCGTTGACGCCGATGAGCCCGGTTCTGCCGGGTCCGAAGGAGACCTGGAGGTCGTCGAAGACGTCGGTTCCGTCGGCCCAGGCGAAGGAGAGCGACGTACAGGTGATGGAGGTGGGGGATGTAGACATACGGGCCTCGCGGTTGCGTGGTGTGAAGCGCGGTCAGGGGCAACGCGTTCGAGACACCGCGGCGGAGAAGAGGCCGAAGAAAGAGAGAAGGCCTGTGCCGGGGGACGGGACGGCTCGTGATGCCGAGGTCGCACACGGCGTGCACGGCAGCGAGGGCTGCGTGACGCGGTGTCTCATGACCTCAGACGAGCAACGTCCTACTCCTATCGACGGCAACAGAACCGTTTTACACCGTAGGGGGCTCTGCGGAACGTGTCAACGTCTTATCGCGCGGCCCGGCGGGACCGGCCCCCCGGCGGGCCGCCTCAGAGGGCGTCCCGCATCAGCTCGGCCAGGTCCTGGTCCAGGTCGACGTGGTGGTGCTCCTGGCCGACCGGCACCAGCGCCGTCGTGCGGCGCAGGAAGCCGCGGAGCTCCCCGGTGCGGATGTGGACGATCGCGGTGCCCTCGGGGGCGTGGAACTCCACGACGGTCCGGTCGAAGCCGTACGGCCGCACGCGCACGTCACCGTCGCCGACGGCGCGCTCGACGCCCTGGACGAGCAGCTCGCGGGCGAAGGTCCAGTACACCTCGACGCCCTCCAGGGTCGCGGGGGCGGGGAAGCTCATCCGCACGGCGAAGGGATCCAGCCGGTCGTAGTGGAGCGTTGCGGGAATGCTCGGCATCCGCGGCGCGGCGGCGACGAGGCGGGCCTCTACGGCTTGCTCGATGACGGTGGACAACGCCTGCTCCCTCACTGACTGCTGGACGACTGGGGTCGGCACTTGACTAGACGACGGAATGACGAGATCCGTGCACACGGAGGGCGGGTCGGACCGAGTGACCTCTGTCACCGCGACACCGTGGCGGCGCCCGCGGTTCCCCGCGATCACCTCAGGGGGGAGGCCTTCCGGCCATCTGGACGAGCCCCGGCGCGTCGGCTAGCTTCGCCCGCCATGAGGGGCATGGGGAAGTCGAAGTCGATGAGACGGACGGTACTCGCGGGACTCTGCGGGGTGGTGCTCGCCGGAAGCGTCCTCGCGGCGCCCGGCGCCGCCGGGGCGGATCAGCGCACGCACCGCCCGGACCGGGATCCGCGCTGGCAGCTCACGGACACCGGTACCGACGCCCGCTTCCGCGGCCTCGCCGCCGTCAGCCGGGACACAGCCTGGGCGGCAGGCTCCGGCGGAACCGTGCTGCGTACGTCCGACGGCGGCGAGAGCTGGCGTGAAGTCTCCCCGCCCGGCGCCGCCGGTCTGGAGTTCCGCGACATCGAGGCCTTCGACGGGCGCCGCGCGGTGGTGCTCGCCATCGGCGAGGGCGAGGCGTCCCGGGTACTGCGCACCGAGGACGGCGGAGCCACCTGGGCCGAGTCCTTCCGGAACACCGACGCCCGAGCCTTCTACGACTGCATGACCTTCTTCGACCGCCGCCACGGACTGGCGCTGAGCGACCCCGTCGACGGCAGGTTCCGCATCCTCTCCACCGCCGACGGCGGCCGCTCCTGGCGGATCCTGCCCGGTGCGGGGATGCCCGCCGCCCAGGCGGGCGAGGCGGGGTTCGCGGCGAGCGGCCAGTGTCTGGTGAGCGCCGGGCCGCGCGACGTGTGGCTGGCCACCGGGGGAGCGGCACGCGCGCGTGTCCTGCACTCGGCCGACCGCGGACTGACCTGGACGGCCACCGACGCGCCGGTCCCCGCGGGCGACCCGGCCCGCGGCGTCTTCGGCCTGGCCTTCCGCGACCGTAGCCACGGCATCGCGGTCGGCGGTGACTACCGCGCCGGCCAGGCCTCGCCGCGGGCGGCCGCGGTCACCCGGGACGGCGGCCGCCACTGGGACCCGGCGGGCCGCCCGCCGCCCGCCTACCGCTCGGGCGTGGCCTGGTTCCCGCACAGCCGCTCCACGGCCCTCGCCGTCGGCCCGACGGGCACCGACGTGACGACGGACGGCGGCCGGAGCTGGCGGACGGTCGACACGGGGTCGTACGACACCGTCGACTGCGCCCGCGACCGGGGCTGCTGGGCCGCCGGGGAGAAGGGCCGCATCGCCCGCCTGGAGCGGAGCAGGGCGGCGCGGTAGGGACTTCGACGCAGGCCCTAGGCGGGCAGCTGCTCGCGGTACGGGGCGAGTGCCGGGGCCGTCTTCGTCGCGAAGAACTCGGTGATCCGGTACGCGCACACCCCGGCCGTCGTGAACGGGTCCGAGGCGACGATCTCCTCGATCCGCGCGCGGTCGTCGGCGACGGCGATGATCACGCCGCCGTCGCGCGGGTTCTTGCGGCCGGAGGCGATGAAGACCCCGGTCTCATACTGCCGGTCCAGCCATTCGACATGGGCGGCCAGCTGCTCGTCGACGGCGGAGACCGGCGCGGTGTAGGTCAATTCGAGAATGAACATGATCGCGAGGCTACCGGGCACCACAGACGTCGGCCGAGGCCCGCCGTCCCCCTGGCAGCCGCACCATGAACACGTCAACGGGGTCCTCGTCCTCGACGGTGAACCCGTGCCGCTCGTACAGCCGCCGCGCGGCGCTGCCCCGCAGCACGTCGAGGCGGACCGTCGTGTCCTCGGCGTCGGTCAGCTCCAGGAGGTGGCCGAGGACGGCCGAGCCGAGGCCTCTTCCCTGGTGCCGCGGCGCCAGGTAGAAGTGCTCCAGCCATCGACCGTCCGCGGCGGGCCTCAGCGTGACGCAGCCCGCGAAGGCGCCCGCCGTCTCGATCACCGACGTGTGCGCGGCGGAGAACGAGTCCCGCAGCCGCTGCCGCGCCCGGTGCGGATCGAAGCGTCCGAGCCGCTCCAGATCCGGTCGCAGCACCGTGGCCCGCAGCTCGGCGATGGTCTCGATGTCCGCCGTCCGTGCGGAGCGCAGCGCCCAATCCATGACCGGAGTATCACCGCGCGGGTCGCGCGGGCGGACGCCGGGGTGCCGTTACCGCGCCAGCTCGGCCCGGACCGTCTTGCCGTTCGGGCCGCGCGTGACGCCGACGGCTCTGGCCAGCTGCTGGACCATGGGCCAGCCGAAGCCGCCGGTGCCGCCCTCGAAGTCGGGAGCCCGCTCCCGCGGCGGCCGGGGGTCGGCGTCGGAGACGTCGACCGTGAGGATGCCGGGCCGCGCGTGCAGCCGCAGCGCGCACAGGGTGCCGCGGGCGTGCCGCACCACATTGGTGACGAGCTCGGAGACGACGAGTTCGATGCTCGCGGCGTGCTCGTCGTCCACGCCGGGGGTGAGCCCCGCGAGGTAGCCGCGGGTCAGGTCCCTCGCGTCCGAGACCGCCTCGGGCCTCTTGTCGAAGGTGGCGGTTGCCGGCGGTCCGATGTCGAGCGGTATGTGCTGTGTCCGCATGAGCCTCCTCCTTCATCGGGTCGGCCATCCCGAGTCGTGGCCGTACGAAAGGAACTGTTGCCCGAAAAGTGGCGGGTTCAACGCCCTTGTTCTCCGGTGCGACGGTGCTCAGCCGCGACCGCGCCAGTCGAGGCACACGATCATCGCGTCGTCGTCGGTGTCGATCGGCCCGCGGTATCCCGAGAGCTCGTTGAGCACCGCGCGCGGGACCTGCGAGGGCGGCAGGAGGCGGGTGCTCGTCATCGCCCGGGTCAGCGCGCGCTCGATGTACCGCTCGCCCGTCGGCGACGCCGTGTCGTAGACGCCGTCACTGACGAACAGGAGCCGGTCGCCCGGCAGGATCCGGAAGTGCTCCGTGCTGTAGGGGGTGTCCTCGGACATGCCGAGCGGCAGCTGTGCGTCGAGTTCGATGGGCTCCGGTTTTCCGTCGCGCATCCGCCACATCCGCGGCGACCCCGCGTCGATGATCTCCACGTCGCCCGTGGTGAGATCGAAGCGCAGGAGCAGCATGGAGAGGTGGAGCGCGCCCTGGAAGTGGCCGTAGACGGCCTGGTCGGCCAGGCAGGCCTGGTCGGCGAGGGAGAGTCCGGCGCGCCGGGCGTTGCGCAGCGCGTTGACCGCGAGGTTGGTGAGCAGGGCGGCCTGGATGCCTTCGCCCATGCCGTTGGTGACGGTGAGGGTGAGCTGGTCGGCCGAGGCCGACCAGTCGAAGTTGTCGCCGTGGATGGCGTACGCCGGTTCGAGCTGGGCCCCGATGTCGTACTCCGGACGGGAGCTGGAGCAGCCGGGCAGCAACTGCCACTGCATCTCGGCGGCGAGGGTGAGCCGGTCGGCCCGCCGCGCCTGGAGGTAGAGGTCGGTGTCGCGGTCCGCGACGACGATCTCGTGGGCCAGCACCTCGGCGGCCTCGGCGAGTTCGCGGACGGTCGCGGGATCGCAGGCCTCGGCGGGCAGCCGCACGCTCAGGATGCCGATGCGGTCCCCGCGCACGGTGACGGGGAGGTGGACGGTGGCGGGGCCGTCCTGTGTGTCCCTCACCACACGGGGTTCCTGGGAGCCGAACGCGCGGCCGGGCGCACCGGTGTGGACCGGCACGGGTGCCGCGGTCTCCGGAAGGGCGCTGACCGGTTGGAGTATGGTCATCGCGTAGTCGGCCATGAGCAGTTCCACGGAGTCGGCTGCGTAGTGAACGGCGAGCGCGTCCCGCACTGCTTCGATGAGAGCGTGCGGTGCGGATCTGCGCAGCGCACGTTCCACGGCCGTGAGTCTGTCCACTTGTCGGATACCACCTGTTCCTGTTCGGGTCGTTCCTGATATGGGAAGAGCCTGCGAAAACACGGGAGAAGCTTGCGAAGGAGCCGTCGGCCTGCCATGTCTCAGCGACTGACAGGATCATTGCGAAGTGTCACAGTTGAGGGCATGGATTCCGAAACTTCCGCCGGAGGCAGCCGAGATGCGGCCGCGCATGCTGCCCGGGAAGTCATCGAGCTGCTCGAGGTGCTGTGGAGCAGGGGCAGGGACATCACCACGACGGCACCGGTGTCGTCGTCGCAACTGCGCGTGCTCTACGCCCTCGACGGTGCGCGGGGGATCAACCTCCGCGCCCTCGGTGAGTACCTGGGGTCGGCGCCGTCCTCCGTGAGTCGTATGTGTGACCGCCTCCATGCCCTGGGCTTCATCGAGCGGTCCCTCAGTTCAGCCAGTCGCCGCGAGCTCGAACTGCGCTTGTCGAGCCGGGGAGAAAATTACCTCAACGAACTGCGGGCCCGCCGGGAGAGTGCGCTGCTCGAAGCCATCTCGGAGATGCGGCCCGCGGAGCGCTCCGCCCTGGTCGAGGGATTGAGCGGTTTCCACAGATCGGTGGAGTCCACGGCGCCCCGGCCCGGCCCGGCGGGCGGCCGCGCGGCGGAGTCCGCCTGACCGCGGCGGGGGGAGGGGGACGGAGTGTCGAGCGACCGGCGGATGTTCCCCTGATCGCGTGGGTTTACATCCGGCGAATCAAGGTACTCGCAGACGGTCGTGGCCCGGTCGCGGCGACAACGGTGCTGCTGGTCCGCGTAGTTGACGCGACGTAGCCTCTGCCTGCGGGAAGATCGTCGAACTCGGTTAATATTTGCCGTGCGACAACAATTGCTAAGGTGGATGGCATGAACACCAGTGAGCCCGAGGCCCGGTTGCGCGTCATTGCCGCCCTGCGTGAGCAGGGGGAGAAAGTGGCCGATCGCTGGGTGCAGCTTCAGTCGGAACAGGCGGTCCTTCAGACAGGCATCACCGAGGACGAACTGAACGAGGAAGCCGATTCCCTGGTCGCGACACTGCTCGCCGGCCTGGAGACGGACTGTCCCGTCCAGGACGTGGTGGCCTCGCACCGCAGTCTGCGGCAGGCTGTGACGGACCTCTCGCTGCGCCGCGCCCGAGGAGGCGCCACTGCCACGGCCACCTACATGGCCGTGCTGGCGCTGAAGGAAGCGCTCCTCGAAGCGGTGCAGCAGGACACGCGGGACGTCACCGCCCTCTACCAGGCCGCCCTGTTCATCAACCGCCTGCTCGACACCGCGGGCGCCATCTCCTTCGAGACCTTCGTCGAGGGCCGCGAGGAGATCATCCGGCGCCAGAGCCGCCAGCTCCTGGAGGTCTCCACGCCCGTGGTGCGCATCTGGGACCGGGTCCTCGCCGTCCCGCTGATCGGGACGCTCGACACGACCCGCACCCAGGTCGTGATGGAGAACCTCCTGGAGGCCATCGAGCGGGACGAGGCGCAGGTCGCCATCATCGACATCACCGGCGTCCCCACGGTGGACACCGCGGTGGCGCACCACCTCATGCAGACCGTCAACGCCGTGCGGCTGATGGGCGCCGACTGTGTGATCAGCGGCATCCGCCCGCCGATCGCCCAGATCATCGCGCAGCTCGGCATCGACCTGTCGCCCATCCTGACCCGCGCGACACTGGCCGACGCCCTCGCCGCCGCCATCCCGATGGTGACGGACCAGCCGGAGCAGCGGGCCTCGTTCGCGGGTGCGCGGTGAGCGGCGCCTTGAGCGGCGTACCGATTCTGCGGCTCGGTGACGTGCTGGTCACCGGCCTGCTCAACGAGCTCGACGACCGGGCGGCGATCGCCTTCACCGAGGAGCTGACGCAGCGCATCGTCGCCGACCGGGCGCGCGCGATCCTCATCGACATCTCCCGCCTGGAGATCATCGACTCGTTCGTGGCCCGTACGCTGATGGAGCTGACGACCACGGCGCGACTGCTCGGAGCCCGGGTGATAGTGGCCGGCATGCGTCCCGCGGTCGCGATCACCCTGGTGGAACTGGGGCTTCAGCTGTCCGGTGTCGAGACCACCCTCAACGCGGAGCAGGGGATGATCGCACTGGGCTGGCAGCCTGACCCGTCAGCCAAGGGGAGCCGTGGTGTCCCTCTACGGTGACCTCGAAGAAACGCACACCGTCCCCGCCCAGACCCGTACCGAGGCCGAGCCCGTCCGCAGCGAGCACGTCATCCGGGCCGAGGAGGACCTGCTCGCGGTGCGGCACGCGGTGCGCGAAGCGACGCTGCGGGCCGGCTTCGGGCTCGTCGACCAGACGCGCATCGTCACGGCCGCCAGCGAGCTGGCCCGCAACGCCTACGTCCACGGCGGCGGCGGCTCCGTCACCCTGGAGATCATCGGGCAGGGCGGCCGGCGCGGGCTGCGGCTCTCGGTGACCGACCAGGGGCCGGGCATCGCCGACCTCGACCAGGCGTTCATCGACGGGTACACCACCGGGGCAGGGCTCGGCCACGGTCTTGGCGGCGCCCGCCGCCTCATGGACGAGTTCAAGGTGGAGACCGCGCCGGGCCAGGGGACGACGATCACCGCCGTGCGCTGGAACGGACGACGGTGAACACAGACGTGGCGGCACGCACCCTGCACATCGCCATAGACCACCCCAGCGCGGTGCAGAGCGCGGCCGACCAGGCCAGGTCGGTCGCGCACGGCATGCCGGGAGCGCTGCCCGACCAGGCGGCCGTCCTCGCCAGCGAGCTGGCCAGCAACATCGTCAAGCACGCCAGGAACGGCGCCCTGTTCGTCCAGCGCTCGCCGCTGCGCGGCGGCATGGACATCGTCGCCGTCGACAGCGGCCCCGGCATGCCCGACGTCGCCCTGAGCCTCAGGGACGGCTACAGCACCACCAAGACGATAGGAGCGGGTCTCGGCGCCGCGCGCCGCATCGCCACCGACTTCACCATCCGCTCGGAAGCCGGACTCGGCACGCTCGCCCACGCCCGCCTCGCCGAGCCGGACGCGTCCCGAGCCCCGGGCGCCCCCGGCGCGCTCTGCCTGCCCGCCGACGGCGAGCGGGACAGCGGCGACGGATACGCGGTCGCCGAACACGACGGCGCCAGGACCGCGCTGATGATCGACGGGCTCGGTCACGGCCCCGAGGCCGCCACGGCCGCCCAGCGCGCCGAACGCACCTTCCTGGCGAACCCCACCGCCCCCCTGGTGGAGATCGTCGCCGCACTGCACAAGGCGCTGCGGCACACCCGCGGCGCCGCCGTCGCCGTACTGCGCATATCCGGCGGCCGGGCCGAGTTCTGCGGCATCGGCAACGTCCGCGCCACGACCTTGTCCCCCCAAGGCGTCCACCACCAGTTCACCGGGCACGCCGGCATCGTCGGCTACAACCTCCCCACGCCCAGGAGCCGGTTCGTGGACGTCTCCGCACACACCACCGTGGTCCTGTACACCGACGGCATCGACCACCGGTGGACCCACGCCCCCACCGACGCGCGCCTCACACTGCCCCCGGTGCTCCTTGCGGCCTCCCTGGCCCACACCCACCGCCGCCGTCGTGACGACGCCACCATCCTGGCCCTCGGCCCGCACCTGGGAATGAGATGACCCGCGAAACCTTCCGTACGCTCAAGGCCCTGCGGCACACCGTACGAAGCATCGCCCTGGGACACCGGCTGCCGGCCGACGACCGGGCACGCCTCGTCCTGTCGCTGAGCGAGGTCGCCGCCCCGACCCTCGGCGGCGGCAGCCCGGTCACGCTGCTGAGCGGACGCGAGACGGGCGAGGACGGCGCCCACCGGCTGACCCTCGCCCTGCGCCTGCCGCCCCAGAGCACCGGCGCGCAGGTGGCGACGGACCGCCTGCCGCTGCGCGCGATGACCGAGCCGGACGGCACCTTCGTATGGAACCTGCCCCTGCCGTCCACCGGTCCGTACGGACACGGGGCGCCCCACGCCGGACGGCAGTCGCCCCCGGCCGCCCCCACCCCGGCGGCGCAGCACGGCGAGACCGACATCGCCCTGCTCGAGGAGGAGCTCAGGGCCGCGCTGGCGCGCGCGGACGCCCTCGCCGACGAACACCAGCGGCTCAAGCACGAGCTGGCCGAGACGAACAGCGGGGTCCTCGCCCTCTACGTACAGCTCGAAGAGCGCGACGAACAGCTGCGCACGGCGCACGGCCGCACCCTGCGCGCCCTGGAGGACGCGCTGCGCCCGAGACCCTTGCACGTCGAGGGCCTGGAACTCGCCGTGCACTACGCCCCCGCAAGCGACGACGCCCCCACCGGCGGTGACCTGTACGACTGGTTCACCCTGCCGGACGGCACCGTCCACATCACCGTCGTCGACGCGATCGGCCACGGCATCACCAGCACCCGCACCGCGCTGACCGTCACCCACGCGGTGCGCACCCTCGCTCTCGAAGGCCACCCGCTGGAGAGCATCGTCGCGCGGACCGACACCATCCTGGCCCCCTTCGACCAGAACGTCATGGCGACCCTGCTCCTCGCCCGCCTCGACCCGGTCGACGGCACCCTCTCCCTGGCCAACGGCAGCCACCCCCCGGCCCTGCTCGCCCACGGCGACGGCAGCGCGACCTACCTGGAGGTGCGCGGGCGCGGCATCGGTTTTCCGCTGCCCGGCAGCGACCGCGTCCTGACCACCACCATGGCCCCCGACGACGTCCTGCTCCTGTACACGGACGGCCTCACCGAGAGCCGCCGGGACCCCATCGCGGGCGAGGCCCGCCTCAAGGAGGCCCTGTGCCGGCACCGCGCACGGCCGACCGAGCAGGTCCCCGGCCTGCTGGCCGCGGACCTGCTCGGTGACGTGCTGCACCAGGACGACACCCTGGCGCTCGTGATGCGGCGCACGGGGGCGTGACGGCCCCTAGTCGGTCACTTCGATCCGGCCGTTGACGGGCGCGGGAGCCGGGGCCGGGGCCGACGCCTTGGCTCCGGTGAGGTTCTTCAGGAGCTCCGCGAGGTCGACCCCCGTGGTGGAGTTGAGGAGCTCGACGCCCTGGGCGACGTTGTCGGCGACCGTGCGCGAGAGCCGGCCCGCTCCGTCCGTGGAGATCACCGTCATCTTGTCCACCGCGCTGAGCGGCTCCGACGCCTTGGCGACGACACTCGGCAGGACCTCGACGAGCATCTGAAGGACGGCGGCGTCGCCGTACCGCGTGAACGCGTCGGCCTTCTTGTGCATCGCCTCCGCCTCGGCGGCCCCCTTCGCGCCGATGGCGGCGGCCTCCGCCTCACCCTCCAGGCGCACGGCGTCGGCGAGCGCCGCGCGGTGCGCCTTCTCGCCCTCACCGGTGAGCCGGGCCCGCTCCGCGTCGGCCTCGGCCTGCTTGACCAGGCCGATCCTGCGGGCCTCCGCCTCCTGCTCGGCCTGGTAGCGCGCGGCGTCGGCGGGCTTGCGGACCTTGGTGTCCAGCTCGCGGTCGGTCAGGGCGGCCTGGCGCTGGGCCACCTTCTCCTGCTCGGACAGGACGTCCTGCCTGCGGGCCGCCTCGGCGAGGGGACCCGCGGCGGCGGCGCGGGCCGCGGCCTCGTCCGTCTCGGCCTTGATCTCGGCCTGCTTGAGCGCGAACGTCCGCTGGGCGACCGCGATCTCCTCCTCGGCCTTCAGCCGCGCCTGCTCGGCGGCGCGCCGCGCCACCGCCTCGGCGATGTCCGCCTCCTGCCTGGCGCGGGCCGCCTCGGGCCGCCCCAGGTCCTCCAGGTAGGAGCCCTCGGTGGTGATGTCCTGGATCTGGAAGGCGTCAAGGACCAGGCCCTGCCCGGAGAGGCTGGCCTCGGCCTCCTCGGCGACCTGCCCGGCGAACGCGGCACGGTCCCGGATGATGTCCTCGACCGACATCCGCCCCACGATGGAGCGCAGCGCGCCCGACAGCACCTCCTGGGTGAAGCCGACGATGCCGTCCTGCTGCACCAGGAACCGCTGCGCCGCGGCCCGTATCGAGTCCTCGGTGCCGCCGACCTTCACGATGGCGACGCCTTCGAGGTTCGCCTTTACACCGCGCAGCGTGACCGCGCCGCGCACGGCGATCGGAATGTGCCGCGACGACAGGTCGAGGGTGAACTTCTGCTGCACGAACGGCACGACGAACACGCCGCCGCCGACCACGACCTTCTGGCCGCTGTTGTCGGTCATGACCCGGCCGGTGTCCGGGTCGGTGGACTTCTTGCCGCGCCGGCCGGTCACGATGAAGGCCTCGCTGGGCCCGGCGACCTTGTAGCGCGTGATGACGACGAGCGCCGACAGGACGAGGAGTACGACGACTCCGACGACGGAGATCAGGACTGGGCTCATGGTGCGTTCCCCCCTGCCGCCCGGGGACGGCAGATCGGTTTCGTGATGGGTGGTGTACGGGCGGCCGGTGGGCGTGCGCCGGGTCAGCGCTCCACGGGCCGCACGGTCACCGAGGTCGGCGAGAGGGCCGCGTCGACCCAGATCTCGGTGCCCCGCGCCACGGCGACGGAGCTGCGGGCCGCGAACTTCACGCGCTGGCCCGCGAGGTGCAGCAGCACTTCGCCGTAGCCGTCGGCCGGGATCGCGGTGACCACGGACCCCGGGGTGCCCACGAGGTCGTCGCCGCGCGGGGTGCGCGCGGTCTGGTCACGCATCAGGGCGCGGGTGAACTTCCACGTCAGCAAGGCCGCGCCGGTCCCGGCGCAGGCTCCCGCGACGGTGGCGGGGCCCGCGCCGAGGCCGGTGGTGCCGAGCACGAGCGCCCCGCCGAAGCCGAGCATGGACACGAACCCGGCGACGACCGGCAGCGAGAGGAGCCCGTCGAAGAGCCCGTCCGGCGCGCCCGCCCCGCCGAGGACGCCGTCGAGCACCCCGTCGAGGACGAGCGAGAGCGCCAGGAGCACGATCCCCGCGATGCCGAGAACCAGAAACACCGTCATCGGATCACTTCCCCCGTCATGCCGTTCACCTCGGTACGGAGCGATCCTGGCACGGCGGTGAAAGACCTGACATTGCCTGGTTCCGGCAATCTTTACGCGTCTTTAATGCCGGACATCCGGGCCGCCTCCGCCGGTCGCCGCACCCCGTCGGCGCCCAACTAGGCTGGCCCGCACCATGATCAGCCACACATCGCCCCCCGACTGGCCCACCGACGAGCGGACGGCACGCGCCGTCCAGGACGAACTGCGTACCCGCGTCGTCCTCGACGAGGAGGGCCCACCGCCCGGCACGGGACACGTGACCGGGGTGGACGTCGCCTACGACGACGAGCGGGACATCGTCGCCGCGGCCGTCGTCGTCCTGGACGCCGCGACGCTCGACGTGGTCGAGGAGTCGACGGCGGTCGGCATGGTGGCGTTCCCCTATGTGCCGGGCCTGCTGGCGTTCCGCGAGATCCCGGCGGTCCGCGCCGCACTCGCCGGCCTGCGGACCGACCCCGGCCTGGTCGTCTGCGACGGCTACGGCATCGCCCACCCGCGCCGCTTCGGCCTCGCGAGCCACCTCGGCGTGCTCACCGGGCTGCCCACGCTGGGCGTCGCCAAGAACCCCTTCACCTTCTCGTACGAGGCCCCGGCCGCCGCGCGGGGCAGCGGGGCGCCGCTCCTGGACGGCGCCGAAGAGGTGGGCCGCGCGCTGCGCACTCGGGAGGGCGTGAAGCCGGTCTTCGTCTCGGTCGGCCACCGGGTGAGCCTCGCCAACGCCTGCGCGCACGTGCTGCGCCTGACGCCCCGCTACCGCCTCCCGGAGTCCACGCGGCGCGCGGACGCCCTGTGCCGCGCGGCCCTGCGGGAGGCGACCGGGGTGTGAGCCACCGGGTTGAACGATCAAATGAGGGGCGGGTTAGCATATGAGCGCCGCCTAGCTCGAAAGATACTTCTGTGACTGTCAATGACGACTCGTTCACCAATTGGAAGCACCGCGAGGAGATCGCGGAGTCGATGATCCCGATCATCGGGAAGCTGCACCGCGAGCGGGACGTGACGGTCCTGCTGCACAGCCGCTCCTTGGTGAACAAGTCGGTGGTCAGCATCCTGAAGACCCACCGATTCGCCCGGCAGATCGCGGGCGCGGAGCTCTCGGTCACCGAGACGCTGCCGTTCCTGCGGGCCCTCACCACGCTCGACCTCGGCCCCTCGCAGATCGACATCGGCATGCTCGCCGCGACGTACCGCAGCGACGACCGCGGTCTGAGCGTCGAGGAGTTCACCGCCGAGGCCGTCGCGGGCGCCACCGGCGACAACAAGATCGAGTGCCGCGAGGGCCGCGACGTCGTCCTCTACGGCTTCGGCCGCATCGGCCGCCTCGTCGCCCGCCTGCTCATCGAGAAGGCGGGCTCCGGCAACGGCCTGCGACTGCGTGCCGTCGTCGTCCGCGGGGGCGGGGGGCGGGCCGCCGAGGATCTCGTCAAGCGCGCTTCGCTGCTGCGCCGCGACTCGATCCACGGCCAGTTCCAGGGCACGATCACCGTCGACGAGGCGAACAGCACGATCGTCGCCAACGGCAACGAGATCAAGGTGATCTACGCCAACGACCCCTCCGAGGTCGACTACACGGCGTACGGCATCAAGGACGCCATCCTCATCGACAACACCGGCAAGTGGCGGGACCGCGAGGGCCTCTCGCAGCACCTGCGCCCCGGCATTGACAAGGTCGTCCTGACCGCCCCGGGCAAGGGCGACGTCCCGAACATCGTGCACGGCGTCAACCACGACACGATCAAGCCGGACGAGCAGATCCTGTCCTGCGCCTCCTGCACCACCAACGCGATCGTGCCGCCGCTCAAGGCGATGGCGGACGAGTACGGCGTGGTGCGCGGCCATGTGGAGACCGTCCACTCGTTCACCAACGACCAGAACCTGCTGGACAATTACCACAAGGCCGACCGCCGCGGCCGCTCCGCGCCGCTCAACATGGTCATCACGGAGACCGGTGCCGCCTCCGCCGTCGCCAAGGCGCTGCCGGACCTGAAGGCGCCGATCACGGGCAGCTCGATCCGCGTGCCGGTGCCGGACGTCTCGATCGCCATCCTCAGCCTGCGGCTCGGCCGCGAGACGACCCGCGAGGAGGTCCTCGACTACCTCCGCAACGTGTCGCTGACCTCGCCGCTCAAGCGTCAGATCGACTTCACCAGCGCCCCCGACGCGGTCTCCAACGACTTCATCGGCTCGCGCCACGCCTCGATCGTCGACGCCGGCGCCACCAAGGTCGACGGCGACAACGCGATCCTCTACCTCTGGTACGACAACGAGTTCGGCTACTCGTGCCAGGTCATCCGGGTCGTCCAGTACGTCTCCGGGGTGGAGTACCCGACCTACCCGGTGCCGGTGGTCTGACCTGCCGATGGATGCCCCGCACGCGAACGTGCGGGGCATCTTCGCGCGCCGTACTACCGCACCGCGGCGACCCGGAACGAGATCCCCGCCGCCCGCAGCCGCGCGAGCAGCGCGTCGCCCATCGCCACGGCGGTCGTCACCTGCCCCGCGGACGGCGGCAGGGTGTCCAGCGCGAGGCAGAGCGCCGACTCGGCGAGGATCTTCGCCGTCTCGTCGTACCCGGGGTCGCCGCCCGAGACCTCGGTGAAGACGCGCGTGCCGGCGCCCTCGCCGACGAACCGCACCGAGAACCACGTCCTGGCCCGCCGCTCCTGGCTCGGCCCGTCGCCGGGCTTGAGCCGGCCCGACAACCACCGTCGCGCGGGCGGCAGTTGGGCGGCCGCCAGCAGACCGCCGAGGGCCACCGGTGCGCCCAGCGCGACCGGCAGCGTCTTCACGGCCGCGTAGTGCCGGTAGCGGAAGTCGGGCCCGTACCGCTCCAGGGCCCGCGCCGAGCGCTGCACCACCTGCGGGTCGATCGTCGGCAACGGCAGCGCCCACGCGCCCACCTCACCCGCGTACCTGGGCGCGCTCGGCGGGGCGTACGCCTTGCGGTCCGCCGGGCGGGGTTCGCGGCGGCGCCGCTCCTTCGCGGCGGCCAGCATCTGCGGCGCCCGCGCGAACTGGTTGAGCGCGGAGGCGAACGTGCCGCCGGAGAACTGCCCGTTGGTCCGCACGAAACCGTCGACGCGCAGCGGCACCCCCTCGGGCAGCTGCTGCACGGTGAAGTACGCCCCCAGGTCGTGCGGGACCGAGTCGAAGCCGCAGGCGTGCACGAGGCGGGCGCCGGTCTCCCGCGCGCGCGTGTCGTGCCGCACATACATGAGGTCGACGAACTCGGGCTCGCCCGTCAGGTCCACGTAGTCGGTGCCCGCCTCCGCGCACGCGGCGACGAGTTCCTGCCCGTACGTCAGGTAGGGACCGACGGTCGTGGCGACCACGCGCGCGTGGGCGGCCATCTCCCGCAGGGAGTCCGGGTCGGCCGAATCGGCGCGCACCAGGGGCAGTTCGGCGCAGGCGGGATCGAGCGAGGCCAGGCGCTCGCGCAGCCGCTCCAGCTTCCCCGTGTCGCGCCCCGCGATGGCCCACCGCAACCCCTCGGGGGCGTGTGAGGCGAGGTACTCGGCGGTGAGCATCCCCACGAAGCCGGTCGCTCCGAAGAGCACGATGTCGTAGGTGCGGTCCGTCTTCCCGCCCGTCCCGTCGTTCCCGCCGGCCCCGCCGGTCGCGTCGATCTCGCCGTGCTGACTGGTCATGACACCTCTCCGCTGTACGCCCCCGTGCGGTCGTGAGTGGCCGAGGCTAGCGTGCGCGCTAAGCGCTTGCTCGCCAGGGGCTTGTGCAGAGTGGAACACGTTCTTAGCATCACTGGTGTTACATCAGTTGTGTCATAGCCGGTTCATAGCGCTGGGGGCTCAATGGCAGTGCCGGACAAGGGCGTTCACGGACCGCTCGCCGGAGTGCGCGTGGTGGAGCTGGCGGGCATCGGGCCCGGCCCGTTCGCGGCCATGCTGCTGGCCGATCTCGGCGCGGACGTCGTGCGCGTCGACCGCCCCCGCGGCGGCGGCCTCGCGATCGACCCCCACTACGACGTGACGAACCGCAACAAACGCTCCGTCGTCATCGACCTGAAGGCCGACGGCGGCGCGGCCCGCGTCCTCGACCTGGTCGAGCGCGCCGACGTCCTCATCGAGGGGTACCGGCCGGGCGTGGCCGAGCGCCTCGGCGTCGGCCCCGACGCCTGCCAGGCTCGCAACCCCGCGCTCGTCTACGGCCGGATGACCGGCTGGGGCCAGGAGGGGCCGCTCGCGCAGCGCGCCGGGCACGACATCGCGTACATCGCCGTCACCGGCACCCTCGGCATGATCGGCAACGCCGACGAGCCGCCCGCGATCCCCGCGAACCTCGTCGGCGACTACGCGGGCGGCTCGCTCTACCTCGTCGTCGGCATCCTCGCCGCGCTCCACCACGCGCGCGTGCACGGCGCCGGACAGGTCGTGGACGCCGCGATCGTCGACGGCGCGGCCCACCTCTCCGCGATGATCCACGGCATGCTCGCGGCCGGCGGCTGGCAGGACCGCCGCGGCGCCAACCTCCTCGACGGCGGCTGCCCATTCTACGGCACCTACGAGACCGCCGACGGCGGCTACATGGCCGTCGGCTCCCTGGAGCAGCAGTTCTACGACGAGTTCATCACCCTCCTTGGCCTCGCCGACGTGGCACCCGCCCGCAAGGACCTGGCCCGCTGGGACGAACTGCGCGAGGCGGTCGCCGCCCGCTTCAGGGAACGTACGCGCGACGAGTGGACGGCCCTCTTCGAGGACTCCGACGCGTGCGTGGCGCCCGTCCTCTCCCTGCGCGAGGCCCCCGCCCACCCGCACCTCGCCGCGCGCGGCACCTTCGTCGACCACGGCGGCATCACCCAGCCCGCCCCCGCGCCCCGCTTCTCCGCCACCCCGACGCGGGTCCGCACCGGCCCCGCGCAGCCCGGCGCCGACACCGCCGAGGTGGCCCGCGACTGGGACGTACCGGATCTGACGGCCGCACCGGGCAAGGGAGAGGAAGACCACTGATGGAGATCTCGGTCCCGCTCGCCTACGCGGGCGACCCGCGCGAGGGCACCGACGGCATCGCCGCCCTGGAATCCACGGGCCTGGACGCCGTGTGGGTCGCGGAGGCGTACGGCTTCGACTCGCCCACGATCATGGGCTACCTCGCGGCGCGCACACAGCGCATGAGGATCGGCGCCGCCATCCTCAACGTCTACTCCCGCACCCCCGCCCTCATCGCCCAGACCGCCGCGGGGCTCGACGCGGTCTCCGGCGGACGCGCGATCATCGGCCTCGGCGCCTCGGGCCCGCAGGTCGTCGAGGGCTGGCACGGCAAGGCGTACGACAAGCCGCTCGGCCGCACCCGCGAGACCATCGAGCTGACCCGCCGCATCCTGCGCCGCGAGGTCATCGACCACCACGGCATCACCGACATGCCGCTGCCTCCGGAGAAGGGCGGCAGGCTCGGCAAGCCCCTGAAGATCCTCACGAGGCCGGTGCGCCCCGAAGTGCCGCTGTACGTCGCCTCCCTGGGCCCCGCCAACGTCCGCATGACCGCCGAGATCGCCGACGGCTGGCTGCCCACCCTCTTCATCCCGGAGAAGGCGCACGAGGTGTGGGGCGCCGCGCTCGCCGCCGGCAAGGAGAAGCGCGACCCGGCCCTCGGACCGCTGCAAACCGTCGCCGGGGGACTGCTGGCCATCGGCGACGACGCGGCGGCCCTACGGGACCTCGCGCGACCCCGGATCGCCCTCTACGTGGGCGGCATGGGCGCGAAGGGGAAGAACTTCTACAACGACCTCGCGGTCGCGTACGGCTACGAGAAAGAGGCCGCGCTCATCCAGGAGCTCTACCTGGCCGGGAAGAAGAAGGAGGCCGAGGCCGCCGTCCCGGACGAGTTCTGCGAGCTCATGTCCCTCTGCGGACCCGAAGGCCACGTCCGCGAACGTGTCGAGGCCTTCCGCGCGGCGGGCGTCACCATGCTCAACGTCACACCCGTCGGCCCCGACCCGGCCGCACTGATCGAAACCGTCAAGGGCTGGCTCTAGGAGGCCGTACGTGAAGCGACAGATCTTCTCCGCGGAACACGAGGCGTTCCGCGAGACCGTCCGCACCTTCCTGGCCAAGGAGGTGCTGCCGCACTACGAGCAGTGGGAGAAGGACGGCATCGTCAGCCGTGACGCCTGGCTCGCCGCCGGCAAGCAGGGGCTGCTCGGCCTCGCCGTCCCCGAGGAGTACGGAGGCGGCGGGAACGACGACTTCCGTTACGCCGCGGTCCTCGCCGAGGAGTTCACACGCGCGGGCGCCGCCGGACTCGCGATCGGCCTGCACAACGACATCATCGGCCCCTACCTGACCTCGCTCGCCACCGAGGAGCAGAAGCGGCGCTGGCTGCCCGGCTTCTGCACCGGCGAGACCATCACGGCCATCGCGATGACCGAGCCCGGCGCGGGCTCCGACCTCCAGGGCATCCGCACCAGCGCCGAGGACCACGGCGACCACTGGGTGCTCAACGGCTCCAAGACGTTCATCTCGAACGGCATCCTCGCCGACCTCGTCATCGTCGTTGCCAAGACCTCCCCCGAAGGCGGCGCGCACGGCCTGTCGCTCCTCGTCGTCGAGCGTGGCACGCCGGGCTTCGAACGCGGCCGCAACCTCGACAAGATCGGCCAGAAGTCCCAGGACACCGCCGAGCTGTTCTTCAACGACGTACGCGTCCCCAAGGAGAACCTGCTCGGCGAGCTCAACGGCGCCTTCGTCCACCTGATGACGAACCTCGCGCAGGAGCGCATGGGCATCGCCGTCGCCGGGATCGCCGCCGCCGAACACCTCCTGGACATCACCACGACCTACGTGAAGGAGCGCGAGGCCTTCGGGCGCCCGCTCTCCCGGCTCCAGCACATCCGCTTCGAGATCGCGGAGATGGCCACCGAGTGCGCCGTCACCCGCACCTTCCTCGACCGGTGCATCGTCGATCACTCGAACGGGGAACTCGACGCCGTGCACGCGTCGATGGCGAAGTGGTGGGCCACCGAGCTCCAGAAGCGGGTCGCCGACCGCTGCCTGCAACTGCACGGCGGATACGGCTACATGGCGGAGTACCGCGTCGCCAAGGCCTTCACCGACGGCCGCATCCAGACCATCTACGGCGGTACGACCGAGATCATGAAGGAGATCATCGGCCGCTCCCTCCTCGGCTGACCCGCACCCTCACCCTCCCGGACACCCCCGAAAGGCTCACGCGTGACCACCGAAGCGTACGTATACGACGCGATCCGCACCCCGCGCGGACGCGGCAAGGCCAGCGGTGCCCTGCACGGCACCAAGCCGATCGACCTCGTCGTCGGCCTCATCCACGAGATCCGGGCGCGCTTCCCCGACCTGGACCCGGCCGCCATCGACGACATCGTCCTCGGCGTGGTCGGCCCGGTCGGCGACCAGGGCTCCGACATCGCGCGGATCGCCGCCATCGCCGCGGGCCTGCCCGACACGGTCGCCGGCGTCCAGGAGAACCGCTTCTGTGCCTCCGGCCTCGAAGCGGTCAACCTCGCCGCGATGAAGGTCCGCTCGGGCTGGGAGGACCTGGTGCTCGCGGGTGGCGTCGAGTCGATGTCGCGGGTGCCGATGGCCTCCGACGGCGGTGCCTGGTTCAACGACCCGATGACCAACTTCGAGACCGGCTTCGCGCCGCAGGGTATCGGCGCCGACCTCATCGCCACCATCGAGGGCTTCTCGCGGCGCGACGTCGACGAGTACGCGGCGCTCTCGCAGGAGCGGGCCGCCGCGGCCTGGAAGGACGGCCGCTTCGACAGGTCCGTCGTCCCGGTCAAGGACCGCAACGGCCTCGTCGTCCTCGACCACGACGAGCACATGCGGCCCGGCACCACCGCCGACTCCCTGGCCAAGCTGAAGCCGTCCTTCAAGGACATCGGCGACCTGGGCGGCTTCGACGCCGTCGCGCTCCAGAAGTACCACTGGATCGAGGAGATCGACCACGTGCACCACGCGGGCAACTCCTCCGGCATCGTCGACGGCGCCTCGCTCGTCGCCATCGGCACGAAGGAGGTCGGTGAGCGTTACGGTCTCGCGCCGCGTGCGCGGATCGTCTCCGCGGCGGTCTCCGGCTCCGAGCCGCTGATCATGCTGACCGGGCCCGCGCCCGCGACCCGCAAGGCGCTCGCGAAGGCCGGTCTCACCATCGACGACATCGACCTCGTCGAGATCAACGAGGCGTTCGCGGCGGTCGTGCTGCGCTTCGTGAAGGACATGGGGCTGTCCTTGGACAAGGTGAACGTCAACGGGGGTGCGATCGCGCTCGGTCACCCCCTCGGGGCGACCGGGGCGATGATCCTCGGGACGCTCGTGGACGAGCTGGAGCGGAGGGATCTTCGGTACGGGTTGGCCACGTTGTGCGTGGGCGGGGGCATGGGCATCGCCACGATCGTGGAGCGGCTGTAGGGGTCGCGCCGTTGGGGCCGGGGTGCGTCGCCGACCGCGGGTGAGTCGTGGTCGCTCGCGCAGTTCCCCGCGCCCCTGAAGGCCCGCGGCTCCGCCGCGCCTTCCCCGACGCGCCCCTCTGAGATGGCGCACGGAGTGCGCATCTCAGGGGCGCGGGGAACTGCGCGACCAGCCCCCACCGGCGGCCAGTCGGCCACGAACCCCAGCCGCCCCCCCCAAACCCGCCCGCCCCACACCTCACGGAGAAGCGAACATGACCGAAAGCACGACCATCCGCTGGGAGCAGGACGACACCGGTGTCGTCACCCTCGTCCTCGACGACCCCAACCAGTCCGCGAACACCATGAACCAGGCGTTCAAGGACTCCATCGCGGCGATCGCCGACCGCGCCGAGGCAGCCGTCGCCGCCGACAAGGACGCCATCCGCGGGTTCATCTACACCTCCGCCAAGAAGACCTTCTTCGCGGGCGGCGACCTCAAGGACATGATCAAGGTCGGCCCGGACAACGCCCAGCAGGCGTTCGACACGGGCAACGCCATCAAGAACTCCCTGCGCCGCATCGAGACCCTGGGCAAGCCCGTCGTCGCCGCCATCAACGGCGCGGCCCTCGGCGGCGGCTACGAGATCGCCCTCGCCTCCCACCACCGCGTCGCCCTCGACGCCCCCGGCTCCAAGATCGGCCTGCCCGAGGTCACCCTCGGCCTGCTGCCCGCCGGCGGCGGCGTCACCCGTACCGTCCGCCTCATGGGCATCACGGACGCCCTCCTCAAGGTGCTCCTCCAGGGCACCCAGTACAACCCGAAGCGCGCCCTGGAGAACGGTCTCGTCCACGAACTGGCCGCCACCCCGGAGGAGATGATCGAGAAGGCCCGCGCCTTCATCGACGCCAACCCCGAGTCGCAGCAGCCCTGGGACCGGCCCGGCTACCGCATCCCGGGCGGCACCCCGGCGAACCCCAAGTTCGCGGCGAACCTCCCCGCCTTCCCCGCCAACCTCAAGAAGCAGACCGCGGGCGCCAACTACCCGGCCCCGCGGAACATCCTCGCGGCGGCCGTCGAGGGCTCCCAGGTCGACTTCGAGACCGCGCTGACCATCGAGGCCCGGTACTTCACCGAGCTGGTCACGGGCCAGGTCGCGAAGAACATGATCCAGGCGTTCTTCTTCGACCTCCAGGCCGTCAACTCCGGCGCCAACCGCCCCAAGGACATCGAGCCGCGCCAGGTCCGCAAGGTCGCCGTGCTCGGCGCGGGCATGATGGGCGCCGGCATCGCGTACTCGTGCGCCCGCGCGGGCATCGAGGTCGTCCTCAAGGACGTCTCCGCGGAGGCGGCGCAGAAGGGCAAGGGGTACTCCGAGAAGCTCTGCGTCAAGGCGGTCCAGCGCGGCCGTACGACACAGGAGAAGGCGGACGCGCTGCTCGCCCGCATCACGCCGACCGCGGACCCGCAGGCCCTCGCGGGCTGCGACGCCGTGATCGAGGCGGTCTTCGAGGACACCTCGCTCAAGCACAAGGTGTTCCAGGAGATCCAGGACATCGTCGAGCCGGACGCGCTGCTCTGCTCCAACACCTCCACCCTGCCGATCACCACCCTGGCCGAGGGGGTCACGCGCCCGGTCGACTTCATCGGGCTCCACTTCTTCTCGCCCGTCGACAAGATGCCGCTCGTCGAGATCATCAAGGGCGAGCGGACCGGCGACGAGGCGCTCGCCCGCGCCTTCGACCTGGTGCGCCAGATCAACAAGACGCCGATCGTCGTCAACGACTCGCGCGGCTTCTTCACCTCGCGCGTCATCGGGCACTTCATCAACGAAGGCGTCGCGATGGTCGGCGAGGGCATCGAGCCCGCCTCGGTCGAGCAGGCGGCGGCCCAGGCGGGCTACCCGGCGAAGGTCCTGTCCCTGATGGACGAGCTGACCCTCACCCTGCCCCGCAAGATCCGCAACGAGACGAAGAAGGCCGTCGAGGAGGCGGGCGGCACCTGGGCGGGCCACCCCTC
The DNA here is from genome assembly GCF_055572995.1 of Streptomyces sp. NPDC030245. Taxonomy (NCBI): domain Bacteria; kingdom Bacillati; phylum Actinomycetota; class Actinomycetes; order Kitasatosporales; family Streptomycetaceae; genus Streptomyces; species Streptomyces sp. NPDC030245. The sequence continues at coordinate 832,232 of NZ_JBVICF010000002.1, read as the reverse complement.
GGACACCGTGATCGACCGCATGGTCGATGAGTTCGAGCGCCCCGGCAGGAGCGGGGGAGCGGGCTTCTACGACTACGTGGACGGCAAGCGCGCCAAGCTCTGGCCGGGGCTGCGCGAGCACTTCACCAAGCCGGGGCACGAGATCCCGTTCGAGGACATGCAGGAGCGCATGCTCTTCTCCGAAGCGCTCGACACCGTACGCCTTCTGGAGGAGGGCGTCCTCACGTCGGTCGCCGACGCCAACATCGGCTCCATCCTCGGCATCGGCTTCCCGGGCTGGACGGGCGGCGTCCTTCAGTACATCAACGGCTACGAAGGCGGCCTGCCCGGATTCGTGGCACGCGCGCGTGAGCTCGCCGAGCGCTACGGAGAGCGGTTCACGCCGCCCGCACTGCTCATCGAGAAGGCGGAGAACGGCGAGCGGTTCAGCGACGGCTGACCTGTCGCCCGTCGTCCGTCGCCCGTCCGCGGGAGTGGCTCAGCTCTCCTTGAGCCACTCCCGCAGCTCCTCCTTGAGGGACCGCTGGAACGCGGTCACCAGCGCCTGCACCACCATCGGCTGCATATGGGCCGAGAGCGACCGCATCGCCGCCACGTGCTCGGGGTCCGACTCACGCTCGCGGTAGGGCCCCCAGACCTCGTCGCGGAAGAGCCGGGACAGCTGGTGCGCGGCCTCGCGGGTGTGTTCCATCAGGACCGTGCGCGCCGCCAGGATCGTCTCGTGCGCGATGGGCACGTCCAAGAGCTGCACCCCGAGGCGGAGCAGGCCCAGGTCCACGCGGTACGTGCCGGGGGACGGGGTGCGGGCGATCACGCCCATCGCCGCGAGCCGGTCCAGGTCCTCGTCGCCGAGCGCGCGGCCCGCCCTGCGCTCCAGCTCGGCGTGCGGGGTGTCCTCCGCCGAGTCGGGCGCCCACGAGGCCACCACGGCGCGGTGGATGGCCAGGTCGTGCGCGCTGAGGTCCGCGGGCAGCTGCTCCAGATACCGCTCGATCGCGGCGAGCGTCATCCCCTGGTGCTGGAGCTCCTCGATGAGGGCGAGCCGGGACAGGTGCTCCTGGCCGTAGCGGCCGACGCGGCGCGGGCCGATCACCGGCGGCGGGAGCAGCCCCTTCGTGCTGTAGAAGCGGATCGTGCGGACCGTGACGCCCGCGCGCGCGGCGAGTTCGTCGACCGTGAGCGTCGGCTCACCGGCCTCGGTCACCACGCCCTCGGTATCGGTCGTCATGGTGCAACAGTATTGCTGGCACACCAGTGTTGTGAAACCCTCCGCCCCAATCGATGGCACCAGGAGGCGGTCATGACCACGATCCTGCGACTCCCCGGAGATCCTGCCGACATCACGCTCCCCGCCCTGCTGCTCCGCAACGCCGAGGACCACGGAGACCTGCCCGCGCTGTCGTGGCGCGTGGGGGAGGAGTGGTCGACGCTCACCTGGCGCGAGGCGCGGCGCAAGGTGGGCGTCCTCGCCGCCGGTTACGCCGCGCTCGGCGTCGAGCGCGGCGAGCACGTCCTGATGATGATGGGCAACCGCCCCGAGCACTGGCTGAGCGACCTCGCCCTGGTGCACCTCGGAGCCGTGCCCGTCACCGTGTACGGCACCTCGGCCCCCGAACAGGTCGCGCACATCGTCCGGCACAGCCGGGCCCGCTTCGCGATCGTCGAGGGCGCCCGGGAACTGCCCCGCTGGGAACCCCTCCTGTCGGACGACACGGCCCCGCTGGAGCGCCTCGTCGTGGTGGAGGCGGCCGAGGCGGGCGAACACCGTACGTACGGCTCCCTGCACGCCACCGGCAGCCGCCTCTTCAACCCCGACGTCTTCGAGAAGGGCTGGCGCGAGAACCGCCCGGCCGATCCGCTCACCGTCGTCTACACCTCGGGCACCACCGGCGACCCCAAGGGCGTCCGCCTCACGCACCGCAACGTCATCCTGAACGGCATCGCCCTGGACGGCGTCGTCGAGTTCCCCGAACATGTCGGGCACATCTGCTACCTGCCCTTCGCGCACATCGCGGAGCGCCTGCTCGGCATCTACCTGCCGGTGCTCCGCGCCGCCCACGTCTATCTGTGCGCCGACCCCGCACAAGTGGCCGCCACCGCGCGCGAGCTGCGCCCCTTCCAGTTCTTCGGCGTCCCGCGCGTGTGGGAGAAGCTCGCCGCGTCCGTGCGGGCCGCGCTCGCCGGGCTGCCGGAGGAGCGGCGCCGCGCCATCGAGGCGGCGAACGAGACGGCACGCGCGCACATCGCCTGCCGGGAGCGCGGGGAGGAGCCGCCCGCCGAGCTCCGGGCGGCGTACGAGGAGGCCAAGGAGCGGGTCCTCGACCCGCTGCTCGCCCTGGCCGGGTTCGACCGGCTCGTGTGGACCGCGAGCGCGTCGGCGCCGATGCCGCTGGACGTGGCCAGGTTCTGGGCCGGCTTCGGCCTCGTGATCATGGACGCGTGGGGGCTCACCGAGACCTCCGGTGTCGTCACGGCGAACGGGCCCGACGGGTTCAGGCTCGGCTCGGTGGGCCGCCCCCTCGAAGGCCTCGAAGTACGGGTCGCCGACGACGGCGAGATCCTGGTGCGCGGCGCGACGGTCTTCGACGGCTATCTGAGGCCGGACGGCGGCGTCGACGACGTGCGGGACGCGGACGGCTGGTTCGCCACCGGGGACATCGGGCGGCTCGACGAGGACGGCTACCTCTGGCTCACCGACCGCAAGAAGGAGCTGATCGTGACCTCGACGGGCAAGAACGTCGCGCCCGCCCTCGTCGAGAGCGCCCTCAAGGAGCACCCGCTGATCGGCCAGGCCCTCGTCCACGGGGACGGCCGCTCCTATCTGGTGGCGCTGCTCGTCCTCGACCCCGAGATGGCGCCCGCCTGGGCCGCCGCGCGCGGCATCGAGGGGGACCTGGTCACCCACGAGGCGGTCCTCGCGGAGGTGGCCCGCGCCGTGGAGGCCGCCAACGCGCGCCTGAACCGCACCGAGCAGATCAAGCGCTACCGGCTGCTCGCCGAGGAGTGGGGCCCGGAGACCGGCGAGCTGACGCCGTCCCTGAAGCTGCGCCGCCGGGTGATCCGTGACAAGTACATGCAGGTCATCGACGCCCTGTACACCCCCTGACCAGCATGTGAGAAGTCCCGCTATGTGACGTGCGCCACCGCGTGCGGGGTGATCCGTGGGGGAAGGTGTCCCGTCGGTCCGCGCGCGTCAGGGGTGTCGCGGGCCGGAGCACATCCGGACCCCGGGAGCTCTTCCGGGCACCAGAGAGTAGATCCCCCACGTGAGCAAGGAAGCCGTAGATTCGGCCGTCCTGGACGCATCCCGCACAGATGCGCCCCAGGCCCCCGCGGACGCGGGCGACGCCGGTTACAGCAAGGACCTCAAGGCCCGTCACGTCAACATGATCGCGATCGGTGGCGCGATCGGCACCGGCCTCTTCCTGGGGGCGGGCGGCCGTCTCCACTCGGCGGGCCCCGCGCTCGCCCTCGCGTACCTCGTGTGCGGCGTTTTCGCGTTCTTCGTCGTCAGGGCGCTCGGCGAGATGGTCCTGTACCGGCCCTCGTCCGGTTCGTTCGTCTCGTACGCGCGTGAGTTCCTCGGCGAGAAGGGCGCGTTCTTCGCCGGTTGGATGTACTTCCTCAACTGGTCGACCACCTGCATCGCCGACATCACGGCGATCGCGCTGTACACGCACTACTGGAGCTTCTTCACCGACATCCCCCAGTGGGTGCTCGCCCTGATCGCCCTCGCGGTCGTGCTGTCGGTGAACCTCGTCTCGGTGAAGTACTTCGGCGAGATGGAGTTCTGGTTCTCGATCATCAAGGTGGCCGCACTGAGCGCCTTCATGATCATCGGTATCTACCTGCTGGCCAGCCAGCACAAGGTGGGCGGCGAGACGCCCGGCCTCAACATGATCACCGACCACGGCGGCCTGATGCCGAACGGTCTGATGCCGGTCGTGATCGTGATGCAGGGCGTCGTCTTCGCGTACGCCTCGCTGGAGCTGGTCGGCGTCGCGGCGGGCGAGACCAAGGACCCGCAGAAGATCGTCCCGCGCGCGGTGAACTCGATCATGTGGCGCGTCGGCCTCTTCTACGTCGGCTCCGTCGTCCTGCTCGCGCTGCTGCTGCCGGGCACGGTGTACTCGGCCGCCCAGAGCCCGTTCGTGACGGTCCTCTCCAAGATCGGCGTACCGGCCGCCGGTGACGTGATGAACTTCGTGGTCCTCACCGCCGCCATGTCCTCGCTCAACTCCGGCCTCTACTCCACGGGCCGCATCCTGCGCTCGATGGCGATGTCGGGTTCCGCCCCGCGGTTCACCGCCAAGATGAACCGCAACCAGGTGCCCTACGGCGGCATCCTGCTCACCGCCTCCCTCGGCGTCGTCGGCGTCGGCCTCAACAAGGTGGTGCCGGGCAAGGCCTTCGAGATCGTCCTGAACGTGGCCTCGCTCGGCATCATCGGCACCTGGATCACGATCATGGTCTGCCACCTCGCCTTCGTGCGCAGCGCGAAGCGCGGCGAGATCACCCGGCCGAAGTTCCAGCTCCCCTTCAGCGGTGTCACCGAGTACGTGACGATCGCGTTCCTGCTCGCCGTCCTCGGCCTGATGTGGAAGGACGCCGAGGTCGGCCGCAAGACGCTGTTCCTCATCCCGGTCGTGGGCGCGGCCCTGGTCGTCGGCTGGTTCGGCGTCCGCCGCCGGGTGGAGCGCGAGGCCCAGGGCCTCACGGCCCCGAAGGACAGCTGACAGCACACCACTGCCGGTGAGCCCGTACGGTGGCGTCACGCCGGAGACCATGTGTCTTCGGGGTGGCGCCGCCGCGCTGTTCGGCAGGGCCCGGGTCGGGCGGACGGACAACCGGCCCGCACGTGTGCGTTGTTGCGCACGGATGAGCGGGTAGAGCCCCGGCATGCAGTTCATCTCCGCGCACCTTGTCCCCACGCAGCTCGAGCCGGCGGTCGTCGCGGCCCTGCTCTGTGCCCTCTACCTCCTCGCCGCACGCCTTCTCGCCGTCCGCCTCCTGCCCGGCAGCGGCCGCGGTCCCGCACTCGCGGCGCTGCCGGTGATCGTCAGCAGGCCGGAGACGCGCGGAAGGCTGCTCTCCGAGGCGCGTGCGGACGGCCCGTGGGAGGACGCAGGACCGCTCGCCACCGGCCAGGCCCGCGAGGAGGCGGAGCGCGCCGAGGCCGAGGCCGAGCTGCGCCGCCAGATCTCCGAGTGGGCGTCCGAGGTGGCGGGCCGCATCGCGGAGGCCCCGCGCACCGCCCCACGCCCCGCCCCGCGCGCCGACGCGTGGTCGGGGCCGAGGAACGGGCCGAGGACCGGGCCGGGAACCGAGCCGACGGGTTCCGGTCGCTAGGCGTACGCATTCACGCCCTCGTCCGCCGACACCACTGGTGGCCCGGCCCCCGCGGCCGGAGACTCGGGGACATGGACGTCATGGTCTCTGTCAAGGACGGCGAACTGTGGTCGCACGACTCGGGTGAACCGAGCGGCACGGAGGGCGAAAGCCTCCCCCTGGTCCTGCTGCACCCCGGAGTCGGCGACTCCCGGATCTGGGGCGGCATCCTGCCGCGCCTCGCGGAGCGGCACCGGGTGATCCACTACGACGCGCGGGGCTACGGCAGGTCGCCGGCCCCGACCGCCCCGTACTCCCTGGTCGAGGACCTGATCGCCGTCCTCGACCACTACGGCGTGGCCCGCGCGGTCCTCGCCGGGTCCAGCATGGGCGGCGCGACCGCCCTCAGCCTCGCGCTGCGCGACCCCGCCCGGGTGGCGAGCCTCGCCCTGGTGGTGCCGAGCGTCACCGGCGCCGACGATCCGCTGCCGCCGGAGTTCATGGCCGAGGTCGGTCGGCGCGCCCAGGAGGGCGACGTGGACGGCGTCGTGACCATGATGCGGGGCGTCTCCGCCAGGGTGGGCACCGGGGACGACCCCGAGGTGACGGCGCACCTCAAGGCGGTGATCCCGGCGTGGTTCGCCGTGCACCCGCACCACGTGCCGGACCCGCCCGTCTACGACCGGCTCGGCGAGCTCGACGTGCCGTGCGTCCTCGCCGTGGCCGAGCACGACCAGCCCGAGGTGCGCCACTTGAACGAGACGATGGCGCAACGCATCCCCGGCTGCCGCCTGGTCCGCCTCGAACACAGCGACCACTTCCCGACGGTGCGCGAACCCGACGCGGTCCTCGACGTCATCCTGGACGCGTACGCCCTGGCGCGCTGACGGCCCGCGCGCCCGCGGTCGCATACTGGAACACGCACGCCACGGGGCACGGCCGAGGAGCACGTCACATGAACCACCACGCCGACGACCGGGACCCGCAACCGCCCCCGCCCGGCGGCATCCTCTGGAGCATCGCGGGCGACATCCGCATGTTCCTGATGCTGCCGCCCGCGTTCACCATGCAGGTCGCGCACCCGGCGGTCGGCGCGGGCGTCGACGCGCACTCGGTGTTCCGTACCGACCCGTGGGGGAGGGGCGAGCGCTCGGTGCGCTCGGTCCTGCTGTGGGTGTACGGCGGGGACGAGGCCGCCGCGGAGGGCCGCAGGCTGCGCGCGCTGCACCGCACCATCCGGGGCACGGACACGCGCGGCCGCCGCTACCACGCACTGACACCCGCGGCCTACGGATGGGTCCACGCCACCGGCTTCCCCGTCTACCGGCACGCGCAGCAGTACCTGGGCCGCCCCTTCACCGAGGCGCAGGAACGGCAGCTGTACGCGGAGTGGCTGCGGGTCGGCCGCGTCCTCGGCCTGCACGACCGTGACATGCCGCAGACACTGGAGGAGTTCTGGCCGTACTACCGCAAGGTCCTCGCGGACGAGCTCGAACTGACGCGGGTGGCGGCCGAACTGACCGCCACCGACCAGCCCGTCCCGGCACCGGACCGCGGCCCCCTCCCCGTACGCCTGCTGCTGCGTACCCTGTGGCCCGTACTGCTGCCCCCGCTGGCCCGCTTCCGCCGCTTCGTCACGATCGGCCTGATGCCGCCGGACGCCCGTGCGGCGATCGGCCTGCCGTGGACCGCCGCGCAGGAGCGCAAACTGCGCCGCTTCGGCCGGGTGGTCCGCACGGTGGTGCCCCTCCTGCCGGAGCGGCTGCGCTACCTGCCTGTGGCCCGGAAGGCGCGGGCACGCCACCGCGCCGCCGGGCGGTAGCCCGGGGCGGCGCGGCGCGCCCGGCCGTCAGTGGCCGTGCTTCTCGTGCTTCTCGTTCTTTCCGTGGTGTGCGTGGTGTCCGTGGGCGTGCACTCCGTTCGTCGCGGCGATCTGCTTCCACGACTTCGGCTTCGCCGGGGCGGCCGACGACCGGGCGATCCCGGCGTCCCGCGCGGCGGGGGCCGCCGGGCGCGACGGCTGGTAGAGCCACGTGTCGAACAGCTCCGCGAGCGGCTTGCCCGAGATCTTCTCGGCGTACTTCACGAAGTCGCCGACCTTGGCGTTGCCGTACGCGTGCTTCTGCGGCCACCCCTTCAGGATCGCGAAGAACGCGTCGTCGCCGATCTCGTTGCGCAGCGCCTGGAGGGCGAGCGCGCCCCGGTCGTAGACGGCTATGTGGAACTGGTTGTCCGGGCCCGGGTCGCCCGGCTTGACCTTCCAGAACGGGTCGGTCGCGGTGCGCTGCGCGTACACGTAGTCCGCCAGCTCCTGCGCCGTGCCCTCGCCCTCCTTCTCCGACCACAGCCACTGGCTGTAGCGGGCGAAGCCCTCGTTGATCCAGATGTCCTTCCAGCCGTCCACGGAGACGCTGTCGCCGTACCACTGGTGGGCGATCTCGTGGACGACGATCGACGCGTTGGAGCCGTTCGCGAACGCGGCGGGGCTGTAGAAGGGCCTGGTCTGGGTCTCCAGGGCGTAGCTGCTCTTCACGTTCGGCACATAGCCGCCGAGGGCGTTGAAGGGGTACTTGCCGTAGAGCGTCTCCAGCCACTCGGTGACCTCGGCGGTCCGCTCGATGCTGGCCCGCGCCGCGCCGGCGTTGTCGCCCAAGTCCTTGCTGTACGCGTTGAGGACGGGCAGACCGCTCTCCGTCTTGTCGGTCGTGATGTCGAACTTGCCGACCGCCAGCGTCGCGAGGTAGCTGGCCTGCGGCTTGTTCGACCGCCAGTTGTAGCGGGTCCAGCCGAGGCGTGAACTCTGCGACTGGAGCACGCCGTTGGAGATCGCCTGGGTGCCGTCGGGCACGGAGACGGAGACGTCGTACGTGGCCTTGTCCAGCGGGTGGTCGTTGGAGGGGAACCACCACGCGGCGGCCTCCGGCTCCTGCGCCGCGACACCGCCGTCCGGCGTCCGGTGCCAGGCCGTGTAACCGTTGATCTTCACCTCGGACGGCTTGCCCGCGTACCGCACGACGACCGTGATCGGCGTGCCCTTGGGCAGCCCGGCCGCCGGGGTGATCTCCAGCTCCTGGTCGCCGGTCTTCGCGAACTTCGCCTTCTTGCCGTTGACCCGCACCTCGGAGACCTTGAGCCCGAAGTCGAGGTTGAAGCGCGAGAGGTCCTGCGTGGTGCGGGCGTTGAGCGTCGCCGTGCCTTCGAGCAGGTCCGTCGCGGGCTGGTACTTCAGCCGCAGGTCGTAGTGCGAGACGTCGTATCCGCCGTTGCCGCTCGCCGGGTAATAGGGGTCGCCGATGCCCGGCGCCCCGGGGGAGAAGTCCGCGGCCGATGCCGGGATCGCCAGCAGGAGGGAGGCCGCGAGAGCGCCCGGGGCGATGAGTCTGCGGTGCACAAGAGCTCCAAGTCGTAGGGTCACAACAACTGTTCGTCTTGGTCCAGGAGCCTATTCAGCCCCGCCCGTACACGTCATGTCCATGGCCTCGGACGTCACACGATCGCCATTCGGCCGACATGTGCCTGGTTGTCCCATGCACCTGTCCCGGCTGCGTGCAGCCCTCTGTCGCACAAGGGTTCACCGGTGTACCTTCCGCGCCATGCCGATACGTGCGCGACGCACCCGACTCCTGTGGAGAACGCTGCTGACGGCGGCCCTGGCCGCCCTGATGGCCACCCTCATGTCCCCGGGCGCGGCGCAGGGGGCCGGCCCGGCCCCGCGCAAGCCGGGCGAGAGCAGACCCGTGTACTCGTACGAGGACGCGATACGCGAATCCGTATGGGTCGACACCAGGATCGACGGCGACGCGGACGGCAGGACCGACCGCGTCGCCGTCGACATCGTCAGACCCCGCGAACTCGACCGCACGGGCCGCCGGATCCCCGTGATCATGGACGCGAGCCCGTACTACGCTTGCTGCGGACGCGGCAACGAGAGCCAGAAGAAGACGTACGACGAGAACGGCGACCCCGTCCGCTTCCCGCTCTACTACGACAACTACTTCGTGCCCCGCGGCTACGGCTACGTCGCCGTCGACCTCGCGGGCACGAACCGCTCCGACGGCTGCGTCGACGTCGGCGGACGCTCCGACGTGCAGTCCGCCAAGGCCGTCGTCGACTGGCTGAACGGCCGCGCCCACGGCTACACCAGCCGCACCGGAAAGGAACGCGCGAAGGCGTCGTGGACCAACGGCGCCACCGGAATGATCGGCAAGAGCTACGACGGAACCGTCGCGAACGGCGTCGCCGCCACCGGCGTCCCCGGTCTCAAGACCATCGTGCCGATCGGCGCCATCTCCTCCTGGTACGACTACTACTTCGCGAAGGGCGCCCCGCTCTACGACAGCGGCCCCGAGTGGCTGTCGGACTACGTGGAGAGCCCCGAGGCCCGCGCCCGCTGCGGCGCCGTCCAGCAGCGGCTCATCGACGGGGCACCCCGCACCGGCGACTGGACCCGCCTGTGGAGCGAGCGCGACCACGTGCCCGACGCCGACAAGGTGCGCGCCAGCGTCTTCGTCGTCCACGGCATGCAGGACCTCAACGTCCGCACCAAGCACTTCGGCCAGTGGTGGGACGCGCTCGCCGAGAACGGCGTCGACCGCAAGATCTGGCTCAGCCAGGCCGGCCACGTCGACCCCTTCGACTTCCGCCGCGCCGACTGGGTGCGCACCCTGCACCGCTGGTTCGACCACGAACTCCTCGGTTACGACAACGGCGTCGACCGCGAACCGATGGCCGACATCGAGCGCGCCCCGGACCGCTGGACCACCGACCGCGTCTGGCCCCCGCGCGGCACGCGCGCCGTCGAGCTGCGCCCCGCCAAGGGCACCGCACCCGGCGTGGGCACCCTCGGCACCCGGCCGGGCAAGGGCTCCGAGACCTTCACCGACGACCCGCGGCTTGGCGAGACCGACTGGGCCGAGCGCATCGACACGCCGACCCCGGACAAGGCCGGCTTCGTCAGCAGGCCCCTCGCCCGCGACCTGCGCCTGTCCGGGTCGTCGAAGGTGACCGTCACCGCGACCCCGACGACCCGCACCGCCCACCTCTCCGCGGTCCTCGTCGACCTCGGGCCCGACACCATCCGCGACTACGCCGCCGCGGGCGAGGGCATCACCACGCTCCCCGAACGCACCTGCTGGGGCGCGAGCACGCCGGGTGACAGCGCCTGCTTCAAGGAGACGCGCGCCAGGACCGCCGACGTGGACTACACCATCTTCAGCCGCGGCTGGGCCGACCTCGGCAACTGGGCCGACGCCCGGCACGGCCGCCCGCTCACCCCGGGCAAGCCGCACACCATCACCCTCGACCTCGCCGCGACCGACCACGTCGTGCCGAAGGGGCACCGGCTCGCGCTGATCGTCGCGGGCACCGACAGGAACCTGATCGAACCGCCCGCCGACACTCCGACGCTCACCGTCGACCTGGCCCGCACCTCGGCGAAGCTGCCGCTGGTCGGCGGCGCCGGCGCGTTCACCACCACCGCACCCGGCACACCCCGCGACTCCCGTCTCGACGGCGTGGCCCCGCCGCGTCCGCTCAACCCCATCCCCGGAGGCACCACTTCATGACACCGCGCATCCGCACCCTGGCGCTCGCCTGCGCCGCCACCGCGCTCGCCGCACCGCTCCTGACGGCGCCCGCGCAGGCGGCGCCGGCCCCGCCCCGTACCGGATTCGAGGAGACGAACGGCGCGCGCTGGACCAGCCAGCCCGAGGAGCAGGACCTCCTCACCACCGTGGACAGGGCCGCGAAGAGAGTCTCGGTCGCCCGAATAGGCACCACCAAGCAGGACCGGCCCCTCCAGCTGGTCCGCATCGGCGAACGGCCGACGAGGAACACCGTGTTGCTGATCTGTAGCCAGCACGGCGACGAGCCCTCGGGCCGCGAGGCGTGTCTGTCCACGATCCGCGACCTCGCCTACGCGAAGGACAAGAAGACCAGGAAGTTCCTCTCCCGCACCACGCTGCTCGTCGTGCCCACCGCCAACCCGGACGGCCGCGCCGCCGACACCCGCGGCAACTCCGACGGCCTCGACATCAACCGCGACCACCTCTCGCTGCGGACCGCGGAGGCCCGCGCCCTGGCCGCCGTGATCCGCGACCACGAGCCGGACGTCATCTACGACCTGCACGAGTACGGCGCCACCCCCAAGTACTACGACAAGGACCTGTTCGACCTCTGGCCGCGCAACCTCAACACCGACGAGGCCGTGCACGGCGAGGCGCAGACCCTCTCCAAGGCGTACGTGCGACCGGCCGCCGAGCACGACGGATACACCACCGGCACCTACGGCATCTGGACCGACCCCGTCACCGGCGAGCCGGTCAAGCAGGTCGCGGGCGATGGACAGGAGCGCATCCTGCGCAACATGTCAGGCATCAAGCACGCCGCGGGCCTGCTGATCGAGAGCCGCGTCGACCCCCTCACGGACGCCGAGAAGCAGGACGAGGCGCTGAACAACCGGCGCCGCGTGACGTCCCAGCGCTCGGCGCTCGGCGGCCTGTTCGACTACACGGACGAACGCCGCGGGCAGCTGGAGGCGGCCACCGGCGCGGCCCGCACCGAGGGTTACCGCGACCGCGGCCCGGTCTACGTCGGCGGCGCCGACAACGACCCCGCCGAGCCGGCGGAGACGATCCAGAACCCGCCCTGCGGCTACCGCCTGACCGCCGACCAGTACGGCGACATCAAGGACGAACTGGCGCTGCACGGCGTCACCGTGAAGCGTCTGAAGTCCGGTGCGTACGTCCCGCTGCGGCAGTCGGCGCGGGCCCTGGTGCCGCTGCTGCTCGACGAGCGCGCGCCGTACCACATGGTCACAGGTCGACCCGACATGGCCTGTTGAGCAAGTGAGAGGTGCGTCACATGTGGTAGGGGGTAGCGGTGAACAAAGTCCGGACCCATATCGACCCCTCGAAAGGTGTCACTTGTGACGCAGGATCAACATAAAGCGGACGACGGGGGAGGGTCGCCGGACATCATGGCGCCCGCCCCCGGTGGCCGGTCCCCGCAGACGGACCGGGTGGTCTTCGGCGTGACCGCCGTGCTGACCCTCGCGTTCGTGGTCTGGGGCGCGGTGTCGACGGACTCGCTCGAGAATGTCTCCACGGACATGCTCAACGGTCTGATGCACAACGGCGGTTGGTTCTTCATGCTGACGGCCACCGGGTTCGTCGTCTTCGCGCTCTGGCTGGCGGTCAGCCGGTACGGGAAGATCACGCTCGGCCGGGAGGGCGAGGACCCGGAGTTCCGCACCGTCTCCTGGGTCGCCATGATGTTCAGTGCCGGCATGGGCATCGGCCTGATGTTCTACGGGGTGAGCGAACCCCTGGCCCACTTCACCACGCCACCGCCGGGCACCGACCCGGCGGACGCGCCCGCGGCCATGGAGACCGCGATGGCCACCACCCTCTTCCACTGGACGCTCCACCCGTGGGCGATCTACGCGGTCGTGGGCCTCGCCATCGCGTACAGCACCTTCCGCCGCAACCGCCGGCAGACCATCAGCGCCGTCTTCGAGCCGCTCATCGGCAAGAAGCACGCGCGCGGCGCCTGGGGGCGGGTCATCGACATCCTCGCCATCTTCGCCACGCTCTTCGGCTCGGCCGCCTCGCTCGGCCTCGGCGCCCTTCAGATCGGCAGCGGCATCGAGGAGCTCGACTGGATGGAGACGGCGGGCACCGGCCTGCTCGTCGTGATCATCGCCGTGCTCTCCCTGGCCTTCGTCGCGTCCGCCGTCTCCGGTGTGGAGAAGGGCGTGCAGTGGCTCTCGAACATCAACATGGTGCTCGCCGGGCTCCTCGTCCTCTTCGTCTTCGTCGCGGGCCCGACGGTCATCATCCTCGACATGGTGCCGACGTCGATCGGCGCCTACCTCAACGACCTGCCGCAGCTCATCGGCCGCACCGAGGCGTCGAGCGGCAAGGGCGTCGCGGACTGGCTGAGCAGCTGGACGGTCTTCTACTGGGCCTGGTGGATCTCCTGGACGCCCTTCGTCGGCATGTTCATCGCCCGCATCAGCCGCGGCCGTACCGTCCGGCAGTTCGTCGGCGGCGTCATCCTGGTGCCCAGCACCGTCAGCCTCATCTGGTTCGCGGTCTTCGGCGGCAGCGCCATGACCGTCTCGGAGCGCGGCGGGCTCAAGGGCGACATGTCCCAGGAGGCCCAGCTCTTCGGCCTCCTCAACGAGTACCCGATCGCCACCGTGACCAGCCTGCTCGTGATGATCCTCGTCGGCATCTTCTTCGTCTCCGGCGCCGACGCCGCGTCCATCGTGATGGGCACGCTCTCCCAGAAGGGCGCCCTCGAACCCGGCCGGTTCGTCGTGGTCTTCTGGGGCATCGTGACCGGCGCCGTCGCGGCGATCATGCTGCTGATCGGCGACGGCTCGGACGACGCGCTCACGGGCCTGCGGAACCTCACGATCCTGGTCGCCGCGCCGTTCACCCTCGTCATGATCGGCATGTGCGTGTCCCTCATGCGGGACCTGCGCCACGACCCGCTGATCGTCCGCGGCGAGCACGGCACGGAGGTCCTGGAGAAGGCCGTCATCGCCGGCCACGAGCACCACGACGGTGACTTCGAGCTCCGCATCGGCCCCGCCCGGGACGACGACGCCGACACCGAAGGACCGGAACGGGACAACGACCCGGCCGAGCCCCGCTGACCGGCCGCCCCGGGAGGCGGCGCCCACCGGACGACGGTGACACCGGTGCCGCCTCCCCCCGGGAACGCGGCGCAATCCGTGCTGCGGTGCGCACGACGCACGTCGGGTGGGGATACTCACAGCATGTCTGCCGAGTACGCGACCTTCGGTCTGGCACCGGCCATGCGCGCCGGTGGAGTTCTCGCCAACGGTGACTACCAAGTGCACCGTGACTTCGTCGACTTCATCGTGAACGGGCGCCCCCTCCTCTTCCAGCTCTCCGACCTCGACGCGGTGTCGCCGCTCGCCTCCGACATCCCCCCGGCGATCTTCACCGCCCACGTCCGCAGGCTGCTCCTGGAGGACCGGGCGCCGCTGGGCGACGGACGGTACGTCATCTACGGCTGCCCCGAGTGCGAGGGCCTGGAGTGCGGCGCCGTCACGGCGGTGATCGAGCGGAGCGACGACGGCAGCGACGACTTCGTCTGGCGCGACTTCGCCTGGCAGACGGCCGAACCCGCCGACCTGACGCTCAACGGCTACCACGGCATAGGGCCCTTCCGCTTCCGGGGCACCGAGTACCGCGCCGCGCTCGGCCAGTTGCTCTCCGGGAGCGAGCGGCAGACCCGCCGCCGGGTCCTGCTGATCGGCGCGCGCGTGGCGGTGCTCGCCAAGCTGGCGGCGGCGCTCCGCACGATCGGCATCGGCGCGGAGATCGCGGCGGACGCGGCGGACGTCCCGGCGGACGAACTGCGCACGTACGGAGCGGTCGCCTTCGGCCCCACGGTCCCCGACGCCACCCGCCGGTCCGTCCGGACCGCCTTCGACGCGGTCGGCGTCGACGTCACCCACGTCGACGGCCTCGCGCCCATCATCCCGCTCCTCGTCGCCCAGATCGAGCACGCGCTGGACCGCGGCCCCCAGGAACAGCGCCGCCTCACCGGCCTCGCGGCGGACCGGGCCTCGGCGGACCTGGACGTCACGTCCACGTGCCGGGTCCACCTCACGACGTACCGCACGGACCGGCTCTCCCGCACCCACGTCCACGAAGTCTTCGACGAGGTCCTGCAACCGGGCCACCACAAGCTCCCCCTGCCTCCCAAGTCCACGAAGGGCAGCGCATACGTGGTGGCCCGGACCTCCACGAGCGTCCTGGTGGCCCCCGTCTCACCCTGACGGGGGCCTACAATCGCCCCTGATGACCGCAACCCTCGTCGCCAAAGACCTCGCCGCCGGCCACGGCGACCGCACCCTGTTCTCCGGACTGGACCTCGTCGTCGCCCCCGGCGACGTCATCGGTCTCGTCGGGGCCAACGGAGCGGGGAAGTCCACCCTGCTGCGGCTGCTCGCGGGGGTGGACACCCCCGAGCGGGGTGAGCTGAGGCTCTCACCGCCCGGCGCCTGTGTCGGGCACCTCCCGCAGGAGCCCGACCGCCGCCCCGGCGAGAGCATCCGCGCCTTCCTGGCCCGCCGCACCGGCGTGGCCGAGGCCCAGCGCGTCATGGACGACGCCACCCAGGCCCTCGTCGACGGCGCCCCCGGCGCGGACGACGCGTACGCCACCAGCCTGGAGCGCTGGCTGGCGCTCGGCGGCGCGGACCTCGACGACCGCGCCGGGGAAGTCGCCGACTCGCTCGGCCTCACCGTCGCCCTGGACCAGCCGATGACGTCGCTCTCGGGAGGCCAGGCGGCCCGCGCGGGCCTCGCCTCGCTCCTCCTCTCCCGCTACGACGTGTTCCTCCTGGACGAGCCGACCAACGACCTCGACCTGGCGGGCCTGGAGCGCCTGGAGAGCTTCGTACGAGGGCTGCGGGCCGGCACCGTCGTCGTGTCGCACGACCGCGAGTTCCTCACCCGCACCGTCACCAAGGTCCTCGAACTGGACCTGGCCCAGCAGCAGGTCAACCTCTACGGCGGCGGCTACGACGCGTATCTGGAGGAGCGGGAGACGGCCCGCAGGCACGCCCGCGACGACTACGAGGAGTACGCCGACAAGAAGGCCGCGCTCCAGAGCCGCGCCCAGATGCAGCGCTCCTGGGCCGACAAGGGCGTCAGGAACGCCCGCCGCAAGGCCGCCAAGGGCGGCGACAACGACAAGATCGGCCGGAACTTCCGCAGCGACACCAGCGAGAAGCAGGCGGCGAAGGCCCGCCAGACGCAGCGGATGATCGAGCGCCTCGACGTCGTCGAGGAGCCCCGGAAGGAGTGGGAGCTCCAGATGGAGATCGCGGCGGCACCACGCTCCGGCGCGGTCGTCGCGAGCCTGCGCGACGCGGAGGTGCGCCGGGGCGCGTTCACACTCGGCCCGGTCACGCTCCAGATCGACTGGGCGGACCGCGTGGCCATCACCGGCGCGAACGGCTCGGGCAAGTCGACGCTGCTCGCCGCTCTCCTGTCCCGCGTCCCGCTGGACGCGGGCCACGCGGCCCTCGGCTCGGGCGTGCTCGTCGGCGAGGTCGACCAGGCGCGCGCCCTGTTCCACGGCGAGGAGTCCCTGCTCGACGCGTTCTGCGCGGCTGTCCCCGACACCGAGCCGGCCGAAGTGCGCACGCTGCTCGCCAAGTTCGGCCTGAAGGCGGCCCACGTGCTGCGCTCGGCGGCCACGCTCTCGCCCGGCGAGCGGACCCGCGCGGCCCTCGCCCTGCTCCAGGGCCGGGGCGTCAACCTCCTCGTCCTGGACGAGCCGACGAACCACCTGGACCTGCCCGCGATCGAGCAGCTGGAGTCGGCCCTGGACACGTACGAGGGCACGCTTCTGCTGGTCACGCACGACCGCAGGATGCTGGACGCGGTCCGGGTGACACGCCGCCTGGAGGTGGCGGAGGGCAAAGTGACGGAACTGCCACTCTGACCTCCGCCCCTTCGGGGACTGTGTCTCAGCGCCGCTTCGGATCCACGAGCCCGGCCCGCCGCAGCGCTTCGGCCATCGCGTCGTTGGCGGGCGGCGGCCCCTGCCGCTGCGGCTTCTGCCCACGCTGCTGCTGGCGCTGGCCTCCGCCGCGCTGCCGCTGCTGAGGCGGCCGCCCGCCGCCCCGCTTCGGCCGCCCCTCACCCGAGGGAGAGGGAGCACCCTCACCCGCTGCGGCAGCCGCCTCGTCGTCCAGCCGCAGCGTCAGCGAGATCCGTTTGCGCGGAATGTCCACGTCCATGACCTTCACCTTGACGATGTCGCCGGGCTTCACGACATCCCGCGGGTCCTTGACGAACGTCTTCGACATGGCGGAGACGTGCACCAGACCGTCCTGGTGCACACCGACGTCCACGAACGCCCCGAACGCGGCCACGTTCGTGACGACGCCTTCGAGGACCATCCCCGCGGCCAGGTCGGAGATCTTCTCCACGCCGTCCTTGAAGGTCGCCGTCTTGAAGGCGGGACGCGGGTCGCGGCCCGGCTTCTCCAGCTCCTTCAGGATGTCCGTGACCGTCGGCAGACCGAAGACCTCGTCCACGAACTGCTCCGGCCGAAGCGAGCGCAGCGCACTCGTGTTGCCGATCAGCGAAGCGACCTCGCCGCCCGCCGACTTCACCATCTTGCGCACCACTGGATACGCCTCCGGGTGCACGCTGGAGGCGTCCAGCGGGTCGTCGCCGCCGCGGATGCGGAGGAAGCCCGCACACTGCTCGTACGCCTTCGGGCCGAGCCTGGCCACGTCCTTGAGGCTCTTGCGGCTCTTGAACGGGCCGTTCGCGTCGCGGTGCGCCACGATGTTCTCCGCGAGGCCGGAGCCGATGCCCGAGACGCGCGCGAGGAGCGGGGCGGACGCGGTGTTCACGTCCACGCCGACGCCGTTCACACAGTCCTCGACGACCGCGTCCAGCGAGCGGGAGAGCTTCACCTCCGACAGGTCGTGCTGGTACTGGCCGACGCCGATCGACTTGGGGTCGATCTTCACCAGCTCGGCGAGCGGGTCCTGGAGGCGCCGCGCGATGGAGACCGCGCCGCGGATCGAGACGTCGAGGTCCGGCAGCTCCTGCGAGGCGAAGGCCGAAGCCGAGTACACGGAGGCGCCCGCCTCGGAGACCATCACCTTCGTCAGGTTCAACTCCGGGTGCTTGGCGATGAGTTCACCGGCGAGCTTGTCGGTCTCGCGGGACGCCGTGCCGTTCCCGATGGCGATCAGGTCGACGGCGTGCTCCTTCGCGAGCCGCGCGAGCGTCGCCAGGGACTGGTCCCACTTGTTCGCCGGGACGTGCGGATGGATCGTGTCGGTCGCGACGACCTTGCCGGTGGCGTCGACGACGGCCACCTTCACCCCCGTACGGAAACCGGGGTCGAGGCCCAGCGTCGCGCGCGTGCCCGCGGGCGCCGCGAGCAGCAGGTCGCGCAGGTTCGACGCGAAGACCCGCACCGCCTCGTCCTCGGCGGCCGTCCGCAGGCGCAGCCGCAGGTCGATGCCGAGGTGCACGAGGATCCTGGTCCGCCAGGACCAGCGCACGGTGTCCTGGAGCCACTTGTCGGCCGGGCGGCCCCGGTCGGCGACGCCGAAGCGCTGGGCGACGATCCCCTCGTACGAGGAGGGGGCGCCCGGCGTGGCGGCGGCCTCCTCCGGCTCAAGGACGAGGTCGAGGACGTCCTCCTTCTCGCCGCGCAGCATGGCGAGGACGCGGTGCGAGGGCAGCTCCGTGAAGGGCTCGGCGAAGTCGAAGTAGTCGGCGAACTTGGCGCCCGCCTCCTCCTTGCCGTCCCGCACCTTCGCCACCAGGCGGCCGCGCACCCACATGCGCTCGCGCAGCTCACCGATCAGGTCGGCGTCCTCCGAGAACCGCTCGGCGAGGATCGCCCGCGCCCCGTCCAGCGCGGCCTGCGAGTCCGCGACGCCCTTGTCGGCGGCGACGAACGCGGCCGCGGCGGCGTGCGGCTCCACGGTCGGGTCGGCGAGCAGCCCGTCGGCCAGCGGCTCGAGGCCCGCCTCGCGGGCGATCTGCGCCTTCGTGCGCCGCTTCGGCTTGAAGGGCAGGTAGATGTCCTCGAGCCGCGCCTTGGTGTCCGCCTCGCGGATCCGTGCCTCCAACTCGTCGGTGAGCTTGCCCTGCTCACGAACGGATTCGAGGATGGCGGCGCGCCGGTCCTCCAGTTCCCGCAGGTAGCGCAGCCGCTCCTCGAGCGTGCGCAGCTGCGCGTCGTCGAGCATCTCGGTCGCTTCCTTGCGGTAGCGCGCGATGAAGGGCACCGTGGAGCCGCCGTCGAGCAGGTCGACGGCGGCCTTCACCTGCCGCTCCCGTACGCCGAGCTCCTCGGCGATCCTGCTCTCGATGGACGCTGGGGTGGACGTCTTCAAAGCTGCCACGTTCCGGTACCGCCTTCTCTCGGGTTGCCGGGCAATTGTGGCAGGTGGCGCCGGCAGGGAGGGATCAGACCCGGCGGGCCCGGCCCA
Source organism: Streptomyces sp. NPDC030245 (assembly GCF_055572995.1). Classification (NCBI taxonomy): domain Bacteria; kingdom Bacillati; phylum Actinomycetota; class Actinomycetes; order Kitasatosporales; family Streptomycetaceae; genus Streptomyces; species Streptomyces sp. NPDC030245. The sequence goes on along the minus strand of NZ_JBVICF010000002.1, from coordinate 812,888 downwards.
TCCGCCCGGATCGGCGGCCGCCGCCGCGCCCGGCCCGCCCCGCGGTGCTGGAGGCTCCGCCGAACAGCCGGGCCAGGGCCCGGAACGGCAGGGTGACGACGGTGGCGATGGCGGCACCGATCTGACGCAGTACGTCCGCGATGGCACGGAACATGAGAACTCCCCTTTCGTCCCTGCGGCGCCGCCGGGTCGGCGGGGCCGGTGGACGCACGGGTACCTCGGACGCCCGAAGACATGCGCGCCGGTGGCGCCGGGCCGCTCAGCGCTTGCCGAGCAGATCCGCGGGGAACGCGCCGGCCTTCAGTGCCGTGCCGATGAACAGGGTGCCGAGTTCGGTGAGACGCTCGACGCCCGCCGCGCCCAAGTGCTCGTACGGGGCCCGGTCCAGGTGGTCCGTGCGCTCCTCGACGTCCCGGCGCAGTGCCACCCCGGCCTCCGTCAACTCGCCCTCGCCGTCGAGCACTCCGCGCGCCCGCAGCCGCTCGGCCGCGGCGTCCCACTCCTCCTGGTTCCAGCCGCGGGTGGAGAAGACCCACTTCGGCCTGGTGCCCTTGCCGGTCGCGGTGTGGCTCACCAGGGCTTCGAGACCGTCGAGTCCGGCGTCGAGCAGCGCCGTCAGGTGCCCGTCGCCGCGGTGCTCGCGCAGCAGCGTCGCCGCGTGCCAGTAGGCGAGGTGCGGCTCCTCGGGGACGGGCAGGTCGGCGTGGGCGGCGTACAGCGGGCGGGCGCCGCGGGTGCAGGCCTCGGTGGCGCGCAGCGCGAGGCCCGCGGCCTCCGCCATCTCCGGCGAGGCGACGAGCTCCTCACCGAGGAGGCGCCGCAGCGTCGTGTCGACGGCCCGCAGCCGCGCCGCGAGGACGTCTTCGGGGGAGGCGGTCCGCCAGATCCGCGGGACGTGCGCGGTGATCAGCTCGTACTTGTAGTTGTAGAAGGTGGCGGCCACGGTCCCGGGGCCGACGGCGCCCAGGGCCGCCGCGCGCACGGCGAAGTTGACGGCGTGCGGGTGGGTTATCCCGAGACCGCCCAGCTCCCGTCCGACGTCGGGGGAGAAGTAGTGCGTCGAGTGGAGCGAGTTGAGCACGTTGTGGCAGCGGCGGCCGGCGCGCGGCTCCAGGGCGGCGGGCGCGGACGAGGTCGTCGAAGAGGTCATGTGCGCACGATACCTACTGGTTGGTATGGGGGGCGGGGCGGTTTTCCGCGGGGTCGGGAAACCTTCCTGGTGGCCGGGCCGACGGGCGAGCCGGATGGCAGGAAAGGTGGGTTATTCGTCATTGCGGGCGCCGGTCGGCGGGCCAAGAATCGAGCGCATGGCCCAGCGCACCGTCCTGGTCGTCCTCTTCGACGGCGTCCAGAGCCTCGACGTCACCGGGCCCGTGGAGGTCTTCGCGGGCGCCGACCTCTGCCTCGCCGACTCCAGGGCCGGCTATCTCGTCCGCACCGCCTCCCTCGACGGCGGCCCCGTCCGCACGTCCAGCGGTCTGACCCTGACCCCCGACTCCACGCTGGCGGACGCGCCCGCGCCGCACACCCTGGTGGTCCCGGGCGGCCCCGCCACCCGCTCGCCGGACCCCGGGCTGACCGGCTGGCTGCGCGAGAACGGCCCGCGCGCACAGCGCCTGGTGTCGGTCTGCACCGGAGCGATCCGGCTCGCCGAGGCCGGCCTCCTGGAGGGGCGCCGGGCGACGACGCACTGGGCGTACTGCGACCGCCTCGCCGAGCAGCACCCGGGCGTCGAGGTCGACCCGGACCCCATCTACGTACGCGACGGGCATGTCGCGACGTCCGCCGGGGTCACCGCGGGCATCGACCTCGCCCTGGCGCTCGTCGAGGAGGATCTGGGCCGCGAGGTGGCGCTCACGGTCGCCCGCCATCTCGTGGTCTTCCTGCGGCGCCCGGGGAACCAGGCGCAGTTCAGCGCGCAGCTCGCCGCCCAGACCGCGCGGCGCGAACCGCTGCGCGAGGTCCAGCAGTGGATCACCGAGCATCCGGCCGACGACCTCTCGGTCGACGCGCTGGCCGCCCGCGCCCGGCTCTCGCCCCGCCACTTCGCCCGCGCCTTCCAGGCGGACACCGGGCTGACGCCGGGCAGGTACGTCGAGCGCGTCCGCATCGAACACGCCCGCCGGCTCCTGGAGGACACCTCCGACGGGGTCGAGGAGATCTCCCGCGCCTGCGGCTACGGCACGCCGGAGGCCATGCGCCGCGCCTTCGTCAAGGTCCTCGGCGCCGCACCCGCCGAGTACCGCCGCCGCTTCCATCCCGCACCGACCCCACGGACCGTGCCGGCCGGCACCTCCGCCACTTCGCACCGATAGGGACACCATGCAGATAGCCATCGCCCTGTACGAGCGCTTCACCGTCCTGGACGCCATCGGCCCCTACCAGACGCTGAGCGGTCTGCCCGGCGCCGAGACCGTCTTCGTGGCCGAGCGGCCGGGCCCGGTGCGCGACGACACCGGCAGCCTCGCGCTCGTCGCCGACTCGTCCTTCACCGAGGTGCGGCGCCCCGACATCGTCGTCGTCCCCGGCGGCCCCGGGCGGAGCGACCAGATGGAGAACGAGCCGCTGCTCGACTGGCTCCGCGCGGTCGACGCCACGACCACCTGGACGACCTCGGTGTGCACGGGCTCCCTCGCGCTGGCCGCCGCGGGCCTCCTCAAGGGCCGCCGCGCCACCTCGCACTGGCTCGCCCTCGGCGAACTGGACCGGCTCGGCATCGAGTCGACGGGGGAGCGAGTGGTCTTCGACGGCAAGTACGTCACGGCGGCCGGCGTCTCCGCGGGCATCGACATGGGCCTCACCCTGGCCGGCCGGATCGCGGGCGACGAGCACGCGCAGGCCGTACAGCTGCTGACCGAGTACGACCCGCAGCCGCCCTACGACGCCGGGTCCCCGGAGAAGGCGCCCGCGCACCTGGTCGCGAAGTTCCGCGAGGGGAGCCGCTTCTTCCAGTAGGCGGCAGGACCGGCCGGGCTCACTCGCCCCGCGCGGTCCAGCCGAAGTGCGGCTTCCTGCGCTCCAGGAACGCGGCGACACCTTCGGCGGTGTCGCCGCTGCCGCGTGCCTGCTCCGTCCAGTAAGCGTCCCGGTCCGTGCGCCCCGCCGCGAACTCCTTCGCCGCCGCCTGCGTCAGCTGCGAGCGCGACACGAGGACACGGGTGAACTCCGCGACCCTCTTGGCCAGTTCGCCGGACGGCAGCACCTCGTCCACCAGACCGGTCCGCAGCGCCCGCTCCGCGCCGATCAACTCCCCCGAGAAAAGCAGGTACTTGGCGGTCGCGGGCCCCACCAGGGACACCAGGCGCCGGGTGGAGGACGCCGGATAGACGATGCCCAGCTTGGCGGGCGTGACGCCGAACGAGGCGCCCTCGTCCGCGAACCGCAGGTCGCACGCCCCCGCCAGCTGGGCGCCGCCGCCCACGCAGTAGCCCCGCACCGCCGCGAGCGTCGGCTTCGGGAACGCCGCCAAGGCCTCCTCGGCCCGCACCGCCAGCTCCTGCGCGGTGCCCGGGGACTCGCGCAGCGTGGAGATGTCGGCGCCCGCGCAGAAGGTGTCGCCCGCGCCGGTGAGCACGACGGCCCGCACGGCCGGGTCGGCGGCGAGCGCCGCGCAGAGCGGCGGCACCTGGCGCCACATGTCCGCGGTCATGGCGTTGCGCTTGGCCGGATGGTCGATGAGGACGGTGGCGACGCCGTCGGTGACGGTGTGGCTCAGCTGCGGCTCCATGCGCCGGATGCTATCCGCACCCCTCGAACGTACGATCAAGAAGGGGGCCGAGCGAGAGGGAGACGCTGATGGCCGGACCCAGGGACGACAGGGCCACATCGGAGGCCAGGACGGTCAGCCGCGGCTTCGGCTGGCTCGCGCTGCTCGGCGTGATCCTCGCGGTGGCCGGCGTCGTCGGCCTCGTCTACACCGGATTCGCCACGCTGACCTCGATGCTCCTGTTCGGCTGGCTCCTGCTCGTCGGCGGCGTCGTCGGACTGCTGCACGCCGTCCAGTCACGGGGCAGCAGCTTCTTCTGGCTGGGCGTCGTGGTCGCCGCGCTGAACCTCGCGGCGGGCGTCGTGATCATCCGCAGACCCGATGTGGCGGCGGAGGCGCTGACCATGTTCGCGGCCCTGCTCTTCCTCACCGGCGGGGTGTTCCGGCTGGTCGGCAGCCTGGTGGTGCGCGGCCCGCAGTTCGCCCTGACGCTCCTCCAGGGCGCCTTCGGCCTGCTGATCGGCATCCTGGTGCTCGCCGAGTGGCCCAGCAGCAGCCAGTACGTCATCGGGTGCTTCTTCTCCCTGACGCTGCTCTTCGACGGCCTCGGTCTGCTCGCCACGGGCATCGGCGGGCGCCGCATCGTCAGCCTCGTACAACCTGAAGAACGCTTGAAGACAGAACAACCAGGGCAGGACCAGTCGCCCAGCTGACGACGGCATGCGCCGGCGGTCAAAATCCGTCGATAGTCGCTGACTTCTGGTCAGTGGAGCGGTCCGGACCAGAGCGTTGCCAACACTCGACGTGTGGCGACAATCGAGCGCAAGGACGGCGACCGGACGATGGGCAGCGACGGGGGCGCGCCGGATCCACTCCCCGCGGGCGGCGGACCGGCGTCGTACGAGGGCGTGTGGCGCTTCACGGCCCCCGCCGTCGACGCCTCCGTCCCCCAGGCGCGGCACGCGGTGCGCGACCTGCTGGCCCGGCAGGGCGTACCGGCTCCGGACGAGATCGTGCAGGGCCTGCTGCTGATCGTCTCCGAGCTGGTCACCAACGCGGTGCGCCACGCGGCGCTGCTCTCGCCGATGCTCGCGGTGGAGGTCGCGGTCGGCGCCGAGTGGGTGCGGGTCTCCGTCGAGGACAACCACCCTTACCGCCCGACGGCCCTGGTGGCGGACCACGGCCAGACGGGCGGGCGGGGGCTGCTCCTCGTCCGGGAGATCACGGCGGAGGCGGGCGGCGCCTGCGACGTCGAGCACACCGCGAGCGGGGGCAAGGTCATCTGGGCGGCCCTGCCCCTCAAGCCGGCTCTCGGCTGACGGAGCGGCTACCAGCCCGCGGCGGGGCCGGTCAGCTCCTTGATCGCGGGCCGTGCCGCGTCGAGGACGGTCATGAACCACGCGGAGAACGGCTCCCGCTCGTGCCGCTCGGCCAGCTCGCCGGCCGTCACGAACGCGGTCCCGCCGATCTCCGCGGGGTCGGGGCGCAGCGGCGACTGCACCATGCCCACGAACAGGTGGTTGAACTCCTGCTCCACGAGCCCCGAGGCCGGGTCCGGGTGGTTGTAGCGCACCGTGCCCGCCTCGGCGAGCAGCGACGGCGAGACCCCGAGCTCCTCGTGCGTACGCCTGGCCGCCGCGGCGAACGGCGCCTCGCCCGGGTAGGGGTGGCCGCAGCAGGTGTTCGACCAGACGCCGGGGGAGTGGTACTTGCCGAGGGCGCGCTGCTGGAGCAGCAGGCGCCCCTGCTCGTCGAAGAGGAAGACGGAGAACGCCCGGTGCAGCTGCCCGGGCGCCTGATGCGCGGAGAGTTTCTCCGCTGTGCCGATGGTCCTGCCGTCCTCGTCGACGAGTTCGAGCAAGATGGTTTCTCCGGTGCCGCTCGACGAGGTGTTCGCCGCGGTGGCAGGTGTGATCGGCATACGCATCCTTCGCTTCGGTCTTCGAGTCCCAAGTCTGCCGTACGTTCCGGACACCTCGGGCACTTCTGGAACCCGCATGTCCCGCCGCACCGAAGCACGGCGGGACACGCGCCGGGCGCCGTCGCACGGGCGCCCGCCGGAGCGTCAGACCCCGAAGGCGGCCGGGTACTGGATCGTGCCCCGCGGCAGCGGCCCGGAATCGTCCGCCCCGTCGAGGACGAGCGCCATCATCGCCTCGTCGGGCACCTCGAAACCTGGCCGGATCCCGTATCCCGAAGCAGGCCGGAAACCGAACCGCGGATAGTACGAGGGATGCCCGAGCACGAGGACGAGCCGCTCCTCACGCGCGCGTGCCGCATCCAGCACGGCCCGCACGACCGCCGAACCGGCCCCCGTCCGCTGGTGCTCGGGCAGGGTGGCGACGGGCGCGAGGGCCAGCGCGGGCGCGCCGTCCACCCGGCAGCGGGTGAGCAGCGCGTACGCGGCCACCGAACCGTCGGGCGCCTCGGCGACGTACGACAGACCGGGAAGCCACGCCTCCGGGTCCGTGCGCAGCGCGTCGACGAGGTCGGCCTCGGCCTCCGTCTCGAAGGCGGCGGCGTTCACGGCGTGCACGGCGGCGGTGTCGGCCGCGGTCTCCGGGCGGGTCGGCCAGGAGTCCGTGGGCCGCAGGACGTAGCCCGTGTAGCCGTACTCGCTCCCGTGCTCGCGCCGCATCGCGATCTCCTCGCGGGTGGCGGCGAGCGCCTCGGCCATGCCGGGAGCGCTCGGGTCCGCCGCGTCCGCCCGCGCGCCGAGCGGGCCGTAGTACTCGTCCCAGTCGGACTCGGGCTGCGGGTGCACGCCGACCACGGAGTACCCGGCGCCGGTCGCGGCCCTGGTGTTCGCCTCGGTCGTGCGCAGCGCGTAGTGCCGCTCCCAGAAGGCGCGGGCCGCCGCGGACGGTTCGGCGGTCGTCCACTCGCACTCGGTCACAACGAGCGCCCCGCCGGGTGCGAGCAGCCGCCGCCAGGCGCGCAGCGCGGTGTCGAAGCCGATGCCGTACACCGAGCTCTCGGCCCAGACGAGGTCGAACGACCCGTCGGGGTAGGGGAGTTCGGCCATGTCGGCCTTGACGGTGGTGATCGATCCGGCGAGCCCGCGCGCCTCGGCCGACGCGTGCAGCTCGTCGAGGAACGGCTCGTGGAGATCGACGGCGGTCACCTCGGCGCCGGCCTCGGCGGCGAGCAGGAGAGCGGCGCGGCCGGGGCCGCAGCCCAGGTCGAGCACGCGCGGCCGCTCGGGCAGCGCGCCCACGAGGGAGAGCAGGTGCCGGGTGGTGGCGTCGGAGCCGGGGCCCTGCCGCGGCAGACCGTGGTGCAGGGCGAAGAAGGCATGGCTGATGGAAGCGTTGTCGGTCAACGTGGAAATCCTTGGGTGAAGGACCCGCGGACCTGACGTACGGACTGTGGGGTACGTGAGGTCAGACGCGCGCCCGGGAAGTGGGGATGCACGTGTCGCCGCGCGGAGCGGCGTCAGCCGTGACAGTCATCGACCCACCTCCGGGAACCCAGGAACTCCGGCGACTATAACACCGGCATAACGCCGGGGGGGGGGCGTCACCGGGGCGGGCGCCGTCAGTGGCAGAGCTTCGCCTCGTGCTCCGCGTGACCGCTCGGCTCCAGCTGGAAGGTGCAGTGCTCGACGTCGAAGTGGTCCCCGAGGCAGCCCTGGAGCTCGTGCAGCATCTTCTCGTGCCCGATTGAGTCGAGGGTGTCGGAGCTCACCACTATGTGGGCGGAGAGCACGGGCATGCCCGAGGTGATCGTCCAGGCGTGCAGGTCGTGGACCTCCTCGACGCCCGGCAGGTCGAGCAGGTGGGCCCGCACCTGAGCCATGTCGACGTCCTTGGGCGCCGACTCCAGGAGCACGTTCAGGGTCTCCTTGAGGAGCTTCACCGTCCGCGGGACGATCATGAAACCGATGACGAGCGAGGCGATCGGGTCGGCGGCCTGCCAGCCGGTGAGCATGATCACGACCGACGCGACGATGACCGTGACCGAGCCGAGGGTGTCCGCGACGACCTCCAGGAAGGCGCCCCGCACATTGAGGCTGTCCTTCTGGCCGCGCATGAGCAGCGAGAGCGAGACCACGTTCGCGACGAGACCGAAGACGCCGAAGTAGAGGGCGAGGCCGCCCTCGGTCTCCGCGGGCGTGATGAACCGCTCGACCGCCTCGAAGAGCACGTACCCGCCGACGCCGAGCAGCAGCAGACAGTTCGCGAGCGCGGCGAGTATCTCGGCGCGGGCGTAGCCGAAGGTGCGGTTCTCGGTGGGCGGCCTGTTCGCGAAGTGGATCGCGAGCAGGGCCATGGCGAGGCCGACGGCGTCCGTGGCCATGTGCGTCGCGTCCGCGACGAGCGCGAGCGAGTCCGCGACGATGCCGCCCACGATCTGGGCCAGCATGACGGTGAGCGTGATGCAGAGCGCTGTCCGCAGCCGCCCCTTGTAGGCGCTCGCCGCGGTGCCCGTGGTCGGCGCCCCGTGCGCGTGTCCGTGATCGTGCCCAGCCCCCATGGAGCGGCCCTCCCGCGTCGTTCATCGGTCTGCTGTTCGCTGGTCGCGAGCCACAGTGAACTACGGGTGGGGGGTATCTGGCAACGCGGCACTGAACACCGTTATCACTCCGCTGACCTGCGAAAATGGCAACGATTCCCGACAGGCGGAGGCATGCAGGTCAGCGGACCGCGACGATCAGTCGCGACGCGCGTCCGGGTGGTGCAGACACCACCCCGCCCAGGCCGACTCGACCATCTCGCGCACCCCGCGCCGGGCCGTCCAGCCGAGCTCCTTCGCCGCCAGGCCCGCGTCGGCCACGGCCCGCGGCGAGTCACCGGCCCGGGCCGGCTCGACGAGCGCGGGCCGGGTGTCACCGCTCACCTCACCGATCAGCGTGACCAGTTCGCGTACGGAAACACCGCGCCCCCGGCCGATGTTCACGGTCAGATCGCCCTCGGCGCCCGCCGCGAGCCGGCGGGCCGCCGCGAGGTGGGCCTCGGCGAGATCCGAGACGTGCACATAGTCACGCACGCAGGTGCCGTCCGGCGTCGGATGGGTGTCACCGAAGATCCGCGGCGACTCGTCGCGCCGCAGCCGGTCGAAGACCATCGGGATCACGTTGTAGACACCGGTGTCCGCGAGCTCCGGCGCCGCGGCGCCCGCCACGTTGAAGTAGCGCAGGCACACCGTCCCGATGCCGTGCGCCCGCCCGGCCGCCCGCACCAGCCACTCACCGGCGAGCTTCGTCTCGCCGTAGGGGCTGACCGGCGCGCACGGCGTGTCCTCCCCGACGAGCTCGACGTCCGGCGGATTGCCGTACACCGCGGCCGACGAGGAGAACACGAACCGCTTGACGCCGGCCTCGGCGACGGCTTCGAGCAGCGTCGTCAGGCCGCCCACGTTCTCCCGGTAGTAGCGCAGCGGCTGCTCCACCGACTCCCCGACCTGCTTGCGGGCCGCGAGATGCACCACACCGGTGACACCGTGCTCGGCGAAGACCCGGCGCAGCAGCTCCCCGTCCAGCGAGGAGCCCTCGACCAGGGGCATGCCGTCGGGCAGCCGCTGCGGCACCCCCGACGAGATGTCGTCGAGCACGACGACGTCCTCCCCGGCACCGGCCATGACCCGCGCCACATGTGCCCCGATGTATCCAGCCCCGCCTGTGATCAGCCATGTCATGGGCGCCCACCCTAAGCGAACGCCCTGTGCGGGCACCGGGCAGCGGGCATGTGGCCACTATCCCGGGCAAGCCGGGCACGGAACGGGCGCGGTTTGTGAGCGCGGCCCCCCATCCACCATGATGATCGTGAAGGCCGAGGCCCTCGCAGGCCGCCCCGAGAGCCTTATCGGGGCGTGAACGGGTGATGAACGCCCGCTTCCCACCATCCGATAGCCTCAGCCGACGTGCCGCCCGGCCGCCATGGGCCCGGGGGCGCTCCCCTTACGCATGTGCCCGGCGCGAGCCGCGCCGGTACTCAAGGAGTGAGTTCGTCTGTCGACCGCCATCCTCACCGGTCAGCCGGTCCCCGGGTCGCCGCTCGAAGGCGATCTGCGGTCCCTCGGCTTCGACGTGCGGGTCGCCTCCGACGCGGCGGACGCCGAGACGCTGCTCGCCGCCGTCCCCGCGGACCAGCGGGTCGCGGTCGTCGACGCGCGCTTCGTCGGACACGTCCACGCGCTGCGCCTCGCCCTCACCGACCCCCGCTTCGCCGCCGCCGCGCTGCCCGGCGCCGTCACGGCCAGGCCGGCGGCCCGCGCCGCACTGACGCGCGCCCTGCGGGCCACCGTCGGCACCGCGAACGGCGTCGTGACGCTCGACGCGCTCCCGGACTCCATCGCCGCGGCCATGGAGTCCGGCGCCACGGACGTGCACCGCCCCGAGCTCGGCACCCTCGTCGCCACCGTGCCCGCCGACCCCCAGACGCGGAACGAGGCACGCCAGGCCGTGGCGGCCGTGGACGACGAGGCGGTACGCCTGCGCACCGCGGTCAAATCGCGCGACGGTTTCTTCACGACGTACTGCATCTCCCCGTACTCGCGCTACATCGCCCGCTGGTGCGCGCGCCGCGGCCTCACCCCGAACCAGGTCACCACCGCCTCGCTGCTCACCGCCCTGATCGCGGCGGGCTGCGCGGCGACCGGGACGCGCGGCGGCTTCGTCGCGGCCGGCCTGCTGCTGCTCCTCTCCTTCGTCCTGGACTGCACCGACGGGCAGCTCGCCCGCTACTCCCTCCAGTACTCGACGCTCGGCGCCTGGCTGGACGCGACGTTCGACCGCGCCAAGGAGTACGCCTACTACGCGGGCCTCGCGCTCGGCGCGGCCAACGCGAACGGCGACGACGTCTGGGCGCTGGCCCTCGGCGCCATGGTTCTCCAGACCTGTCGCCACGTCGTCGACTTCTCCTTCAACGAGGCGAATCACGACGCGACCGCCAACACCAGCCCCACCGCGGCCCTTTCCGACAAGCTCGACAGTGTCGGCTGGACGGTCTGGGTGCGCCGGATGATAGTCCTGCCCATCGGCGAGCGCTGGGCGATGATCGCCGTGCTCACCGCGGTCACCACCCCGCGCATCACCCTCGTCGTCCTGATCATCGGCTGCGCGCTCGCCGCCTGCTACACCACTGCGGGACGCGTCCTGCGGTCGCTGACCCGCAAGGCCACCCGCACCGACCGCGCCGCCGGAGCCCTCGCCGACCTCGCCGACAACGGCCCTCTGGCCTCGGCCTTCGCCGCCCTCAAGTGCGGCGGCCCGGTGCCCGCGCCCGTGCTCGCCTTCCTCGGCGGCGCCGTGATCGTCGCGGTGAGCGCCTTCACCTCCTACGGCAGCCCGTGGATCGTCGTCGCCGCCGTGCTCCACGTGATCCTGTCCGGCCTCGCGCTGTCGCGGCCCCTCAAGGGCCCCCTCGACTGGCTCGTCCCGCCGTTCTTCCGTGCCGCCGAGTACGGCACGATCCTGGTCCTCGCGGCCAGGGCCGAGGTGAACGGAGCCCTTCCCGCGGCTTTCGGGCTGGTGGCCGCGGTCGCCTACCATCACTACGACACGGTGTACCGCATCAAGGGCGGCGCCGGCGCGCCTCCGCGCTGGCTGGTGCGGGCGATCGGCGGCCAGGAAAGCCGGATCCTCGTGGTCGCGCTGGCCGCGGCACTGCTGCCCACCACAGATTTTCCCGTCGCGCTCACGGCACTCGCCGTGGCCGTGGCACTCGTGGTGCTCGTCGAGAGCATCCGCTTCTGGGTCGCCGCCGAGAAACAGGGCGCACCCGCCGTACACGATGAAGGAGAACCCGCATGATCGGCCTCGTGCTGGCGGCCGGCGCCGGACGGCGTCTTCGCCCTTACACGGACACCCTGCCCAAGGCTCTGGTGCCCGTCGACGGTGAGACCACCATCCTCGACCTGACGCTCGGCAACTTCGCCGAGATCGGTCTGACCGAGGTCGCGATCATCGTCGGCTACAAGAAGGAGGCCGTCTACGAGCGCAAGGCGGCCCTGGAGGCGAAGTACGGCCTCAAGCTGACCCTGATCGACAACGACAAGGCCGAGGAGTGGAACAACGCCTACTCCCTGTGGTGCGGCCGTGACGCCATCAAGCACGACGTGATCCTCGCCAACGGCGACACCGTGCACCCGGTCTCCGTCGAGAAGACGCTGCTCGCCGCCCGCGGCAACGGCCAGAAGATCATCCTCGCCCTCGACACGGTGAAGCAGCTCGCCGACGAGGAGATGAAGGTCATCGTCGACGACGCCAAGGGCGTGCAGCGCATCACCAAGCTGATGGACCCCTCCGAGGCCACCGGTGAGTACATCGGCGTCACCCTCATCGAGGGTTCCGCAGCCGACGAGCTCGCCGACGCCCTGAAGACCACCTTCGAGCGCGACCCCGACCTCTACTACGAGGACGGCTACCAGGAGCTCGTCAACCGCGGCTTCAAGGTCGACGTGGCCCCGATCGGCGACGTCAAGTGGGTCGAGATCGACAACCACGACGACCTCGCCAAGGGCCGGGAGATCGCGTGCCAGTACTGACGAGGCTCATCCCCTCGCCGGTCGTCGTCGACATCCGGCCGGGGGCGATCGACGACCTGGCCGGTGTCCTCGCCGACCAGCGGATCTGCTCGTCGACCGGCAAACTCGCCATCGCCATCAGCGGTGGCTCGGGCGCGGTGCTCCGCGAGCGGCTGATGCCCTCGCTGAGCGGCGCGGAGTGGTTCGAGGTCGGTGGCGGCACGCTCGACGACGCCATCAAGCTCGCCGACGCCATCAAGAAGTCGGGCCGTTACGACGCGATCGTCGGCCTCGGCGGCGGCAAGATCATCGACTGCGCCAAGTACGCCGCGGCGCGCGTCGGCCTGCCGCTGGTCGCCGTCGCGACGAACCTGTCGCACGACGGCCTCTGCTCGCCCGTCGCGACCCTCGACAACGACGCGGGCCGCGGTTCGTACGGCGTGCCGAACCCCATCGCGGTCGTCATCGACCTCGACATCATCCGCGAGGCCCCGGTCCGCTTCGTCCGCTCCGGCATCGGCGACGCGCTCTCCAACATCTCCGCGATCCGCGACTGGGAGCTCGCCGCCCGCGAGCGCGGCGAGGACATAGACGGCCTCGCGGCCGCGATGGCCCGGCAGGCCGGTGAGGCGGTCCTGCGCCACCCCGGCGGCGTCGGCGACGACGGCTTCCTCCAGGTGCTCGCCGAGGGCCTGGTGCTCACCGGCATCGCGATGTCCATCTCGGGCGACTCCCGCCCCGCGTCGGGCGCCTGCCACGAGATCAACCACGCCTTCGACCTCCTCTTCCCCAAGCGCGCCGCCAGCCACGGCGAGCAGTGCGGCCTCGGCGCGGCCTTCGCGATGCACCTGCGCGGTGCCCGCGAGGAGTCCGCGTACATGGCCCAGGTGCTGCGCCGCCACGGCCTGCCCGTGCTGCCGGAGGAGATCGGGTTCACCGTGGACGAGTTCGTCCAGGTCGTGGAGTTCGCTCCGCAGACCAGGCCGGGCCGCTACACGATCCTGGAACACCTCGACCTGTCCACCGACCAGATCAGGGACGCATACGCCGACTATGCAAAAGCCATCGGTAGCTGAGCTCCGCCCGGTTGTTCACCCCCCGGGGGTGAAGGACCGGCGCAGCGGCGAACACTGGGCCGGCCGGCTCTACATGCGCGAGGTCTCCCTGCGCATCGACCGGCACCTGGTGAACACGCGGGTCACGCCCAACCAGCTGACCTACGTGATGACCGTCGCCGGCGCCCTCGCCGCCCCGGCCCTGCTGGTGCCGGGCGTCACGGGCGCCGTGCTCGGCGTGCTCGCGGTCCAGCTGTATCTGCTGCTCGACTGCGTCGACGGCGAGATCGCCCGCTGGAAGAAGCAGTACTCGATGGCAGGCGTCTACCTGGACCGGGTCGCCGCTTACCTGTGCGACGCCGCGGTCCTGGTCGGCTTCGGTCTGCGCGCCGCCGACATATGGGGCTCGGGACGCATCGACTGGCTGTGGGCGTTCCTCGGCACCCTGGCCGCCCTCGGCGCGATCCTGATCAAGGCCGAGACCGACCTCGTCGGTGTCGCCCGGCACCAGACGGGCAAGGAGCCCGTCAAGGAGTCCGCGTCCGAGCCGCGCTCCTCCGGCATGGCGCTGGCCCGCAGGGCCGCCGCCGCGCTGAAGTTCCACCGGCTGATCCTCGGCGTCGAGGCGTCCCTGCTGATCCTGGTTCTCGCGATCGTGGACCAGGCCCGGGGCGACCTGTTCTTCTCGCGCGTCGGCGTCGCGGTCCTCGCGGGCATCGCGATGCTCCAGACCCTGCTCCACCTCGTGTCCATCCTCGTATCGAGCAGGTTGAAGTGAACACCCCGAGCACTCCGGCCGACCCGGCAGAGAAGCTGAAGGTCGGCGCCGTCATCATCACGATGGGCAACCGGCCGCAGGAGCTGCGCGCCCTCCTCGACTCGGTCGCCAAGCAGGACGGCGACCCGGTCGAGGTGGTCGTGGTCGGCAACGGCGCCCCCGTGCCCGACGTGCCCGAAGGCGTGCGCACCGTCGAGCTGCCGGAGAACCTCGGCATCCCCGGCGGCCGCAACGTCGGCATCGAGGCCTTCGGGCCCGGCGGCACCGACGTCGACATCCTGCTCTTCCTGGACGACGACGGCCTCCTCGCGCACCTGGACACGGCGCAGCTGTGCCGCGAGGCCTTCGCCGCCGATCCGGAGCTGGGCATCATCAGCTTCCGCATCGCGGACCCGGAGACGGGACAGACCCAGCGGCGGCACGTGCCGCGGCTGCGGGCCTCCGACCCGATGCGCTCCTCGCGCGTCACGACCTTCCTCGGCGGCGCCAACGCCGTCCGTACGAAGGTCATCGCCGAGGTCGGCGCCCTGCCCGGCGAGTTCTTCTACGCGCACGAGGAGACCGACCTCGCCTGGCGCGCCCTCGACGCGGGCTGGATGATCGACTACCGCTCCGACATGGTGCTCTTCCACCCGACGACGGCCCCCTCGCGGCACGCGGTCTACCACCGGATGGTGGCCCGCAACCGTGTCTGGCTGGCCCGGCGCAACCTTCCCGCGCTCCTGGTCCCGGTCTACCTCGGCGTCTGGATGCTCCTCACCCTCGCCCGGCGCCCCTCGGGCCCCGCCCTGAAGGCGTGGTTCGGCGGCTTCAAGGAGGGCTGGACCACGCCCTGCGGGCCTCGCAGGCCGATGAAGTGGCGTACGGTATGGCGGCTGACGCGACTGGGCCGACCTCCTGTCATCTGACAAGCTCGGGTCTGAGAGCATTCGGGCCATACCCCGGTCCCTGGCCCACGCCTATGCCCGACCGGCTGCGCATCTGAAGACGAAAGTTTCCACTCGTGAGTGAGACAACGCATGACGGCGGAGTCACGGTGACAGCATCCCCGTCGACACCGCCGCCCGATGACGGGCTCTCCCGCGCCGACCTCGCCGCCAAGTACGGTCTGACCGTCAGCGGCGCCCGGCCCGGACTTTTCGAGTACGTCCGCCAGCTCTGGGGACGGCGCCACTTCATTCTCGCCTTCTCCCAGGCGAAGCTCACCGCCCAGTACAGCCAGGCCAAGCTCGGCCAGCTGTGGCAGGTGGCGACGCCGCTCCTGAACGCGCTCGTCTACTTCCTGATCTTCGGTCTGATCCTGGGGGCCGACCGGGGCATGCCCCGCGAGGTCTACGTCCCCTTCCTCGTCACCGGCGTCTTCGTCTTCACCTTCACGCAGAGCTCGGTGATGGCGGGCGTCAGGGCGATCGCGGGCAACCTCGGCCTGGTGCGCGCGCTGCACTTCCCGCGCGCCTCGCTGCCGATCTCGTTCTCGCTCCAGCAGCTCCAGCAGCTGCTGTTCTCGATGATCGTGCTGTTCATCATCATGATCGGCTTCGGCAGCTACCCGACTCTGTCGTGGCTGCTGATCTTCCCGGTCCTGATCCTTCAGTTCCTCTTCAACACGGGCCTCGCGATGGTCATGGCGAGGCTGGGCAGCAAGACGCCCGACCTGGCGCAGCTGATGCCCTTCGTGATGCGCACGTGGATGTACGCGTCCGGCGTGATGTTCTCCATCCCGGTCATGCTGAAGGACAAGCCCGCCTGGATCGCGGACGTCCTCCAGTGGAACCCGGCCGCCATCTACATGGACCTGATGCGCTTCGCGCTGATCGACGGCTACGGCTCCGAGAACCTGCCGCCGCACGTCTGGGCGGTCGCGGCGGGCTGGGCCGTGCTGGTCGCCGCCGGTGGCTTCGTGTACTTCTGGAAGGCTGAGGAGCGGTACGGCCGTGGCTGAGGACAAGAACGACCCGAACGCGGGCAAGGGGCACATCCCGACCGTCATCGCCGACGAGCTGCACATCGTCTACCGCGTCAACGGTGCGAAGACCGGCAAGGGCAGCGCCACCTCCGCCCTGAGCCGCATGCTCCGGCGCGGCGAGGAGCGCGGCGTGCGCAAGGTGCACGCCGTCCGCGGCGTGAGCTTCACCGCCTACCGCGGCGAGGCCATCGGCCTGATCGGTTCGAACGGCTCGGGCAAGTCCACCCTGCTCCGCGCCATCGCGGGCCTGCTCCCCGCCGAGAAGGGCAAGGTCTACACCGACGGCCAGCCCTCGCTGCTCGGCGTCAACGCGGCCCTGATGAACGATCTGACGGGCGAGCGCAACGTCATCCTCGGCGGGCTCGCGATGGGCATGTCCCGCGAGCAGATCAAGGAGCGCTACCAGGAGATCGTCGACTTCTCGGGGATCAATGAGAAGGGTGACTTCATCACCCTGCCGATGCGCACCTACTCCTCCGGCATGGCGGCCCGCCTGCGGTTCTCCATCGCGGCCGCCAAGGACCACGACGTCCTCATGATCGACGAGGCGCTGGCCACCGGCGACCGCAAGTTCCAGAAGCGCTCCGAGGCCCGCATCCGCGAGCTCCGCAAGGAGGCCGGCACGGTCTTCCTCGTCAGCCACAACAACAAGTCGATCCGCGACACCTGCGACCGCGTGCTGTGGCTGGAGCGCGGCGAGCTGCGCATGGACGGGCCGACCGACGAGGTCATCAAGGAGTACGAGAAGTTCACGGGCAAGTAGCCCGATCGAGCCACCGGGCGTACACCCGTTCGGCAGCAGTGCCCCGCCGGGAGGAACCCGGCGGGGCACTGTCGTGACATGGTGTCCCCGGAGCCCCTCGCGCCCCTCAACTCGCCGGTGGCAAAGGAGCTTTGACGCCAATCGGTGTGGTGTTGTGATGCGCCGAACACCCCGACGATGCGTGCGGGGTTGTACAACGTAAGCTGTACCGGTGCTGATTCGCGGCAAGTGGGGCGATATCGCGCGGCGCCCCCGGCTCGGCGCACGGTCCACCTCGGAGAGTGCTGGGCGGCGTGTCCGAAATAGGATGTATTGGGTCGGCAGTGTAGAACGGGAGATGTGACGGCAATGGCTACGGATGATCTCCGGCTCCGCGATGCATCCGCCGTCCTCGACAAGGCCGCGGACGAAAACTTCCCGGTGGCGCCCTTCTTCCTGCCCCGGGCCTGGCGCGACGACCTCATGGCCGTCTACGGCGTCGTGCGCCTCATCGACGACATCGGCGACAGCGACCTGGCGCCCGAGGCCGCCCACGCCCGCCACCTGGGTCTTCGCGACGGCGACGCGGCCGACCCGGCGCGGCTCCTGGACGCCGTCGAGGCGGACCTGGACAAGGTCTTCGGCGGCGGTGAGCCCGGCCACCCGCTGGTCGGCGCGCTGCGGCCGGCCGCCGGGCGCGGCACCCTGACGGCCACCCCCTTTCGCGCCCTGATCGAGGCCAACCGCCAGGACCAGACCGTCACGCGCTACGAGACGTACGACGACCTGGTGGCCTACTGCGCGCTCTCCGCGAACCCGATCGGCCGACTCGTCCTGGCCATCACCGGCACGGAGACCCCCGAGCGCATCCGGTACTCGGACGCCATCTGCACCGGGTTGCAGATCATCGAGCACATCCAGGACGTCGCCGAAGACCTGCGGCGCGGCCGCATCTACCTGCCCGTCGAGGACATGAAGCGGTTCCACGTGAGCGAGTCAGACCTGGCCCTGCCGACCGCGGGCGCGTCGGTGCGCGCGCTGGTCGCGTTCGAAGCGGAACGCGCCCGCGGCCTGCTGAATGAAGGCACCCCCCTGGTGGGTAGCGTCCACGGCAGGCTGAAGCTGCTGCTGGCCGGATTCGTGGGAGGGGGCAGGGCGGCGGTCCGGGCGATCGTCGACGCCGGGTACGACGTCCTTCCCGGACCGCCCAGACCCACCAAGCCCCGCATGTTCCGCGAGGCGGGCGCAGTGCTGCGAGGAGAGGGGTGAGCCGGGCAGTGGAGTCGGATCCGCGCGTGTCCGCGCCGGTGCTCGCCGCGTACGGCTACTGCGAGACGGTGACCGGTCAGCAGGCACGCAACTTCGCGTACGGCATCCGGCTGCTGCCGGCGCCCAAGCGCCGGGCCATGTCGGCGCTGTACGCGTTGTCACGGCGGGTCGACGACATCGGGGACGGCGCCCTCGCCCTGGACGTCAAGGCGGACCGGCTCGAGGAGACCCGGGCGCTGGTCGCCCGGATCCGCGCGGGGGACGTGCGGGAGGACGACACCGACCCGGTCGCGGTCGCCCTCGCACACGCCGCCGCCCACTTCCCCATCCCGATGGACGGCCTCGACGAGCTGATCGACGGCGTCCTCATGGACGTACGCGGCGCGACGTACGAGACGTGGGAGGACCTGAAGGTCTACTGCCGCTGTGTGGCCGGCGCGATCGGGCGGCTCTCGCTCGGCGTGTTCGGCACGGAGCGGGGGGCGCTCCATGCCGAGCGCGCGCCGGAGTATGCCGACACGCTCGGCCTCGCGCTCCAACTGACCAACATTCTCCGGGACGTTCGCGAGGACGCGGCGGACGGGCGGACGTACCTGCCCGCCGACGACCTCGCCAAGTTCGGCTGCTCCGCCGGGTTCTCGGGCGCCGAGCCGCCCGCCGGCTCCGACTTCGCGGGCCTCGTCCACTTCGAAGTGCGCCGCGCGCGTGCCCTGTTCGCCGAGGGCTACCGCCTGCTGCCGATGCTGGACCGGCGCAGCGGTGCCTGTGTGGCGGCGATGGCCGGCATCTACCGCAGGCTCCTCGACCGCATAGAGCGGGAGCCCGAAGCGGTCCTGCGCGGCCGCGTCTCGCTGCCGGGCCGCGAGAAGGCGTACGTCGCCGTGCGCGGACTGTCCGGCCTCGACGCGCGGAACGTGTCACGACAGACCGTCCGGAGGCGCGTGTGATGTGCGTCCGGAGTGATCGTGGGACAGCTGGGACAACGTTCGCAAAGCGGCGGGCAACCCTCCGCTCCATGGTCGCGTCCCAGACTGCAACGGCCGAAGGGGTGGGTGCATGAAGAGGGAAGACATGCAGCCCGAGGGGCTGATCGAGCACGCCGGAGGCCGTCCCGCTGGGGCGGCCGCAGTGGTGGTCGGCGGCGGCCTCGCCGGCATCACCGCCGCGCTCGCGCTCGCCGACGCGGGGCTGCGCGTGACGCTGCTCGAAGGGCGGCCGCGCCTCGGCGGGCTCGCGTTCTCCTTCCGGCGCGGCGCGCTGACCGTCGACAACGGCCAGCACGTCTATCTGCGCTGCTGCACCGCCTACCGGTGGTTCCTGGACCGCATTGAGGGCGCGCACCTCGCGCCCCTGCAGGAACGTCTCGACGTGCCGGTCCTCGACGCCGACCGCAACCGGCTCGGCCGGCTGCGGCGCACCGCGCTGCCCGTGCCCCTGCACCTGGCGGCGAGCCTCGCCACGTATCCCCATCTGTCGGTCGCCGAGCGCGCCAAGGTGGGGCGCGCGGCGCTCGCCCTCAAGGCGCTCGACCCGGCCGACCCCGCGCTCGACGCGCAGGACTTCGGCAGCTGGCTGGCCAGGCACGGCCAGTCGGCGCGCGCCATCGAGGCGCTCTGGGACCTGGTGGGCGTCGCGACGCTCAACGCCGTCGCGGGCGACGCCTCCCTCGGGCTCGCCGCGATGGTCTTCAAGACCGGGCTGCTCTCGGAGCCGGGCGCCGCCGACATCGGCTGGGCCCGGGCCCCCCTCGGCGACCTGCACGACACGCTGGCCCGCAAGGCGCTCGACGCCGCCGGCGTCCGCACCGAACTGAAGGCCCGCGTCACCGCCATCTCCCGCACGGAGAAAGGCGGTTGGCGCGTGGAGGTGCCCGGCGAGACCCTGGAGGCCGACTCCGTCGTACTCGCCGTGCCCCAGCACGAGACGCACGACCTCCTCCCGGACGGCGCGCTCGACCAGCCCGACCGGCTGCTCGACATCGACACCGCGCCCATCCTCAACCTGCATGTCGTCTACGACCGGAAGGTGCTGAAGCGGCCGTTCTTCGCCGCCATCGGCTCGCCCGTCCAGTGGGTCTTCGACCGGACCGAGGCCTCCGGGCTCACCGAGGGCCAGTACCTGGCGGTCTCCCAGTCGGCCGCCCAGGACGAGATCGACGCGCCCGTCGCCGCGCTGCGCGAGCGCTACCTCCCCGAGCTGGAGCGGCTGCTGCCCGCGGCACACGGCGCCGAGGTGCGGGACTTCTTCGTCACCCGCGAGCGGACCGCGACGTTCGCCCCCACGCCCGGCGTCGGCAGACTCCGCCCCGGTGCCCGCACCAAGGCCCGCGGCCTCTACCTCGCGGGCGCGTGGACCGCGACCGGCTGGCCCGCGACCATGGAGGGCGCCGTACGCAGCGGCATCAGCGCGGCCGAAGCGGCCCTCTCCACCCTCGACCGCCCCCGTGATCACCTCTTCGCGTTCGAGGAGGCGGTGGCGTGAAGCTCGACCTGCTGGGGTCAGGTCCCCAGAGAAACAGCACCGGAACAAGAGGAGAAACTGTGCCGACTGTGCCCTCGGCCGAGAAAACGGCTGCCGACACGGTGGACGTGACCTCACTGCTCGAACGAGGAAGGACGCTGGCCACCCCGGTGCTGCGGGCCGCGGTGGACCGCCTCGCGCCGCCCATGGACACCGTCGCCGCCTACCACTTCGGCTGGATCGACGCCGAGGGCAACCCGTCCGACGGTGACGGCGGCAAGGCCGTGCGTCCCGCGCTGGCCCTGCTCTCCGCCGAGGCCGCGGGCGCCCCGCCCGAGGTCGGCGTCCCCGGCGCGGTCGCCGTCGAGCTCGTGCACAACTTCTCGCTGCTGCACGACGACCTGATGGACGGCGACGAGCAGCGCAGGCACCGCGACACCGTGTGGAAGGTGCACGGCCCCGCGCAGGCCATCCTCGTCGGCGACGCCCTCTTCGCGCTCGGCAACGAAATCCTCCTGGAGCTCGGCACCGTCGAGGCGGGCCGCGCCACCCGCCGCCTGATCACCGCGACCCGCGCGCTGATCGACGGCCAGGCACAGGACATCAGCTACGAGCACCGCGACCGGGTCACCGTCGAGGAGTGCCTGGAGATGGAGGGCAAGAAGACCGGCGCCCTGCTCGCCTGCGCGGTCTCCATCGGTGCCGTCCTCGGCGGCGCGGACGACCACACCGCCGACACCCTGGAGAAGTACGGCTACCACCTCGGCCTCGCCTTCCAGGCCGTGGACGACCTGCTCGGCATCTGGGGCGACCCGGAGGCCACCGGCAAGCAGACGTGGAGCGATCTGCGGCAGCGCAAGAAGTCGCTGCCCGTGGTCGCCGCGCTCGCCGCGGGCGGCCCGGCCTCCGAGCGGCTCGGCGAGCTGCTCACCGCCGACTCCAAGAGCAGCGACTTCGAGAGCTTCTCCGAGGACGAGTTCGCCGCGCGCGCCGCCCTGATCGAGGAGGCGGGCGGCCGCGAGTGGACCGCCAAGGAGGCCCGGCGCCAGCACGCCATCGCCATCGAGGCGCTGGACCACGTCCAGATGCCGGACCGGGTGCGGGCGCAGCTCGTCGCGCTCGCCGACTTCGTCGTCGTACGAGAGAGATGATCACTATCGCGCGGATATCCGAGTTGCCCGGAGGGTGACCCCCGGGCTCCCAGGCAGTCGCCGGCCGGCGCCCCGCGCCGGCCGACGGCGGACCCACAGCAGACGTAGCCACCGCACTGCACGAAGGGGAAGCCATGACAGCGACGACCGACGGAAGCACCGGAGCGGCCACGCCCCGCGCAGCCTCGGCCAGCCAGCCCACCCAGCCCGCCAACGAGCCCATGCAGGCCGACCGGATCGACACCCCGGTCGATGCCGTCGAGACGATCGCCGCGCCGACAGGCACCCGCGCGGCCGCCGAGCGCGCCGTACAGCGCTCCACGGACTTGCTGCTCTCCCGCCAGGACGCCGAAGGCTGGTGGAAGGGCGACCTCGAGACCAATGTGACCATGGACGCCGAGGACCTCCTCCTGCGGCAGTTCCTCGGCATCAGGGACGAGGACACCACGCGCGCCGCCGCGCTCTTCATCCGCGGCGAGCAGCGCGACGACGGCACCTGGGCCACCTTCTTCGGCGGGCCCGGCGAACTCTCCACCACCATCGAGGCGTACGTCGCGCTGCGCCTGGCCGGCGACCGGCCCGACGAGCCGCACATGGCGAAGGCCGCCACGTGGGTCCGCGAACAGGGCGGCATCGCCCGGGCCCGCGTCTTCACCCGGATCTGGCTCGCCCTGTTCGGCTGGTGGAGCTGGGACGACCTGCCCGAACTCCCGCCGGAGCTCATCTACTTCCCCAAGTGGGTGCCGCTCAACATCTACGACTTCGGCTGCTGGGCGCGGCAGACCATAGTGCCGCTCACCATCGTCTCCGCCAAGCGGCCGGTGCGGCCCGCGCCCTTCGCCCTGGACGAGCTGCACACCGACCCGCGCGACCCGAACCCCGCCAGACCCCTCGCGCCGGTGGCGAGTTGGGACGGCGTCTTCCAGCGGCTCGACAAGGCGCTGCACGTCTACCACAAGGTCGCGCCCCGCCGGCTGCGCAGGGCCGCGATGAACAGCGCCGCCCGCTGGATCATCGAGCGCCAGGAGAACGACGGCTGCTGGGGCGGGATCCAGCCGCCCGCCGTCTACTCCGTCATCGCGCTGCACCTGCTCGGCTACGACCTGGAGCACCCCGTCCTGAAGGCCGGGCTCGCCTCGCTCGACCGGTTCGCCGTGTGGCGCGAGGACGGCGCGCGGATGATCGAGGCCTGCCAGTCGCCTGTGTGGGACACCTGCCTGGCCACCATCGCGCTCGCGGACGCCGGACTGCCCGCGGACCACCCGCAGTTGGTGAAGGCCGCCGACTGGATGCTCAGCGAGCAGATCGTACGGCCGGGGGACTGGTCGGTGCGCAGGCCCGAACTGGCCCCGGGCGGCTGGGCGTTCGAGTTCCACAACGACAACTACCCCGACATCGACGACACCGCCGAGGTCGCCCTCGCGCTGCGCCGGGTCGCGCACCCGGACCGGGCGCGCGTGGAGAACGCCATCGAGCGCGGGGTGCGCTGGAACCTCGGCATGCAGTCGAGGAACGGCGCCTGGGGCGCCTTCGACGTCGACAACACCAGCCCCTTCCCCAACCGGCTGCCGTTCTGCGACTTCGGCGAGGTCATCGACCCGCCCTCCGCCGACGTCACCGCACACGTCGTGGAGATGCTCGCCGTCGAGGGCAGGACGCACGACCCGCGCACCCGGCGCGGCATCGAGTGGCTGCTCGCCGAACAGGAGCCCGAGGGCGGCTGGTTCGGCCGCTGGGGCGTCAACTACCTCTACGGCACCGGGTCGGTGGTGCCCGCGCTGGTCACCGCGGGCCTGCCAGCCTCGCACCCAGCGATCCGCCGGGCCGTGCGCTGGCTGGAGTCGGTGCAGAACGACGACGGCGGCTGGGGCGAGGACCTGCGCTCCTACCGCGACCGCGGCTGGGTCGGGCGCGGCACCTCGACCGCGTCACAGACCGCCTGGGCGCTGCTCGCCCTGCTCTCGGCCGGTGAGCGCGAGGCCAAGTCCGTGGAGCGGGGCGTCGCCTGGCTCGCCGCGACGCAGCGCGAGGACGGCTCCTGGGACGAGCCGTACTTCACCGGCACCGGCTTCCCCTGGGACTTCTCCATCAACTACCACCTGTACCGGCAGGTGTTCCCGCTCACCGCCCTCGGCAGGTACGTCCACGGAGAGCCCTTCGCCGACGGCTCCGACGCCCGCTCCGGCAAGGCCGGCTGATGGACGGGACCCCGGCTCCGCGGCCGGGACCCGCGGCGCTGCTGATCGCCTGCGCGCTCGGCATCGAACGCCTCGCCCTGCGCACCGGCGACCGCAGCGGCGCACCGGGCACCATGACCGTGCTGCGCACCGGCATGGGCCCCAAGAACGCCGAGCGTGCCGTCAGCGGTGCGCTCGGAGAGGAGACCCTGCGCGGCGCGGCCGTGCTGGCCACCGGCTTCTGTGCCGGACTCGCCCCCGGCATGCACCCCGGCGACCTCGTCGTCGCCGCGGAGACCAGGGACGCGCGCGGCAGCACGCCCTGTACGGGAACCGGTCTGCTGGTCGAGGAGCTGGAGCGGGCCGTGCCGGGCCGCGCCGTGCACACCGGGCCGCTCACCGGTTCCGACCACGTGGTCCGCGGGCCCGAGCGCGGCGCCCTCCTGGCCACCGGCGCGATCGCCGTGGACATGGAGTCCGCCGCCACCCTGCACAGCGCCGTACGCGCCGGACGGCGGCCCGTTGCCGCCGTCCGGGTGGTCGTCGATGCCCCACAGCACGAACTCGTCCGCATCGGCACGGTGCGCGGTGGAATATCAGCTTTCCGCGTTCTCCGTGCCGTGCTCCCCGCTTTCTTTGAATGGCACCGTTCTTCGCTGCTCCCCCGGAGGTGAGCCAGATGGCCATGCCGCTTCGTCAGTCCATCAAGGTAGCTACGTATCTCTTTGAACAGAAGCTGCGCAAGCGCGACAAGTTTCCGCTGATCGTCGAATTGGAACCGCTCTTCGCCTGCAACCTGAAGTGCGAGGGGTGCGGGAAGATCCAGCACCCGGCCGGGGTTCTCAAGCAGCGCATGCCGGTGGCCCAGGCCGTGGGCGCCGTGCTCGAGTCGGGTGCGCCGATGGTCTCCATCGCCGGCGGCGAACCCTTGATGCACCCTCAGATCGACGAGATCGTCCGGCAGTTGGTGGCACGGAAGAAGTACGTCTTCCTCTGCACCAACGCCATGCTGTTGCGCAAGAAGATCGAGAAGTTCACGCCGTCGCCGTACTTCGCGTTCGCCGTGCACATCGACGGCATGCGGGAGCGCCACGACGAGTCCGTCGCGAAGGAGGGCGTGTTCGACGAGGCGGTGGCGGCCATCAAGGAGGCCAAGAAGCGCGGTTTCCGCGTCACCACCAATTCCACCTTCTTCAACACGGACACCCCGCAGACCATCATCGAGGTCCTGAATTTCCTCAACGACGACCTGAAGGTCGACGAGATGATGCTGTCGCCCGCCTACGCCTACGAGAAGGCGCCCGACCAGGAGCACTTCCTCGGTGTCGAGCAGACCCGCGAGCTCTTCAAGAAGGCCTTCGCCGGCGGCAACCGGCTGCGCTGGCGGCTGAACCACTCGCCGCTCTTCCTGGACTTCCTGGAGGGCAAGGCGGACTTCCCGTGCACCGCGTGGGCGATCCCGAACTACTCGCTGTTCGGCTGGCAGCGCCCCTGCTATCTGATGAGCGACGGTTACGTCCCCACGTACCGGCAGCTCATCGAGGAGACCGACTGGGAGAAGTAC
The DNA here is from genome assembly GCF_055572995.1 of Streptomyces sp. NPDC030245. NCBI lineage: Bacteria > Bacillati > Actinomycetota > Actinomycetes > Kitasatosporales > Streptomycetaceae > Streptomyces > Streptomyces sp. NPDC030245. The sequence goes on along the minus strand of NZ_JBVICF010000002.1, from coordinate 787,554 downwards.
GGCCGCGGCAAGGACCCGCGCTGCGCCAACTGCATGGCGCACTGCGGCTACGAACCGACCGCTGTCCTCGCCACCATGGGCTCCCTCAAGGAGTCCATCCGTGCCGCCCGTGAGACGGTCTCCGGCAACCGCGGGTGACGTCGCGACCCTTGGAGGCCCGTTTCCCGGGCCTCCAAGGGGCAACCAGAGAGGGGGCTCGAGCATGACCATTCTCGACACCATCCGGGGGCCGCGGGACCTGAACAAGCTCTCCGGGGCCGAGCTCGACGAACTGGCGGGGGAGATCAGGGAGTTCCTGGTCCACGCGGTCGCCAGGACAGGGGGTCATCTAGGACCCAATCTCGGGGTGGTGGAGCTCTCCATCGCCCTCCACCGGGTCTTCGAGTCGCCGGTCGACCGGCTCGTGTGGGACACCGGCCACCAGAGCTATGTGCACAAGCTGCTCACCGGGCGGCAGGACTTCTCCAAGCTGCGCGGCAAGGGCGGCCTCTCCGGCTACCCCTCGCGCGAGGAGTCCGAGCACGACATCGTGGAGAACAGCCACGCGTCGACCGCGCTCGGCTGGGCCGACGGCCTCGCCAAGGCGCGCCAGGTCCTCGGTGAGCGGGGGCACGTCGTCGCCGTCATCGGGGACGGGGCGCTCACCGGCGGCATGGCCTGGGAGGCGCTGAACAACATCGCGGCCGCGAAGAACCGCCCGCTGATCATCGTCGTGAACGACAACGAGCGCTCGTACGCCCCGACCATCGGCGGCCTCGCCGACCACCTCGCCACCCTCCGTACGACGGACAGCTACGAGCGGTTCCTCGCCTGGGGCAAGGACATGCTCCAGCGCACGCCTGTCGTCGGACAGCCGCTGTACGAGTCGCTGCACGGCGCCAAGAAGGGCTTCAAGGACGCCTTCGCGCCGCAGGGGATGTTCGAGGACCTGGGGCTCAAGTACGTCGGGCCGATCGACGGGCACGACATCGGCGCCGTCGAGTCGGCGCTGCGCCGCGCGAAGCGCTTCCACGGCCCCGTGATCGTCCACTGTCTGACCGAGAAGGGCCGCGGTTTCGAACCGGCGCTCGCCGACGAGGCGGACCGCTTCCACACCGTGGGCGTCATGGACCCGCTCACCTGCGAGCCGCTCGCCCCCGCAGGCGGCCCCTCCTGGACCTCCGTGTTCGGGGACGAGATCGTCCGCCTCGGCGCCGAGCGCGACGACGTCGTCGCCATCACCGCGGCGATGCTGGGCCCGGTCGGCCTGACGCAGTTCGCGGCGGCCTACCCCGACCGGGTGTGGGACGTCGGCATCGCCGAGCAGCACGCCGCGGTGTCGGCCGCGGGCCTCGCCACGGGCGGCCTGCATCCGGTCGTCGCGGTCTACGCCACCTTCCTCAACCGCGCCTTCGACCAGTTGCTGATGGACGTGGCGCTGCACCGCTGCGGCGTCACCTTCGTGCTGGACCGCGCGGGCGTCACGGGTGTCGACGGCGCCTCCCACAACGGCATGTGGGACATGTCGGTCCTCCAGGTCGTGCCGGGGCTGCGGATCGCCGCGCCGCGCGACGCCGGGCAACTGCGGGCGCAGCTGCGGGAAGCGGTCGCCGTGGACGACGCGCCGACCCTCGTCCGGTTCCCCAAGGAGTCGGTGGGGCCCGAGATCCCCGCCGTGGACCGCGTCGGCGGCATGGACGTGCTGTTCCGGGAGCCGGATCCGGACGTGCTGCTCGTCGCGGTCGGGGTGATGGCACCGGTCTGTCTCCAGGCCGCCGAACTGCTCGGGGAGCGCGGGCTGCGCTGCACCGTCGTCGACCCGCGCTGGGTCAAGCCGGTCGACCCGGAGCTGCCCGGCCTCGCGGCAGGCCACCGCGTCGTCGCGGTCGTCGAGGACAACAGCCGCGCCGCCGGGGTCGGCGCGGCGGTCGCGCTGGCGCTCGGCGACGCCGAAGTGGACGTACCGGTACGGCGGTTCGGCATCCCCGAGCAGTTCCTCGCGCACGCCAAGCGGGGCGAGGTCCTCGCCGACCTCGGTCTCACGCCGGTCGAGATCGCGGGCCGGATCAGCGCCACGCTTGCGGCCAAGGAGGGCGCGCACACGTACGGTCCCGGCAAGGAGCACAGCGTATGACCAAGGAGTTCGACCTCGGCAGGCTCCTCGCCGAGCGGGGCGCCGAGCGGTACGACCTGCACGCCCGGCACCTCAACCACCAACTGCCGCGCATGCTGCACACCATCGGCTTCGACAAGGTCTACGAACGGGCCGAGGGCGCGTACTTCTGGGACGCGGAGGGCAACGACTACCTCGACATGCTCGCGGGCTTCGGCGTGATGGGCCTCGGCCGCCACCACCCGGTCGTTCGCAAGGCGCTGCACGACGTCCTCGACGCCTCCCTCGCCGACCTCACCCGGTTCGACTGCCAGCCGCTGCCCGGCCTGCTCGCCGAGCGGCTGCTCGCGCACAGCCCGCACCTGGACCGGGTGTTCTTCGGCAACAGCGGCACGGAGGCCGTCGAGACGGCGCTGAAGTTCGCCCGCTACGCGACCGGCAGACCGCGGGTCCTCTACTGCGCGCACGCCTTCCACGGGCTGACCACCGGTTCCCTCTCCGTCAACGGCGAGGACGGCTTCCGGGACGGCTTCGCGCCGCTGCTGCCGGACACCGCGGTCCCGCTCGGCGATCTGGACGCGCTGCGCCGGGAGTTGGCGAAGGGCGACGTCGCCGGGCTGATCGTCGAGCCCATCCAGGGCAAGGGCGTGCACGAGAGCCCGCCCGGATATCTGCGCGCCGCACAGGAGTTGCTGCACCGGCACAAGGCGCTGCTGATCGCCGACGAGGTGCAGACGGGCCTCGGCAGGACCGGCGAGTTCTACGCGTACCAGCACGAGGAGGGCGTCGAGCCCGACCTCGTCTGCGTGGCCAAGGCGCTGTCGGGCGGCTATGTGCCGGTCGGCGCGACGCTCGGCAAGGACTGGATCTTCAAGAAGGTCTACTCGTCGATGGACCGGGTCCTCGTGCACTCGGCGAGCTTCGGCTCGAACGCGCAGGCCATGGCGGCCGGGCTCGCCGTCCTTGCGGTCATGGAGGACGAGAAGGTCGTCGAGAACGCCCGGGTCACGGGGGAGCTGCTGAGGTCCCGGCTCGCCGCCCTCGTCGACCGCTATGAGCTGCTGAGCGAGGTGCGGGGCCGCGGACTGATGGTCGGCATCGAGTTCGGGCGTCCCAAGTCGCTGAAGCTGCGCGGGCGTTGGGCGATGTTGCAGGCCGCCCGCAAGGGGCTCTTCGCGCAGATGGTCGTCGTACCCCTGCTTCAGAAGCACCGCATCCTCACCCAGGTCTCCGGGGACCACCTGGAGGTGATCAAGCTGATTCCGCCACTGATCGTGGGGGAGCGGGAGGTCGACCGGTTCGTGGCGGCCTTCACGGCGGTGATGGACGAGGCGCACAGCGGCGGCGGGCTGATGTGGGACTTCGGCAGGACACTGGTGAAGCAGGCGGTCGCCAACCGTTGAGCCTGGCGTCCGCAGGGGCGCTTTTGCCTCTCGGGCAAGAAAGTTGCCCGAGAGGCAAGGGTCTGGCTCAATCGGGGACATGAGCCCTGTCGAGCCCGGCGAGTCCGGGGAGCCCGTCGAGCCCGCCCGGCCGGTCGAGGCGCTGCCCGCCGTCGCGCCCCAGCTGCGCGAACTGCGCCGCCGCGCCTCCCTCACCCTGGAGGCCGCCGCCCGCACCGCCGGGCTCTCGCCCGCCCATCTGTCCCGTCTGGAGACCGGGCAGCGCCAGCCGTCGCTGCCGATGCTGCTCACGCTCGCACGTGTCTACGGTACGACGGTCTCCGAGCTGCTCGGCGAGACGGTCGCCGACCGGGACGCGGTCGTCCGCGCGGCGGACATGGAACCGACCGCCGCCGGCGGCTGGACCTACTGGCAGGCGGGCGCCTCGGGCCGGGGCATGCAGGCACTGCGCGTGCACGTGCCGCACGGCGCGCAGGGCGACATCGTGCGCGTGCACCCCGGCGAGGAGTGGCTGTACGTCCTGAAGGGGCGGCTGCGGCTGCGCCTCGGCGACACCGCGCACACGCTCGGCCCGGGGGACAGCGCGCACTTCGACTCGCTGACCCCGCACCGGATCGCCGCCGCCGACCGCGGCGGCGCCGATCTCCTCTTCGTCCACACGCTGTTGCAGAGCCCCGCCACCGCGCTGTGCCTCGGTGGCCCCACTCAGGGAGACCCGACATGACGGAACCGGAACAGCAGGGAGCGGACCGGCCGAAGCGGCCCTCACCCAGCACCATGGAGGAGAAGTTCCCTCGGGCGCTCTGGGTCCGCCTGATCATCTATGTGGCGGTGGGCCACATCTTCGCGGCCTTCATCTACCTGCTGTTCGAGCTGGGCGCGAAGAACCAGTAGGGGCGCGGCGGCGGGCGTCCGCTCAGTCGAGCAGGCGCTCGCGAAGGCGCTCCCGGGTCTCCGCGCTCACCCCGAGCCCCACGGAGAGATAGGTCTCGACGTCGCCCCAGGTCTCCTCGATCGTCTCGTACGCCGCCGCCAGGTACTCGGCGCGGGCGTCGAAGAGCGGGTCGAGGAGCTCCATGACCTCGGGCGACATCGCGTTCGCGGAGCTGTCCGAGCGGTGCACCTTGTAGCGGCGGTGCTTCACGCTCGACTCGAGGTAGTCCGCCTCGATCGCGTCGCGCTCCACACCGACGGCGAGGAGGGTGACGGCAATGGACAGGCCCGCGCGGTCCTTGCCCGCCGCGCAGTGCATCAGCGCCGGGACGCTGTCCTCGGCGAGCGCGTGCAGCACCTTGCTGTGCTCGGCGGTGCGCTCCTTGATGATCGTGCGGTACGCCGTCGCCATCCGGGCCGCGCCCCGGCCGTCCGAGAGGATCGAGCGCAGCTGGTCGAGGTCGCCGTCGCGCACCATCTTCCAGAACTCTGCGCCGTCGGCCGGGTCGGTCAGCGGCAGGTTCACGTTGCGCACGCCCGGCAGCGCGACGTCGGGGCCTTCGAGGCGCTGGTCGGCGGCGTTGCGGAAATCGAAGATCGTGTGCAGGCCCAGCGAGGAGAGGAACGCGGCGTCGTCCGCGGTGGCGTGCGCGAGGTGACCGCTCCGGAAGAGGCGGCCCTGCCGGACGCGGCGCCCGTCCACCGTCGGGAGCCCGCCCACGTCACGGAAGTTGCGCACTCCGGCGAGCTGGGGCTCTGCCAGCGCTGACACCTCTGACAGATCTGTCGGCGGGACCTGCTGCGTCACGGGCTCTCCTCGGACTCTTCGGCCGGCGCGGCTCGCCGGTGGGTGCGCCTTTGACGATACGACATGCGTTCCTGGGGCAATCACCCCTTCAGCCGAGGGGTTCGCCGGTCTCCAGGAGGGACTTGAGGCTGGAGAGGATCGGCGGCCAGCCCTGGCTGCACATGGAGTGCAGGGTGCCGGCGGCGTCGAACTCGTGCGTGACGGTGAGCTTGACCTGGTCGCCGTGGGGCTCCAGGTCGAAGGTGACCCGCGAGCGGCGCTCGCTCGCGAGGCGCGCGCGCAGCTCCTCGTCCACGCCGTTCGCCTCGGCCCACTGCGGGCTGAAGGTGTGCCACGTGTACGCGAGGCGGCGGTGCGGTTCGTGGACCAGGACGACCTGCTCGGGGTCCTCGGTGGTGGCCCCCGTCTCCGTCCAGGTCATCGGGGAGCCCTGCGTCCAGTCGGTGCCGAAGCTCACGCCCCAGTACCGGTGCGTGAAGGCCGGCTCGGTGAGCGCCTGCCAGAGCTGCTCCGGGGTGGTGCGGATGTACGTCGTGTACACGAATGTCTTGCTGGCCGTGTTGCCTGCGGTGGCCGTGTTGTCTGTGTTGGCCGTGTTGGCTGTGCTGTCCATGGGGCTCTGCTCCAATGCTCTCTTCAGGTCCGCGAGGGCGTTGACCCGGTCGCGGTCGAACCGGCTGATCCACCGCTCGGCGATGGCGTTGATCGGCGCGGCGTTGAGGTAGTGCAGCTTCTCCCGCCCCTGCCGCACCGTGGTCACCAGCTGGGCGTCCTCCAGCACGGCCAGATGCTTGCTGACGGACTGGCGCGCCATGTCCAGACCCGCGCACAGCTCACGCAGCGTCTGCCCGTTGCGGTCCCGCAGCCGGTCGAGCAGCCGCCGCCGCACCGGATCTCCCAGCGCCCTGAACGCCGCGTCCACCTTCCGTCACCCCCAGTCATGCAGCCGAACAGCTGCCTCTCCATGGTTGGCAGTCCGGCGGCTGCATGTCAACCGGAGGGAGAGCCGGCGCGAGAGGTGGCACGATGTGCGGACGAGCGCGTGCCCAGTGGGAATCCATGGATCGGGCGGGGGCCTGATGATCGAGACCGGTGCCGATGGCCGTATGTGGCTGCTCTCCGGACCCAGGAGCAGCTACGCCCTGCGGCTGACGGAACACGACGAGCTGCTGCATCTGCACTGGGGGCCGCGGATCGCCCTCGCCGACGCGGAGGCGCTGGCCGCCGAGCCGCTGCCGCCCGAGCGGCCCTTCGAGTCGCGGCTCGACGGACGCGAGGAGTATCCGGTGGAGGGCGGGCCGCGCTTCGTGCCGCCGGCCCTCTCGGTGCGCGGCGGCGGTGTGCGCGGCACCGAGTGGCGGTACGAGAACGCGGCGGCCGACGAGGACGAGCTCCAGCTCCACTTCTTCGACTCCGTGCACCAGCTGCGGATCACGCTCATGTACCGGCTGCGCGGGGACGTCATCGAGCGGCAGGCCGCCCTCGTGCACCAAGGGCGGTTCGGCACGCCGGACCTGGAGCTGCTGCGCGAGGACGCGGCGACCTGGACGCTGCCCCGCCGGGACCACTGGCGCCTCTCGCAGCTGCACGGCCGCTGGGCGGCCGAGTCGCGGCTGACGCGCGCCGACCTCACGTACGGCGAGAAGGTCATCGGCAGCCGGCGCGGCCACACCGGCCACCACCACCTGCCCTGGGTCGCACTCGACGAGGGCGACGCCACCGAGGAGAGCGGCGACGTCTACAGCTGCGCGCTCGCCTGGTCCGGTTCGTGGCGTATCTCCGTGCACCAACTCCCGGACGGCGCCGTGCAGATCACCGGCGGCAGCGGGCACGACGACTCGGGGCAGCAGCTCCTCGCGCCCGGCACGGCCGTCGTCACCCCCGTCTTCGCGGGTCTGTGGACCGACGGCGGCTTCGGCGGCGCAAGCCGTGCCTGGCACGCCTATCAGCTCGCCCACGTGATCCCGGACGCCGACACGCCCCGCCCCGTCCTCTACAACTCCTGGGAAGCCACCGGCTTCGACATCTCCGAAGGGCAGCAGCGCAGGCTCGCCCGGCGGGCCGCCGCGCTCGGCGTGGAGCTCTTCGTCGTCGACGACGCGTGGTTCGGCGAGCGGGTCAGCGACCGGGCGGGCCTCGGCGACTGGACCCCCAACCCGGACCGCTTCCCCGGCGGCCTCGGCCCGCTCGCCGACGAGGTGCACGAGCTCGGCATGCGGTTCGGCATCTGGGTGGAACCGGAGATGGTCAACCCCGACAGCGACCTCTACCGCGCGCACCCCGACTGGGTACAGCACCAACGCGGCCGTACGCGCACGGAGTACCGCAACCAGCTCGTCCTCGACCTCACCCGGGAGGACGTACGCGCGCACCTGTGGCGGCGGCTCGACGAACTCCTCTCCAGCGCGCCCATCGACTACGTGAAGTGGGACTTCAACCGCTCCTTCACCGACGTCGGCCGCCCCGGCGCCCCCTACCCCCAAGAGCTCTGGTCGGGGCACACGCACGCCCTGTACGACCTGCTTGACCGGCTCCGCGCGGCGCACCCCGCCGTGGCCTTCGAGTCCTGCTCGGGCGGCGGCGGGCGGATCGACCTCGGCATCCTCTCCCGCACCGACCAGGTGTGGACGTCAGACAACACCGACCCGCTGGACCGGCTGGCCATCCAGCACGGCTTTAGCCAGCTGCACCCCGCGCGCGTGATGGCCGCCTGGGTCACCGACAGCCCCAACGACCAGCTGAACGGCCGTGCCAGCTCGCTGTGCTTCCGGTTCGTCAGCGCCATGGCGGGGGTGCTCGGCATCGGCGGCGACCTCACGCGGTGGACCGAGGGCGAGCTCGCCGAGGCGCGCGACTGGGTGGCCCTCTACAAGGAGATCAGGCCCGTGGTGCAGCTCGGCGACCTCTACCGGCTGCGTCCCCCGGGGGACGGGCTGAGCGCCGTGCAGTACGTGCTCGACGACGAGTCCGTCCTTTTCGCCTGGCTGCGGGCTCAGGCGTACGGGGAGGAGCCGCCGCCGGTACGGCTGCGCGGGCTCGACCCGGGGGCGGCCTACTTCTCCCCGGACACCGGGGAGACGTACCGGGGCGCGGTGCTGCTCCATCGCGGGCTGCGGACAGGGCTCAAGGGGGACCTGGACGCGGCGGTGTTCCGGCTGCGACGGGCGTGATGAGCGGCGGAATCCGGCGCGACAGGCCGCGACGACGGGCGTGACGTGCGACGAAAGGTGGGTCGTGCACTTATTCCGAGTTGGGTGAATCTTGACCGGTGGCTTATCTCACCCACCGTCAACCCCTCCCTACGGTGGCGTAGGTCACTTAGAGAGGTGAAGGATGTGACGTCGTGAGCGCAGAGTCGACAACCTTCATCCACCACCCCAACAACAACCGCGTATTCAACTCCTACGCAGCGGTCGGCGACAGCTTCACCGAAGGCGTGGGCGACCCGGGCCCCGACGGCACCTTCGTCGGCTGGGCCGACCGCCTCGCCGTCCTGCTGGACGACCGGGTACCCGAACACACCTTCCGGTACGCCAACCTCGCCGTGCGCGGGAAGCTCCTCGACCAGATCGTCGAGGACCAGCTGCCGCGGGCCAAGGAGCTCGCCCCCGACCTGGTGACCTTCTGCGCCGGGGGCAACGACATCATCCGGCCCGGCACCGACCCCGACGAGGTCGCCGAGCGGTTCGAGCGGGCCGTCGCCGACCTCACGTCGGCGGTCGGCACGGTCATGGTGACCACCGGCTTCGACACCCGTGGTGTCGCGGTGCTCAAGCACCTGCGCGGCAAGATCGCCACGTACAACATGCACGTCCGTGCCATCGCCGACCGGTACGGCTGCCCCGTGCTCGACCTGTGGTCCCTCAAGACGGTCCAGGACCGCCGGGCCTGGGACGGCGACCGGCTGCACCTCTCCGCCGAGGGCCACACGCGTGTGGCACTGCGCGCCGGTCAGGTCCTCGGTCTCGACGTGCCCGCGGACCCCGACCAGGCCTGGCCTCCGATGCCGCCGCGCGGCACGCTCGAGGTGCGGCGCGACGACATCCACTGGGCGCGCGAGTACCTGGTGCCGTGGATCGGGCGGCGCCTGCGGGGCGAGAGCTCCGGGGACCACGTGGAGGCGAAGGGCTTCCGCAACCTCGACAGCCTCAAGCTGCACATCGAGGCCGCTTCCTGAGCGGACGGTCCCGTACGACTCCGCAGGGAGGGGGTCGGCCTCGAAACACGGGAAGCGGCCGTCGTACGCCAACTCCTGGACGCGGCCACCCAGGTGCGCACGACCGCCGGATCGGCCGTGCTCGATCGTGGTCATCCCGCTGGCCCTCTCATGACGTGAGTTCCGCCCGACGGAACAGGAAAAGGCGTGCCCGGAAAGCGAGTTGGGGGAATTCGCGGCGACGTCTCGTCGAGCTGGGCGGCACAGGCAAAATGTCAGCAGCACCCGTAAGAGATCCCTATGGCACCCCGCCGTCCCGTGCGGCCTCGGGGAGTACTCCGCGCGCACTCTCCAGGAGCGGGTGGACATAATGGGGAGGCCTATACACCCCCCACAGGAGGTCCCGTGTCACGGTCCCTGATCCCCGGACTGCGCTCGTTGCGGTCCGCTGCCTTTGGAGCGGACCCCGCGGGTGCCCGGCTGGCCCGGATCCGTAGGTCGCCGAACTTCTCCGTGGCCGAGGGGTCCTTCCAAAACCCCGTGGGAGCGCGGACCCGGCCGTCCGGCTCGACCGTGGAGCTGGCCAAGGTCTATTTCCGGAAGGAAGAGCGCGTACGCCGAGGCCCGGCCGGCCCGGTGCCCGTGCACGCCACCACCCTCGCCGACCTCGCCAAGCCGCCGGTCAGCGGTCTGCGGGTCACCTGGATGGGTCATTCCAGCGTCCTGGTCGAGATCGACGGGCGGCGGGTGCTCTTCGACCCGGTGTGGAGCGAGCGGTGTTCGCCGTTCCCCTTCGCCGGGCCCAAGCGGATGCACCCCATCCCGGTGCCGCTGGCCGCGCTCGGCCCCGTCGACGCGGTCGTCATCTCCCACGACCACTACGACCACCTGGACATGCCCACGATCAAGGCGCTGGCCGGTACGGACACGGTGTTCGCGGTGCCGCTCGGCGTCGGCGCCCACCTGGAGCGGTGGGGCGTGCCGGCGGACCGGCTCCGTGAGCTGGACTGGCACGAGACGGCGAAGGTGGCAGGGCTGACCCTCACGGCCACCCCCGCCCGGCACTTCTGCGGCCGCGGCCTGCGCAACCAGCAGCACGCGCTGTGGGCGTCCTGGGCGGTGGCGGGCCCCGAGCACCGCGTCTTCCACAGCGGGGACACCGGCTACTTCCAGGGCTTCCGGGACATCGGCGCGGAGCACGGCCCGTTCGACGTCACGATGATCCAGATCGGCGCCTACAGCAAATTCTGGCCCGACATCCACATGACGCCCGAGGAAGGCGTGCGGGCGCACCTGGACCTCCAGGGCGGTGAGCCGCGCGGGGTGCTCCTGCCGATCCACTGGGGGACGTTCAACCTCGCCCCGCACGCCTGGTCGGCGCCGGGGGAGGGCACGGTCGCCGCCGCGCGCCGCGCGGACGCCGCGATCGCGCTGCCCTGTCCCGGCGAACCCTTCGAGCCCGGAGCGGGGGAGCTGCCCGGCGAGCTGTGGTGGCGCGGCGTCGCGGTCGAGCCGGATGGCGGCTGGCCGGGGGCGTCGACCATGGTCGTCCGGGCGATCGCGGGCCCCGAGCCGGACAGCGGGGAGCACGAGACGACGTCCGTGGGATAGCGACCCCGCCGGTGGCTGTGGCTCCGCCGGCGATGCACCACCGGGCTCACGCCGCCCGTGCGCGGTTTCTGCGGACCGCGTCACGGGTGGCGCCCCGGCGTCCTGGGCCCACGCCAAGTCGCCCGTCTCGGCCGGGTGTTCGAGCGTGAGACCCGCGGCGCGGCAGCGGTCCGCGACCTCCTCGGCGAGGATGCTGCGCACCTCGCGCCTGTGTACGACAGTAATCGGACCCCCGTACGAGGCGTCATACCAGAGCGGGACGCTGCACCGCTGACTTTGTCAACTGCCCACCGCACGTGATGCGTTGCCGACTACCGTGAGTGGCCGTCGGGCGACGCAGGGATCACGACGCAGGCTGACGTCGCGACCTGCCGGCCGGCACGGCGATGCCGCAACCACGCCGCAAAGAGGAGTCGGGCCGACCGCCGGACCCCCTCGTCGCAACGTACCGAGGACGCAGATGTCTCACCTACGCGCACCGGCCGCCCGCGCAGACCGCCGCGAGGGCGGTCGGCACGGCAGGCCCGGCAGCCGGACCGCCGCCGCACTGCCCGAGACGCACATACGCCCGCAGCTCCTGCGGATCGCCGTGCTGCCGGCCGTCGCCGTGGGCCTGAGCGCCTGCGCGGCCGTGCTGTTCACCCTCCGCTCGACCGGCTCCCGGCCGAGTCCCGCCCTGCTCGCCGTCCTCACCGCCGCCGCGCTGGTCGGCCTCGTGGGTATCGCCCTCGCCGCCGTCGCCGCCGAGCGCGCCGCCAGGTCCGTGCGCGACCGCGTCACCGCGCTGCGCCGCGCCACGGCGCGCAGCCAGACCGAACTGCGCGGCATCGTCGAGCAGTTGCGCCGCGGCGACCAGCCGCCGACGACCGGCGGCCCGACCCTCGGCGCATCGACCGTCGGCGTATCGCCCACCGGCACCCAAGCCCCCGGCACCCCGGCCCCCGGCACACCGCGCCGAGCGCGGCCCGGCGGCGACGAGTTCGACCTGCTCGCCGACGAGCTGAACCGCGCCCACGAGGCGGCCGTCGGCGCCGTCGTGCAGGCCGCCCAGCTCTCCAGCCACGCCGGCAGCGAACAGAAGGTCGAGGTCTTCGTCAACCTCGCCCGGCGCCTTCAGTCCCTCGTGCACCGCGAGATCTCACTCCTCGACGAGCTGGAGAACGAGGTGGAGGACCCCGAACTGCTCAAGGGCCTCTTCCACGTCGACCACCTCGCGACCCGCATCCGCCGGCACGCGGAGAACCTCGCCGTGCTCGGCGGCGCCGTCTCGCGCCGCCAGTGGAGCAACCCGGTCTCCATGACCGAGGTGATGCGCTCGGCCATCGCGGAGGTCGAGCAGTACTCGCGCGTCAAGCTGGTGCCGCCGATCGACGGCACCCTGCGCGGACACGCCGTCGCCGACGTCATCCACCTGCTCGCCGAACTCGTCGAGAACGCCACGCTGTTCTCCGCGCCCCACACCCAAGTCCTGCTCCGCGCCAACCTCGTGACCGCCGGGCTCGCCGTGGAGGTCGAGGACCGGGGCCTCGGCATGCCCGTCGCCGAGCAGACCAGGATGAACCGGCTGCTCACCGACCCCGACCAGGTCAACGTCGCGAGCCTGTTGCAGGACGGCCGCATCGGGCTCTACGTCGTCTCCGCGCTCGCCCGCAGGCACGGCGTCGCGGTGCGGCTCCAGACCAACATCTACGGCGGTGTCCAGGCCGTACTGATCCTGCCGCAGGAGCTGCTGGGCGCCGAGCAGCAGGCGGCGCAGGCCACCCGGCGCCGACCGGCCGCCGAAGCGGCGTCGCTGGGCGCCGCCGGGCACGTACGAGAAGTCGTACACGATGGCGCGCAAGGCCATGCGGGCCCACCGGGCGAAGCGCCGGGCGCGGTGCCCGAGTCCCGGACCGAACCCCGCACCGAGCCGCACCCCGCGCCCACCCCCGCCACCACCGTCGCGCCCACCCCCGCCCCGGCCCCCGGGTCCGTCCCCGTGCCGCCCCGGCCGCGCGCCGCGAACGGCACCCGGCCGGCCCCCCTCCCCGTGCGCGGCGCCCGCGAGGACCGGCCGACGCCCGCCGACGCCACGCCCGGCATCCGGCCCGAGGACCGGCAGGCCGCCGCCGAGCACGCGGCGGCACCACCCACGCCGCGCAACGGCGCCGTGCGCGGCCGCGTCGAAAGGCCCCGGCTCCCCAAACGGCGCGCCCAGGAACACATCGCACCCCAGCTGCGCGACTCACCGGCGCCGCGGCCCGACCCCGACCAGCTCGTCGGCCACGACCCCGGCCTCATGGCCGCGTTCCAGCGCGGCATCGGCCTCGCCCAGGCACAGGACGCGCGTGACCCCACCCCGCGGGAGCGCCCGGCCGACGCCCCGCACGAGGGGCCGGGACACGGCGCCTGACCAGCACCCCGGGCCGGGCCACGGCCCTTCGCCCCGCCCCCCCGCAGATCTACGTACGTCCGTACCTCAAGGAGTCGATCCACCATGGCGAGCGATGCGCCGACCGGCCATGTATCCGATCTCGACTGGCTGATGAGCGGCCTCGTGCAGCGCGTGCCGCACACCCACAGCGCCGTCCTGCTCTCCTCCGACGGGCTCGTGAAGTCGGTGCACGGCCTCGACCCGGACAGCGCCGACCACATGGCGGCCCTCGCCTCGGGGCTCTACTCGCTCGGGCGCAGCGCGGGCGTCCGCTTCGGCGACGGCGGGGACGTCCGCCAGGTCGTCGTGGAACTGGACTCCACGCTCCTGTTCGTCTCCACCGCGGGCTCGGGCACCTGCCTGGCCGTCCTCGCCGGCCGTGACGCCGACGCGGCCGTCCTCGGCTACGAGATGGCGATGCTGGTCAAGAGCGTACGGCCGTACCTGATCACCGCCCCCCGGCAGCCGGCCGGCGAACCCGCGCCGATGAGGCACTGACCATGGCGGCCCCGCACGACGGGCCCTGGCTCGACGACGCCGCGGGACGGCTCGTCCGTCCCTACACCGTCAGCAACGGACGGACCAGACCGACCAGCCAACTCGACCTGCTCTCCCTGGTGATGGCGACCGGCGCCCTCCCGCTCGGCTACCTCGGACCCGAGCACGCCACGGCCCTCGGCCTGTGCGAGGCGCCCACCTCCGTCGCCGAGATCGCGGCGCAGCTGAGGCTGCCCGCGGTCGTCGCCAAAGTGATCCTCTCGGATCTCCTCGACTGCGGGGCCCTCACCCAGAAGGCCCCGGACCTGTACCACAACCCGACTGACCGGTCCCTGTTGGAGGCAGTGCTCGATGGATTACGACGACAGCTCTGACCCCTTCCCCACCGCACTGAAAATCCTGGTGGCGGGTGGTTTCGGGGTCGGCAAGACCACCTTCGTGGGCGCGGTCAGCGAGATCGCGCCGCTGAGCACCGAGGAGCTGCTCACCACGGTCAGCGAGGCCACCGACGACCTGTCCGGCGTGGAGAACAAGACCACGACGACCGTCGCCATGGACTTCGGGCGGATCACGCTCGACCCGCAGCACGTGCTGTACCTCTTCGGCACGCCGGGACAGGAACGGTTCTGGTTCATGTGGGACGAACTCTCCGAAGGAGCCCTCGGCGCGGTGGTCCTCGCCGACACCCGCCGCCTCGAGGACTGCTTCGCCGCCGTGGACTTCTTCGAACAGCGCGGCATGGGGTTCATCGTGGCGATCAACGAATTCGACGGCGCCCACCGCTACGAACCCGAGGAGGTGCGGTCCGCGATCGACCTCGACCCGCAGGTGCCGGTCGTGCGCTGCGACGCGCGCATCTCCAGCTCCGGCATCCAGACCCTCCTCATCCTCGTCAAGCACCTCCTCAACCACGCCCCGGCGGCCAGCCACGGAGCGCACACGTGACACACGACCCGACAGGGCGGCTGCTGCTCACCCCGGTGGACACCGAGGCTCCGGCGCGGGTACGACGGCTGCAAGGGCTCGGCATCGGACAGCGTCCCGAACCGGCCTTCGACGTCTTCGCGGACCGGCTCGCCGAGCTGACCGCAGCGCCCTACTCGATGGTCAACTTCATCGACGAGAACAGACAGTTCTTCGCGGGACTGCACACTCCGGAGCGCCCGGCCGGCCCGGCGGGCCGCTATATGGCCCGCGATCACGGGTACTGCCCGCACGTCGTGGTGCGCCGCAAGGCCCTCGTCCTGGAGGACGTCCGCGACTATCCGCGGTTCGCGGGCAACCCCGTCGTGGAGGAGCACGGCATCCGCTCCTACCTGGGCGCGCCCCTGCTCGACCGTACGGGGATGGCGCTCGGCACGGTCTGCGTGGTGGACGTCGAGCCGCGCCGCTGGGGCAGGGCCGGGCTCGACACGATCAAGCGCATGGCGGCGGAGCTGGTCGAGCAGATCCACCGGCGGGAGGAGGGCGGCATCTGACGGCGGCCGGCCCCGGGGTCAGAGGTCGAGTACGGTCCCGTCGGGAAAGCGGACGCGGACGCGGTCGCCGTCCACCTCGCAGACGATGGACTCCCGCAGCGCCCGCGGGTGGACCGTGTCCTGCGACAGGGCGACCAGAGTGACATGGACGCTGTCACCGCCAGGGTGGGCGGCGGAGGTGAGGAACGGTGTCGCGGAGTGCGGCCCGAACGCGTTGGCCGCCACCTCGCGGGCGATGCCCGCCTCCTCGTCCCAGCCGTGGAGGGCGACGACCGTGCTGGTCAGCCCCGTCGTCGTACGGGTGAGCGCCCAGCCGGGGCCGCGCTCGGCGTGCGGACGCGTCCCGTCCGCCACCGCGTAACCGCCCTCGCGGACGGTGACTCCGGCGGGTGCCCGCACCCGGTGCACGCGGATCTCCCACGGGCCGTGCAGGGCGCTGGTCGTCTCGACGGGGAAGATGCCGTCCACGCCCGGCCATTGGGCGTCGTGACGGGATGAGGCCACGCGGCCCTCGCAGCTCAGCGGGTGGATGCGGCGGCGGCGCGTGGGCGTGCCGTCGGGGGCGATGAGCGCCAGGTGGCCGTCGACGGTACGTTCCCACGCGCGGGGAGCGGTCTCCGGGGCGGTCGCCGTCGAGTAGCCGAACTTGGCGTAGTGCGGGTCGTCCCGCGCCGGGCCCTCCGGGGGATTGTGGTCGCTGCCGTGGTTGACCAGGCGGACGATGCCGTCGTGCCGGGTGCCGTGCAGCAGCCAGCCGGGCTGCGGGAGCGCCGTGTACTGGTCGGACTCCTCGACGGGGAGCGGCACTTCGCGCTCCGTCCACACCGGATGGTCGGCGGGCAGCAGCAGCCCCAGGAAGCCCTTGCTCGCCCAGTACGGCGAGGCGGGCCCCGAGTAGGACTGTGTCGCGGGCAGGAACGTCCCGTACCAGCCGAGCGGCAGCAGGCCCCGCTCGTCGGGGACGCCGCGCTCCACGAAGTGCCGCGCCGTGCCGGAGGCGAGACGCCGGGTGAGGCCGGGCGCGAGCGGCGTGCAGTCGGCGAGGGCGCCCAGCCACACGGGCGCGGCGGCCGCGAAGCGGTACGTGAGGGAGCGACCCTGGTGGACGGGTGCGCCGTCGCCGCCGAAGAAGTGCGGATAGGTGGTGAGGAACCGCGCCAGGCGCTCGCGGTAGAGCTCGGCGCGGCCGCCGTCGTCACCGCCCGCCATCCGGGCCCACAACAGCGGGTACAGGTGCAGCGCCCAGCCGACGTAGTAGTCGAAGTTGCGCCCGTCGCCGTCGCTGTACCAGCCCTCACCGCGGTACCAGTCCTCGATGCGGTCCAGGCCGCCGTCGATGTCCGACCGGCTGTACGGGGCGCCGACGGAGGCGAGGAACTGCTCGGACACCACCTGGAAGAGCCGCCAGTTGTTGTCCCAGGTCCTCCTGCCGACGAACCCGGAGAACCAGTCGACCACCCGCTCCTGGACGCGGGTGTCGAGCTTGTCCCAGATCCAGGGGCGGGTCTCGTGCAGCCCGATCGCGATGGACGCGGCCTCCACCATCTGCTGCGAGCAGTCGGTGAGCTCGGGCCACGCCTCGCCGCTGTCGCGGTCGGTGCCCGTTGTCAGACCCCGCGCGTAGCGTTCTACCAGACGGGGATCCACCTCGCCGCCCGCTCCCGCGATCCGGAAGGAGGCGAGCAGAAATGACCGCGCGTACCCCTCCAGGCCGTCCGACACGACCCCCGACCAACTGTTGCGCCCAGGCAGTCGGTACTGCGCGAACCCCGGCGTCGCGTAGGGCACCAGAGCCTCCAACTGCCGGTCGGCGAGCACCTCCCAGTGCGCCCGGGTCCACCCGGTGAGCGGCGACAGGACACGGTCGGTGGGCGGGAGGGGGAGGTGGGGTGGGGGCATGGGATGGGTGGCTCCTCGGGGGTTGTCGGGTGGTGGTGGGGGGTGGGGGGACTGTGGTGCGGTTCAGGGGTTGTCGGGTGGGGGGACTGTGGTGCGGTTCAGGGGTTGTCGGGTGGGGGCCCGTGGTGCGGCTCAGGGCCTGTCGGGTGGGGGAGCCACGGTGCGGCTCAGGGGTTGCCGGGTGGGGGGACTGTGGTGCGGCTCAGAGGCTGTCGGGTGGGGGAACCACGGTGCGGCTCGGAGGCTGTCGGGTGGCGGAACTGCGGTGCGGCTCAGGGGCGCGGGGAACTGCGCGACCAGCCGAGACACTCCCGCACACGCCGAACCAGCGGGAGCCCCCCGGACGTCACGCGCCAAACCAGCGGGAGCCCCCCGGACGTCACGCGCCAAACCAGCGGGAGCCCCCCGGACGTCACGCGCCAAACCAGCGGGAGCCCCCCGGACGTCACGCGC